>NZ_MUJY01000067.1 GCF_002286785.1 Pseudomonas sp. PIC25 | reverse complement strand
GTAGCCCTCGAGCTGGCTGGGGTTGCCGCCGGTGACTTCGTTGAGGATCAGGCCCGCCGCCTGGCCCTGGAGGTTCGCGTTGCCGAGGATGATGCCGCCGAGCTGGGTGCTTTGCGTGGCGTTGGTGGCGTTGTTGAGGATCAGGCCCTGCTGGCCAACGTTCAGCTCGCTGAATTTATTGTGCGAGAGGCCATTGCCGTTGGGCTTGGCGATGTTAACCACCGGCACGCCGTTGCCCGCCTGGGTCAGCGTGGCGCCGCTGCCGGCCGCCACCGCCAGGTCCGCCGCGGTGGCGACGATGGGGTTGAGGAACAGTACGCCGCTGAGGATGAGGGCGATGTTCTGGAAGAAGGGGCGACGGACGTCCATGCGGGAAACTCCTGCCTACAGCGAATCGGAAAAATCAGAAGAAGAGGTCGAGCCGGAAGTACACCGGGTGCTCACGGTGCTCGATGGCGTCGGGCCGCTCCAGGGAGTGGGCGAAGGTGACCGTGGCCGCCAGGTGTTGGCCACGCGCCGACAGTTCGACGGCGTTGCCGCTGAGCCGGCCGCTCTGGCCTTGGTTGTGGCGGTTGCCGTGGATGACGCCGAGATCGTAGGCGAAGGCCAGGCCGTATTCCTGCACGAAGGGCCGCAGCGGCTCCCAGCCCACCGGCCGGCGCCAGCGCAGTTGGTTGCGCCAGTAGCCGCCGCTGTCGCCGGAGAGGGATTGTTCCTTGAAGCCGCGCACCGAGGAGAGCCCGCCCAGGCTGATGCGCTGCGGGCCGAACAGGACGTCTTCGCTGCGCTGGCCGTTGATCAGGCTGTCGAAGCTGAAGGACTCGTCCCACAGCCGGAACGGTTGCAGGTAGCTGGCGGTGAGGCTGTATTTGTCGTAGCGGGCGACCGGCTGGCCGCCCCACGGGTGGTCGTTCTGCTGGGCATCGAAAGCACCGATGCCATGCTGCCAGCCGAGGTCGAGGTTGACGAAGGCGCTGCCGATGCGTCGGCCGTGGTTGAAGCCGAGTTGGCCTTCGGAGAGGCGCTGACTGGAGACGTCGACCAGGGAGTCCTCGATGTAGTTGCGGGTGCGCAGGTGGCTGACGCCGAGGCTGGCGGCGGTCTTGCTCACGTTGTCGCGGTGCAGCACGCGCTCTGCACCGAGCTGGTGGCTGCGGCTGTCGCCGTCCAGTTGGAAGGCGAAGCCGTTGGCGTCGTTGAGGGTGCGGTAGTCGCTCTGGCTGTAGCTGTAGCGAAAGGTCCACCAGCCGTAGGGCAGGCTGTAGGCGAGGCTCTGGCTGTTGGACTGGCGGTGGCTGTCGCTCACCGCGTCGCGGCCGGCGCGCAGGTTGAGCTGGTCGGCCAGGCCCAGCGGGCTGTCCCAGTCCAGGCCCAGGCCCCATTGCTGTTCGCCGGTGCTGGCTTCGCCGTCGTTATGCCGGGCCAGGCTGGCGCGCCAGGGTTTTTCCGCCTCGCCCTTGAGCTGCACGCGGCTGCCGCCCACCGCCTCGCCGGGGATCAGTTCCAGTTGTGCCTGGCGCGACGGCAGCCGGCCGAGCTGGTCGACCAGTTGTTCCAGCTCGCGCAGGTTGAGCGGTTCGCCTTCGCGTCCGGGGAAGGCCAGGGCCAGCTCGCGCTCGCTGGCCACGGCAGAGGAATCCAGCCCTTCGAGGCGGCCTTCCACCACCAACACCTCCAACTCGCCGTCGGCCAGATCCTGCTGCGGCAGGTAGGCGCGGGAGGTCACGTAGCCGCGATCGATGTAGTGCTGGGTGATGGCCTTGAGCAGCTCGTTGAGCTGGCTGGCGCCGAGGCAGCGCTGTTCGAAGGGGGCCAGCAGTTCGCGCTGCTGGGCCGGGGAAATCAGGGTGGCACCCTTGAGGTCGATGCGCCGGATTTCGAAGCAGGATTCGTCGACGACCGGCGCGGCAGGCTCGACCGGCGCTTCGCGACCGGGCAACTGTTGCAGCTCTTCCAGGCGCTTGCGCTGCTCTTCGAGCACGCGCTCCTGGCGGTCGCGGATCAGGTCGCGGTCACCGGGGAGGGGTTCAGCGGCATGAAGTGAAACGGAGCAAAGAACGAAGAATACAAACGACAACCTGAACATTGACCACCCATTCCTTGGAGACTACTAGTGGCACTCCAACATCAAAGGGTGGCAATTCTTCTACTAGCCTATGGGCGAGACAATCGGGAAATCCCTAGACGGTCCTGTTCTGTATCAAAAATGAGACCAAGCGCACGAAAAAAAACAAAACTAAAAAGCCCCGCCAAGGTCGTCAGCGGGGCTTTTACTTCGCCCTCAGGCTCAAAGCGCGTCGAGATAGCGCTCCACATCCAGCGCGGCCATGCAGCCAGCCCCGGCGGAAGTGATCGCCTGGCGGTAGACGTGGTCGGCCACGTCGCCAGCGGCGAAGACGCCCGGCACGCTGGTGGCCGTGGCATTACCTTCGCGACCGCCGTTGACCACCAGGTAGCCGTCCTTGAGCGCCAACTGGCCTTCGAACAGGGAGGTGTTCGGGGTATGGCCGATGGCGACGAACAGGCCATCCACTTTCAAGTCTTCGCGGCTGCCGTCCAGCATCTTCACGCGCACGCCGGTGACGCCCATGTCATCGCCCAGCACCTCGTCGACCTCGGCATTGAGCTTCAGCTCGATCTTGCCCTCGGCGACGCGGGCCATCAGCTTGTCCTGCAGGATTTTCTCGGCGCGGAAGCTATCGCGGCGGTGCACCAGGGTCACCTTGCGGGCGATGTTGGCCAGGTACAACGCCTCTTCGACCGCCGTGTTACCGCCACCAACCACCGCCACGTCGCGATTGCGGTAGAAGAAGCCGTCGCAGGTGGCGCAGGCGGATACGCCCTTGCCCATGAACGCCTGCTCCGAGGGCAGCCCCAGGTAACGGGCGCTGGCGCCGGTGGCGATGATCAGTGCGTCGCAGGTGTAGGTGCCGCTGTCGCCCTTGAGGGTGAATGGCCGGCCAGCCAGGTCGACGCCATGGATATGGTCGAAGACGATCTCGGTCTCGAAGCGCGCGGCGTGTTCCTGCATACGCTGCATCAGCGCCGGGCCGGTCAGGCCATGGGGATCGCCCGGCCAGTTGTCGACCTCGGTGGTGGTGGTGAGCTGACCGCCGGCCTGCAGGCCGGTGATCAGCAGCGGCTTGAGGTTGGCACGCGCGGCATAGACCGCCGCGGTGTAGCCGGCAGGGCCGGAACCGAGAATGATGACGCGGGCATGACGTACCGCTGGCATGGTGAAGCTCCTTCCGGCGACGGCCGGTAAATAAAAAGGGCTGACCATAAGCGCTAGGGGAAGGCTTGAGGAGCGGGCAGCCCATAAACGGGAAAGGGTCCGAAACGTGGTGCCAGGGTAGCCATCCGGCTTCGATTGAAGAAATTTCCTTTCTCAATCCTCCCAATAGGTGGCTGCTATTTATTAGGTGGATGCTGGCTATACTGCTTGCAACGACGGATTCAGGTCTCTGCATGCTTCTACGCAACCGGTTGTTCTGGCTGCTTGCCCCCCTCGTGACGCTCACCCTGGCGACCGTCTATCTACTGGCCGATCGCATTCTGCTGAAACGATTCGACCAACAGGACGCCACCGCTCTGCGCCAGGAAGTGGTTCGCCTGCACAGCCTGATGCGCTTCGAAACCGGCAATACCCTCGACCTCGCCCGCAGCTATGCCTGGTGGTCGGAAAGCCTGGATTACATGCGCGAGCCCGACCCCGAATTCATCGAAGGCAACCTGGATGAAGAGTCGGTCCACAACATGGGACTCGACTTCATGCTCTACCTCGATCCGTCGGGGAAGGTCCTGGCCGAGCGCTGGGTCGAGCACGAGCTGGAAGGCGCCGCCCGCCCCCAGAACATAGACGTCGCCGTGCTCCAGCAGGCCATCGTCCTGCATGCCGTGCGGCTCGGCGCAGTGGACAACCGGGGCGACCCTCTGCACAGCGTTGCCCAGCTCTCGCTGATCCGGAACGTGCCGCTGATCCTGGTCTCGGCCGCCATCACCGACAACCAGGCCAAGGCCCCGCCCTTGGGCGCCATCGTCGCCGGGCGCTTCCTCGGCACCGAGCACCTGGACACCCATCTCAGCCTGATCGACGCGAAGCTGGAGCTGCTGCCACCCGACAAGACCGAGATTGGCTGGCCTTTCCTGATCGAAGACAGCGACCACAACGCCCCGGTCCAGATCAGCCCGCGCAAGGTCGAAGGGCAGGCGCAATCGATGCAACTGCTTTACCGCAATGCCGCGGGCGAGCCGGAGCTGCTCTTCGGCCTGACCAAGCCCCGCGTGCTGTACCAAGGGGGCAAGCAGGCAATCGGCTTCTTCCTTTATATCTCCGTCTCCGTGGCCGTCGCCGCCTTGCTGCTGGCCTACCTGGCCCTGGAGTTCGGCGTGCTGCGCCGCATCATGCGCCTGAATCGCGAAGTCGCCGCCATCGGCCACGATGCCCGCACCGCCCGCATCGGCGATCTCGGCAAGGACGAACTGGGCCAGCTTTCCCGCGAACTCAACCGGATGCTCGAACGCCTGCAACAGAGCGAAGCCCGCGACCGGCTGATCCTCGACAGCATCCAGGACGCCTATTTCGAGATCGACGCCAGGGGCACACTGCGCGCGGCCAACCAGGCCCTGTGCGACCTGTTCGGCTATTCCCCGGACCAGATCGTTGGCCGCTCCTACCGCGAGATACTCGGCGACCCCGATGTCGAGCGCGCAAAAAAACAGTTCGCCGAGGCGCTCCGTGGGGGAAAGCCCATTTTCACCTCGTCCTTCAAGCGCCGCGACGGCAATCTCGGCCACTTCGAAACGCGCTTTTCCATCATTCAGGACATGCAGGGCCAGTTCGCCGGCTTCCGCGGCATCCTGCGCGACATCACCGCGCAGATGGCCTACCAGAACCAATTGCTCGACATGGCCTACCGCGACCCGTTGACCAACCTGGGCAATCGCAAGGCCTTCAGCGAGCAGCTCAAGGACGCCCTGGAACTCGCGCAACGCCAGCAATCCTCGCTGGCCCTGCTGTACCTGGACCTGGACAGGTTCAAGGAAGTCAACGACCGCTTCGGCCACGACATCGGCGATGCCCTGCTGGTGGCCATCGCCGACCGCTTGCGCGGCGCGCTGCGCCAGCCGGACCGGCTCTATCGCCTGGGCGGCGACGAGTTCACCCTGCTGCTGCCCGGCTCGGATGGCGACTCGGCCTCCGGACTCGCCCTGCGCCTGGTGAAGGTACTGGATGCGCCCTTCACGCTGGGAGGACACGTCATCGACTTCGTAACGCCGAGTGTCGGCATCGCCCTCTTCCCCACCCATGCGCAGGACGCGGAAAGCCTGATCAAGGCGGCCGACAGCGCCATGTACCAGGCTAAACGGCAGCGCAACTGCGCATTTCTCTATCATCCGCCGAGGCTTTCAACGCATCCGCAAAGCCGGTAAGGTCGGCGCGTTTCCACCGTACGAGAGACGTCCATGCCCCCTTCCGCGCTGACCGGCCCGCAATACCTGAGCGAGGGCCTCAAACTCGTGCTGCGTCCCGGCCTGCGGCTGTTCGTGCTGCTGCCGCTGACCATCAATCTGATTCTGTTCACCGGCCTGATCGTGCTAGCGGTACAGCAGTTCAGCGGCTGGGTGGATAGCCTGCTGCCGAGCCTGCCGGAATGGCTGAGCTTTCTGCAGTACATCCTCTGGCCGTTGTTCGTCCTGCTGGTGCTGGTGATTATGTTCTTCACCTTCAACCTGCTGGCGACCTTCATCGCTGCGCCGTTCAACGGCTTTCTCGCCGAGAAAGTGGAAGTGGTGGCCCGCGGCCGCGACGACTTCCCGCCGTTCCGCTGGGCCGAGCTGATAGCCATGGTGCCGCGCACCATCGGTCGGGAGATGCGCAAGCTGGGCTATTTCCTGCCGCGCGCCATCGGCCTGCTGATTCTTTCCTTCATCCCCGGCGTCAACCTGATTGCCGCGCCGCTCTGGATTCTGTTCGGCGTCTGGATGATGGCCGTGCAGTACATCGACTACCCGGCCGACAACCACAAGCTGGGCTGGAACGAGATGCTCGCCTGGCTGCGCGAGAAACGCTGGCAGAGCCTGGGCTTCGGCGGGGCCGTGTACCTGGCGCTGCTGATCCCCTTCGTCAACATCCTGATGATGCCGGCGGCGGTGGCCGGGGCGACCTTGTTCTGGGTGCGCGAGGATGGGGACAAGGCTGTCACGATTCGGTAATACAACCTTCACATGGCCTACATGACGCCGGTCGAGACTGGCGTCATGAGCCCGACTCCCCTGCACATCGCTCTCGTCAGCGAAACCTTCCCTCCGGAAATCAACGGCGTCGCCAATACCCTGGGACGCCTCTGCGCCGGCCTGCGCGAGCAAGGCCACACCCTGCAATTGGTGCGCCCCCGGCAGAGCACCGATCAGGGCCGCCACAGCGACGATGAACTGTTGCTGACCCGAGGTTGGCCACTGGTGGGTTATCCCGGCCTGCAATGGGGGCAGTCTTCCCTGCACAAGCTGTTGCGCCGCTGGAAGCGCCGTCGACCGGACGTGCTCTACATCGCCACCGAAGGCCCGCTCGGGTTGTCCGCGCTGCGCGCGGCGCGGCGGCTGGATATCCCGGTGGTCAGTGGCTTTCACACCAATTTCCAGCAATACAGCAGCCACTATGGCTTGGGCCTGCTGACCCGGTTGGTGACCAATTACCTGCGCTGGTTTCACAACCGCACCCGCCTGACCCTGGTCCCCAGCGCCAGCCAGTGCATCGAGCTGGAACGTCGCGGCTTCGAACGCATCGCCCTGCTCGCCCGGGGCGTCGATGGCCAGTTGTTCCATCCCTCCCGGCGCAGCGCCGCGCTACGCGAACAGTGGGGGCTGGGAGAAGACGACATCGCGGTGATCCATGTCGGCCGGTTGGCGGCGGAGAAGAACCTCGGCCTGCTCGACCGCTGCTTCCGCGCCTTGCGGCAACGTTATCCACAGCGCCGGCTGAAGCTGATCCTGGTCGGCGACGGGCCGCAGCGCGCGGCGTTGCAGCAGGCCATGCCGGACGCCCTGTTCTGCGGGTTGCAGCGGGGCGAACCCCTGGCCGAGCACTATGCCTCGGGCGATCTGTTCCTCTTCCCGAGCCTGTCCGAAACCTTCGGCAATGTGGTGCTGGAGGCCCTCGCCTCCGGCCTTGGCGTGGTGGCCTACGACCAGGCCGCGGCGGCCCAGCACATCCGCCACGGGCATAACGGCGCGCTGGCGGTGCCTGGCGACGAGGAGGGCTTCATCGATGCCGCGCGTTGGCTGCTGGAAGATGACGAAACCCTGCGCCGGGTCCGCCTGAACGCCCGCCAGCACGCCAACCGCCAAGGTTGGGCGGCCATTGTCCGGCAGTTCGAACAACACCTGCACAGTGCCCGCGCCGCACCGGCGGAGATGCCGGTGACGGGCGGGGCGGATCAGAGGATCCGGTAGGCGAGCTGTGAAGTGAATCCACGCGTTGCGTAGGCGCCAGCTCTGCTGGCGAACCGTCAGAGAACCGGGGCGAATAAATTCGCCCCTACGCACTTACCTCACACCAGCGTCTTCAGCGCCTCGCGACTGAACGGCAGGATGTCCTGCAGACGACCGTCGCGGACCTTCAGCGCCCAGTCCGGATCGACCAACAGGGCGCGGCCCACGGCCACCAGGTCGAACTCCTGCTTGTTAAGGCGCTCCAGCAATCCTTCGATATTCGCCGGCTGGGCCACCTTGTCGGTGTTGACCATGAATTGCAGGAATTCGCCGTCAAGGCCAACGCTGCCCACGGTGATGGTCGGCTTTCCGGTGAGCTGGCGGGTCCAGCCAGCCAAGTTGAGGTCGGAGCCTTCGAACTCCGGTTCCCAGAAGCGGCGGGTCGAACAGTGGAAGATATCCACGCCGGCATCGCACAGTGGCTTGAGGAATTCGCCCAGGGCTTCGGGGGTCTGCACCAGGCGCGCGGTGTAGTCCTGCTGCTTCCACTGGGAGAAACGGAAGATGATCGGATAGTCGGGGCCGACCGCGGCACGCACCGCCTGGATCAGCTCGATGGCGAAGCGCGAGCGATTGGCCAGGCTGCCGCCGTACTCGTCGGTGCGTTGGTTGCTGCCTTCCCAGAAGAACTGGTCGATCAGGTAGCCGTGGGCGCCGTGGATTTCCACGCCGTCCATGCCGATGGCCTTGGCGTCCCGCGCGGCCTGGGCGAAGGCGGCGATGACGTCCTGGATATCGGCCTTGGTCATGCCGTGCACCACCACCTGGCCGTCCTTGAGTTTCTCCATCGGGCCATAGCCCGGCACGCTGGCATCCGGCTCGGTGCCGAGACGGCGCACATTACCCACGTGCCAGAGCTGCGGCACGATCTTGCCGCCTTCGGCGTGGACGGCATCGACCACCTGCTTCCAGCCGGCCAGGGCATCCTCGCCGTAGAAACGCGGCACGTTGGGATAGCCGTTGGCAGCGGCATGGCCGACCGTGGTGCCTTCGGTGACGATCAGGCCAACCCCTGCGGCAGCGCGGCGGCGGTAGTACTCGGCCACCTGCGCATTGGGCACGCCGCCCGGCGAGAAGGAGCGGGTCATGGGCGCCATGACCACGCGGGTCGGCAGCTCCAGGGCTCCAAGGTGGAAGGGTTGGAACAGGGCTTGAGCGGTCATGCTGTCTCCTTGGGCCGGCCAGATGACCGGTCGTCTCGTCGTTGGGCAAATGAAAGATCAGGGCCGGAGCAGACGTTCCAGCCGGGTGATGAAAGCGTTCACGGGAAGCAGGCCGGCACCGACCTTGAGCCGGGTCAGCGCGCCCTGCCAGGCCTGGGTGATGAACATGGCGAGGTTCGCGCAGTCTTCCTCGGCGGGCAGCTCGCCAGCCGCCTGGGCCTCTTCCAGGCAACCGCGGAGGATGTCCACCGAGCGTTGGAGAATCCTGTCCACCTCGGCGGCGATGGCCGGGGACAACTCGGCCATTTCGAAACTCAGGCTGCCGATGAAGCAGTAATACTCGAGCCGCTCCTGCCGACTGAAATGGGCCTGCAGGTCGCGGTAATACGCCAGGATGCGCTCGCGCGGGCTCGACGCCGGGTCGGCCAGCGCCTGGGCATAGCGCTCCAGACGCGGGCCGTAGAGGTACTCCAACGCCTGCAGGGCGAAGTCTTCCTTGCTGGCGAAGTAGTGATAGAAGGAGCCCTTGGGAATGCTCGCGGCCTGGACGATTTCCTGCACGCCGGTGCCGTGATAGCCGCGACGGGTCATCACCTCGGCGCCCTTGGCGAGGATCAGGTCACGCTTGTCGTTTCGAATGCTGCTGTTCATGGGCGCAGCATATGACCGGTCGTCTCGCCGCGCCCAGCATCATTGATGGGAGTGATCAAGGGTCAGAAGAGCGGAACGTCACGAATCCCAAGCAGGCATCGTTGCAAATGTAGGAGCCAGCTCTGCTGGCGAAGCTCTGGCAGTGCCTTTCGCGAGCAAGCTCGCTCCTACACAAACAGTGCCCTGCTAACCCAGGGCCTTTTCGATGGCCTGGATCAAGGCGGGATCGTCCGGGGCAGTGCGAGGAGAGAAGCGCGCCAGCACCCGCCCATCCGGACCGACGAGGAATTTCTCGAAATTCCAGGTGATGTCGCCGGGAAATTCGGCGCCTTCGCCAGCCAGCAGGCGATACAGCGGGTGCCGCCCCGGTCCGTTCACATCCAGCTTGCTGCCGAGCGGGAAGCTCACGCCGTAGTTGAGGCTGCAGAATTCGCGAATCTCATCCTCGCTGCCCGGTTCCTGGCCGGCGAACTGGTTGCAGGGCAGCCCGAGCACCACGAAACCTCGGTCGCGGTAGGTCTGGTAGAGCTTTTCCAGCCCCGCGTATTGCGGCGTCAGGCCACATTTGGAAGCCACATTGACCACCAGCAGCAACTTGCCCTTGAAAGGCGCGAGCGGCAGTTCCTTGCCATCCAGCGCACGCAGCGTGAGATCGTGAAATGCACTCATGAGAGACTCCCTATTCCAATGCGCCGACCGGCCACCACCCGGCTTTCGCCGAATCGGGCGGACAAAAAAGGCGCCCGTGGGCGCCTTCTCGGTCAATTCAGCTTAGCAGCCAAATTCATCAGTGATGATGACCACCTTCCCCATGGATATGGCCATGAGCGATCTCTTCCGCGGTGGCGTCACGTACATCGACAACCTTGACCTGGAAGTTTAGACGCTGGCCGGCCAGCGGATGGTTGCCGTCGACGATCACGTCGTCGCCTTCCAGGTCGCGGATGGTGACGATCTGCATGCTGCCGTCCGGGCCGGAGGCGTGGAACTGCATGCCGACTTCCAGCTCGTCGACACCTTCGAACATGGCGCGGCTCAGGGTCGCGACCAGCTCGGCGCTGTATTCGCCGTAGGCGTCTTCCGGCTCGATGGCGACGGTGATCTCGTCACCGGCCTGCTTGCCTTCGAGGGCCTTTTCCAGACCGACGATGATGTTGCCTGCACCATGCAGGTAGACCAGCGGCGCACCGCCAGCGGAGCTATCGATCACCTCACCGGCATCGTTGGTCAGGGTATAGTCGATAGAAACGGCCTTGTTGCGGGCGATCGGCATGGGGCAGAACCTTTTGCTAAAGAAAGATGAGCACTCAAGTGTAACCCCGCCCCCGACGGAATGCGAACCGAGCCCGGACGGGCGGGACACGGCGGAACCACGGCTGGTTGACTTCCGTCAGGATGAAGACGGTCATTGGGTGGCAGTCTTGTCCTGTGGCCATACTCAGCATCTGCGTCATCAACCGCCCTGGCAATCGCGCCCGTGGGTGATCGATCCGGCGCAGCGGCACGCGCAATTGGGCCATTTGTTCCCTTGCGGCTGGTGTGCGCAAGGTCTGCACGATAAGGATTCCTGATGCCCGCTCGAAACATTCTGGTGATCAACTGCGGCAGTTCGTCGATCAAGTTCGCCCTGGTCAACGAAGCCCACTCCCAATTTCCCCTCAGCGGGATCGCCGAACGCCTCGGCTCGCCGGTTGCGGTGCTGCACTGGCAGCGCGGCAGCGGCGAGCGGGATAGCCTGATCATTCCCAACGGCGATCACCGCGCCGCCCTCTCGCAACTCCTGCCGCTGGTGCAGGGCGCCGCCGGCGGCAAGCTGCACGGCATCGGCCACCGGGTGGTGCACGGTGGCGAGCTGTTCACCGCCGCTACCCGCCTGGATCCGAAGGTGCTGGCGGCAATCAACGCCACGGCGCCGCTGGCGCCGCTGCACAACCCGGCCAACCTGCAAGGCATCGAGGCGGCGATGAAACTGTTCGCCAACCTGCCGCACGTGGCGGTGTTCGATACCGCCTTCCACCAGACGATGCCCGAGCACGCCTACCGCTACGCCCTGCCGGATTCGCTGTACCGCGAGCACGGCGTACGCCGCTATGGCTTCCACGGCACCAGCCACCGTTTCGTCAGCCGTCGCGCGGCGGAGATGGCCGGCCTGTCGGTGGGCGACAGCAGCTGGCTGTCGGCACACCTGGGCAACGGCTGCTCCACCTGTGCCATCGTCAACGGCCAGAGCCGCGACACCAGCATGGGCCTGACCCCGCTGGAGGGCCTGGTGATGGGCACCCGCAGCGGCGACGTCGACCCCAACCTCCACAGCCACCTGCACCGTACCCTCGGCTGGAGCCTGGAAGAGATCGACCGCATGCTCAACCGCGACAGCGGGCTCAAGGGGCTGTCCGGGCTGTCCAACGACATGCGCAGCCTGGAGAAGGCCCGCGAGCAGGGCCATGCCGGCGCCACCCTGGCCATCGAGGTGTTCTGCTATCGCCTGGCGAAGTCCCTGGCGGCCATGAGCTGCGCCCTGCCGCAACTGGACGGCCTGATCTTCACCGGTGGCATCGGCGAGAACTCGCCGCTGGTGCGCAGCAAGACGGTGGCCCACCTGCGGCTGTTCGGCCTGTCCTTGGACAACGAGGCCAATGCGCGTTGCGTGCGCGGCGTCGGCGGCGCCATCCAGGCTTATGGAACGCCCCGCGTACTGGTCGTACCGACCAACGAAGAACGGCAGATCGCGCTGGATACCCTGGCGCTGCTCGACCACTGATCGCAGAACCGCGAGGCGTGCTACCCGCCTGCCTCGCAGAAACAGTACGGGCGTGCAAAAACGCGCCCACAAGGACACGACATGCATACCTTCTTCATCGCACCCACCGGCTTCGGCGTCGGTCTCACCTCCATCAGCCTCGGCCTGGTCCGCGCCCTGGAGCGCGCCGGCCTCAAGGTCGGTTTCTTCAAGCCGATTGCCCAGCCGCACCCCGGCGACGAAGGGCCGGAACGCTCCACCGAACTGATCGCCCGCACCCATGGCCTGACCCCGCCCAAGCCGCTGCCGCTGTCCCAGGTCGAGCACATGCTCGGCGACGGCCATCTGGACGAGTTGCTGGAGGAAATCATCAGCCTCTACCAACAGGCAGCCGAGGGTAACGACGTGGTGGTGGTCGAAGGCATGGTGCCGACCCGCCACGCCAGCTATGCCGCACGGGTCAACTTCCACCTGGCCAAGAGCCTGGACGCCGACGTGATCCTGGTGTCGGCGCCGGAGAGCGAGACGCTCAACGAACTGTCCGACCGTATCGAGATCCAGGCCCAACTGTTCGGCGGCCCGAAGGACCCGAAGGTGCTCGGCGTGATTCTCAACAAGGTGCGCAGCGACGACGGTGTGGACGCCTTCGCCAACCGCCTGAAAGAGGTCTCGCCGTTGCTCAGGAAAGCCAACGACTTCCGCCTGATCGGCTGCATTCCCTGGCGCGACGAGCTGAACGCGCCGCGTACCCGCGACGTTGCCGACCTGCTCGGCGCGCGGGTGCTGAATGCCGGCGACTACGAGCAACGCCGTGTGCTGAAGATCGTCCTCTGCGCCCGCGCAGTGCCCAACACGGTGCAACTGCTCAAACCCGGCGTTCTGGTGGTGACCCCTGGCGATCGCGACGACATCATCCTCGCCACCAGCCTCGCCGCGATGAACGGCGTGCCTCTGGCCGGCCTGCTGCTGTGCAGCGATTTCCCGCCGGACCCGCGCATCATGGAACTCTGCCGGGGTGCCCTGCAAAGCGGTCTGCCGGTGCTCACCGTGTCCACCGGCTCCTATGACACCGCCACCAATCTCAACCGGCTGAACAAGGAAATCCCGGTGGACGACCGCGAGCGGGCGGAGAACGTCACCGAATACGTCGCCAGCCACATCGAGCACGAATGGCTGCGCCAGCGCTGCGGCACCCCGCGCGAACTGCGCCTGTCGCCGCCGGCGTTTCGCTATCAACTGGTCAAGCGCGCCCAGGCCGCCAACAAGCGCATCGTCCTGCCGGAAGGCAGCGAACCGCGCACCGTACAAGCCGCCGCGATCTGTCAGGCGCGCGGCATCGCCCGCTGCGTGCTGCTGGCCAAGCCGGAAGCCGTACACGGCGTCGCCCAAGCGCAAGGCATCGTGCTACCGCCGGACCTGGAAATCCTCGACCCGGACCTGATCCGCGAGCGCTACGTCGAGCCCATGGTCGAGCTGCGCAAGGGCAAGGGACTGAACGCGCCCATGGCCGCCGCCCAGCTCGAGGACAGCGTGGTGCTCGGCACCATGATGTTGGCCCTGGATGAAGTGGACGGCCTGGTGTCCGGCGCCATCCACACCACCGCCAACACCATCCGCCCGGCCTTGCAGCTGATCAAGACCGCCCCCGGCTACAAGCTGGTGTCCTCGGTGTTCTTCATGCTCCTGCCGGACCAGGTGCTGGTCTATGGCGACTGCGCGGTGAACCCCGACCCGAGCGCCGCCGAGCTGGCCGAGATCGCCATCCAGAGCGCCGACTCGGCCACCGCCTTCGGCATTCCGCCGCGGGTGGCGATGATCAGCTATTCCACCGGCGATTCGGGTAGCGGCGAGGAGGTCGAGAAAGTCCGCGAGGCCACCCGCCTGGCCCGCGCCAGCCGCCCCGATCTGCTGATCGACGGCCCGCTGCAGTACGACGCGGCGGCCATCGAAAGCGTCGGCCGGCAGAAGGCTCCGAACAGCCCGGTGGCCGGCCGCGCCACGGTGTTCGTGTTCCCCGACCTGAATACTGGCAACACCACCTACAAGGCGGTACAGCGCAGTGCCGACTGCATCAGCGTCGGCCCGATGCTGCAGGGCCTGCGCAAGCCGGTGAACGACCTATCGCGCGGCGCCCTGGTGGACGACATCGTCTACACCATCGCCCTGACCGCCATCCAGGCCGCGGCCAAGCCGTGAACCGCTCCCGCGAGGCGCCCGGACGGGCGCTTCGCAGGTGACCCGCAGCCCGACAGGCCCCGGAAAACGTGACTTGCCGGTCCGTGATGGCGCTTGCAGTTCAGTGCACAACCGTTAACCTTGGCGCCCGATTCGCCGCCGTGAGGGAGCACAGCGGCCCGACCCACGGCGCGGCTTCGCAGGCAGGCGCCCTTAGCCAAGGCATCTCCGCACCATGCTGAGTTTTCTCCCCGCCGCCCTGCGCGGTGTGCTCGCCGGCTTGCTGCTGGCGCTGAACACCCTGTTCTGGTGTTGGCCCCTGTTCGCCGTCACCTTGTTCAAGATTCTGCTGCCCTTCGGGCCGACCCGGCGCCTGTGCAATGTGGCGATGAGCTTCATCCAGGAATCCTGGATCAGCTGCAACAAGGGCTGGATGGCCCTGGTGCGGCGGACCCGCTGGGATATCCAGGGCCTGGAACCGCTGGACTACCAGCACTCCTACCTGGTCACCAGCAACCATCAGAGCTGGGCCGATATCCTGGTGCTGCAATACATCCTCAACCGGCGCATCCGCCCGTTGAAGTTCTTCCTCAAGCAGGAGCTGATCTGGGTCCCGGTGATCGGCCTGTGCTGGTGGGCGCTGGATTTCCCGTTCATGAAGCGCTATTCGAAGGCCTACCTAGCCAAGCACCCGGAGAAGAAAGGCAAGGACCTGGCCACCACCCGCCGCGCCTGCGCCAAGTTCCGCCACAACCCGGTGGGCATCTTCAACTTCCTCGAAGGCACCCGTTTCACTCCCGAGAAGCATGCCGAACAGGCATCGCCGTTCCGCCACCTGCTCAAGCCGAAGGCCGGCGGCATCGCCTTCGTCCTCGATGCCATGGGTGAGCAACTGGAATCGCTGGTCAACGTGACCATCCACTATCCCAGCGGCAATCCGAGCTTCTGGACGCTGCTCAGCGGCGGGCTCGACGAGGTGGTGGTGCGTTTCGAAGAACTGCCGATCCCACGCGAATTCATCGGCAAGAGCTATGACCAGGACGAGGCTTATCGCCTGGCCTTCCAGCAGTGGGTCAATCGTCTGTGGGAAGACAAGGACGCCCTGCTCGATCGCTTGCACGCTGCTGGCGAGTAACGGCGTGGAGCCTCGCAACGCGGGGCTGGCGCTTACTCTCTGTACGCGGGAATCCGCACTCCCGGATTGCGCTTCGCTTCTCCGGGCTACAGGTATGGGCCCACACGGAGATTCGAAAACCTGTAGGAGCGAGCTCTGCTCGCGAATCGGTGCATCGCCGAACATGTGAATCGCCCGCAAAGCTGGCTCCTACGTCAAGCCCCTCCGCGCACGGCCCCGCGTTCCCCGGCCACCAGCGCGTTCCAGTCCAGTTGCTGCGGAAACACCGAAGCTACCTTGGCCGGCAGTCCCGGAGCGACGAGGTAGCCCTGCATGATGTTGCAGTCATGGGCGATCAGCCAGTCGCGCTGCTCCAGGGTTTCCACCCCTTCGGCGATCACCTCCAGCCCGAGGTGGCGGCCAAGATCGATGATGGTGCTCACCACCGCCGCATCCCGTGGCGATTCGAGCATGTTGGAAATAAACAGCCGGTCGATCTTCAGCGTGTCCAGTTCGAAGTGGCGCAGGTAGGCCAGCGACGAATAGCCGGTGCCAAAATCGTCGATGGCGATGCGCACACCCAGATCGCGCAGTTGACGCAACTGCTCGCGGGTCACATCCAGATCCTGCATCAGGGCGCTTTCGGTGACCTCTACCTCGAGCTGGGCGGGCGCGAGCCCCTTTTCGTCCAGCACCCGGCGCAGGTCGTCGACCAGCTTGGGCATGCTGAACTGCACCGGGCTGACGTTTAGGCTCATCACCAGGCCATTGCCGAACACCGGCTGCCAGTCCCGGCATTGGCCGATGCCATGCTGGAAAATCCAGTCGCCCAGGCGGTTGATCAGCCGGGTTTCCTCCAGCAGCGGAATGAACACACTGGGCGCCACGGTGCCGGCGACCCGGTGCTGCCAGCGCAAAAGCGCCTCGAAACCACGCAGGCGGCCGCTGTCCAGGTAAATCTGCGGCTGATAGACGAGAACGAAATCGTCGTGCTCGATGGCGCTGCGTAGACTTTCTTCCAGCATCAGCCGCGACCGCGCCCGGCCGTTCATCTCCGGGGAGAAGAAGCGATACTGCTGTCGCCCGGCCCGCTTGGCCTCGTACATGGCCATGTCGGCGGCGCAGAGCAGGCCGTCCACCGTCTGCCCACACTCGGGAAAACAGGCGATGCCGACGCTGGCGCCCATGGTCACCTCGATGCCATCCACTTCATAACGGCCCGACAGGGTTTCGATCAGCTTTTCCGCCACCCGCGCGGCGTCTTCCGGGTGGCCGAGGGAATCGAGCAAGGCGGTGAACTCATCGCCGCCCATGCGCGCCAGGGTGTCGTAAGGGCGCATGCAGGCGCGCAGTTGATCGGCGACCCGGCGCAGCACCATGTCCCCGGCGGCGTGGCCGAGGGAATCGTTGATGCGTTTGAAGCCGTCCAGGTCCACATACAGCAAGGCCATGCGCCGGTTGTTGCGTTCGCTGTTGCTGCTGCGCTCGATCCGCGCCAATACGGACTCCAGCGCCTGGTGAAAGCCCCGCCGGTTGAGCAGGCCGGTCAGGGCATCGGTGATCGCCTGGGATTCGAGCTGGGCATGCAGGTCGCGCACGGTCGACATGTCCAGGACGATCACCACCATGGACTGTTGCAACTGCGGCAACGGCGAGCAGGACAGCGCCACCGGCAGCAGCTCGCCGCCCCCGGTGCGCAAGGCGGCGTCGTGCAGGCGGTAGGTCTCGCCCTGGCGCCAGTGGTGATAGAACTCGGACTCGCTCCAGCGCAGCGGCATTTCCGGGCTCGCCAGGTAGCCGAGCAGGGCCGTGCCGCGCAGCGCCTCCACCGTAGTGCCGAGCATGCGCGCCATGGCCGGGTTGGCAAAGCCGATGCAGCCCTTGTCATCCACCACCAGGATGCCTTCCGCGGCATTTTCCAGCACCGAGGCGTTGAACGCGCGGGCGCTGTCCAACTGCTGGCTGAGCATCTGCAGCTCATGGCGATTGCGCTCGTGCTCCAGCAGCACGTTGATCTTGTAGCGCAGTACCTGTGGGTCGAACGGTTTGAGCAGGAAATCCACCGCCCCGTTGGCGTAGCCATGCAACACCGAGTCGTGGGTGTGGGCGATGGCCGAAATGAAAATGATCGGTGTGTAGCGGGTCCGTGGGTTGCCGCGCATCAGGCGCGCCACCTCGAAGCCGTCCATCTCCGGCATCTGCACGTCCAGCAGCACCAGCCCGACGTCCTCTTCCAGCAGGCAGCGCAGGGCGGCCTGACCGCTATCGACGCAGCGTACCTCCCAATCGCCGTCGCCCAGCAACGCCTCCATGGCCACCCGGTTCTCCTCGCGGTCATCCACCACCAGCAGCACCTGGTTCTTGGGCACCGGCTTAAGCTGCGCTAGCACCATCGCGACCTCCCGGTTTGTCCAACCACCGATACAGCACATCGAGCAACTCCTGGCGTCCCACGGGCTTGGCCAGGTAATCGTCCGCGCCGGCCTCCAGGCATTTCTCCCGGTCGCCCTTCATCGCCAGCGCGGTCAGGGCGATCACCGGGGCGCGGCAACCGTGTTCTTCCTTGAGCAGGCGGATCGCCGTGTAGCCGTCCATGTTGGGCATGGCGATATCCATCAGGACCAGATCGAATGGCTCGCGCAGGAACAGCTCGATGGCCTCCTGGCCGTCCCGCGCCGGCATCACCAGCAGGCCGACCTCGTCGAGCAGCGCGGTCATCGCGTAGATGTTGCGCACATCGTCATCCACCAGCAGCACCCGCCGCCCTTGCAATGGGCTGAACGCCTCGCCGATCGGGACCGGTTCCCCCACGCTGGAAAGGAACCCCTGGACCGCGGCGCTCAGCGCGCTGAGATCGTCGCCCGCCTTGCGCACCACCACCGCCGAATAGCGTCGCAGGCGTTGCAGGGCCTGCTGGGTGACATCCACGCCGGTGTTGATCACCACCCGCGCGTTCTCCAGCGGCCGCAACCGGTGCAGGCTTTCCAGCAGATCGAAACCGTCCTGATCGGGCAGGTCGAGATCGATCACCAGGGCGGCGAACGCATGCTGCCCATAGGCCTTCCGCGCTTCCTCGGCGCTCCCCGCGGCAACCACGGTGAAGCCCAGTTGCCGGAGGTGCCCGGCGTAGTGCTCGCGCTCCCACTCGACATCCTCCACCAGCAACAGATAGGGCAGCGTCTGGCTGAGCAGGGTCAAGTCTTCGAACACGTGCTCCAGTGCCTCCCGATCGATCGGCTTAACCAGATAATGGGTGTCGTCCTGCCAGTTCTGCGGCTGCGGTACGCAGGAAATAATATGGACTGGCGTACCACGATGCTGGTTCAGGCTGCGCAGGCGCCGGTAGATTTGCCAGCCACTGACGTCCGGCAACAGGATGTCGAGAATGATCGCGGCGAAACGCTCCTGCTGGAGCAGGTCGAGCGCCTGCCTGCCGGTCTGGCAGAGCACGCTGGAAAAACCGTGGGCCTGGGCCGCCTCGGCCACCACCGCGGCGAAATTGGCGTCGTCTTCGATGATCAGCAGCGCCGGCCCCTCGCCAGCGCGCAACGGACCGCTCCCGGCCGTACTCTCCTGGGTCTGCGGCAGCGGGATGATCGGCAGCCTGACGATGAAATGCGAGCCCTCCCCCGGGGTGCTCTCGAGTTGGATGTCGCCATCCAGTACATCCACCAACTGGCGGGTGATCGCCAGCCCCAGGCCGGTCCCGCCGAAGCGCCGGCTGGTGGAACCGTCGATCTGCTGGAACGCCTGGAAGATTCGCTCGTGCTGCTCGGCCGGAATACCGATGCCGGTGTCGCTGACCTCGATGCGCAGGGTCTGGCGCGTATCGTCCGGGCCGGGCCCGCAGGACACCCGCAACGCCACCTCGCCGTGTTCGGTGAACTTGAGCGCGTTGGACAGCAGATTGCGCAGAATCTGGTGCAGCCGGCCACGGTCGCTGTAGATGGTGCGCGGCACGTCCGGATCGACGCTGCTGTGCAACTGCAGACCTTTCAGCTCGGCCATCGGCCGCAGGCTGGCATCCAGCTCCGCCAGCATGTCGTGGACGGTCACCGGCTCCAGCTTGAGCTGGACGCGTCCGGCCTCGATCTTCGCCAGGTCCAGCACATCGTTGATCAATTGCAGCAGATCGCTGCCGGCCCGGTGGATGATGTCGGCGTGCTTGATCTGCTTTTCGCTCAAGTTGCCGGCGCTGTTCTGCTTCAACTGGTCGCTGAGGATCAGGATGCTGTTCAACGGGGTGCGCAACTCGTGGGACATGTTGGCGAGGAATTCCGACTTGTAGCGGTTGGCCACCGCCAGTTGCTCGGCCTGGATGCGCAGGCGCTCCTCCGCCGCCTTGCGTGCACTGATGTCGATGATCACCGCCTGCACCAGCACGTCGTCGCCGCTACGCAGCGGCGACAAGCCCACCTCCAGCGGGATCGAATGACCGTCGCGGTGCTGCCCGAACAGCTCGCGGTTGCCACCCATGCGCCGCGGAGTCGGCGCACGCAGATAGCCTTCGCGCAGCCCCACGTGGATTTCCTGCAGGGCGGACGGCAACAGGACCTCCACCGGCTGGCCCAGCAGCTCGGCACGGGGATAGCCGAACATCTGCTCCGTCTGCTGGTTGGCCATGGCAATCCGTCCCCGGCTGTCGACCAGCACGATGGCGTTCGGCGAGGCCTCCACCACCAGGCGGAAGCGCTCCTCGGCCGCCTTGCGCGCACTGATGTCGATGATCACCGCCTGGACCAGTACATCCTTGCCGCTGCGCAGCGGAGACAGGCCCACTTCCAGCGGGATCGAGCGACCGTCGCGGTGCTGCCCGAACAGCTCGCGGTTGCCGCCCATGCGGCGGGTTTCCGGGCTCTTCTGGAAATTCTCGCGCAGCCCCACGTGCGCCGCGCGCACGGCGTCGGGCATGAGCATTTCCACCTGCTGCCCGAGCAACTCGTCGCGGGAATAGCCGAACATCACCTCGGTCTGCCGGTTGACCATGGCGATACGGCCGCGGCTGTCGACCAGCACGATGGCGTTCGGCGAGGCCTCCACCACCAGGCGGAAGCGTTCCTCGCGCTCGCGCAGGCGCTCGCCGAGCAACTGGCTGCTGGCCAGCGTCCGCTCCCGCAGGAAGAGGTAGCCGCCGATCAGCAGCGCCAGCAAGGCCGACGCCAACAGGCCGCTCCACAGGCTGAACGACAGATGCCGCCCGCCCAGTGCGCGCTCGTAGGCCGGCATGCTGCTGACCGTCAGCCGCCAGTCGCGGCCATAGAGATTCAGATCGCGGCTCATCTGAAAGCGGGGTGCCTTCGGGCCCACCTCCTGGGCGCGGAGCAGCGGCGTGCCGGTGGCCGCGCTGTCGAACAGTTCGATGTGATAGAGCGTGCCGGTGGCCCCCAGCACGCCACGTAAAAGGTCATCGACCCGGAATGCGCCGTAGACCATACCGGTCAGCGCTGCCCGCCGTTCCTCCGGCGTGGTGATCGGTGATTTCGGGCGATAAACCGGCAGGTAGAGCACCACGCCCTGGGCATCCTGCTCGGTTTCCTGGCGCAGCCGCAACGGGCCGGTCAACACCGCCTCGCCGCTGTCGCGAGCCGCCTCGATGGCCTGCCGGCGTGTGGCCTGGCTGAACATATCGAAGCCCAGCACGCGGCTATTGCGCCAGTCCATCGGGTGGATGTAGCGGACGAACACATAGTCGTCCCGCTTCCCCTCCGGAAAAATCCGTACGGCACCGCTGGCGAGCCAGACGTCCAGCCCGCTGCCCGGCAGATAACGCCCCCAGCCCAGCGCCTGCATGCCCGGATAGCGCTCCTGCAGGCGCAACTGGTCGGCGGCACGGTGCCAGGCTTCCTCGCTCGGCTCGGCATCGTCGACGAACAGCCCGGACATACCGCGCAGTACCATTTCGTAGGCCCGCATGCGGTTGAGCAGACTCTGCTCGACGTCGTCCACCGCCAGCTCGAAACGCTGCTCCTGCTCATGGCGGTTGCTGTCTTCCAGCGTCCGCCACTGCCAGGCGACCAGGCCGCCGAGCCCAACGAACACGACCAGCGCCACCAGCAAGGGCAACCAGGACCGCAAAGAGGAGAAAAAAGCAGGTTCGTCGTCCATGCGAGCTCCGAATCCCTGACCGATACCATCACCGGCAACACAGTGACGGCCTTGCTGAGCAGTCTAGTCAGGAATCCATCCCGCGGCGTTTTGCCACCTGCCCGGCGATGGACGGCTATCGGAGCCCCAAAATGAAAAGCCCCCGATAACGGGGGCTTCATGCGCAACCGGGGAGCTTACTGCTGACCGGCCAGCGGGCGCAGGTTGATTTCCACGCGACGGTTCTGTGCCCGGCCGGACTCGGTGGCGTTGCTCGCTACCGGCTGGTCCGGGCCGGCGCCACGGGTGGTTACGCGCATGCCGTTGACACCCTGGGCGATCAGGTAGTTGGCCACGCTCTGCGCACGGCGCTGGGACAGCGTCATGTTGTACTGGCGGGAGCCGGTGCTGTCGGTGTGGCCGACGATCTCGATGCTGTTCTGGTCGTACTGCTTGAACGAGGTCGCCAGATTGTTCAGCGGGGTGTAGAAGTTGCTGGCGATATCCGCCGAATCGGTGGCGAAGGTGATATTGCCGGGCATGATCAGGGTGATGTTGTCGCCCTGGCGCTGCACTTCCACGCCGGTGCCCTGCATGCTGCGGCGCAGCTCGGCTTCCTGCTTGTCGGCGTAATAACCGTAACCGGCACCGGCCGCACCGCCGACGGCGGCGCCGATCAGCGCGCCCTTGCCACGGTTGTCGTGGTTGATCGCCGCACCGGCGATGGCACCGGCCAGGGCGCCGAGACCGCCGTATTTCATCGTCTTGTTGGAGCCGGCCGGCTCCTGGGCTTCATAGGGATTCTGCGAGGCACAGCCCGCCAGCAGGGTAACGACGGTGGCGGCGGTCAGCAAACGACGTGCAGTGGACATGGATCGACTCCTGAGATTTTCTTACCCAACCCTCTGGGCTGGCCGCGATTAGAACATGATGGCAGATTAAAATTCCGTGCCGTCGCCATCAGTTGCTGGCATTCGATTCGGTCGAGCGGGGCCCGCTCAAGCACGGACGAACGGGTTCTCTCGCATCTCGTCGCCCAGCCGGGTATCCGGCCCATGCCCCGCGACCACCGTCGCCTCCTCGTCCAGGCAGTACAGGCGCTGCTTGATCGAACGCTCGATGCTGGCGTAATCGCCGCCCCACAGATCGGTCCGCCCGATCCCGCGGCGGAACAGCGTATCGCCGGCAATCAACAGTTTAGCCTCGGGGAACCAGAAGCTCATCGAACCGGGCGTATGCCCCGGCGTGTGCAGCGCCACCCCGCACCCGCAGGCCAGCGCCTCATCGTCCTGCAACCACTGGTCCGGCGCCGGCACCGGCGTGTACGGCACGCCGAACATCCGGCACTGCATCTCCAGGTTGTCCCAGAGAAACTGATCGTCCTGATGCAGGTGCAGCGTGGCGCCGGTCTTCTCCTTCATCTGCCCGGAGGCGAGGAAGTGATCGAGATGGGCATGCGTGTGGATGATGCTCACCACCTGCAAGCCGTGGGCCTCCAGACGCGCCATGATCAGCTCGGGATTGCCACCCGGATCGACCACGATGGCCTTCTTGCTTACCGGATCGCCGATGATCGTGCAGTTGCACTGCAAAGGCCCGACAGGGAAGGTTTCGCGGATGAGGGTGGGCTGGGGGGATTGCATGGGATTTCCTGCGCTTAACGGGCGATGGCGCTAAGCGTGGCGGCAACGGGCCCAGGTTTCAACCTTGAAGGTCTGTCGCGCGGCCTTTCGGAGCGGCATCGTCACTCCGCCTCATCCTCGAGGCAGTCCTCCAGCCGGAGCAATACGGGCCTTTCGAACACCCATTCCTGATGCCAGCGCCTGCGCCGCAGCCGTGCGGTGACGAAGCGTTTGTACGGCTCCGGCCTCATCGGGCGTTTGCGCCCGTGGCGGTTGTGGTTGCAGAAGGTGCAAGCGGCGACGATGTTGTCCGGGTCGTCCCCTCCTCCCTCGCTGCGGGCTTTCAGGTGCTCGGCGGTGCAGCGGAAGCGGCCGGTGCGTTCGATGGGGATGCCGTGCTCGCGGGCGAAGGCTTCCGGGCTTTCCAGCCACATGGAGGCGCCGCAGTAGAAGCAGCGGCCGTTTTGGCGGAGGTAGGCGCTCAGGCGGGAAATTGTCAGAAGGCGGGGCATGGATGCCTCCCGGACCCAAACGGCGGGTGAAGTGTGGTGCGCTTGGCTTCTACTTCCATGCGGATTCCTGCACTATGGTCAGCGGATTCGATTTGAACAAAATTCAAGACAAACAAAAGATATAAGTTCAATGAACTATGTTCAAGGGATTTTTATCTTGCGCACCGATAGATTTTTGAATGATCAGAGATCGGCTTATAGCCATATGGGACAGCCAGGGGCTGAGCGCCACCGACCTTGAGAAGTTGACGGGCATCGACAGAAGCAACTGGTATTCGCTACGAAACGGAAGGAGGCGGGCGAACGAGGACGATATCCAAGGTATCGCCAAGGCTTTTCCGCAGTTTGCTTACTGGCTGACAACAGGATTGACCGCTCCCGAAATCGGCCAGATCAGCCCCGAGCAGGAACAGTAAGCGCTCATCTGCCAGAAACACGGGCTTCGCCAGCAAGCTGGCTCCTACAAAGAAGCACTGCGTGGAGCCGCTGGATCAGACGAATTCATTCGCCCAGCGGGGCCGAAGCGGGTGCATGTGGTCGCCCCTGCCCATTTGCCCACCCCACCTCCGCCCCCTCACCCTGCCCTCTCCCCAGAGGGGCGAGGGTATGCGTGGGCTGGCGGCAGCCCCGTGAAACGAAACCTCCGCGTGGCCCGCATTCGCCAGCAAGCTGGCTCCTACGTAAAGCATGGCGTGGGGCTGGGATTCATTCGCCCGGCGGGGCCGAAGCGGGTGCATGGGCGCCCCTCGCTCATTCGCCCCACCTACCTCCGCCCCCTCACCCTACCCTCTCTCCAGAGGGGCGAGGGTATGTGGGGCTTGCGGCTGCTCGGTGAAACGAAACCTCCGTGTGGCCCGCATTCGCCAGCAAACTGGCTCCTACAGGAGCCGCCGCCCGATCTGGCTCCTTACGATCCCCCGTTTCGATAGTCGCTTGGCAGTTTGCCCGTCCATTTCTTGAAGGCGCGGCGGAAGTTGGACGGGTCGCTGAAGCCGAGCAGGAAGGCGACTTCGTGCAAGGGCAGGTGGGTGGTGGTGAGGTATTGCAAGGCCAGGCGTTTGCGCACGTCGTCCAGCACTTGCTGGTAGGTGGTGCCCATGGCGGCGAGGTGGCGGCGCAGGCTGCGTCCGCTGGTGTGCAGGGCGCGAGCGGCGCTGTCGAGGTCGGGGAAGTCGCCGGGGCGGGCCAGCAAGAGCCGGCGGACGCGCACGAGCAGGCCGTCCTGGATGTCGAGGGTAGCCAGCAGGGCTTCGCATTGTTGCTGGCACATCTGCACGGTGGCCGGGTTGGCCAGGGCCATGGGCCTATCCAGGTATCCGGTGGGCAGGCTCAGCCAGTGGAAGGGTTGCTCGAAGACCGGCTCCACGCCAAAGGCCTCCACATAACGCTCGGCATAGCTCGGCGCCGGGTAGGCGAAACCAACCTCGACGCCCTGCAGCTCTTCCCCCACCAGAAAGCGCGTGATGCTGTAGAGGCTGGCCAGCAGGCTCTCGGCGGCGAAACGGCCGAGCGCGCCCAGCGGCATGGTTTCGCTGGCGCGCAATTGAACCCGGCCGTTGTCTTCGACTTGCTCCAGTTCGAAGGCCAACCCCAGCACCCGGTAGTACTTCAGGGCGAATTGCAGCGCCCTTTCCAGGTTGGCGCTGGAGAGCACGGCATAACCGAGGATGCCGTGGCTGGAAAGGTTCAATCGCGGCCCGAGGCGCAGCCCCAGGGCCGGCTCGTTGCAGTGCAGCAGCGCCGCGCTGGCCAGCAGATTGAAATCGATGAAGGAGAGGCGCCCGTTGGGGCTGTCCATCACCTCGGGGCGAACCCGGGCGGCGGCGAACAGGGCCTGGCGTGAAACGCCGAGTTCTTCGGCAAAATCCAACAGCGCGGCGGCATAGGCCACCGGCACGAGTTCGGCGGAAAGATTGAGCGGCTTGTTCATGTTGTTATCAGTCGCTTTGGCCGGATATGACCGTGATCTTGGCTGAAAATAACCTTGTCCGACAAAAATCGGCAAGCCCATAGTCAGGGTCTCGCCATCAGGCTCGGAGAAATGCCATGGCCAGCACCACTCCCAAAGGTTTGGCGATTCGACCGCGCCAACTGGATTTCGATCTGCCGCAACCCATGCCGCGTCACTGGCATGGCGGCGACGCCTTCAAGTCGCATCTGTTCGACGCCATGTCGGTGCTGTTTCCGGACGGCGAACGGTTTTTCATCGATTCGGTGCGGCTGTTCCGCGACAAGATAGACGACCCGCTGCTGAAGGAGCAGATTCGCGGCTTCATCGGCCAGGAAGGTCATCACAGCCGCGAGCATCTGGTGTACAGCCAGCGTTTACGCGAGTCCGGCTATGACGTGGACTATCTGGAGCGCGGCTTGAAACGCCGCCTCGGCTTCATCCAAAAGCATTTCCCGGCGCGCCTGCAACTGGCGGCGACCTGCGCGGTGGAGCACCTCACGGCGATCATGGCCAATGCCCTGTTGACCGACCCACGCTGGCTGGAGGGCGCCGATCCGTCCATGGCCCGCTTGTGGCGTTGGCACGCGCTGGAGGAAACCGAGCACAAGGCGGTGGCCTTCGATGTATTCCAGGCTGTGTGCGGCAGCCCATGGTTGCGGCGGAGGGCGATGTTGCAGAGCACGTTCTTCTTCACTGTGGATACGCTGAAGGGACTGATCCATATGCTCAAGCGCGACGGCCTGCTATGGAACTGGCGTGTGTGGCGCGATGGCCTGCGTTGGCTGTGGGGCCAGGATGGCATCTACCGGCCGCTGGTGCGGGTCTACCTGGATTTCTACAAGGCGGATTTCCATCCGTGGCAGCACGACAACCTGCATCTGGTGGAACGCTATCGTCGCGATTTCGACCCGGAGCCGGGCAGCACCTGAAGGGTATTTCGAGCATGCACCACCTGGCCGGATATGACCGTTACATTGGCTGATGTTAACCTTTTCGCTCCTTTCCTCCTTGCCCATAGTGACCACTCGGTTTCCACCTGAAGTCAGGAGTCACTATGGCCAGCACCACCCCGGAAGGTTTGCAGATTCGTCCGCGCCATCTGGATTTCGACCTGCCCAGCCCGTTGCCGCGCCACTGGCATAGCGGCGATGCCTTCAAGACGCACCTGTTTGACGCCATGTCGGTGCTGTTTCCCGACGGCGAGCGCTTTTTCATCGACTCGGTGCGGCAGTTTCGCGACCAGATCGACGATCCGGTGCTGAAGGAACAGATTCGCGGCTTCATCGGCCAGGAGGGCCATCACAGCCGCGAACACTTGGTGTACAGCCAGCGCCTGCGCGATCTCGGCTATCAGGTCGAACGCATGGAGCGCCGCGCCCAGGCCCGCATCCGCTACACCCAGAAGAAGCTCTCGCCCCGTCGCCAGTTGGCGGCCACCGCGGCGCTGGAGCACATCACCGCAATCATGGCCGATGTCGTGTTGAAGAACCCCGAGCCGCTACACGGTGCCCACCCGGCCATGGCCCGCCTGTGGCGCTGGCATGCGCTGGAAGAGACCGAGCACAAGGCGGTGGCGTTCGACGTGTACAACCAGGTCTGCGGCAGCCGCAAGCTGCTGCGCCGGGCGATGCTGATGGGCACTTTTTTCTTCGTGCTGGATACCACGCGCGGGCTGGCGCATATGCTCGAGCGCGACGGTCTGCTATGGAACTGGCGCGTGTGGCGCGACGGCCTCAAATGGGCCTGGGGCAAGGACGGCGTGTTCCGCCCGCTGGTACGCACCTACCTGGACTTCTTCAAAGCCGACTTCCACCCCTGGCAGCACAATAACCTCGACCTGCTGGATCGCTTCCGCGGAGAGTTCGAGCCGCAGGCCAAGGCGGCTTGAGTTTCGCATCGGTCGAATGAATTCGACCCTACATCCGTTGCCCGAAATAAGCCACCGGCGCAATCCGGGCATGCATTACCCGGATTGCGCCTGCTCATCTTCTCAACCCTGCAAGAAACGCAGGGCGTCGGCGGCGGTGCGTTCGGGGATTTCCTCCATGGGGATATGGCCCACGCCGGCGTATGTTTTCACCTGAATGCCGGGCAGGTCGCGCTGCCAGAGCGGCACGTGCTTGGGCGATATCCAGCGGTCGCGGTCGCCCCACATCAACAGTGTTGGCGCCTGGATTTTCGCTACCCGCTCCGGCGTCGTGTGCAGCTCCTCGCGGTTCACCTTCAGCAATACGCGGAAGATATCCATCATCGCCCGGCGGTTGCCCGGACGGCGGGTCAGGTCATAGTAGCGGTCGACCACGCCCGGCTTGATTCGCCCCGGCTCGCCGTAGACTTCCTTGATGCCCTGGGCGATGAGCGCGCGCGGCATCCACAGCGGCATGGCCCAGGTCGCGCCCGGCAGCGCGGCGGCGGCGATCATCCAAGGCACCTTGGCCATGGGGTAGCCGGCGGGGTCGATGAGCACCAGTTTGTCCACCCGCTCCGGCGCGGCGAGGGCGAAATTCCAGGCGATATAGCCGCCCAGCGAGTTGCCGGCGATGCTGGCCTTGGCGATGCCGAGATAGTCGAGCAGCAAGCCGAAGACGCGCATCATCCGCTCGGCGGAATAGTCTCCGTCGCGCTTCGGCCCGGTCAGGCCGAAGCCCGGCACGTCGAAGCGGATGATCCGGTAATGCGGGGCGAAGGCGCTGATCCAGCCGTCCCAGGTATGCAGGGAGGCGACCACACCGTGGATCATCACCAGCACCGGTTTGTCGCGGCTGCCTTCGTCGCGGTAATGGACGTTAAAGCCATCCAGCTCGATAAAGCGCGAGCCGCTGTCCGGGCTGGCATAGCGGGCCTTCAGCCGGTCGAGCGGCAGGGCGCCGAAGCCCAGGCGGGCGAACCCGACCGCCAGCGGCGGCATCAGGGAGAGGCTTGAAGCGGACATGCAGGCACCTCGGTTTCTTGTCGTTATCCGGAGGTTTATCAGAGCATGGCCACGCTCCATTGGACGCCCAACCTAGGTAGTGCCGTGCGCCCGATGGGGTGACGCCGGACGCCGCGCCGGCTACGCTGGGCCACGCCTTCGCAGGACTTCGATTGCCATGAAACCGCCCCGCCGTTCGCTCTGGCCGCTGGCCTTTCTTCTGCTCGCGTTCCTGCGCCCGCTGGCCGCCGCCGATCTGTTCTACCTCGGCCAGAAGATCCCCGATATCGACAAGCCCTGGGCCAGCGGTGACTACCAGTTGCTCATCGATGCGCTGGCGAAGATCGATACGACCCAGGCCAATGCCCTGCCCCGCCGCAACGGCGAGTTCACCGGGCCGATCTACCGGCGGATGGTGAACGAGGAGAATTTCCGCCCGCAGCTGAATATCTACGCGCCGCTGGAGCTGCGTCAGAACGAGGCGCGCGAGGTGCTGTTCCGCCTCAAGGAGCTGATGCGCCTTTACTTCGATTTCCGTGCCGCGCAGCAGCCCTATGGCGCGGAGGCGCTCGGCCTGATGACCTATTCGCTGCGCCAGCAGGCGGTGCTGTTCACCCTGACGGTGGAGTTCTGGACCACCCTGTCGCAGACCGAGCAGAGCAACCCGGTCCGCCTGCAAGGCTTGCAGGAAACCAAGGCCGCCGCGGCCATGCTAACGTCCAGCGCCCTGGATTATCTGGACCTCACCCGCCAGTTCGCCCGCCAGGACCTGGTGCTATACGGGGCCGAGCTGGGCAAGCAGTTGCCCGAGCTGTTCGTCCATCTGCGCAGCGATGTACGCCAAGAGCTGCTGGCACGCCTCACGAAATTGGCGGAACAGCATCCTTACGCGGAAGTGCGCACCAGCCTCGGCGAGACGCTCCCGGTGCTACAGGCGATCCAGGCGGACGTCGAGCAGCAACTGGCCCAGCCGCAACCGGTGGGCAAGCCTGCCGCCAAATTGGATCTTTCCGTTCCGCAGTGATCCGCTGGGCGAATAAATGCCTCCTACATCTGTAGGAGCGAGTGCTGCCCGCGAATCGATGGTTAGACAGTGCTCAGCGCAACAATCCCAATCCCTTGGCCCTCGCCACCGCCTGGGTGCGGCGCTCCACGCCGAGCTTGCTGTTGATGTGGCGGGCGTGGGTTTTGACGGTGTGCAGGGAGATGAACAGGCGCTCGCTGATTTCCTGGTTCGAACAGCCCTGGGCGATCAGGTGCAGCACGGCCAGCTCGCGGGAGCTGAGGGATTCGGCCTGGCCACTGGCAACGCCGCTCTCCGGAGGGCTGGCGACCTCATCGTCGGGTAGACGGCGCAGCAAGGCGTCACGCAGATCGCCTGTGGCCTTCGTCAGCAGTTGTTCGCGAAACCAGCCTGGTTGCTGTTCGAGCAGATCATGGAAGGGCAGCAACGCACCGCCGGCCGCCGCCTCCAGGCTGGCGCCGAGTTGCTGTTGCGCCTCGCGCTCGCGTCCGCCGGCACGCAATAGCAGGGTCAGGCGCACCTGGGCGATGATCGCGAACAACTGGCCGCCCGCCGACTGCGCCCGCTGGCTGAGGCCGCGCAGACGGCGCTCGGCCTCGACCAGGCGGCCTTGCAGCCGCTCCAGGGTCGCCCGGTGCAGTTCGATATGCAACGGCAGTTGCGGGTGGAATTCCGGTGCGGCGGCGGCTTGCTCGCCGCCGTAGGTTTCCGCCAGGCGCTCCAGCCAGGCTTCGGCCAATTCCAGTTGCCCTTGTGCCAGCCAGAGTTCGCATTTCACCAGGGTGATCATCGCCAAGTAGTAGATCGGCGGCACGTCCCAGATGTGCATGAGCCGTTCGGCCTCGGCGAGCAAGGCGAAGGCTTCGGAAATCCGTCCGCCGCGCCCTTCCAGGCTGGCCAAGGCACAGAAACCGAGGAGCAGACTGATATCGCGGCACGCCCGCGCCTCGGCGATACCGGCCTGCAGGCGGATTCGAGCCTTGTCCGGCTCCAGGCGGACCGCCATCAGGTAGCCCTCGTAGAGCGTCAGGCGCGCCCGTGCCGCATACAGGCGCTGGGCCGGCAGCCCGTGCAGCCGCTCCTGTCCCTGGTGCACCTCTTCCAGGGCGCGCAGCACTTCGCCACGGGCCTGGAGTACCCGGCTGCGGTCGTAATGCGCCAACGCTTCGAACAGGGGATTGCCGACCCGCTGGGCCAGCTCCAGGGCTTCGCGGTTGAGGCCACGGGCGCGCCAGAGATCGCCCCGGACGATCGCCAGGTTGCCCAGCATCGACAGGCTCATGAGACGCTGGCCGAAGCGATCCTGCGGCAGGGCCGTCAAGGCTTCGCTACAGAACTGCTCGGCGCGCCGGCTGTCGCCGCGCCCACGGGCGATCAGGCCGCTCAAGGCCAGCCATTGCGCCAGCAGACCGCGCTGCTCGGTCTCGGTCGGTGCCGGCAGGAAGTTGGCCAAGTGGCTCGCCAGTTCCTCCGCCGCATCCAGTTGGCAGGCCAGGCCCAGGGCCCAGCCGTACAACAGGATCAGCCGGGGCGTGCTGGCCAGCAGGCTATCCGGCAGGTCCATCTTCCAGCGCAGCAGCATCGCGACGTTCTGCTCGGCCAGCAGTTGTTCTTCGGAGAGGTTCTGCACCAGGCTGGCCGCCACGTCCGGCTGGCCGGCGCGCAGGGCCTGGTCGATCGCCTCGTCGAGCAGCCCCTGGGCGCTGAACCAGCGGCAGGCGCGCAGGTGAATGCTGGCCCGTGGCAGGGTCAGGCGGTTGTCCGGCCGCGCCCGCAGCAGGTCGGTAAACAGATGGTGGTATCGGAACCAATGGCCGTGCTCGTCCAGCGGCACCAGGAACACTTGATGCGCCTGCAGGTGCTGGAGGATGGCGGCGCTGTCGTGGGATTCACGCACCGCATCGCAGAGCCCGGCGCAGAAGCGCTCCAGGCAGGCGGTCTCGTAGAGGAACGCCTGTACGTCGGCCGGCTGGCGTTCGATCACTTCCTCGAGCAGGTAGTCGCGGATCAACCCCTCGGCGCCGTGAAGTGCGCGATCGAGGCCTTCGGCGCTTTCCGACTCGGCGGCCAGCAGCCACAGGCGCAACCCCGCCACCCAACCCTCGCTGCGCTGGACCAGGCTCTCCAGGGCCGCCTCATTGAAGCGCGCTCCCTGGTTACCGAGCAGCGCGGCCACTTCGTCGCGGGTCAGGCGCAGGTCCTGTTCATTGAGTTCGAGCAACTGTCGCTGGAGCCGCAACCGGGCCAAGTGCCAGTCCGGCCGCTGGCGGCTGGTGACCAGCACGACCAGCCCATCGGGTAGGTGGTTGAGGAAGAATTGCAGGCAGCGGTCGAGCACCGGCCCCTGGGCCAGGTGGTAGTCGTCCAGCACGAGCAACAGCGGGGCCGCGGGATCGAGCCGTTCGGCCAGTTCGTCGAGCAGACCGTCCAGCCACTCCTCGAAGGCGAACGGCTGGTGGCGCTGGCGCATCTTCAACAGACCCAGCGCCTCGTCGCCCAGGCCAGGAAAAAACTGACGAAGCCCATCGAGCATGCGTTCGAGGAAACGTCCCGGGTCGCTGTCGCGCCGGCTGAGTCCTAGCCAGAGACTGCGCCAATCGTCCGGCAAGTGCTGGCAGAACTCGATGGCCAGGGAGCTCTTGCCGAACCCGGCCGGCGCGCTGACCAGCAGCAGGCGCCCGCCCAGCCCGGCAGCGAGCCGCTCGCACAGCCGCTCGCGCCGCACGTGCCCCGTTGGCAGCGGCGGACGGAAGAAGCGTCCTTCGGCGGGCGATGGAGCGGGTGAAAGCGCGGACGTACCTGGCTGGAAAGGCATCATTCAGCGAATCGGTGTCTCGGAAACTGAACGTTCCGCAGCCTAGCCGCTAACCCGTGGCATTTGAAGCCTTTAAAAGCAGATTGCCGCCATGCGTGATGAGCGGCCTGCGCTTCCGTTGATCCACGACAAGAATTCGCGGGCATGAAAAAGCCGGCCCGAGGGCCGGCTCCTTCCGTTCAACGAAGCGCGATCAGCGTACGCCTGCCTGACGCAGGGCAGCCGGGGTGTAGTCGCTTTCCGCAGCGGTGTAGTTGAAGTCGTAGGCCTGTTTCTCCTCGTTCTTCATACCCAGAGCCAGGTAGCGGCCGGACAGCAGGTCGTAGAGGGCTTCCAGCGTGTACCACGGCACTTGCTTGTCGTAGTAGTACTGGGAATGCGCCTCGGCGACGCGCCACAGGGTGCCGCGGCCGTCGTAGTGGTCGATGGCGGAGGCTTGCCAGGTGTCCTCGTCGATGAAGAAGTCACGCTTGGCATAGATGTGGCGCTCGCCCGACTTCAGGGTCGCAGTCACGTGCCAGACGCGGTGCAGCTCGTAGCGCGACAGGTCCTGGTTGATGTGGCCGGCCTTGATCACATCGGCGTACTTCAGGCTCGGGGAGTCGAGCTTGTAGCTGTTGTACGGGATGTAGATTTCCTTCTTGCCGTTCAGCTTCCAGTCGTAGCGGTCCGGCGCACCGTTGTACATGTCGAAGTTGTCCGAGGTACGCAGACCGTCCGCGGCGGTACCCGGACCATCGTAGGACACCTGCGGCGCGCGACGGACACGGCGCTGACCGGCGTTGTACAACCAGGCCAGGCGCGGCTCCTTCACCTGGTTCAGGGTTTCGTGCACCAGCAGCACGTTACCAGCCAGACGCGACGGTGCGGTCACACGCTGCTTGAAGTAGAACAGCACGTTGCTCGGCTTGTTCGGATCGTAGTCCTTCAACTTATCGCGGAAGGTGAACTCGTCCTGGAAGTACACCAGGTTGTAGGAGCCGTTCGCCTGCGGCGTGGCCTGGGTCACCAGACGGCGCACGCTGCCGCCGCGATAACGGGTGATGTGGTTCCAGATCACTTCCAGGCCGTTCTGCGGAATCGGGAACGGGTTGGCGGTGCGGAAGTTCTCCAGGCCGTTACCGCCCTCCACCAGCTTGGTGTTGGTGGCATTGTACTGGGTGGCTTCGAGCACATTGGCCGGCAGCGTGGCGGAACGATGGCTCGGGTAGACCGGCATCTTGTAGCTGTCCGGATAGCGCTTGAACATCGCCTGCTGGCCGGGGGTCAGCTTGTCCTTGTACTGCTCCATGTTCTGCGCGGTGATGGTGAACAGCGGCTGCTCGTTGGCGAAGGGGTCCGCCAGGAACCCCTTGGCATCCACGGCGCCGGCGTTCTGCGGCAGACCGCCGGTCCACTCGGGAATGGAACCATCGGCATTGCCCGCCTTTTCCGCCCCCACCGGCGTCAGGCTGGTGCCCAGCTTGGCCGCTTCGTCGGCAGAAACCGCAGCCATGACGCTGGTAGCCAACAGGGACAGCGCCAGGGCACCGGTTTGCAACAGACTTTTTGTTGTTTTCATTTGCATAGTCTTCCTCGATTGTCCTGTCCGCTTAGAAGTTCACGCCGAAGCTGAGGGCGACGAAGTCGCGGTCGCTGACGGTGCTGTATTTGCCACCGAAAAAGTCGGTGTAGGACAGGCTGGCGGTGTAAGTGTTCTGGTACTCGGCATCCAGACCGAGACTGATGGCCTTGCGGCCTTCCTCGAAGTTGGCGCCCGGGCCCGGAGAGTAGCCCTTCACATCATGCGACCAAGCGATGCTCGGCTTGAGGTTCACGCCGGCGAAGGCATCGTTGTAGTCCCAAATGGCACGGGCGCGATAGCCCCAGGAGTCAGTGGTGGTAAAGCCTTCGTCTTCGCAGTATTTGCTGACATTTTCGGCGGTTGCACTACCAAGGGTACCTGCGTTCAAAGCTTGGCAAGACGCCACACCACCGATGGTGCCCGGGAGAGGGCCAGGGCCGAACACCGGGTCACGGCCATAACGGACCTTGCTGCTGCTTTCTAGCCCACCCACATGGGTCCAACCGATTTCACCCACCAGAGTCAGACGGCTAGCCCCCATGACTTGATCGATGAAGTGAGTGAAGGTCGTTTGCAACTGGGTAATCTCTTTACGGCGATAACCATGCTGATCCTGACCGGCTAGGCCTTCGAGAAGGGAAGCGTTGTCATAGGGACGAGCGAAGCCGAACAGAGTGATGGGGTCCAAGCCGGAATAAAGGATATCGGTAGTATTCAACTGTACCGGTGCATTCGGCCGATAGCTGATCTCACCGCTCCACGCAGTACCTGTCGGCAACGTAGTGGAGAAACTCAAGCCATAGAGGCGGATATCTTCCGGATACTCAACGAAATAGCTGGAGTTGCCCGCTGTGGCCGCAGCAGCCAGTCGAGCGGCAGTAGAGGCTCCGAGAATAGGCGCCACGGCAGTTGCGATAGAGTTGATTGCATTAACCGCATCAACCGACGCCCCCGATCCACTGAAGATCGGCAGGCGGCTGTGGTAGTTCATGAAATAAGCGCCGAACTCGGTGTCCAGTTGCTCCGCGAAGTAACGGAAGGCGACACCGAATTGGCCATCATCCCGTGCATCGCGGTCCGGACCACGTTTTACTACAAGCCCCTCCCCCCACGGAGACTCGGTAACCCCAAAACCAGCCGGGCCTAAAACGCTGTTGATCAAGGCGATGGACGACGGGTCGTTAGTCAACACAGCCAAGTTCATGTCACATCCATCAGCGATGACATCAGGCTGAGAGAAGAACGTACCGCAGTTGTCCACGACGGTCTGGTCCCACTCAAGTTGGTAGAAGGCCTCAACCGATAGATTGTCGGTCAGGCTCTGGGACACATAGAACATATTGACCGGGATCAGGCCTTCCTTGACCTCGGCCCCCGGGCGGCGGAATGCGGAAACATCGACCGGGTTGATGGAGTTGATGCCGCCCTGAATGAACGTGCTTTCCCCCCAGCTCACAACCTGCTTGCCCAGACGTACCGAGCCCGGCATGTCGGCAATGGCATAGTTGTGGTAGACGAACGCATCGAGCAATTGCGCACCAGATGACTTGGCACCTTCCTTACGGTTGCTGTCGTCGATGTCCTTGAACAGACGGCTCTCGTCCTTCAGTTCGAAGTCATACCAGTATTTGCCGCGAACGAATACGCCGGTATCGCCGTACTTCAGCTCGAGGTCGTGGATGCCTTTGAAAATTTTCGAGAAGGTTTCGCCCTTTTTGAAATTCAGGTGGGAATCATCTGAAGTCTGGGACAACCCATCGCCGCCATTATTGCTGCCGATCAGATCCGGATCGCCGTTGCGTAACGCCCAACTGGCCCCAACCGACAACGACGAATCGAACTGCCCTTCGATTTCCCCGATGTTGAAGGTCACGCCGAATGCCGGAGCGGCGAGGGTAGATGCGAGGCTGACGGCCAGCGGCAGTCTTGCCAGGCGCCAGAGCGGTTTTGTTGTTGTCATCGACGCTACTCCATGTGTTTTTTGTTATGGATGGTGCGGACTATAGCCAGGGGGTGGTGCCGCTTGATCCCTCGAAAGTGTGATTTACGGCACCCAGGCACTCTGGCTCGCAGGTTTTCAGTGGATTAGTCCGATCCGTGAAGAGCCAGTGATGGCCCGGAGGCAGCAATAAGCAAGCCAACGCTTGTTTGACTGATTAGTCACTCCCCCGGACCACGTTTCATCGCTGTTACAGCGTAGACAGGAATGGGCTGCCTGCCTCCTGCCACTGGGCTATATCCACGCGAATGCGTTTCTTGTCGAGCTTGCCGACACTGGTCTTGGGAATTTCGGTAACAACCGCGATCTGGGTGGGAATGGCCCACTTGTTGATGTGACCTTGCTCGACGAAAGGCTTGAGATGTTCCTTCAGGCCCTTGGCATCCAGCGCCTGCCCTTCGCGGACGACCAGCAGGGCGAACGGCCGCTCGCCCCACTGCGGGTCGGGCACGCCGACCACCGCGACCTCGCGCACCGCCGGGTGGCGGCTGATGAGGTCTTCCAGTTCCAGCGAGGAGATCCACTCGCCGCCGGTCTTGATCACATCCTTGATGCGGTCGCGGATTTCGACGAAGCCCATGCTGTCCAGCGTGGCCACATCACCGGTGTGAAGCCAGCCGTGCTCCCATAGTTCCTCGCTCTTCTGCGGTTCGCGGAAGTAGCCCTGGGTCAGCCAGGGGGCGCGCAACACCAGCTCGCCTTGGGACTCGCCGTCAGCCGGCAGGAAGCGCCCTTCACTGTCCATGATCGCCGCCTCGACCAGCGGTACCGGCACGCCAGCCTTGATCCGGTAGCTGGTGCGCTCGTTCTCGCTGCCGGCGCGCAGTTGTTCGTTGAGGTAGGCACACGAGATCAGCGGGCAGGTTTCCGACATGCCATACGCCGCGGTGAGCTGAATGCCCTTGGCCTGTGCCGCCTCGTAGAGCGCGCGGTTCAGCGCGCTGCCGCCGATGATCATTTTCAAGCCGCCGAAGTCGTGGCCCTGGGCGTTGGGTGCGTTCATTAGCATTTGCAGAATGGTCGGAACGCAGTGAGAGAAGGTCACCTTCTCTTCCTGGATCAGACGGCAGAGCATGTCCGGCTCGTAGCGGCCGGGATAGACCTGCTTCACGCCGAGCATGGTGGCCACGTAGGGCACGCCCCAGGCATGCACGTGGAACATCGGGGTGATCGGCATGTAGACGTCGTCGGTGCCCATCAGGCGGATGCTGTCCAGGGCGCCGATGGTGCTGGCCATGGCCAGGGTGTGCAGGACCAGTTGCCGATGGGTGAAGTACACGCCCTTCGGGTTGCCGGTGGTGCCGGTGGTGTAGAAGGTAGTGGCCACCGAGTTCTCGTCGAACTCGGCGAAGTCGTAGCGCGGGCTGGCGGCGGCCAACAGGGTCTCGTACTCGCCCGCCAGGTGGGGAAGGTCGGCGGTCTTGGCGTCGCCGTCGGTCAGCAGCAGGGTCTTTTCCACCGTGGTCAATTGGCCGGCGATCGCGTTGTAGAGCGGCACGAATTCGCTATTGACCAGCACCATCCGGTCTTCCGCGTGGTTCATGGTGTAGAGGATCTGGTCCGGCGAGAGGCGAATATTGATGGTGTGCAGCACCGCACCAATCATCGGGATGGCGAACATGCATTCGAGGTAGCGGTGGCTGTCCCAGTCCATCACCGCCACGGTGTCGCCGGCCTTCACGCCGGCCTCGCTGAGCACGTTTGCCAGCCGTGCGACGCGCTCGTTGAAGGTGGCGTAGCTGTAGCGCAGTTTGTCGCGATAGACGATTTCCCGGGTTTTCTCGTAGCGGCTGCCGGAGAGCAGCAGGCTCTTGATCAACAGCGGGTACTGGTAGGCGTTGTCTGCTGGCGGAATGACACGAGTCTGCAACATGGGAGGCACCTGCACGCATGCTTGTAGTTTTTCGACAGGCCTGCACTCTAGGCCCCCTCACCCGCGTGGAAATCAGCCCAAAGAATGATTTGGGTCGTGACTCTTTTTGCATTTCCGGTCACAGGATAGAATCGAGACCATCGGCCGGTTCCGGCCATCATCACCAGAGGAAATTTCGATGTCAGAAATCGTCATCGTTAGCGGTGCGCGTACGCCCATGGGCGGTTTCCAGGGCAGCCTGTCCGCCGTTTCCGCCGTGGACCTGGGCGCCACCGCCATTCGCGAGGCCGTGGCCCGTGCCGGCATCCAGCAGGGCGACGTGCAGGAAGTGATCATGGGCTGCGTGCTGCCCGCCGGCCTCAAGCAGGGCCCGGCCCGCCAGGCCGCGCTGAACGCCGGTCTGCCCGCCGCCACGGGCTGCACCACCATCAACAAGCTGTGCGGCTCCGGTATGAAGGCCGTGATGCTGGCCCATGACCTGCTCAAGGCCGGGACCAACAGCGTGATGATCGCCGGCGGCATGGAGAGCATGTCCAACGCGCCCTACGTGCTGGAGAAGGCCCGCAGCGGCCTGCGCATGGGGCATGGCGAGATCAAGGACCATATGTTCCTCGACGGCCTGGAAGACGCCCGCACCGGCCGCCTGATGGGCTCGTTCGCCCAGGAGACCGCCGACCGCTACGGCCTCACCCGCGAAGACATGGACGCCTATGCCATCGAGTCGCTGAAGCGCGCCCAAGCGGCCATCGCCGACGGCTCCCTGGCAACCGAGATCGTGCCGGTCACGGTGGTCACCCGGAAGGGTGAGGTCACGGTGAAGGACGACGAGCAGCCGCTGACCGCCAACCCGGAGAAAATCCCCGGGCTGAAGCCCGCGTTCCGCAAGGACGGCACCATCACCGCCGCCAACGCCAGCTCGATTTCCGATGGCGCTTCGGCCCTGGTCCTGATGACCGCCGAGGAAGCCGCCCGCCGCGGCCTGAAGCCGCTGGCGCGGATCGTCGGCCATGCCACCCAGAGCCAGGACCCGAGCGAATTCACCCTGGCCCCGATCGGCGCCATGAGCAGCCTGTTCAAGAAGACCGGCTGGTCCAAGGATGAGGTAGACCTGTTCGAGATCAACGAAGCCTTCGCCATGGTCACCATGTTGGCGATGCGCGAACACGGCCTCGACCACGCCAAGGTCAACGTCTTCGGCGGTGCCTGCGCCCAGGGGCACCCGGTCGGCTCCACCGGCTCGCGGATCATCCTCACCCTGATCAACGCCCTGCAGAAAAAAGGCGGCAAGCGCGGCGTGGCCTCGCTGTGCATCGGCGGCGGGGAAGCCACCGCCGTGGCGATCGAACTGCTGTAAGCCCTGGCCGTGCTCCCCGGTTAGGGGAGCACGGCTCGCCTCCGCGCTCCCTGCCTCTCGCACGTCGACAAGCGCAACGCCAGCAGCCACTCGTCCGGCCACTCCCCGGCCTGCCGAACCCGACCGCGACTGGGCGGCGGTCTCTATAACACGGGATACGCCGACATCGCGCGCAGCAGCTTCATCCGCAACAGCGCCACCGGCAGCGGCGGCGCCATCACCGACACTCATATCATTACCCTGAGCAACAGCACCCTGAGCGGCAATGTCAGCCTCGGTAAATATGCCGTGCTGAGCAATGGCGCGATCGCCGAAAGCAACGGCCCGTGGCCGGAAGCCACGCTGGTGTCACCCTCGCCGACAACACGGGCGACGGCCTGTTCAACCGGGGCCGAATACTGCTGCGTAACAGCCTGATCGCTGGCAACCGGAACGCGGAGGGACGGATGAACAATTGCCAGGCCGAAATCACCGGCTATCCCCTGTACCGCTACCGAGGCCTGATGGTAGGTATCGACGAAGGCAACGATAAAGGTACCTGCCCTTTCGATCTGTTCTTCGAGGACGTACTGACCTTCACCCGCCTGATCCATCCTTTGGCCGACAACAACGGCATCACCCAGACCCACGGCCTGCGCCAGGGCAGCCCGGCACTGGATGCCGCCATCGGTTCCCGCAGCAGCCATGACCAACGCGGCGTGACCCGCCCGCGCGATGGCGATGGCGATGGCGATGGCGACGGAGAGGCGGTCTGCGACCTCGGTGCCTTCGAGCGCGCGCGCCCTTGACGGGCGCCGGACGAAGCGACGAACGGCTGCATAACCGCACCGGGCGCCGGAACCTCAGTGCTGAAAGCCGGTCAATGCAGCGTGAACCGAGCGGCGTCGCTAATAGCAAAACGCCGCTCGCTTTCGTTGCGGAAGCAGCGCCGTGTCCGCTCAGTCCTACGTGTCACAAGGAGCCGACATGCGCACTTCCCGCCTCCCCATGGCCAGCTTTCTGCTCGGCCTCGCTTGTGTTGTTCCCGTTGCCGAAGCCCGCGACCTGAAGGTCACCACCACCGCCGACGAGTACGACGGCCTGTGCAACACCCATTGCTCGCTGCGTGACGCGGTCCAGGCGGCTGCCACCACGGACCAGCCTCGCATCATCCTCGGCGCGGGGACCTACACCCTCAGCCTGCCGCCGGAGCACGACGAGGAAGGCGCCATCCTCGACGAAGACGAAAACCTTAACGGCGACCTCGACATCAAGGGATACGTCCGGGTGACCGGCGCCGGCATGGACCAGACAACCATCGACGGCGGCGGTATCGACCGGATCTTCGAAGTGCTCGCCGGCAGCACGTTGGCGCTGGAGCGCCTGCGCCTGACCAACGGTCGCACCAGTTTCTACGGCGGTGCCTTGGAGAACCACGGCGCGACCTCGCTGAACCAGGTGGCGGTCAATCGCAACACGGCGGCGTCCGGTTTCGAGATCGGCCACGGCGGCGGCCTGGCCAACTTCGGCGACATGACCATTGTCCGCTCGCGCATCGAAGACAACTACGCCGGCGGCAGCGAATCCTCCCTGGGCGAAGGCGGTGGCCTGTACAACGAAAGCAACCTGCTGATCCGCGACAGCCTGTTCCTGCGCAACCGGGGCAGCGACGACAACGACGTCGGCCTCGGCGGCGGCCTGCTTAACAAGGGAACGGCAGACATCGCCCGTACCGCATTCGTCAACAACGGCGTGCAAACACACGGCAGCGGCTCGGCCATCGCCAACACCGATGGCGGCTACCTGAAGCTGAGCAACAGCACCCTGAGCGGAAATTCCTCCGGCGAATACGGCGGCGCCACGCTGAACAACGGCCAGCGCTATCCGGCTACCGGCGCCAAGCCAGTGGCGCACCTCGTCCATGTCACCATCGCCGGCAACCAAGGCTACGGCCTGGCCAACCATGGCGACGTCCTCATCCGTAACAGTGTCATCTCCGGCAACATCGGCTTCTTCGAGGATGCGGAGCCGATGAATTGCTACAACGAAGGCACTTACACCTATCGAGCGACAGGTCTGCTGTTGGGTACCGGGCCGGGCAACTGCACCGGCAGCCAGACCATCGCCAACGAAGCGACGTTCACTACGCACCTGTTCCCGCTGGAAGAAAACAACGGCACCCTGGTCCACCCGCTGCGCCGGCAAAGCCTGGCCATCGACCGTGCCATCGGTTCCTGCAGCAGCCATGACCAGCGCCGCCTGACCCGCCCGCGCGACGGCGATGGCGACGGCCAGGCCGTCTGCGACCTCGGTGCTTTCGAGAGAGCGCGGCCATGACACTCCTGCACTCCATCGCCGCGCAAGCCGCCCTCGTCAGCTTCTGCCTCCTCGGCCTGCCACAGGCCGCCGCGGCCTTGGAAACCCTGCGGGTGAGCAAGACCGGCGACAGCCTCGACGGTGCCTGCGACGCCGATTGCTCGCTACGTGAAGCGGTGGTCCTGGCCAACGAACTGCCCGGCCGGCAGCGCATCCTGTTGCCGGCCGGCACCTACACCCTGACCCTGCCCCCCGAGCGGGGCGATCCGGAGCATGACGAAGAGGACGTGCGTCTGGACGAGGATGACAACCTCAATGGCGATCTGGATATCCACGACGCTCTGGACATCGTCGGCACCGGCATCGGCCAGACGGTGATCGACGGCACCCGGAACGACCGGCTGCTGGAAGTCTTCGCCGGCGCCTCGGTACTGATCCGCGGGCTGACACTGCGCAACGGCTACAGCTCCTTCTACGGAGGCGCCCTGGCCAACGAGGGCGACACCACGCTCAGGCATGTCCGCCTGGAGCGCAACGTCTACTACCATCCCTGGGGTGGAGGGCGGAAACAGGGCGGCGCCATCGCCAACTACGGCAGCCTGTCGGTCTACTACGCCACTTTCTTCCAGAACCACGCCAGCGGCGGCGACAGCAATGCCGGTTACGGCGGGGCCATCCACAATTCCGGCGTGCTGCGAGTACGCGACAGCCTGTTCCAAGGCAACAGTGCCCGCAACGACGACGATTCCTCCGGCGACGGCGGGGCCATCGATAATCGCGGCTGGGCCGATGTCGCCCGCAGCACGTTCGTCGGCAACTATGCCGGCTACGGTGGCGCCATCACCAACATGGGCAACGCCAGCCTGAAGCTGAGCAACAGCACGATCACGCAGAACAACAGCGCCTGGGCGTACCGCAATGGCATCGTGCAGAACGGCTCGCCGCTGGGCGGTGCCATGCCGGAGCTGCGGCTGATTCACGTGACCCTGGCCGGCAACCATAACGTCGGCCTGGTCAACCATGGCGAGGTGCTGATCCGCAACAGCGTCATCAGCGGCAACCTGCATACCGACGAAGGCATCCACTACAATTGCTTCAATTTCGGCACCTATCGCGCCCAGGGTCTCCTGCTGGGCACCGGCCCAGGCGGCTGTACCGGTGAGCGCTACGTGGAAAACGCAGCCACCTTCACCCAAGTGCTCCTCCCGCTCGCCGACAATGGCGGCTTCACCTCCACCTTCGCCTTGCGCCCCGGCAGCCCGGCACTGGATGCCGCCTCCGGCTCGTGCAGCGACCACGACCAGCGCTGGGTCCCCCGGCCGCAGGACGGCGATGGCGATGGCGTAGCGATCTGCGACCTGGGCGCCTACGAGGCCGCAGCACCCTGAAAGCTCCCCGAATCGATGGACCTTCACCCGGACGGGCCGGCTATCCCGGCCCCCCTCATGCCAGAAGGAAATGGAGTCGACCATGAAACAGCCCCGCCCCCACCCGCTCCGCCGAATCGCCTTGCCGGCCCTGTTGTGCGCCCCACTAAGTGCCTTCGCCCTGGATATCACCGTGACCAAGACCACCGACAGCTACGACGGCGACTGCAACGCCGACTGCTCGTTGCGCGAAGCGGTGGTGCTGGCCAACGCCACGCCCGGTCCCGACCGCATCCTGCTCGGCGCCGGCACCTATAGCTTCAGCCTGCCGGCGCCACGCGGCGACGATGGCGACATCTATGACGAGGACAACAACGTCAACGGCGATCTCGATGTCAGCGATAGCCTGACTATCTACGGTATTGCCCCCGAACAGACGATCATCGACGCCGGCCGCCTCGACCGTCATTTCGAAGTGCTGGCCGGCACGACGCTGGGCCTCGAACAACTGACCCTGCGCAACGGCCTGCACAGCTATGACGGCGGGTCGATCGTCAACCACGGCAGCGTCACCCTGAAACGCGCACGGCTGGAGCAGAACAGGGCGTTCAACTGGTATTACCAAGGCCGGGGCGGCGGCATCGCCAACTACGGTTCCCTGACGGTGTATTACACGGAATTCGTCGGTAACACCGCCGACTTCGGCGATACCACCAACGCCCTCGGCGGTGCCATTTACAGCGAAGGCAACCTGATCGTGCGCGACAGTGCCTTCCGCAACAACAGGGCCAGTGGCGACGATGTACTCGGTAGCGGCGGTGCGGTGCACAACATCGGCACGGCGGACATCGCCCGGGCCGTGTTCGTCGGCAACTACAGCGACGGCCGTGGCGCCGCCATCACCAATGAGAACAACGGCGTGCTCAAGCTGACCAACGCCACCCTCAGCGGCAATACTGCCAGTTGGTACGGACCCACCGGCATCATCAACAACGGTGCCAGCTACCCGGGTACGCCGGGCATACCCGACCTGACGCTGGTCAACGTCACCATTGCCGAGAACCAGGGTTACGGCCTGGAGAACTTCGGCAAGGTGCTGATCCGCAACAGCCTGATCGTCGACAACCGCGATGAATACGGCGAACTCAGCCTGAACTGCCGCAATGCTGGCGGCACCTACAGCTATCAGGCACGCGGCCTGCTCCTGGGTATCGACGGCAACAACTGCACAGCAGACATCCAGGTGCCGGATGCCGAGGTGCTGACCAAGGTGATCTACCCGCTGGCCGACAACAACTCGACCCTGCAAACCCACGCCCTGCGCCGCGGCAGCCCGGCGGTGGACACCGGCGTCGGCTCCTGCACCAGCCACGACCAACGCGGCTCCCGCCGCCCGCGGGATGGCGACGGCGATGGCGTCGAGGTCTGCGATCTGGGGGCCTACGAGCGGCCGAAGTATTGAGTTCGGCCCGATTGGCAAACGGCTTGTGGGAACGGATGCATCGCGGATGAATTCGCTGCTTCCGGACCTCAGCGTGGGAGCGAATTCATTCGCGATGGACCGATAGAACGAATTCGCGGATGAATCCGCTCCCACAAGGTTCGATGCCACCCGAACCGCTTGTGTAGAGGCACCAGCCTTTCCCTCGTAGGAAGGGTCCTCAGCCCGGCTTTTTCGGCCCCTTGCGTGCGCCCGCTTTGCCGAAGCCGGGCGTCTTGCGTACCGCCTTCACCGCCGGCTTCTCGCTCTCGTCGAACCAGTTGCCGAGATGGATCTTGCCCTTGCCGGTCGCGCCTGCACCGGGCACCGGCTTCTGCTTGGGCTTCTTCGGTTTCTTCAGGACCTGTCCGTCCAGGGTGGTCTGCGGTACCCGGTGGTCGGGGCTGAAGCCCGGTTCTTCACGACGCGGCAGGACTTGTTTGATCAGCGTCTCGATGGCCGCGAGCAGTTGCACTTCGTCGGCACACACCAGGGAAATCGCTTCCCCTGTGGCCCCGGCACGGCCGGTGCGGCCGATGCGGTGCACGTAGTCCTCGGCGACGATCGGCAGGTCGACGTTCACCACCAGAGGCAGATCGTCGATATCCAGGCCACGCGCCGCCACGTCGGTGGCCACCAGCACCTGCACCTCGCCTGCCTTGAATCGCTCCAACGCGCGCAAGCGCGCCGGTTGCGGCTTGTCGCCGTGGATCGCATCGGCCGACACGCCCTGGGCCTGCAATTCGTCCACCAGTTGATCGACACCCTTGCGGGTCTTGGCGAACGCCAGCACCTGCCCCCAGCGCTTGTCCTGCAGCAGGTGCAGAAACAGCTCGGCCTTGCGTTTCTTGTCCACCGGGATCAGCCACTGCTTGACGCTCTTCGCCGCCGCGTTGCGCGGACTGACCTCGATGGACAACGGGTCGCGCAGCAGTTCCTTGGCCATTTGCCGGATCACGTCGGAAAACGTGGCCGAGAACAGCAAGGTCTGGCGCTTCCTCGGCAGCGCACAGAACAGCTCGTCCAACTCGCGGGCGAAGCCGAGGTCGAGCATGCGGTCGGCCTCGTCCAATACCAGCGCCTGCAACTGCTCGAAACGCACAGCGTTCTGCCGGTACAGGTCGAGCAGCCGGCCGGGCGTCGCCACCAGCACGTCGATGCCCTTGCGCAGCTTCATCATTTGCGGGTTGATGCTGACGCCGCCGTACACCGCATAGCTGCGCAGCGGCAGGTTCTGACCGTAGACGCGGAAGCTTTCGTGAACCTGCTCGGCCAGTTCGCGGGTCGGCACCAGCACCAGCGCACGCACCGCATTGCTCGCCACCTGCGGCCCTTCCAGGGTCAGGCGCTGCAACAGCGGCAGGGCGAAACCGGCGGTCTTGCCGGTGCCGGTCTGCGCTGCGGCCATCAGATCGCGGCCCTTGAGCACGGCGGGAATCGCCTCGGTCTGGACCGGGGTCGGCTGGCGGTAGTCGAGGGTTTCCAGGGTCCGCAGCAGCGGGTCGATCAGGCCGAGGGAGGCGAAGGTCATGGCAGGTAACCGGAGGGAGTAAAAACAGGCCGCCAGTTTACCTGCCTATGAGAGTGAAGAGGGATGTGAAGGGACGGTCTCAGGCGCTCGCTTCGGCCTCTTTCACCTGCTTCTGCTGGCGCCACTGCGGTACGCCGATCAGTACCACGGCGCTGACGATCACGGTCATGGCCAGCCACTCCTCCATGCCGATGCGTTCGCCGGCGAAAAGAATACCCAGCACCACCGCCACCACCGGGTTGACGTAGGCATAGCTGGTGGCCGCCGCCGGGCGGACGTTCTTCAGCAGATAAAGGTAGGCACTGAAGGCAATGATCGAGCCGAACACCACCAGGTAGGCCAGGGCGCCCCAGCCGGCGGCGGTCGGCATCTCGGTCATGCGTTCGCCGCTGAGTGCGCTGGCGATCAGCAAGGCCACGCCGCCAGCGAGCATTTCCGCCGCGCTGGCCATGGGGCCGGCGGGCAGCGGCAGGTGTTTGCTCCACATCGAGCCGAAGGCCCAGGCCGCCGCCGCGAACAGGATCAGGCCGGCGCCCAGCGGGCTGCCTTGCAGGTTGGAGCCGAGGTTGAGCAGGCCGATGCCGACCAGCCCGAGCACGATCCCCGCCCACTCCAGGCTGCTGGTGCGCTGGCCCCAGATCAGCCCGAACAGCAGGGCGAACAGCGGCACCGTCGCCACCGCCAGCGCCGCCACCCCGGAGGCCACGCCCAGGTGCTCGGCCACCGTCACTCCACCGTTGCCACAGCTGAGCAGCAGCACGCCGATCACCGCGGCGGCCTTCCATTCGCGCCAGGTCGGCGCCGGCACGCCGCGCCAGCGTAGCCAGGCGAACATCAGCGAGCCGGCGATGACGAAGCGAATCCCGGCCATCAGCATCGGCGGCCAGGACTCCACACCAATGCGGATCACCAGGTAGGTGGAACCCCAGATCAGGTAGAGGGCGAAAAAAGCACCGAGCAGGATCAACGGGAAGCGACGCGCAGGCATGGAAGGACTCGACCGGGCAGGTAATCAAAGGGTTATTCTAGGCAAGGCAATCGCGGGAAAATAAGCACAGAACCCTGCTTAAACAGCGATACAGCTTTGCAAAGCAAGGAAATCACCATCCTTTACCTTGTATTCGAAATCAGCCTTTGCATCGGGGATCGTCATGGACAAATACGACCGCCTGTTACTCGCTGCGCTGCTGGAAAACGGCCGCGCTTCCTACGCCGACCTGGCGCGACGGGTCAATCTGTCGGCCCCGGCGGTGGCGGACCGGGTCGCCAAGCTGGAGGCCAGCGGAGTAATCACCGGCTACCACGCGGCCATCGACATGGCGAAGATCGGCCTACCCATCGAATGCCTGATCGAGCTGCGCATCGCCGACCATGAATCCCGCCGCACCCTCGAAGCCTTGGCGCAGATTCCCCAATTGACCTTCTGCCACCGTATCACCGGCGACGCCTGCGTCATGATGAAGGCGGCGGTCGGCTCCATGCCGGAGCTGCAGGATTTGCTCGACCGGCTCAGCCAGTATGGCGCCAGCAAGACCTCGCTGATCCTCTCCACCCCCTTCCAGCGCCGCCTGCCGGCGACCTTGCAGAACGGCAACGGGCAGGAGAAGCGGGGTCAGGCGTGAGGCCGCGCCGCGATGGGCGAATGAATTCGCTCCTACAGGAAGGCGGCTCATAAAGAGTGACTTGCAGGGGCAAACTCATTCGTCCAACTGCTGCAAGCGCCGTTCGAGAAACCGTCGCTCCGGCTCCTGGCGGGCCAGCGCCAGCGCACGGCGGTAGGACTCGCGGGCCTCGGCGTTGCGCGCCAGACGCCGACAGAAGTCCGCACGGGCGGCATGGGCGAGGTGGTAGTCGAGCAGCTCGCCCCGGGCGAACAGGCGTTCGACCAGCGCCAGCCCCGCTTCCGGCCCGTCGCGCATGGCCACGGCTACGGCACGGTTCAGCTCCACCACCGGCGACGGCGTGACGCGCGCCAGCACATCGTAGAGCCCGACGATCTGCTCCCAATCGGTGGCCGCGGCATCCTCCGCCTCGGCATGCACGGCGACGATGGCCGCCTGCAAGGTATACGGCCCGAAGCGACGCGACGTCAGAGCGCGCTCCACCAGCGCCGAACCTTCGGCGATCAGCGCACGGTCCCAGCGCGAGCGATCCTGGTCCTCCAGCAGCACCAGTTCGCCGTCGGCAGAGGCACGCGCAGCGCGGCGCGACTCGTGCAGCAACATCAACGCCAGCAACCCCATCACTTCCGGCTCGGGCAGGAGTTCGAGCAGCAACCGGCCGAGCCGGATGGCTTCGCGGGAAAGATCGGTGCGTGTCAGCGTCTCGCCGGATGAGGCCGAGTAGCCTTCGTTGAATACCAGGTAGATGACCCGCAGCACACTGTCGAGCCGCTCGGGCAGTTCGTTCAGCGCCGGCACCTGATAGGGAATCCGCGCATCGCGGATCTTCGTTTTGGCGCGCACGATGCGCTGGGCGATGGTGGACGGCGTGGCGAGGAAGGCGCGGGCGATTTCCTCGGTCTTGAGATCGCATACCTCGCGCAGGGTCAGCGGCACCTGGGCATCCGCCGGCAAGGCCGGGTGGCAGCAGGTGAAGATCAGGCGCAGGCGGTCATCTTCCACCGCCTCGCCGTCCCACACCTCTGCCTCGTCGCCCGCGTCGAGCTGATCGGCCAGCAACGCCAGCGAGGCATCGAAGCGGGCGCGGCGGCGCAAATTGTCGATGGCCTTGAAGCGCCCGGCCGAGACCAGCCAGGCTCGCGGATTGGCCGGCACGCCGTCGCGCGGCCACTGCTCGACGGCCGCGGCGAAGGCATCGTGCAGCGCCTCCTCGGCCCGGTCGAAATCGCCCAGCAGCCGGATCAGGGTCGCCAGCACGCGCCGCGATTCGGCACGGTAGACGGCGTCAATGCTTACGCTCATGAAGTCCTCGTTGCGCCCGGTTCAGTGCTGCGGCAGGTCGCGTACCGGACGGACCTCGACGCTACCCAGGCTGGCCGGCGGAATCTTCGCCGCCACCTGGATCGCCTCGTTCAGGTCGCGCGCGTCGATCAGATAGAAGCCTGCCAGTTGTTCCTTGGTTTCGGCGAACGGGCCGTCGGTGATGTTCAGCGAGCCATCCTGCCGGATGCGCAGTGTCCTGGCCATCTGTACCGGCTGCAAACGCTCGCCGCCGAGGTAGCGGCCGCTGGCGCCGAGCTCGTCGCTGTAGGCCATGCAGCGCTCGGTCAGCGCTTCCCGCTCGCGGGCGGGCATGGCATCCAGCGCGTCCTCGTCGCAGTAGATCAGGCAAAGGTATTTCATGGGCGTCTCCTGGGAATCTCCGTTTTCCTGTCGCGGATGAATCCGCCCCTACAGAACCTCGGTAGGGGCGAGTTCATTCGCCCAATACACGTCGAGCATCTCAGGGCTGCAGCTTGAACAGGGTTTCCCCGGTCTTCATGTCGAACGGTGCCGAGAAGTGATCATGGGTCACTTTCCATTCATCGCCGATCCGTCGCCAACCCACGGTCACGCGCATCCAGCCGCCCTGCTCCTCGCCCTTCTCGTCCGTCCCGCCGCAATAGCAGAGGTAATGGGCGAGGCCGAGATCGCCACCGGTCTCCACCTGTAGCTGATCGATCTTGAACTGCATCGATCCCTGGGCCGGGCACTGCTCCATGCATGCCTGCCAGTGCGCCTTGTAGGCCGCCTTGCCCTTGAACTGCAACTGGGCGACGGCATCGAAGGCGCGGACATCGTCCGCATAGATCTGCATGATGCGCTCTACGTCCCGGCTGCGCACGGTTTCCGCCCACTGCTCGGTCAGTTGCCGGATGCGGGCCTGGTCGTCCAGGGTACGGTCTGCTGCGGTCATGGTCGTTTCCTCCTGCATTGTTGGTTCATTGCACGATGACGTTGCGTTTCGCCGCGGCGCTCTTGCCGCCGGCCTGTCCCGGTTGTGCGGCGCCAGCGCAGCAGCTTTCGGTCGCCGCGGCGCCTTCGTAGCGGTCGTGCAGACGTACCCAGTCCATGGTCGATCGTTCGTTGCGCCCCTTCGGCGTGAAGTCGAGGTAGTTGTGCGCGCCGAGCAGCAGGTCGAGGCCACGGGCGTAGGTGGAGTACGTATGGAAAATCTCGCCCTCGGGATTACGGTAGAACACGCTGAGGCCGGGCATGTCCTCGCCGATGTCGTTGCGTGCCTCGCCGTTGTAGAACGCCCGGCCCGAGGCGATTTCCTCGGCGCTGAACTGCACGCCGAAGTCCCGGTTGAAGTCGCTGCCGGCCGAGGACAGCCAGTCGAAGCGCCAGCCCATACGCTTCTTGAACGGGGCTATCTGTGCCCAGGGCGCCCGCGAGACGGCCAGCAGGGTAACGTCATGGTGGGCCAGGTGCTGGTTGGCGCCGTCGATGTGGTCGGCGACGAAGGAGCAGCCGTGGCAGCCCTCCTCCCAACCGGGAGCGAACATGAAATGGTAGACGATCAACTGGCTGCGCTCGCCGAACAGGTCGGCCAGGCTTTTCACCCCGTCCGGCCCCTCGAAGCGGTAGGGCTTGTCGATTTTCACCCAGGGCAGCCGGCGCCGTTCGGCGGCGACCTCGTCCAACTGGTGGGTGAGCGCTTTCTCCCGCTGCAGGAGCTGGCGACGGGCGGCCTGCCATTCCTCCCGCGATACGACGCGCGGCTGTTCAAGCGTGTTTGCGTTCATGCGGAGTACTCCTCGGTTGTGGCGGGCGGTGATCGGCACGGTTACGCCGCGCAATCAACGCAGCAGCTCCACCCGCGGTGGTGAGCCCGGCACTGGCCAGGGCAATGGAAGCGAGGCAGACGGGGCACATCAGGCCAGCCCCAGCGGCCGGACCGGCCGTACTTCGATGCTGCCGAGACGCCCCTGGGGAATGCGTGCCGCCAGGCGGATCGCATCGTCGAGGTCGCCGGCGTCGATCAGGTAGAAACCGGCGAGCTGCTCGCGGGTGTCCACCGACGGCCCGTCGGCCAGGGACAGCTTGCCGTTGCGCAGGCGCAAGGTGGTGGCGCTCTCGGCCGGCTGCAGCGCCTCGCCGGCGAGCATCCGGCCGCTCTGCCGCAGGCTCGCGTGGTAATCCAGCCAGACGCCCTCGATGGCCGTCAGCTCGGCGGCCGGCACGGTGTCGAGGAGCCTTTCCTCGACATAGATGAGGCAGAGGTATTTCATCGTCGTCTCCTGAACGAGGGCTCGATACCTCTTAATCGTTCGGGAGACATGCGGATCGACAGGAGCAGCGAAAATTTCTTCGCCGACAGACGGACGGTCTACAGCAGCAGGTTGGCCTCGATCGGCTGGTAACGGTCGGCGGCCCGCACCAGCGACTGCGCGGTGAGCCCCGGCACGCCGTAGACGCGGGTGCGCACCCCGTGCCGACGACGGACCTGCTCGAGCAGCAGGTCGAAATCGCCATCGCCGGACGCCAGGACGATCTCGTCGACCCGTGGCGCGGCGTCGAGGACGTCGATGGTGATGCCGACGTCCCAGTCGCCCTTGGCGGAGCCGTCGCTGCGCTGGATGAACGGCTTGAGCTTCACCTCGAAACCGAGGTTGCGCAGGATCTGCTGGAACTGCCGCTGCTTGGCGTCGCCGCGGTCGATGGCATAGGCGTAGGCTTCGACGATCTGCCCGTGGCTGCTCACCTCGTTCCAGAAGGCCGCATAGTGGAAATGCCGGCCGTATACGTGGCGCACGGTGTAGTAGAGATTTTGCACATCGGCGAAGACTGCGATTCGATTCACCGGCGACTCCTGGACGGGGCGAGCAGCGATTATGCGCCCATTCGCCCATGCGTGTTCGGCACTCGTTCCAGCTTTTGTTAGGCTGGCTCTCTTAGAGCCTGTTCAAAGGCTCGCGAGCTAGAGCCATGCAAGGCGAAAACAGGCGAGGATGCGGAGTTTACGAGCTGTAAATGAGCACTCCGAGGTTGTTTTCAACGCAGTAGGGCCGACGCGCAGCAGCCTTTGAACAGGCTCTTATGGAGATATCAATGCACTACCTCATCGCCCTGATCGTCATCGACATGCAGCGCGGCATCCAGCAATTGCCGGAGCGCAGCCGCAACAACCCGCAGGCCGCCGAGCGTATCGCCGTGCTGCTCGCTGCCTGGCGTAGTGCCGGCTGGCCCGTGGTGCACATCCGCCATATTTCCCGCGAGGCCGGGTCGGTGTTCGCGCCGGGCCAGCCCGGCGTGGAGTTTCATCCGCCGCTGGCGCCGCGGCCCCACGAAGCTGTATTCGAGAAAAACACCACCGACGCCTTCCTCCACAGCAGTCTGGAGCGCTGGCTGCGGGTGCGCGGGATCGAATCCGTCGCCCTCGTCGGCGTGGCCAGCGAGAACTCGGTGGAAAACAGCGCCCGGACCGCCGGCAACCTCGGCTTTCGCACGCTGGTGGCGGAGGATGCCTGCTTCACCTACGCCAAGACGGATTTCGCCGGTACGCCACGCCGTGCCGAAGAAGTGCATGCGATGGCCATGGCCAACCTTCACGGCGAATACGCCAAGGTGCTGGACAGCGACACCCTGCTCGGGATGTTGCCGCAATGAGCCTCGCCGCCTTGCACGCACGCAACCTGGCGCTGCTCACGGAGCACCGGGTCCCCTTCCGCGAGGTGGAGCACGAAGCGGTGCTCGACTATCCCACCGCACACGCCGTGCGCCAGCGTTTCGGGCTGCGCGGGGTGGAGAGCAAGAGCCTGTTCCTGCGCCTGAAGAGCGGCGGATACGCGATGCTGGTCACCCTGGAAGAGGCACGCGCCGACTGGCCCCAACTGAAAGCACTGCTCGATGCACGACCTTCGGTTGCCAGCGATGACGAGCTGACGGCACTGACCGGCTGCGTGCCGCAATGTGCCTGCCCGTTCGGCCATGCGGCGGACATCGCGCTGGTGTTCGACCGGGCGATTCTCGATCACGATTACCTGCTTTATTCGCCGGGGCCACCCGAGCGCACCCTGGAGGTGCCCACGGCCGAGCTGTCGCGCCTGCTGCCGAGCCTGCCCAATCGGGTTCTGCACTACCGCTCGTGCGTGCCGACGATTGGAGCCCATGCCGCCATCCGTTAAAGTGGCGCCCTGCTTTTTGCCTGCGATCTGCCGATGAATCCTCTGAACATCCTGCGCGACTCCTGGTTTTTCTTCAGCCGTAACCTGGTCGCCATCGCCTCCTTCTGCCTGCCCCTGATCCTGCTCGAAAGCCTGGCGCAGTTGATGATCGGCGGTACCGGCGAAGAGCGGGCGCGGGTCTACGAAGTGCTCGCCAGCCTGCTCTTCTATCCGCTCTACACGGGTGCGCTGATTCTCTTCCTCGATGCCCGCAGCCAGGGCCACAGGCCGCACAGCGCCAACCTCCTGGCGATGAGCCTGCGCCTGTGGCCGACGCTTGCGGTACTGGTCGGGCTGAGTACGCTGCTGATCATGCTCGGCGCCTCGCTGTTCCTGCTGCCGGGCCTGTGGTTGATGATCCGCCTGGCGTTCGGCGAGATTCTCGTGGTGCTGCGCGGGATGACGCCGCTGGCGGCCATCCGGGAAAGCTTCCGTCTGACTGCCGGGCGCCGCTTCTGGCTGGTGCTCGGTTGCGTGATGGCGGTGATGCTGCCGCTCTGGCTGTTCGACTGGTGGAGCTACCGCCAGCTCGGCGAGGAGCCGGAAACCCTCGCCGCCGTTCTGCTGGACAGCTTCAATGGCTTCCTACAGTTGTTCGCCAACGTGGTCCTGTTTCGCCTGTACATGCTGATGGAAAGCCGGCCGGCCGAGGCCTGACGTCACTCGATCAGCGTACAGGCCATGACCAGGGCATCTTCCCGCCCACCGACCGCCGGGTAGTAATCGCGGCGGCGGCCGATTTCGTTGAACCCGTAGCGTTCGTAGAGGCGGTAGGCCGGCTGGTTGCTGGCACGCACTTCGAGGAAGCACTCTCCTGCCTGGAGTTCGCGGGCGCGGCGCATCAGGTGCTCCAGCAGGCGCAGGCCGAGTCCGCGTCCCTGGCTCTCCGGCTTGACCGTGATGTTGAGCAGATGGGCTTCGCCGGCCACCACCTGGATCACCCCGTGGCCGACCTGTTGGCTGCCTTCGAACATCAGCCAGCAGTCGTAGCTTTTCAGGCTGTCGAGGAAGATGCCCCGGGTCCAGGGATGACTGAAGGCGGCATATTCGATTTTCAACACAGCTTCGAGATCCGCCTCGCTCATTGGGCGGAACGACAACGCATCACTCATTCGCTACGACTCATCCAACGTTGACGCACCCGACGCATGGCCTGCCAGAGTTCGGCCTTGCGGGCCGGTTCTTCCATCAGCGTTTCCAGGCCCGGCAAGGCCCAGGCGGCGCCGAGCCCTTCGATCCGCAGTTCCCGATTGAACGCCTCGCTGTCCGCCTCGCCGGCGAAGCGCACAGCCGGCAGGCCGACCAACCATAGGCAGGCGCACGGTTCGCCTTCGTCCATCCGCGCAGCGACGAAACCCTGGAGAAAGTCGCGCGCGGCATCCGGGCCCTGGTCAAGGTTGCCGCGCACCAGCAGCGGCCAGCGCACCGGCTCGCCGATCAGGCGCGGACTGTCCGGCAGGCCAGCGGCACGCAGCAGGTCCTTGAGCAGCAGGTAGGCCGGATCGCGGCTCTGGAAGCTCTCGCCGTTCGGCAGTTCCACCAGCAGCAGGCAATCGCCGGCACGCAGCAATTGCAGCGCGAAACGCGGGGGCGGCGCGGCCGCGGGCCGGATATCCTCTGCCGGGACGGGCTCGTCGGTCGCCACCGGTTTCGCTTCGCCACGCGGCTGGACGGCGGGCCGGGGAACCTCGATCTTCGGCCGCTCGGCCGGAGTTGACGCAACTGGCGCACTGGTCGGTATCTCCACGACCGGGGCGGCAGCGATCTCCGGCTCGGGCGCCGGCGGCTCGAACAGCTCGGGGCGCGACGGCGCGGCGAACGGCAGCTCGCTGCGCGGCAGCCAACTGACCACCTGCATGGCGCCCAGATAGGCGCGACGGCGAAGCTCGGTAATCAAACGTCAGCCACCTGCGGGTGCGCCTTCTGACCGGCCTGCATCAGGTTCAGCGCGTTGATGTAGGCCTTGGCCGAGGCGACTAGGATGTCGGTGTCGGCACCGTTGCCATTGACGATGCGACCGCCCTTCTCCAGGCGCACCGTGACCTCGCCCTGGGAGTCGGTGCCCTGGGTGATGGCGTTGACCGAGTAGAGCTGCAGGTTGGCGTCGGAATCGGCAATGGACTCGATGGCCTTGAAGGTAGCGTCCACCGGGCCGGACCCCTGGGCGGTGCCCTGCTGTTCGCTGCCGGCGACGCTGACCACGATCTTCGCCTCGGGCACTTCTCCGGTCTTGGAGGCGACCTCCAGGTAGACCAGCTTGAAGTGCTCCGGCGCTTCCTCGGCCAGGGTGTCGGAAACCAGCGCCTGCAGGTCTTCGTCGAAGATTTCGTGCTTCTTGTCGGCCAGTTCCTTGAAGCGGGCGAAGGCGGCGTTCAGCTCGGCCTCGCCGCCGAGGGCGATGCCCAGCTCTTCGAGGCGGGTACGGAAGGCGTTACGCCCGGAGTGCTTGCCCAGCACCATCTTGTTGGTATGCCAACCGACCGACTGGGCGGACATGATCTCGTAGGTCTCGCGGTGCTTGAGCACGCCGTCCTGGTGGATGCCCGACTCGTGGGCGAAAGCGTTGGCGCCGACGATGGCCTTGTTCGGCTGCACCGGGAAACCGGTGATGCCGGAGACCATCCGCGAGGTGCTGAGAATGTGCGGGGTGTCGATGTTGGTGTAGACGCCGAGCAGGTCCTGGCGGGTCTTGATGGCCATGACGATCTCTTCCAGCGCGGCGTTGCCGGCGCGCTCGCCGAGCCCGTTGATCGTGCACTCCACCTGTCGCGCCCCGGCCACCACCGCCGCCAGGGAGTTGGCTACGGCCAGGCCGAGGTCGTTGTGGCAGTGCACCGAGAACACCGCCTTGTCGGCGTTGGGGATACGGTGCATCAGTTGGCGGATGGTCTCGGCGTACTGGTGCGGAATGGCGTAGCCGACGGTATCCGGGATGTTGATGGTGCTCGCCCCGGCGTCGATGGCCGCCTCGATGATGCGGCAGAGGAAATCCAGGTCGGAACGGCCGGCGTCTTCGCAGGAGAACTCGACGTCGGCACACAGGTTGCGCGCCCGCTTGACCGCATGGACGGCCTGGGCCACCACCTGTTCCGGCTGCATGCGCAGCTTGTACTGCATGTGGATCGGGCTGGTGGCGATGAAGGTATGGATGCGCCCGGAATTGGCCCCGGCCAGCGCCTCGGCGGCGCGGTCGATGTCGGCGTCCACCGCACGCGACAGGCTGCAAACGGTGCTGTCCTTGATGGTGTCGGCAATTGCCTTGACCGCTTCGAAGTCACCGGGGCTGGCGATGGCGAAACCGGCTTCGATCACGTCCACCTGCAGCCGCTCCAGCGCCTTGGCGATGCGCAGCTTTTCTTCCTTGGTCATGGAGGCGCCGGGGCTTTGTTCGCCGTCGCGCAGGGTGGTGTCAAAGATGATGACGCGATCGTTGTTGCTCATGGGTTCTCCTCATGGCCCCGCCTTGCGGGCAGATGGGCTCGGGCTGCCGGCGCCATCGCTCGTGACGATGGCACTCAATAGCGGAATTGTGGCTGGAAACGCGGCGGGCGGAAAGGCCGTCGCTACCGGACGGTGCGACGCGGGGCCGGAGATAGGCTCAGGGTGCGGCGAAGAAATACAGGTTGCCGTGCAGGCGCACCTCGCCGTGGGTGCTGTAGGTCAGCAGATCGGTCTGGCGGAACCCCGCTTGGTCGCCGCGCGCCTGGTTCGAGCTGCCGAGGGTGAAGCGGGCGTTTTCGAAGCGGGCCTCGGTCAGTTCCAGGCGCAGGGCCTGGCCGTTGAATTGTGCACCTTCGCCGGCGAAACCGCTGTCGATGGTCACGATATCCAGCTTCAGCCCCTCGAAGCTGAAGGTGCCGAGGATGTTGTCGACGACGATGAAACCGTCGCTGTGGCCCGGCTTGATCGCCACCCGGGCACCGCAACCACCGGCGCAGCGGGTCAGCGCCGGGTTGGGCGCGAAGGTCAGGTTGGCGCTGAGGCTGATGCCGTCCTGGCCGGTCACATCCTGCAGCTCACTCTCGTCGAGCGATCGTAGCTCGGCCTGCGCCAGGGCGGCACCGGCGAGCAGGAACAACGGCAACAACGCTGACATTTTCATTTCGAGACTCCTCAGCGCGGCAGGCTCACCGTGCGGACATCCAGATAATCCACGCGCATCCCGCGCACCACTTGCGAGCCCAGGTCGACGCCGCCGATGTTCAGGTTACCGATGCTGATGTTGCTCTTCGGCACCTGCTGGTAGAACGCTTCATGGTTGGCCCAGGTGACCCCGGGCAGCGACAGGCGCAGCTCACCATCGGACAGCACGCCCAGGCTGAGCGGCTGCAGGGTGCCGTGTCCCAGGTTGATGTCGAAGTAGAGGTTCTTCGCCACGGCGCGGTTGGCATCGGTGCAATTGCGGCAGCCACCGATGATCAGCTTGTCGGCGTACATCTGCAGGCTGGTCTCACCCACCAAGCCGCTGCTGTCGCCCCACAGATTGAGGTAGGCGCCGTGCAGGCTGAAGCCTTCCAGGTTGATGGAAAAGAAGTCGGTTCGGGTAGTAGTGGCGCCCTTGGTCGCACCGCTTGCGGCACCGCTATAGGCGGTCGACGGCAGGGTGAAGGTGGCTTCGATGCCGATGTCCAGCCCCTTGACCCGGGTGCCACCGTTTTGCAGCGAGGTGGCCACGATGACCAGCACGCTGCGGTTGTCCTGGGTCTTCTTGACCCGCCCGGCTGCACAACTCGGCTGCTGCTGGGAGGGGGTCCCGCAGAGGTTGGAAAACTCGTCGTAGTCGGTGGACCGCTGGTTCAGCGTGTAGCCGTCGCGCTCGACATTCCACGCCTCGGCCAGAGATTTCTGCGCCGCGGCCAGCTCGCTGACCTGCTGCTGATAGGCGTCCACCGACTGGTTGTAGGCCCGCGCCGCGCTGTTGATGCAGATGTTGCCGCAGCCGTACTTCTCGCCGAACGCCGGCTTCGGATAGAACAGGTCGGCCGTGGAAGGCGCGGCGGCATAGCGGGTCTGCATGGTGCCGTAGGCGCTCTGCACATCGCTGGTTTCCGTGGCCACCTGCGCCTGACGCTGATAGACCACCTGCATGTCCTGGTCGATGCCGCTCTTGAGGGTGAGGAAGCCGACGCTCTGGTAGCGGGCGAGCAACTGATCGCGCTGGGTCTGCAGTTTGTTCAGCTCGACATCGATGTTGTTCACCGCCTTCTGCGGGTCGGTACAGCCAGCCTCGCCGTACAGGCAGCCTTGGTAGTAGGACCAGAGGCCGTACTGATGGGTATCGTTGAGCGGATCGGTCCAGCTCGGCGTGCGCAACTGCAGCGCCTGGCCGCCCGCCGGCAGGGTCGGTGCCTTGGCGCCGCTGACCACGCCGAGGGTGAACGGATGCAGCGGCGAGCCCAGGCTGGCTTCGGTATCCAGGGCGCCGCGCTGGCTGCCTTCGCCCTTGATGTAGGCCCGTTCGAAGTCGATCGCCAACGGGTTGCCCTGGGTGTCCTTGAGGCCGGTGACCCGCGCGGTGGCACTGCCCTGGTCGTAGTAGAAGTTATCCAGAAAGAAGCCCACCCCGGCGCCGCTGATTTCGCCCAGTTCCTGGTCGTCCAGCGCCTCCATGGCCTGCCCCGTCCCCGCCAGCGCCAAGAGCGCCAACCCTGCGACCGTGGCTACACGCATCTCAGCAACCCTTGCCCTGGCCCATGCAGGTCGGTACCCGCGCGGTGCCGTTCAGGGCTTCGTAGAGCGACACGATGAACGGGTATATCGCATTCGCGCCCTCCCCGGTCTTGGCGAAGTTGGCGAAGGCACCGGACTGGGTTTCGACAAACCTGGCGTTCGCCGCGGCCAGGTCCTGCCAGGGCACGTTCTGGTTCTGCAGGGAAAAGAAGATACCCTGGGCACCGCCGAGGTTGAGGTCGGTCTGGGTGCGGTCGCCGACGAAGATGCTCTTGTAGTTGAGCAAGGCGAAGCAGGCCGGCAGGCCGGAGGCCTTGCAATCGCCGTTGTTGGCGGCGATCAGCGGCAGGATGCCTTTCAGCAGCGCGTTGTCGGTCTGGAAGGAGTCGCCCTTGGCCACGCCGATATCGGTCGCACGGTTGATCGGCTGGCCGTTGATGGTGGTTTCGCCGGTGCCGCTCTTCACCAGTTGCACCTCGCTGTAGATTTCGGTGTCGCCCGCCAGGCTCAGGGCCAGGCAGTTGAAATCGAAAGCGCAAGTCAGGCTGTTCAGGCCGTTCTGCTGCATGTAGTACTCGCGCGCCGTGGATGCCGAGCCGGTCACGAGCCCCTGCATCACCCCGGTCAGCGAGCGGATGTCACCGGACAGATCGCCCCGGGCCCGGCCGAAACCCAGGCGGATGCCAGCCACTTCGCGCACGCCTTGGGCGTTCACCTTGAAAGCGAACTCGACGTAGGGGTCGCGGATCTGGAACGGCACGATGGTGGCGTCCGACGAGTTGGCGTTGTCGATCCGCCCGAGCGCGAAGTTGTCGATCCAGATATCCGCCGGCTGGCTGGAGACGGTGTTGGCGCCCGACCGGCTGTAGTTGCCCAGACGCAGCTCATCGATGTTGGTGAGCAGGTCGATGTCGGCGCCGATATTGACCCTCGTGTACTCGAAGCCGCCGTAGGTCAGGCCATCCAGGGTGATCATCGCCTGGCCGGTGACCTCCGCCAGTTCGCTGTCGGCCATGGGCTTCAGTTCCGCCTGGGCGAAGCAACTGATGAGACCGCCGCAGAACAAGGCGAGCGCACGCTGGGCGAACGGGCGAATCGGGCGCATGGCGTATTCCTGTTGTTATTGTCGGCTCCGCCGGCGAGCGGGCCTCGTTCGCACTATAGAAAGACGGACGCCGATCCGGGCCGACCCATAGTCGAGAAATTCGCCGCGCTTCGCTCTCGGTTGCATCGGGACGCTGGGCGACCTGTTACCCATCGCCACAGCGGCGGAACACTCAGCCCTGGCGGAACAGGCCGATCAGGTGATCGGCGATGGCAGCCTTGATCGCATCCACGCTCAACGGAGCGAGATGCGCGAGCTTCGCCGGGTTGATCCGGTGCAGGTGCAGCGAGGGCATGCGGTCTTCGTATTCACGCAGGTCGCCCTTGATCAGCACCGGCAGGAAACAGTCGTTCTTCGCCTGGTAACGCTGGATCAGCAGCCTCAGGCCGTCCTGGAAGGGCAGCTCCTTGGAAGCTGCCAATGGGTGTTCGCCAGGCACCTTCAGGTACAGGCCGGTGTGTCCCATGGTTTCGCCGGGGAGAATGTGTACACCGGTGGGTTCCACTGCCTCCGCGGGAATGTCATGGAAAGTGTCGTACCAGGCCTGCTCGTCGGGCAGGATGGTGATGCTGCCGTGCTCCTCTTCCGGCACCACGAAGCTATAGGTGCTGTAGAGCTTTTCCACGTAACCGGAATAGACGCAGAGACGATTCTCGAAACGCATCAGGAAAGCGATCGCTTCGCTGCGGTTGCCGATGGCATCCAGGTCCCAGGCCAGGTCGCCTTGGCGTTCGAGTTCGGCCCAGCGGGCAGCGGCATAGGCGGCGGAGGAGGACGAAGACATGGCGTACTGTTCGTAAGGAAATCCTTACCCGATAACGCAGAAAGCATGCCAAGCCCGTGACATCGTAAGGCCAGCAGCAATACGTGAAGTGGCTCAAATTTCCCTTTTGTAGCCTGTCGAATTCTGCCAAATTTCGTCACTTTTCCCCAGTATGCACTTGGCCCGGCCTGTCGCCTCTGATCGGTTGAAGCTCAATCGCTTGGGCTGACCTGAAGTACAATCGCTGTTTTTGCAAAAACCGGCCGGACCCGCTCCGACCGAGCGCGGAGTTCTGGACAGAGACATGATCGATCCCAAGCGCGTACTGCGCGCCCTTGCCGAACACTGGACGTTGCTCGAACCGCTCTGCGAACGCTTCGATACCGGCACCCTGAGCCTGGCCGAGCTGCGCATCCAGCTCGGCGCGCAACTGGCGGACGGCACACCCACCGACATCACGGCCCTGCTCGACCAGTGGATTCGCCTGGACATCCTGGTGCCCGTGGCGAAGAGCCCGAACCGCTTCGAACTGAACGCACAGATCCACGATTTCCTCGCCTACCTGCGCCGCGAACACCGCCTGGGCCTGTGCCTGGAGATCGAAGCCTACCTGCGCCATCTGGAACGCCTCGCCGGCTACATCCAGGACGCCTTCGAGATCCGTGATGGCAACGACTTGGCGCGTCAGTTGCGCCTGCTCGACATGCGCGTGCGCGACGTTCTGAAGAAGCTGGCCAACGACGAGCAGGCGCTGATCGGTGTGGCCGAGCGGGCCAAGACCAGCGACCGGCAGATTCCCCTGCGCCAGCGTTATGCCGAAGTCCTGGCGACCTGGGACGAGTACGTCGAACCCATGATTCAACTGGTCTCCGCCGACGGCGCCTTCGAACAGGGCGTGCGCCGCGTCGAGCAGGTGCTGCTACGTTTGCTCGGCGAACAGCAGCGCCTCGGCCAACTGGTGGACGACGACCTGCTGCTGCGCACCCACGCACGCATCCTGGAAATGCAGACCACCGCCCAGCTCACCTTGCGCAAGGCCCGCGAACTGCTGCTGCCACTGCGCGAAGAGGCCCGCCGGCACAATGCCGTGACCCGTGGTGCCGCGCTGGCCCTGTCGGTGATCCGCAAGAAAGGCCTGGATGCCGTGCCGCAAGCGGCGCTGCCGCTGTTTACCCGTCCGCAGAGCACCTACCTGGGCAATGCATCGCAGGTCGAAGCCTACGTCTATGCCCTCGCCCGCTTCGAGCCGAAGCCGGCGCAGTTCCCCAAAGCCAGCGGAACCCGCAAGGGCTCGCTGCCACGGGCACCGCGCACTGCACGGGAAATGATCGAGCGCTGCGAACAGGCCCTGCCGCTGCCCGACCTGATGGTCTGGCTGCTGGAACAGGAGCCGGACGGTGCCACCGACGAACTGCTCTACTGGTTCTCCCGGCTGTCGCGCGACGGCCGCTTCCAGCGCGAACGCCTGGAGCGCCGCGATTACTTCACCCGCGAGCATCAGGTCAGCCTGAGCTCCTACGCCCTGGTAGGGCGACCCCATGAATAAGCCATGTAGAGAGCGGACGCCGTGCCGCCCCCTGCAACTCGAACTTGCGGTGGAGAACGCGTCGCGCCTTCACCCTACGATCCTGTGCGAGTGACCGCATGAACATCGATCTGATAGAAATGACCCAGCTGGCGCCGATCTTCCGCGAGCTGTTCAAGGGCTACCACCTGTCGCGCAGCGAACCGGAGTGCTACGCCCAGCTCTCCACCCTGCAGGACCAGTACCGTGCCTTGTTCAAGGCGCTCGGTTTCGAGCTGGTCTGCGATCCGCGCGGCTTCTACTACTTCGTTCCCGAACAGGTCGGCCCGCAGGTGAACAAGACCGCCCAGCGCCTGGCGCTGTTCACCTTCATCATGGTCGAGCACCTCGCCGACCAAGGCCGCGACCCGCTCGCCGTTCTCGATGGCGGTAGCATCGGCCGCCACGAGTTGCCAGCCCTGTTGGACAAATACCGCGACCTGTTCCTGCAGGCCGAAGTGACGACCCAGGAAGAGCTGGAGGAAAAGGTCATCCGCCGCCTGACCCAGCTCGGCTTTGCCGAGGACAGCAACGGCATCTACCGCTTTCTCCCACCCATGCACCGTTTCCTCGATGTCTGCCTGGCGGTCCAACACGACCGCGACCTGGCAGCCAGCCTGCACAGCAACGAGCTGGCCCTGCCGGCTCCGGTGCTGCTGGACGACGACAGCGGCGAGGAAATCGTCGCCGTCGAGGGCGATGAAGTCGAAGAGAGCGAAGAAGACGCGCTGGCCCGCGCCATTGCCGAAGAAAAGGAGCTTGAAGCATGAGTCAGGAACGCTACGGCATCCGCCGCTTCGCCCTGCTGAATACCGCCGGCTACAGCCTCGGGCTGTTCCCGCTGGAAAATCCGTTATCCGTGTATGGCGCCAACAACCTGGGCAAGAGCGCATCGATCAACGCCTTGCAGTTCCCGATCCTGGCGCGTATGTCGGACATGAGCTTCGGCAAGTACAGCCTGGAGCAATCGCGCAAGTTCTACTTCGCCTCGGACACCAGCTACATCCTCGTCGAAGTCGCCCTGCCCCACGGCCCTCATGTGATCGGCGTGGCGGGACGCGGGCCGGGTGGCGGTTTCGGCCACCAGTTCTTCGCCTACGCCGGCTCGCTGGACCTGGATCACTACCAGAAGAATGGCACCTGCCTGCGCCAGAAGGAGCTGTTCAGCAACCTCGAGCGCGAGGGGCTGAAAGCCTACGAACTCAAGCCGGATGAACTGCGCCGCCTGCTCGTGGGCGGACATACCTCGATCCCGCTGGATCTGACGCTGATCCCACTGCGCTCGACCAGCGAGCAGAGCCTGAAGACCTTCCGCGCCCTGTTCATCAACCTGCTGCATATGCGCGAGATCACCGCGGCCAAGCTCAAGCAACTGTTCCTCGATGCCTTCGAGCACAGTTTGCGCTCCGGCAGCGTCGACTACATCGCCGCCACCGAAGAAGCCTTCCGCGACGTGCGGCGAATGGAGCAGGACTACCAGGCACTGGTCGCCGCCGGCCCGCTGGTCGAAGCGCTCGCCTCCGGAGTCGCCCAGCGCGAGATGCTGCGCGGCAAGCTGCATCGCCTTTCGCCCTTGCTCGACTCGCTGCTCGGTACCTGGCACGACTACGCTGGCGCGCGGCGCGAGGAACTGGTGATCCAAGCCGAACACTACCGCCGCGAGCAGGACGGCCTGCAACAGGAGCAGCGCGGGGGCACCGCCGAGCTGATGCGCCTGGAGCGCGAAATCAGTGAAATCCAGCGCTGGCTGGGCGAACTGGCGGTGCTGAAGAACCGCTTCGCGCTGGTCGATGACGTCAAGGTCCTGGAACAGCAACTGCTCGCCGCCAAGGATGCCCACGACGAGCTGGCCGGCGCTCTGGCGCAGTCCCGCCAGTTCTCCAGCGAAGACCTGGACGAACGACTGCGCGATCTGGAAAAACGCCTGAAGTCGGTGAAGCAGCAACTCGATCACGCCGACAACAACAGCTATTCGCGTCTGCGAGAGGAGTTCTCGCAGCAGGATGTCGATCGCCTGATGCGCCTATTCAACGGCCAGTTGTTCAGCCTGCCGCTGGGCGAGAAAGGTATCCAGCTCGACGAGGGCGAAACTTGGGTGAAGTCCTTGGAAGCTATTCTGGACAGCTTCAAGGGTAATCATTTCGAAGTGCCGGGCCTGTCCATCGACCTGTCCCACATCGAACCGCCGGCACTGCAGGCCCTCGCTGACCGTGCCGCCCTACGCGACCAGCGCGACCGTCTGGAGCGCGAGCAGAAACAACTGAAGACCCAGCAGGCGGTGGCTGCCGACCGCGCGGCGAGCAAGGCCCAGGCCGAGCAGCTCTATCAAGCCGTGCTGGATGCCCAGAAGGCGCTGGAGGACTTCCGCCGCTGCCAGACGCTTTCTGCCGAAGAGGCCGGCAAGCTGGAACAACTGGCCCAGGCCGAAGCCGCTCAGGATGAGCTGAAGCGGGCCAGCGATGCCTTCACCGAGCGCGTCCAGCAGCTCTCCGCCAAGCTGCAACTGGTGGGGCGTCAACTGGCGGATCTGGAAGCCAAGGAGCGCACGCTGGAAGACGCCCTGCGCCGACGTCAGTTGCTGCCGGCGGACCTGCCCTTCGGCACGCCCTACACCGACCCGGTGGACGATTCGCTGGATAATCTGCTACCGCTGCTCAACGACTACCAAGACACTTGGCAGGCGCTACAGCGGGTCGACGGGCAGATCGAGGCACTCTATGCCCAGGTGCGCCTGAAGGGAGTCGCCAAGTTCGACAGCGAAGATGACCCGGAGCGTCGCCTGCAGTTGCTGATCAACGCCTACGCCCATCGCCAGGACGAAGCCCTCACCCTGGCCAAGGCCCGGCGTGCGGCCGTCACCGACATCGCCCGGACCCTGCGCAATATCCGCAGCGACTACGACAACCTGGAACACCAGTTGGCGCTGTTCAACCGCGAGATCAACAAGCGCCAGGTGTCCAACCTGCAGAGCTTCCGCATCATCCTGGCGCCGAACAAGGATGCGCTGCGCCACATCGACCAGATTATCCATAGCGCCGGCCAGTACGAGGAAGGCGAGACCCTGTCGGTCTTCGACCTCACCCAGTCGGTCGAACAGGATGCGAAGAACGAGGAAGCCAAGGAATACCTGGCCCGCCTGGTAGCCGCCAACAACAATCAGCTGGGTCTGAAGGATTTGTTCGAGCTGGCGTTCGAGATCACCAAAGTGCATGGCCAGCCGGTGATTCACACCGACATCGATGGCGCGGCGTCCAACGGTACGACCATGACCATCAAGGCGCTGACCAATATGTACCTGCTGCTACACCTGATGGACCGCGAGCAGGCTGGTCGGGTGCGGCTGCCCTACTATCTGGACGAGGCGGCCGACATCGATGAGCGCAACCAGCAGGCCCTGATCGAAACCAGTCTGCAGCTGGGCTTCGTGCCGATCCTGGCCTCAGTGAAGCCGCAAGTGTCGGCCCACGTCGCGATCGATCTGGAGGGCGGCAGCGGGCCGAACGGCATCTACATCGACGAAGCGGACTGGAAGTTCATCAAGCGCCGCGAGCAGGTCAGGAACGAAACGGCCGAAGCCGAAGAAAAGGCCGGCGAACCGGCCTGAGGCCTGGGCTGGAGGATTCGCTACGGCGAATCGCTCCAGCCAAGATGAGCAATGCGCCATCGGCCGAGCTGCCGGATGGCGCGAACACTTATTTATCGGCATCTACTGGCCGCTCGACTCTCCAAGCGCAATCTTCGGCGCCCACAGCAGCCATTCCTCCTTCGCCTCGCTGAACAGGGCGAAAGTCTGTCCCGGCTTGGCCGGCAGTCCCATCTGTTCGCCTTCCGGCGTAGCGAAGGCGATACCGCCCTCCAGCAATGCTTCGACGGATTCGGTGCGTACTGATGCGCCCTTGAACAGCCCGAAGTCGAAGCCGAAGCCGCTGGCGTTCCAGAAGCGGCTGCCACTGCGCACCAACGGGGTGTAACGCGGCTCGATGAGGATACGGATCAACACCCGATCCGCGTTCGGCCCCAGTTCGTAGCCCGTCACCCGCCCAACGGTCACCTCTCGGTAGGTCACCGGGACGCCCGGCTTGATCGAACCCCGACGGGGCGCACTCAGGACCAGCTCGAGCCCGCTCTCCCGAGCCGAGAGCGTCGGAGCCTGGGGCAAGGCGGTGAATCGGGTCTGCCGCGCCGCACCTCTGGCTGCCGGCATGACCTCCAGGTATTGGCCACTGACCAGGGTCTCGAGGTTGGCTGTACGAACCAGCCCCAGTTCCGGCTTTACCACCCAGAACTGCGTGCCATCCCGGGCGATACGCTCGGACGCCTCGGTTATCCGTGCCCTGAGCACCACGGCCTGCATATCCTCGGTCAGCTCGACACTATCGATCCTGCCAACGTCGAGCCCCTTGTAGCGGATCGGAGTTCCCGGCCGCAGCCCATCGCCGCTTTCCGCGCGGATCTCGATCTCGACGCCCTTCTGCAAGGCGCTGTCGCGGTCGTCATACAGCTTGAAGCGCTGGATGCGCTTGCCGGGCGGCGCTTGCGGGTCGGGTGTTTCAAAAGCGACGCCACCCGCCAACAGGCTTTGCAGCGACTCGCTCTTTACCTCGATACCTGACAGCCCCCCGCTCAAGCGAATGCCGCTGGCGTTCCAGAAGCGTGTCGAACTGTTCACCAGGCTGCTGTATTCCGGCTCGATGTGGACGCCGAGCACTACCTGCTTCTGGTCGCGGGAGAACTGAAAGCTCTGCACCGAACCGACCTTGACCTGTTTGTACAGAACCGGACTGCCGATATCCAGCGATCCCAGGTTGTCGCTGAAGAGCACCAGATGGAGTCCCGGTGCCCCCAGGTCCAAGGGTGGAGCCTTGGCTCTCGCGACGAAGTCGCGCTTCGGCAGCCCCCCTTTCTCACCGGGACGGACGGCGATGTAGTTACCCTTCACCAATGCTTCCAGGCCGGTAATCCCAGCCAGCGAAATCGATGGCTTGACCACCCAGAACTCGGTCCCATCGACGAGATAATCCTCGGCTAGCGGGTCCATGGTCAGTTCGGCCGTCGCACTGTTCAGCTCCGGATCGACCTTGAGCGTCTTCAGGGTTCCTGCCTGCAACCCCTTGTACATCACCGGCGTCCGCCCGGCCTCAAGCCCCTCGAAATCGGTCAGTTTCAGCCTGACCCGGATGCCCGCCTGGGCCGCGTCGAAGTCTTCGTAGAGACGGAACGGAATACTCGGGTCAGTCGGAGGGCTATCGCTACGATTTTCCGGCGTGGCGAACGCAATGCCTCCCGCGACGATGCTGGCCAGGGATTCGCTACGGAACTTGACCCCCGACAGCCCGGCATCGACGGTAATCCCACTAGCGTTCCAGAAGCGGGTGTGCTTGCGGACCAGATTGGCATAGGTCGGTTCAATGTAGACCTTGATCTCAACGGTGCGCTGATCGTCGGCCAGCACATAATTCTTTACCTTGCCGACCTGGATTTGCTTGTAGAACACCGGGCTGTCCCGGTTCAGCGAGCCCAGACGCTCGGCCTTTAGCGTCAGGTGGAGTCCCGGAATCTGGTCGGACAATGGCGGCGCCTCCGAGAGCGCCTTGAATTTCCTCGCTGGCTCTCCACCACCCGGACTTGCAGCGATGTAGTTGCCGGAAACCAGCGTCTCCAGACCGGTGATACCCGCCAGCGTCACGCTCGGTTTGACCAGCCAGAAGCGGGTGTCGTTACGCAGGTAGGGTTCCACCTCCTTGTTCATCTCCAGGGTTGCAACTACACCCCGGTTATCCCCCTGTTCATCCAGAGCCAATGCCACAACCTTACCGATCGGCATGCCCTTGTAGATCACTTCGGTCTTGTTGACCTGAATCCCTTCACCACTGTCGAAGAGAACCTGGATTTCGATGCCCGCCTGACTATAGGCGCGCCAAGCCAGCCACCCGCCAATAAGCAGAGCGATCAATGGCAATACCCAGATCGCCGACCAATTCGAAGCCGGCCGGGTTCTGGCAGTGGGCAAGTCAGTCATGGTCGTCATCCGATTCCGTGTTATCCCAAATCAAGCGCGGGTCAAACGTGATGGCAGCCAGCATGGTCAGCACCACCACGCTGGCGAAAGCTACGGCACCGAAACCGGCCTCGATACTGGCCAAGCTGCCGAAATTCACCAACGCCACCAAGATGGCGATGACGAAGATATCCAGCATCGACCAGCGACCGATCCATTCGATGAAACGAAACATTAGGATGCGCTGCCGGGCGGATAGCGGCTGATGGCGCTGCACCGAATAGAGCAACAGGGCGATGCCGACCAGCTTGAACGTCGGCACCAGAATACTGGCGATGAAGACCACCGCAGCGATGGGCAGCATGCCGTACTGCACCAGGGTGACCACACCGGACATGATGGTATCGGGCTCGCCCTTGCCGAACGAATTGACTGTCATGATCGGCAAAGCATTGGCCGGAATGTAGAGAATCGCGGCAGTAATCAATAACGCCCAGGTTCTTGCCAGGCTGTTGGGACGCCGAGCATGCACCCTTCCGCCACAGCGGGTACAGAACTGCGCATCGCTGTCCGGCTCCTGCCGATTCAATTGATGGCATTCCGGACAAACCAGTATGCCCGCATCAATGGCACGCATCGGTATCTTCTCCGGAAAGCGCTTCCCATATCTGATGAGGCGACATCGTCACCTCCAGCCAGACTTGGACCAATAACAAACCAATGAAACACGCCAGACCGACACCAATGCTGAGGTCGGCCAGGTCTTTGAGTTTGACCATCGCCACCAGAATACCCATCAGATAAACCTCGAGCATTCCCCATTCACGCAGGTGGTGGTAGATCCGATAGATCAACAGGCCATAGCTACGTCCGGTATCCCAACGAATACTCAGTAATACGAATAACTGGCACAGCAGCTTGAGCAACGGCACTCCCATACTGCAGAGGAAAACCAGCACCGCAATACCTTGCATGCCGCTGTTATACAGGGCGAGCACGCCGCTCCAAACCGTATCATCGGCACGCTGCCCCAATAAATTCAGTTGCATGATCGGCAGGAAGTTGGCCGGCGCATAAAGCAACAGCGCAGCGATCGCCAAGGCCAGACTTCGCCGCACAACCTGATGTCGATGGGTGAATAGCTCATAACCACAGCGTGGACACTCGGCTCTCTCGCCATCGATCAGCTTCGGCTTGCGCATGAGCAGATCGCACTCATGACAGGCAACGAGCTCCTCAAGGGATAACTCCGATATGTCGCGAGTATCGGGCGAGTCGGGCATGAATGAGGCTCTGAAAAGGTGCCGGGTATTTTAGACGAGCGGGAGCCGGGCCTGTCTATCCGTGACTCCATCCGTGACAGCAGTCGAGCGCTGTAGCAACTTCCTGTACGCGTGTTTCCAGGCGCAAAGACAAACCCCCAACCCGACTGCTCGGATTGGGGGTTTGGGATAGGTGCTTGACGATGACCTACTCTCACATGGGGAAACCCCACACTACCATCGGCGATGCGTCGTTTCACTACTGAG
>NZ_MUJY01000066.1 GCF_002286785.1 Pseudomonas sp. PIC25 | reverse complement strand
GCCCAGGACGGTGAAGATTTCGAAGACCCGCTATCCAGTGGATCGGAAGGCTGCTCCGCTTAAGTGAACAGCATTACCGCCTTTGCGCGGGGCTTTTTCATGCCTGCCTCAGCCCTCCATCAGCAGCATGACCACCGGCACGGCGACCACCAGCAACGCCATCAGGAAGAGCAAGCCAATTCCCACCGCTCGCCAATTGGAGAAGAACGAGCCACCCACCGCCCGGTGGGTATTCACTTCTTTCTCCATCAACTGCTTGGCATAGAAGTACATACCAGCCACCTGGATAGCCGTGATCGGTGTGGCCGGCATCGAGTCCGGCAGGAAAAAGCTGAGCGCCAGCAGAGCAACAAAGACACCCACGCCCATCGCCCAAGCCTGGGTGATCTCGGCGGAGCGTCCCAGTTGCTTGAGGTTCTGGACAATGAAGTAGGCCCCCGCTATGGGAGTGCCGAAGAATGTCCCCAATGCTACGGCGCCCAGGCTGTAGAGCTTGCCATCGGTTGTCGTCGTGCCGGTCAGGTCGGCCGAAGGGGTACGGAAGGGGTTCTCTGCGTCCATGCGCGTTTCCTCAGGTCAGATCGAAAGTATCGGCATCCATATATGCCGGAAAACGTTCCCGGTAGGCGGTCAGTCCAGCAGCCTCCAGGCGGGCCCTGAATACGCCGTCACGGTCACCGGCATCCAGCAGGGTTTCGCCCTGGTAATCCAGCACTTGGCTGTCGCCACTGTAGGGATGGCCCTTGCCGTCGGTGCCTACCCGGTTCACGGCTGCAACGAAACACAGGTTCTCGATGGCCCTCGCCGGCAGCAGTCGATTCCAGTGGTGGCGGCGCGCGGCCGGCCAGTTGGCGGTGTAGAGCAGCAGGTCGGTGTCGTGCGGGTCGTAACTCCAGACCGGGAAGCGTAGGTCGTAGCAGACCAGCGGACGCACTCGCCAGCCGTTACATTCCATCTCCACCTGTCGCTCGCCGGCGGTGTAGTGCTTGTGCTCCCCGGCCATACGGAACAGGTGGCGCTTGTCGTAATGCAGCATCTCGCCATCCGGGCGCGCCCAGAGCAGGCGATTGCGGTGGCTGCCATCGCGGGCCTGGACAATCAGGCTGCCGGTGATCGTCGCATTCAGCCGCGCCGCCTGTTGCAGGAGCCAGGCGCTGGTCGGCCCCTGCTCCGGCTCGGCGAGCCGCTCGGACTCCATGGAAAAGCCGGTGCTGAACATCTCCGGCAGCACGATGAGATCGACGCCACGCGCCTGCTCCAAGAGAAGCTCAAGCTTCGCACGGTTCGCCGCCGGGTCCTGCCAGACCAGATCGGTCTGCACCAGGGCCAGACTCAGATCGGGCAACTCGTTCAGATTGCGCATAGTTTCTCCGCTGCCTGTCCGAGGGTTTCCTCACGCTTGGCAAAGCAGAAACGCACCAGGCGCAGGTCCTTCGGCGGAGTCTGGTAGAACACCGATACCGGGATGGCGGCGACGCCGTGCTCGCGAGTCAGCCATTCGGCCATTGCCAGATCGTCGAGGTCCGGCCGTATTTCGGAATAATCGACCAGTTGAAAATAGGTGCCGGCGGCACGGGTGAAGCGGAAACGCGAGCCGGCCAGCAGGTCGCAGAACAGATCACGCTTGCTTTGGTAGAACGCCGGCAGCTCAGCGATGTGCTCGGGGTGCTCCAGCATGAAGTCGGCCAGCGCCCACTGCAGCGGCGTCACGCCGCAAAAGCTGACGTACTGGTGCACCTTGCGCAGCTCGGCGGTAAGAGCCGGGGGCGCCACCACGTAACCGGTCTTCCAGCCGGTGACGTGGTAGGTCTTGCCGAAGGAGCTGACCACGAAGGCACGTTGGTAGAGTTCGGCGTGAGCCAGGACGCTGGCATGCCGCTGGCCATCGAACACCAGGTGCTCGTAGACCTCGTCGCTGACCAGATAGATATCGCGGTCGCGGATCAGGGTGGCCAGACGGTCCAACGCCTTGCGGGAAATCAGGGCTCCGCTGGGGTTGTGCGGGCTGTTCAGGATCACCATGCGCGTGCGCGGACTGAGCGCATCGCTGAAACGCTGCCAGTCGATCTCGAACGTCGGCAATGCCAGCGGAACATGCACGCAGCGACCGCCGGCCAGCTCCACCGAGGGCTCGTAGCTGTCATAGCAGGGATCGAAGACAATGACCTGGTCGCCAGGGCGGATCACTGCCTGGATAGCGCAGAAAATCGCCTGGGTCGCGCCGGGAGTGATGGTGATTTCACTGTCGGCGCTGACCGTCTGGCCGTAGCAGATCGCGATCTTTGCCGCGACCTGCTCGCGCAAGGCCGGCAGCCCGGTCATCGGCGCGTACTGGTTATGGCCTGCGGCGATATGGCGGCCGACCGCCTCGCGCAAGGCGGCAGGGCCATCGAAATCGGGAAAACCCTGGGACAGGTTCAGCGCGCCGGTTTCCGCAGCAAGCTGGGACATCCGGGTAAAGATGGTGGTGCCGACGTTCGGCAATTTGCTTTCGATCATGGGCTTCAACAGGCAGCGGGCTGAGTCGGGGCGACAAGCTTATCCCCTGGCGCCTGCCGCCTGAAGACCGCCCGCCGCTATTTCCTCTTGTCCTTGCGCTTCTTCTCTTGTTTCTTGTGGTGGCTCATCAGCCGGCGCTTCTTGTTCACCTGGCGGTCGGTGAGGGTATTCTTCTTGCCCTCGTAGGGGTTTTCACCGCCCTTGTATTCGATGCGAATCGGCGTGCCGACCAACCGGAGAACCCGCCGATAGGTATTTTCCAAGTAGCGCGTATAGGACTTCGGTACGGCCTCGACCTGATTGCCGTGAATCACGATCAGCGGCGGGTTGGCACCACCCAGGTGGGCATAGCGCAGCTTGATGCGCCGACCGTTGACCAGCGGCGGCTGGTGCTCCTGCACCGCATCCTCGAGAATCTGAGTCAGGCGGCTGGTGGGCCAGCGGGTAATCGCCGACTTGAACGCAGCCTGCACCGACTTGTACAGATGCCCGACACCCGTGCCATGCAAGGCCGAGATGAAGTGTATGTCGGCAAAATCGACGAAGAACAGCCGGCGCTCCAGTTCGGTCTTCACATAGTCGCGCTGGCCGGGCTCCATGCCATCCCACTTATTGAGCGCAATGACCAGCGCCCGGCCGGTCTCCAGGACGAAGCCGAGCAGGTTGAGGTCATGCTCGACCACGCCTTCACGGGCATCCATGACGAAGACCACCACGTTGGCATCCTGGATGGCCTGGAGTGTCTTCACCACCGAGAACTTTTCCACGGCCTCGAAGATCTTGCCGCGACGGCGCACGCCGGCGGTATCGATCAGCGTGTACTTCTCCTCGTCGCGCTCGAAGGGAATGTAGATGCTATCGCGGGTCGTACCGGCCTGGTCGTAGACGATCACCCGCTCCTCGCCGAGCATGCGGTTGACCAGCGTGGACTTGCCGACGTTGGGCCGACCGATGATGGCGATCTTGATACCGTCCTTCTCGCTCGGGCCAGGAATGCGCTTGGCTTCCTCGCCTTCCGCGACATCCTCAGCCGCAGCCTCTTCGATCGCCTCGGCATCGGCATCCTTGGGGAACTCACCAAGGGCCGCCTGCAACAGAGCGCTGATGCCTCGCCCATGGGCCGCGGCGATCGGCAAGGCGTCGCCGAGTGCCAGTGGACTGAACTCGGCCCGGGCGATATCCGGATCGACGTTGTCGACCTTGTTCGCCACCAGGAAGGTGCGCTTGTTCTTGCGGCGCAGATGCTCGCCGATCATTTGGTCGGCGGCGGAAAGGCCGGCGCGGGCGTCCACCAGGAACAGCACTGCATCGGCTTCCTCGATGGCTTGCAGAGACTGCTCGGCCATCTTCGCGTCGATGCCCTCTTCGTCGCCGGAAATACCACCGGTATCGATGACGATGAAGGTGCGCCCCTGCCAGCGCGCCTCGCCGTACTGGCGGTCGCGGGTCAGGCCGGAGAGATCGCCGACGATGGCATCGCGGGTCTTGGTCAGACGGTTGAACAGTGTCGACTTGCCGACGTTCGGGCGGCCCACCAGGGCGATTACGGGAACCATAAGGCTCTCACCTGCTTATTTCAGAAAACACAACGGCCGCTGCAAGGGCAGCGGCCGGACATTTCGGCGACCCGCATGGGGCGGGTCGCAGTGGCAAGACGGGTTTAGCGAATGGTCAGACCGACCAGCTCGCCCCCGTTGCCATAGGCATACAGCCATTCGCCGACCACTAGCGGGCGGGCACGCAGGCCATCGCTGTCGATGCGGACGCGACCGACGAAGCGGCCGTCCACCTGGCTAAGCAGGTGCAGGTAACCTTCCAGATCACCGACTGCCACGTAGCTGGAGAACACTTCCGGCGCCGACAGTTGGCGGCGGGCCAGTTGATCGTTGCTCCAGAGTGCCGACGAGGAACGCTCGTCGATGCCTTCGACGGTACCGCTGGCCTGGCTGACGTAGACGCTGCCGAAGCCCTGCGCCACGCCGACATAGCTGGAGGCCTCGCGCTGCCAGAGCACCCGGCCGCTTTCCACATCCAGGCCGGCGACGCGGCCCTGGTAGGTCACGACATACAGAGTGCCGCCGGACAGCAGCAAGCCGCCGTCGATGTCTACCACGCGATCCAGCTCGGAACGGCCGGAAGGCACGGCTACGCGTTGTTCCCAGACCGGCAGGCCGCGCTGGGTATCCAGGGCGATCACCTTGCCGGTGGAAAGGCCGGCAATGGCCAGGCGGTTGGTCACGATGGGAGCACCAGTACCGCGCAGCGTCAGTACCGCCGGGGTGCTTTCGTAGATCCAGCGCTGGTTGCCGGTATCGGCATCAAGCGCGATCAGCCGGTCGTCCTGGGTCTGAACGATGACCACGTCACCGTTAGTTGCCGGAGGAGCCAGTACCTCGCTGGTCACGCGGGCACGCCATTTCTCTTCGCCGCTGGTGGCGTCCAGGGCGATCACCTCACCCTTCAGCGTCCCCAGCAGGACCATCCCATAGCCGGCACCCACGGCGCCGGATACCGGCAATTCCAGGTCTTCCTTCCAGACCACCTTGCCACTGAAACGGTCCAACGCCATGACTACGCCTTCGACATCGGCCGCGTAGATCACATCGCCGTCGACCGCCGGCACCAGCATGTTGAAGGTTTCGCCCTGGCCGTCACCAATCGAGCGGCTCCATTCCTTCTTCAGTTGCACTTCCTCTTCGAACTTGGGCAGCTCGGCCGGCGGCAGTTCCTTCTTGCTGTTGCTGCTGCAACCCACGACCACGGCGGCCAGGGTCAGCACTACGGCATATTTCCAGCGCTTCACGTCAGGCATCCCCTTTAGCCAGGTCGTCGAGCTTCATCTGCAGGCTGCCTACCGCCGCGTCGTCGGAGAGCGCAGCCTTGGCCTTCTCATAGGCGGCATGGGCTTCATCGGTACGGCCGAGCTGGACCAGCAGATCGCCACGAACTTCTTCACGGCTCGCCAGATAGGCCTTGTCCGCATCGCCTTCGAGCAGTTTGAGCGCCTCTTCGGCCTTGCCCTGGGCCGCCAGCACACGGGCCAGGCGCTGGCGCGCCAGTTCGCCAAGGGTGGCATCGGCCGGCTTGTCGACAATGGCCCGCAACTCAGCGGCGGCATCGTCCAGCTTGCCCGCTTCGACCGCCACCTTGGCGACAAAGAGGCTGCCGTACTGGGCGTATTGAGTGCCGGCATAATCGCTCTTGAGCTTGCCGGCCAGTTCGCTGACCTTGCCTGCATCCGGCTGGCCGCTAGGTGTCAGGGCGGTTTCCAGCAGTTGCTGGTACAGCATGGAAGCGCCTTGCGCCTGGTTGGTCTGGTACTTCTGCCAGCCCTGCCAGCCGAACACCGCCACCAGCGCCAGCGCACCGCCGGTCAGCAGGGGCATGCCGTTGCGCTGCCACCATTCCTTGATCAGCGCCAGTTGTTCTTCTTCGGTACGCGAGGTCACCCCAATGCTCCTATCCGTCTGATACTCAAGCCTGCATGCAGGCAGCCAGGTGCTCGGCAAGAGCATCCCAGGCAATGTTCTGTTGTTCGCCGTCGGTACGCAGCGGCTTGCACCCTACCACGCGGTTGGCCAGTTCGTCGTCGCCCAGAATCAGCGCATATGACGCACCGCTCTTGTCGGCCTTCTTGAATTGACTCTTGAAGCTGCCGCCCCCCGCATTGACCAGCAGACGCAACCCAGGAAGGGCATCGCGCAGGCGCTCCGCCAGCGCCAGAGCAGCCAGTTCGGCGGGCTCGCCGAAGGCGCAGAGGTAGGCGTGAGCCGGACTGTTCAGCTCCGCCGGCACCAGCTCCAGGGTCTCCAGCAGCAGTACCAGACGCTCGACACCCATGGCGAAACCGACGCCCGGGGTCGGCTTGCCACCGAACTGGGAGATCAGGCCGTCGTAGCGGCCGCCGGCACAGACGGTGCCCTGGGCGCCGAGCCTGTCGGTCACCCACTCGAACACGGTACGGCCGTAGTAATCCAGGCCGCGGACCAGCTTCTGGTTGATCTCGTAGCGGATACCGACCGCATCGAGGCGGGCCTTGAGCCCCTCGAAATGAGTGCGCGACTCCTCGTCCAGATAGTCATGCAGCGTCGGCGCATCAGCGAGGAGCGCCTGGGTCTGGGCATTCTTGCTGTCGAGAATACGCAGCGGATTAGTGGTCAGGCGGCGCTGGCTGTCTTCGTCGAGTTGGTCGAAGCGCTCGCGCAGATAAGCCACCAGAGCATCCCGATAGGACGCACGGGCTTCACTGGAGCCAAGGCTATTGAGTTGCAGAGTGACGGAATCGGCCAGGCCAAGCCTCTTCCACAGACGCCAGGTCAGCACGATCAGCTCGGCATCGATATCCGGCCCCGGCTGGTTGAAGACTTCCACACCGATCTGGTGGAACTGGCGATAGCGGCCTTTCTGCGGCTTTTCGTAACGGAACATCGGGCCGGCGTACCAAAGCTTCTGGACCTGACCGCCACCGGTCAGGCCGTGCTCAAGCACCGCACGCACACAACCGGCCGTACCTTCCGGGCGCAAAGTCAGGGACTCTTCGTTGCGGTCGAGGAAGGTGTACATCTCCTTGTCGACCACATCGGTGCCTTCGCCGATACCACGGGCGAACAGCTCGGTGAATTCGAGGATCGGCAGGCGGATTTCCTTGTAGCCGTAGCCGTCCAGCAACTGTGCGAAGGTGTTCTCGAGGTAGCGCCAAACCGGAGTCTGCTCCGGCAGGATGTCGTTCATGCCACGTATGGCTTGCAGCGTTTTGCTCACGAAAGATCCTTAGGAAATTAACCGCGCGCGATCAGGGTCGCGTCGGCCTCGGCCTTTTCGGCCGCCTTCCGGCGGATCAGCTTTTCCAGCTCGTCCACCAGATTGTCGTTGGTCAGTTTCTGTGCGGGCTTGCCGTCGATGTAGATCAGGTTGTTGGGCGTACCGCCGGTCAGGCCGATATGCGCTTCCTTCGCCTCGCCGGGGCCGTTCACCACGCAGCCGATTACCGCCACATCCAGCGGAACCAGGAGGTCGTCGAGACGCCCCTCCAGTTCGTTCATGGTTTTCACCACGTCGAAGTTCTGCCGCGAACAGCTCGGACAGGCGATGAAGTTGATGCCACGCGAGCGCAGGTGCAGCGATTTGAGAATGTCGAAACCGACCTTGATCTCTTCGACCGGATCGGCGGCAAGGGAGATGCGGATGGTATCGCCGATCCCCTCGGCCAGCAGCATCCCCAACCCCACTGCCGACTTGACGGTACCGGAGCGCAAGCCACCGGCTTCCGTGATGCCCAGGTGCAGGGGCTGCTCAATCTGCTTGGCGAGCAGACGGTAGGCTTCCACCGCCATGAACACGTCTGAGGCTTTCACGCTGACTTTGAAGTCCTGGAAGTCCAGACGGTCCAGGTGCTCGACATGGCGAAGTGCGGACTCCACCAGCGCTGCCGGCGTGGGTTCGCCGTACTTCTTCTGTAGGTCCTTTTCCAGCGAACCGGCGTTGACGCCGATGCGGATAGGAATGCCCTTGTCGCGGGCGGCATCGACCACGGCCCGGACGCGGTCTTCACGACCGATATTACCCGGGTTGATGCGCAGGCAATCGACGCCCAGCTCGGCAACCCGCAAGGCGATGGTGTAATCGAAGTGAATGTCCGCCACCAGCGGAACCTTCACCTGCTGTTTGATCTTGCCGAAGGCCTCGGCAGCCTCCATGTCCGGCACCGAAACGCGAACGATGTCCGCACCGGCATCTTCCAGACGACGGATCTGGGCCACCGTGGCCGCCACGTCACAGGTATCGGTGTTGGTCATGCTCTGCACGGAGATGGGCGCATCGCCACCCACGGGCACGGAACCGACCCAGATCTTGCGCGACTGGCGTCGCTTGATGGGAGACTCGCAATGCACGGTTTATTGCCCTCCCAAGGTGAAGCGCGCAGTTTCGCCACGGACATACGGTGCCAGATCGACCGTTTGGCCATTGAAGCTGACCTGCACACCGCGGGCATAGCCAAGATGCAGTTTCAAGGGCGCCTTGCCACTGACGTCCAGGCTTTCCCCCTCTCGCTTCAAACCGCTGTAGAGTACCTTGCCAGTGGCATCGGTGATCTGGGTCCAACAATTGGCGGTGAACTGCATACGCACCATACCCTCGCCCGGCTGGACCGCTACCGGAGCCGCAGGCGGCGTCGCCGGAGGAGTGACGCTCTCAGGCTGGGCCGGGGTCTCGGGCTCGGTCGAAGCCGACGGTGCTTCGCCGGTCGATGCGGCATCGCTCGGAGCGGACGGCTCGGCATCACTTTCCGGCTGACCGGCGACTTCCGGCGAAACGGAAGGCAACGGTAATTCGGCCTGATCGCCGCTCGCCTCGGCCACGGCCTGGTCTTCAGGCTCATCCAGCGGATGAATCTGCGTCGTACCGTCGGCGCTTTCCACTTCGACATGCTCGATGCCCAGCCCGGTGCGTTCTTCGCCCCGGTTGGAAGACTGTTCCTGCCACCAGAAGAAGCCGACAGCAGCCAACACTGCCAACAGCGCGAAACTGACGAAGCGCAGCAGGTTCTGGGACAGCCTCACCGGCTCCTCGATACGGCCGAGGCTGTGCACGCTACTGCCCGTGGCGTCCGTTCCCGTGTACTGGTCGAACTCTTGTACCAACCGGGTCTGGTCCATGCCCAGCAACTTGGCGTAGGCGCGAATGTAGCCGCGTGCGAAGGTGTGCCCCGGCAACTGGTCGAAAGCCCCGTCTTCCAACTGGCGCAACGCCTGCGCAGTCAGGTTGAGCTGAGCGGCAACGTCGGTCAGCTCCCAATTCCTGCTTTCGCGGGCTCTTCGCAGCGTCTCGCCCGGATTGACGCGAGTCGCCGCTACAGCTTCATGATGCGACGCGTTCATTGTTGCTCCGACAGATATTGCTGATATTCCGGCGTACCGGGATAAAGGCGCTTCAACTGCAGGCCGAGGCTGGCAGCCCTGTCACGATCGTCGAAGATGGTCGCCAGGCGGGTACCCAGCAGAAGGCTGCGGGCATTCTGTTCGGACAGACGACTGAAACTTTCATAGTACCCACGAGCCGGTACGTACTCTTTATCCTCGAAGGACAACACGGCCAGCTCCAGCAGCGCACGCGGCTGCTCGCGATTCAGGCGCAGGGACTTCTCCAGATGTTGCTTGGCCAAGGCACGCTGGTTCAGCTTCAACGCGGTAAGGCCGAGGTTCTCGTAGACGCGCGAGCGCTCGGGATAGAGATTGTCCGCTGCGGCCTGCTGGAAGCGCTCGTAGGCTTCCTTGTAACGCTGCTGTTCGAACAGGAAGCTGCCGTAATTGTTGAGAATCCGCGCATCGCTGCGCAGGGACAACGCCTTGCGGTAGTTATCATCGGCCAGCTTGGGTTCCATCTCGGTCTGGAACACCAGGGCCAGTGCCGCATAGGCATCGGCATTCGAGGAATCGAGTTCGAGCGCCTTCTTCAATGGAACCTTGGCTCGCTCGGTCTGGCCTTGCTGGAGATAACCGAGCCCCAATTGGATGTAAGCATCGCGCGCTTGCTCACGACCCTCGGAGGTCTTCATCCGGTCGACATTGCCGGTGGAAACGCAGCCTGTCAGGAACAGACCGGTGAAAAGCGAAAGCAGCGCAGCGCGCACGATCATGAAACTCCTCCCTTCAGGTTCGATTGGCAGTGCCGCCCGGTGTGTCGGCATCGGTGCCGAGCTGACGCACGGCGATATAACGTTCGCTGCGCCGGGTACGATCCATCACCTGACCGACCAGCTGGCCGCAAGCCGCATCGATGTCATCGCCGCGCGTAGTGCGTACGGTGACATTGTGCCCCGCCTTATGCAGCAGGTCCTGGAAACGACGGATCGCATTGTTGCTCGGCCGCTCGTATCCGGAAAAAGGGAAGGGATTAAACGGAATCAGGTTGATCTTGCAAGGAAAATCCTTGAGAAGCGCGACGATCTGCGCAGCGTGTTCCGGCTGATCGTTGACATCCTTGAGCAGCGTATACTCGATGGTCAGCACGCGCTTCTCGCCGAGCCGGGAGATATAGCGCTTGCAGGCATCCAGGACGACCGCCAGCGGATACTTCTTGTTGATTGGTACCAGCTTGTTGCGCAATTCATCGTTGGGCGCGTGCAGCGACAGCGCCAGGGAGACATCGATCACCTCCCCCAGCTTGTCGATCATCGGCGCCACGCCGGAAGTGGACAGGGTCACCTTCCGTTTGGAAATCCCGTATCCGAGGTCGTCCATCATGATGCTCATGGCGGCGACCACGTTGTCGAAGTTCAGCAGCGGCTCACCCATGCCCATCATCACCACGTTGGTAATGGCACGATCGATTTTCGCCGGCACGGTGCCGAATGACTTGTTGGCGATCCACACCTGGCCGATCACTTCCGCCGCAGTGAGGTCGCTGTTGAAACCTTGCTTGCCGGTGGAGCAGAAGCTGCAATCCAGGGCACAACCGGCCTGGGAGGACACGCAGAGGGTGCCGCGCCCGCCCTGGGGAATGTAGACGGTCTCGACACAACTGCCGGACGCCACGCGGACCACCCATTTACGGGTACCGTCGCTGGAGATGTCCTGGCTGACCACTTCCGGACCGCGAATCTCGGCAGAGGCCTTGAGCTTGTCGCGCAGGGCCTTGCCGATATTGCTCATGGCATCGAAATCATCGACACCAAAGTGGTGAATCCATTTCATCACCTGACCGGCACGGAAGCGCTTCTCTCCGATGGATTCGAAGAAGCTCTCCAGTTGAGGCTGGGTCAGGCCCAGCAGATTCACTTTTCCGGTCGATTCAGTCATGGCTTCACCCTTCCCGCGATTCGCTTAGCGAATGCGAGCGCACACCTCGGTGGCGGCGAAGAAGTAGGCGATTTCGCGAGCAGCGGAAGCCTCGGAGTCGGAACCGTGCACGGCGTTCTCGTCGATGGAGACGGCGAAATCGGCGCGGATGGTGCCAGCTTCGGCCTTCTTCGGATCGGTGGCACCCATCAGTTCACGGTTTTTGGCAATGGCGTTCTCGCCTTCCAGAACCTGGACCAGGACCGGACCGGAGGTCATGAAGGACACCAGATCCTTGAAGAAGGGACGCTCTTTGTGCTCGGCGTAGAAGCCACCGGCTTCACGCTCGGAGAGTTGGACCATCTTGGCGGCAACGACACGCAGGCCGGCCTTTTCGAAACGGGTCAGGATCTCGCCGATGACGTTCTTGGAAACGGCATCCGGCTTGACGATGGAAAGAGTGCGCTCAACGGCCATGAAAAACTCCAGAAACTTGAGGTTAAAGCGAAAAATTAAACCCGCGAATTATACGCGGGTTCCAGTGAAATGCGTAGGGCCGGGGGCCTGGCTCAGTCGAGCTCTTCGATCCACGCCGCCTGGATGGCTTCGAGGACCTTCTCGCCGCCACGCTGGGGATCGTCGTCGAAGTCCGGCAAGGCCAGTACCCAGCGGTGCAAATCGACGAAATTGACGTAGCGCGGGTCCACGCCCGGCTTGCTCTCTGCCAACTCGATGGCGATATCCAGAACATCCGTCCACTTAAGGCTCATGATCGCTCCCGTTTCGCCTCAATGCCCTTCGGAGACCTGATTGATAGTGTACTTCGGAATTTCCACTACCAAATCCTCGTCTGCCACAACAGCCTGGCAGGAAAGCCGAGAGGAAGGCTCCAGCCCCCACGCCTTGTCGAGCATATCGTCTTCCAGTTCATCGGATGGCTCCAGCGAGCCGAAGCCTTCACGAATGACGACATGACAAGTGGTACAGGCACAAGACTTTTCGCAGGCATGCTCGATGTCGATGCCATTGCGCAAGGCGGCGTCAAGAACGGTTTCGCCGGGTTGCGCCTCGATCACGGCCCCCTCGGGACAGTGCTCGGCATGGGGCAGAAAAACAATCTGCGGCATCGGTCATTCCTCGATTTCGTTCAGGCGACGTCCGGCCAGGGCGGCTTTCACCGTGGCATCCAGACGACGCGCAGCAAAGGCGTCGGTAATTTGGGTGAGGCGCTTGGCCTGCCGCTCGATGGCAGGCCCATCGGTACCCACCATGAGTTCGCGCAACTGCTCCATCTGCGACTCGATGGCCGCGCGCTCGTCGGCACTGAGCAGACGCTCGCCATCGGCTTCCAGGGCAGCGGTAACCGCCTCCAGCAGACGCTGGGCATCGACCTGTTGCTCGCGCAGCGCACGCGCGGCCTTGTCGTCGCCCGCATGCTGGAAAGAGTCCTGCAACATGCGAGCGATTTCACTGTCGGTCAGGCCATAGGACGGCTTCACCTGGATGCTCGCCTCTACACCCGAGCCCAGCTCGCGAGCCGAGACGTTCAGCAAACCATCCGCGTCCACCTGGAAAGTCACCCGAATCTTCGCCGCCCCCGCCACCATGGGCGGAATGCCACGCAACTCGAAACGCGCCAGGGAGCGGCAGTCGCTGATCAGTTCGCGCTCGCCCTGCAGCACATGGATCATCATGGCCGTCTGGCCATCCTTGTAAGTGGTGAAATCCTGGGCACGCGCTACCGGTATGGTGGTATTGCGAGGAATCACCTTCTCCATCAGCCCACCCATGGTTTCCAGGCCGAGCGACAGAGGAATCACATCGAGCAGCAGCAACTCGTCGCCGCCACGCTTGTTACCGGCCAGCATATCGGCTTGGATGGCCGCACCAATGGCCACGACCTGATCGGGATCGATATCGGTCAACGGCTCGCGTGCGAAGAGTTCGGCGACCGCCTGGCGAACGCGCGGCACGCGGGTGGACCCACCCACCATGACCACGGCCTCGACCTCCTCCAGCTCGATGCCCGCATCGCGCACAGCCCGACGGCACGCCTTGAGACTGCGCGCCACCATCGGCTCGATCAGCGCGTCGAAATGCTCACGCGTCAGCAGCCCCTGCCAAGCGCCGTATTCGACCACCACGGAGGTTTCGCCGGTCAGCGCCTCTTTTGCCGCACATGCGGCTCGCAGCAGGCTGCGCTGGGCCGCCGGATCGAGATCGGCGGACAATCCGGCCTGCTCGACGATCCAGCCGGCGACCGCGTGATCGAAATCATCACCACCCAGCGCGCTGTCGCCGCCCGTGGCCATGACTTCGAACACCCCGCGACTCAGCCTCAGGATGGAAATATCGAAGGTGCCTCCGCCCAGATCGTAGATCGCCACGACCCCCTCCGCCTGCTGGTCGAGGCCATAGGCGACGGCAGCCGCCGTCGGCTCGTTGAGCAGACGCAGGACGTTCAGACCGGCAAGTCGCGCGGCGTCTTTGGTGGCCTGGCGCTGAGCCTCGTCGAAATAGGCAGGCACGGTGATGACCGCCCCGACCAGTTCGCCGCCCAACGCGGCTTCGGCGCGCTGACGCAGCACCTTGAGAATATCGGCAGAGACCTCCACCGGGCTTTTCGGACCTTGTACGGTCTCGATGAACGGCATGTGCGATTCGCCGCCGCTGAAGCGGTAGGGCAACTGTTCGCCCAATTGCTTCACGTCCGCCAGGCCACGTCCCATCAGGCGCTTGACCGACAATACGGTGTTCAGCGGATCTTCGGCTGCCGCAGCCTTGGCAGTTCGCCCCACCTCGACCCGATCAATGTGGTAGCGCACCGCGGACGGCAGGATGACATCTCCGCTCTCGTCGGCCAGAGGCTCGGACAAGCCACTGCGGACGGCGGCGACCAGAGAATTGGTGGTGCCCAGATCGATCCCCACCGCCAGACGACGCTGGTGTGGCTGGGGGCTCTGTCCGGGTTCAGCGATCTGAAGTAGAGCCATGCTTGCCTGGATATCGGGCGCGTCACCAAGGGCAACGCGCAGGTTAATCGTCGAGGCGCTCTTCCAACTGGCGCACTTCGTAGGAGAGTTTGTCGAGGAACTGCATCCGCCGTACGAGCCGCTCGGCCTCTTCACGACGGGCCGCATCGTTCCAGCAGGCTGCGAACGCCTCGTTCAGCTCTTCCTGAGCCCCCTTGAGACGGCGCTTGAATGCCGCCACCCCCGACAAGTCCGCGCTGTCTTGCAGGTCCTCCAACTCCTCGCGCCAATGCATCTGCTGCATGAGGAAATCGGGGTCTTGGACAGTGGCCTCCAGCGGCAACTCGCGACCATTAAGCGCCAGCAGGTACAGCGCCCGCCGCGGCGCGCTCTTCAGCGTCTGGTAGGCCTCGTTGAGGCTGGCCGAACGCTCCAGAGCCAAGCGCTGCTCGCGCTCCGACGCATCGGCAAAGCGATCCGGATGAACGGTGCGCGCCAGCTCGCGATAGCGCGCCGCCAACCGTTCGAGATCGACGCGAAAGTCCGGCTGCAGGTCGAACAGCGCAAAGTGACAGGGGCTACCCACGGAGAGCCTCAGACATTGAAACTCTCGCCACAGCCGCACTCGCCGCGGACGTTGGGGTTGTTGAACTTGAAGCCTTCGTTGAGGCCCTCGCGAACGAAATCGAGCTCCGTGCCATCGAGGTAGACCAGACTCTTCGGGTCAATGATCACCTTCACGCCATGGCTTTCGAAAACCTGGTCGTCAGCACCGGTCTCGTCCACAAACTCCAGTACATAAGCCAAGCCGGAGCAGCCCGTGGTGCGCACACCCAGGCGAATACCCTCGCCCTTGCCACGCCCATCCAGTGAGCGGCGGACGTGCTGGGCGGCGGCTGGGGTCATGGTGATGGCCATTGGAAACTCCTCACTCACTGAAACGACTCAGAGCAAGCCTTTCTTCTGCTTGTAATCGCGCACGGCCGCTTTAATGGCGTCCTCGGCGAGCACCGAGCAGTGAATCTTGACCGGAGGCAGAGCCAGTTCTTCGGCGAGCTGGGTGTTCTTGATGGTCTCAGCTTCATCCAGGGTCTTGCCCTTCATCCACTCGGTGGCGAGGGAACTGGACGCGATCGCCGAACCGCAACCGTAGGTCTTGAACTTGGCGTCTTCGATGACGCCCTGCTCGTTGACCTTGATCTGCAGGCGCATCACGTCACCGCAAGCCGGCGCACCGACCATGCCGGTCCCGACATTGGGATCTTCGGCGTCGAGCTTGCCGACGTTGCGCGGGTTTTCGTAGTGGTCAATGACCTTGTCGCTGTATGCCATGTTGCAATTCCTCTCACGTCAGGGCGTCAATGCGCCTGCCACTCGACCTTCGACAGGTCGACACCCTCTTTGAACATATCCCACAGCGGCGAAAGCTCGCGCAGCTTCGAGACCGCCTCGGAGACCTTCTGCGCCGCATAGTCGATCTCTTCCTCGGTGGTGAAGCGACCGAAGGTGAAACGGATCGAGCTGTGTGCCAATTCATCGTTACGCCCCAGCGCACGCAGCACATAGGACGGTTCCAAGGAGGCCGAAGTACAGGCCGACCCGGAAGACACCGCCAGGTCCTTGAGCGCCATGATCAACGACTCACCCTCGACATAGTTGAAGCTGAGGTTGAGGTTGTGCGGCACACGGGCAGTCATGCTGCCGTTCACGTAAAGCTCTTCGATACCTTCGACCTGACGATAGAAACGGTCGCGCAGGCTGCGGATACGCTCGTTCTCCTGGACCATTTCTTCCTTCGCGATACGGAAGGCTTCGCCCATGCCGACAATCTGGTGGGTCGCCAGCGTGCCGGAACGCATGCCACGCTCATGACCGCCGCCATGGATGATCGCCTCCAGGCGAACACGCGGCTTGCGGCGCACGTAAAGCGCACCGATCCCCTTCGGCCCGTAGGTCTTGTGGGCAGAGAAGGACATCAGGTCGACTTTCATCTTTTCCAGATCGATCTCGACCTTGCCGGTGGATTGCGCGGCATCCACGTGGAACAGCACGCCACGGGAACGGGTCAGCTCGCCGATGGCGGCAATATCGTTGATCGTGCCGATCTCGTTATTGACGTGCATCACCGAGACCAGAATGGTGTCGTCGCGCAGAGCCGCCTCGACCATCGCCGGGGTGATCAGCCCGTCTTCGCCCGGCTCGAGATAGGTCACCTCGAAACCTTCGCGCTCGAGCTGGCGAGTGGTATCCAGGACCGCCTTGTGCTCGATCTTGGAAGTCACGATGTGCTTCCCCTTGCCCGCATAGAAATGCGCGACACCCTTGATGGCCAGGTTGTCGGACTCGGTAGCACCGGACGTCCAGACGATCTCGCGCGGATCGGCATTGACCAGTTCAGCCACCTGCCGCCGGGCATTCTCCACCGCTTCTTCGGCTTTCCAACCGAACACGTGGGAGCGCGATGCCGGGTTACCAAAGTTGCCATCGACCAGCAGACATTCGCTCATCTTCTGGGCAACGCGAGGATCCACCGGTGTCGTGGCCGAGTAGTCGAGGTAAATCGGCAATCTCATCAAACTTCTCCTATCAGGCTGGCATCCTGCTCATTCAACGGCGGACGCTTCAATCTTATCCAGGCGCGGCGCCCTCGCATTGGTACTGCAGCGACGCTGATCCTGACGCTGGGCGACCTCCTGCACCTCGCGACGGGTAACGAGGTCGGCCAGGCTGATACCACTGAGGAATTCATGAATCTGCTGACTGAGATCGCACCAGAGGTGGTGAGTGAGGCAGGTATCGCCGGAATGGCAGTCACCGAGCCCCTGGCAACGGGTGGCATCGACCGACTCGTTGACCGCGTCGATCACCTGGGCCACCTGGATACCCTGCATATCCCGGGAGAGCTGGTATCCCCCTCCGGGGCCACGCACACTGGTCACCAGATTGCCACGACGAAGCTTGGCAAAGAGCTGCTCCAGATAAGACAGGGAAATTCCTTGGCGCTCGGAAATATCCGCCAGGGACACCGGACCATGCTGGGCATGCAGAGCCAGATCGAGCATGGCGGTGACGGCGTAACGGCCTTTAGTGGTCAGACGCATGGTTGGAATACCACGGGATCGCTGGTTTGCAGCGAGTATGCAATTCCCGAGTATTTAAGTCAACTAAAAGACCTATCCTTTTACTCAGGTTTACGCGCCCCAGCAGGGGCGCGCATCATAACAGGACACCAGCAACCGCGCATCAGGCCGCAGGCTTACTGCCGTCATCCTTGACCCCGGCGAAGTCCTCTTCGCGCAGCGCAGGCAGCTCCTTAGCGCAATAATCACTGCCCAGCGCCTTGAGCGCCGCGCACATCCCCTCCAGGCGCGCATCCACCGCCTGCAGGTGATCCAGCAACTGACCGATCGCCCGCGCCACGGGATCAGGCATGTCCTGGCCGACGCCGTATGCGTCGAAGCCGAACTTCTCGGCTATAGCCTGGCGCTTGGCCTCCTGTTCGTCATCGACCTTTACGATGATTCGCCCGGGAATACCGACCGCCGTAGCGCCAGCCGGCACGGCCTTGGTCACCACCGCATTGGAGCCGATCTTCGCCCCCGCCCCCACCGTGAAAGGCCCCAGCACCTTGGCGCCGGCACCGACCACCACACCATCTTCCAGGGTCGGATGACGCTTACCCTTGTTCCAACTGGTACCACCCAGGGTCACCCCCTGATACAGCGTCACGTCATCGCCGATTTCCGCCGTCTCGCCAATCACGATACCCATGCCATGATCAATGAAGAAGCGCCGGCCGATTTTCGCCCCCGGATGGATCTCGATCCCAGTCAACCAACGGCCGAAATTCGACACCAGACGTGCCAGCCATTTCCAGCCGGCGCCCCACAGCGCATGCGCCAGACGATGCAACCAGATCGCATGAAGGCCCGGGTAGCAGGTCAGCACCTCGAACGCGTTGCGCGCAGCCGGATCGCGATGGAAAACGCTCTGGATATCTTCTCGAACGCGCTCGAACATCAGTCTTCTCTCCGCTTGTGAGGCTCCCCCCGGGCAACCTTCTGAGTCTCTGTCAGAATGCCGCGAAGGATATTCATTTCCAGCTTGCTGATACCGCAACGCCCGTAAAGCCGGCGCAACCTCGACATCAGATGCCTCGGCTTCTCGGGATCGAGAAAGCCGATGTCCACCAGCGTCTTTTCCAGATGCCCATAGAAAAGCTCCAGCTCCTCCACCGTCACCGGCTGGGAATTTAGAATCGCCGTGGTCTCCAGCTTCTCCATCTTGGTCGGCTGCCCCTGGGCCGCCAACCATGCCATGCGAACCTCGTACACCAACACCTGCACCGCAGCCGCCAAGTTGAGCGAACCGAACTCCGGGTCCGACGGGATATGCACATGGAACTGGCAACGCTGCAGCTCTTCGTTGGTCAGGCCGGCGTATTCACGCCCGAAAACCAATGCGACCTCAGCCCCAGCCCCCACTTGATCGAGACAGGTTGCCGCACATTCACGCGGATCCAGGAGCGGCCAGGGAATGCGTCGGTCTCGCGCACTGGTGCCAAGCGCCACACTGCACCCCACCAATGCCTCTTCCAACGTGCCGACAACCTGCGCGTTGTCGAGGATATCCGTCGCGCCGGAAGCGCGAGCGACGGCCTCCCCACTGGGAAAATCCTCGGGATCGACCAGCACCAGACGGGAGAGCCCCATGTTCTTCATGGCGCGCGCAGCCCCGCCGATATTGCCGGGATGACTGGTATTCACCAGGACCACTCGTATGTTCTGCAGCACCGGGCACCACACACAAACAGCAAAAAGGCAGCAAATCTTACAGAAGCCCCCCGGCGAACGCCACGCACCACACAAGGCGCGCTACCCGCGCCAAGCTTTTCTGCTAGAATGGCCGGCTTTCTTTAATGTCCCAGGTAATCGTCCATGCAGCCCATGCTGAATATCGCGCTGCGCGCAGCCCGCAGCGCCGGAGAATTGATCTTCCGTTCCATCGAGCGGCTGGATGTCATCTCGGTCAACGAGAAGGAAGCCAAGGATTATGTGACCGAGGTCGATCGCGCTGCCGAGCAGACCATCGTCAACGCCCTGCGCAAGGCCTACCCGAATCACGGCTTCAAAGGCGAAGAAGGCGGACTGATCGAAGGCAGCGGCGAAGGTGCCGACTACCAATGGATCATCGACCCGCTGGATGGAACCACCAACTTCGTTCGCGGCGTACCGCACTTCGCCGTGAGCATCGCCTGCAAATATCGCGGCCGTCTCGAACACGCCGTGGTGCTCGATCCGGTCCGCCAGGAAGAATTCACCGCCAGCCGCGGTCGTGGCGCGGCCCTGAACGGTCGCCGCCTGCGCGTCAGCCCGCGCAAGGGCCTTGAAGGCGCACTGCTCGGCACGGGGTTCCCCTTCCGCGATAGCCAGATGGACCATCTGGACAATTACCTGAACATGTTTCGCAGCCTGGTCGGACAGACCGCCGGCATTCGCCGCGCCGGCGCCGCCAGCCTGGATCTGGCCTACGTGGCCGCCGGCCGCTACGACGCCTATTGGGAGTTCGGCCTGTCCGAATGGGACATGGCTGCGGGCGCCCTACTGGTACAGGAAGCCGGTGGCTTGGTGAGCGATTTCACCGGCAACCACGAATTCCTGGAAAAAGGCCACATCGTCGCCGGCAATACCAAGTGCTTCAAGGCCGTACTGACTGCGATCCAGCCACACCTTCCCCCGTCGCTGAAACGCTGACCGCAGATACGAAAAAACCCGGCCTAGACCGGGTTTTTCTTTGTCTCGATTTCGCCTACTGGGCAGGCTGGGATTGCTGCGCCAGAACCAACTGACCATCCTTCACCGGAATGGCGGCACCCGGATCGCGATCCATCCGCACCTTTCCGACCTTCTCACCCAGCTTGTATTTCACGTCATAACCGACCACCTTTTCGCTGGTGTCGGTCACCGTATTACAGCGGGTCTCGGTCGTCGTGTACGTGTCACGCGCCTGCATGCCTTCCTGAATCTTGTTACCGGCATAGCCACCGGCTGCAGCACCAGCCACGGTAGCGATCTTCTTGCCGTTACCGCCACCGACCTGATTACCCAGCAATCCGCCGGCCACCGCACCAATCACGGTACCTGCAATCTGATGCTGGTCCTGCACCGGACGCTGGCGGGTCACGGTAACGTCCTTGCATACTTCGCGCGGGGTCTTGATCGTTTCCTTGATCGGCTCCACGGCGAGCACTTCGGCATACTCGGGGCCGCCACCCACAAGACTGTAAGTAGCCAGGGCACCACCGGCAGTCACACCGACCGCACCCAGTACCGCACCTACGAGCATCGACTTGTTCATATATCTCCTACCTCTCGATCGGCACCCGAGTGCCTTTGTCCTTGCCTTGGACCCAGGCACCGCACGAGAGTTCCGCTTCGCTACTCAGGGGCGATCATCCACCGCCTCCTCGACTGCCGGCGGAATCAGGTCGTCGCGGGTGAGTTTCAGCCAGATCAGCAGAATGCTGGCGATATAGACGGACGAGTAAGTACCCGCCAGAACACCGATGAACAGCGCCAACGAGAAGCCCCACAGGTTTTCCCCACCGAAGACCATCAGCGCGACGACCGCCAGAAGGGTGGAAATCGACGTTGCAAGGGTACGCAACAGCGTCTGGGTCGTGGAGATGTTGATGTTCTCGATCAGCTCGGCCTTGCGCAGGACACGGAAATTCTCGCGGATACGGTCGAACACCACGATGGTATCGTTCAGCGAATAGCCGATGATTGCCAGGACCGCCGCCAGGACCGTGAGGTCGAAGGGAATCTGGAACAGCGAGAACACCCCGAGCGTCACGATCACGTCGTGGATCAGCGAAAGGATCGCACCCAGACCGAACTTCCATTGGAAGCGGAAAGCCACGTAGACCAGGATGCCGCCCAGCGCCAGCAACATGCCCAGGCCGCCCTGGTCACGCAGCTCCTCTCCGACCGCCGGACCGACGAACTCGACCCGCTTGACCGATACCGGGTTGCCGCTGTCCGCCTGCTCCAAAGCCGCAGAGACCTTGTTGCCGAGCTGCGGGTCGTCGCCCTGCAAGCGCACCAGCACATCGGTGGTAGCCCCAAAGCTCTGCACGACGGCGTCTGGATAGCCTGCCGCACTCAGTTGACTGCGCACCTTGTCGAGTTCGGCCGGCTTTTCGTAACCCAGCTCGATCAGGGTGCCGCCAGTGAAGTCCAGGCCGAAATTCAGCCCCTGGAACGCGAGGCTGCCCAGGGATACCAGGGTCAGCAACACGGTCGCGGCAAACGCCAAGTGGCGAATGCCCATGAAGTTGATAACGCGTTTCATCGTGGCGTACCCCTTAAATCCACAGCTTCTTCAGATCGCGACCACCGAAGATCAGGTTGACCATGCCACGGGTCACGACGATGGCGGTGAACATGGAGGTAATGATCCCGAGCGACAGCGTCACGGCGAAACCTTTCACCGGACCGGTCCCCATGGCGAAGAGAATTCCCCCCACCAGCAGGGTGGTGAGGTTGCCATCGAGAATGGCCGAGAAGGCGCGATCGAAGCCCTCATGGATGGCACGCTGAATGGACATTCCGTTGGCGATTTCCTCCCTGATACGGGAGAAGATCAGCACGTTGGCGTCCACCGCCATACCCATGGTCAACACGATACCGGCGATGCCGGGCAGGGTCAGCGTCGCCCCCAGCAAGGACATCAACGCGACCAGGACGACCATGTTGAAGCCCAGCGCGACGGTCGCCAGCAGCCCGAAGAACTTGTAGATCGCAACGATGAACAGGGCGACGAAGAAGAAGCCCCACAGTGCGGCATTGGCACCCAGCTCGATGTTCTCCGCACCCAGGCTCGGCCCGATGGTGCGCTCTTCGGCGAAGTACATCGGCGCGGCCAGACCACCGGCGCGCAGCAGCAGTGCCAGTTCGGAGGACTCGCCCGGACCATCGAGACCAGTGATACGGAAGCTGTTGCCCAGCGGCGACTGAATGGTCGCCAGACTGATGATCTTCTTCTCCTCACGGAAGGCCTGCACCGGCACCTCCTTCTCGACGCCGCCGACCACCTGCTTGACGTAGCGGGTTACCGGCTTCTGTTCGATGAAGATCACCGCCATGCTGCGCCCGACGTTGTTGCGGGTAGCGCGATTCATCAGGTCGCCGCCATGCCCATCCAGGCGGATATTCACCTGCGGGCGACCGTTCTCGTCGAAACTCGCCTGCGCATCGGTCACCTGGTCACCGGTGATGATCAGGGTGCGCTCCAACTGGACCGGCGGGCGTCCTTCCTGACGAAACTCGAAAGCCTCGGTAGTCGCCCGGGCCGCATCCGCCTCGGCCTGCAGACGGAACTCCAGGTTCGCGGTCTTGCCAAGGATACCCTTGGCCGTTGCGGTGTCCTGCACCCCTGGCAGTTCCACGACGATGCGGTTGGCACCCTGACGCTGAACCAGCGGCTCGGCGACACCCAGCTCGTTGACCCGGTTGCGCACCGTGGTCAGGTTCTGCTTGATGGAGTATTCCCGGATTTCCGCGAGCTTGGCCGGGGTCAGCGCCAGGCGGAGCACCTGCATACCGTTACGCTCGCTGCTAGTCGCATCGAAGTCGGAGAAATTGCGGCGCACCAGGGCCTGGGCTTTTTCCAGCGTATCCGCGTCGGTGAACCCCAACTGGATGGCGCCATCCTGCTGCGGCAGGCTGCGATAACGAACCCGCTCTTTGCGCAGCAGGCTCTTCACTTCGCCTTCGTAGACTTTCAGGCGTGCATCCACCGCCTTGTCCATGTCCACTTCCATCAGGAAATGCACGCCACCGGACAGGTCCAGGCCCAACTTCATCGGACCAGCCCCCAGATTGCGCAACCAATCGGGCGTGGTCGGTGCAAGGTTCAGAGCGACTACATACTCGTCGCCCAGTGCACGGTGAACCACATCCCTGGCCGGCAACTGGTCTTCCTGGCGAGTCAGGCGCAACAAGCCGCCACCCTGCTCGCCGAGACCGCTCGACTTGACCGCAATACCGGCGTCCCTGAGGGCGCGCTCGGCACGATCAAGATCGGCCTGGCCAATCTGCAGCGCAGCGCTTTGGCCTCGGATCTGGATGGCCGGATCGTCAGGGTAGAGATTGGGAGCGGAATAGATAATGCCTACCGTCAGAACCACGAGGATCAGCAGGTATTTCCACATGGGGTATTTATTGAGCATGACGCGCCGCCTAATGACGCGGGGCGCCTTGCGCGCCCCGTCCAAATGGTGAAGTGATGTGCTTAGATGGCCTTCAGCGTGCCCTTGGGCAGCGTTGCGGCAATGGCCACTTTCTGAATCTTCAGCTCGACGGTGTCGGACACTTCGAGCACGACAAAATCGTCGGCAACCTTGACCACTTTTCCAGCGATGCCACCGGAGGTCACCACTTCATCGCCCTTCTGCAGACCGCCGAGCAGGTTTTTGTGCTCCTTGGCGCGCTTCGCCTGCGGGCGCCAGATCATCAGGTAGAAGATGACCAGGAAGCCGACCAGAAACACCCACTCGAAACCGGTGCCGGCAGGGCCAGCCGCCGGGGCAGCCGCATCAGCGTAGGCAGCGGGGATCAGAAAGCTCATGTAGCACTCCTGTTACTCATATATAAGAAGGGAAAGCGTGTTCTTGTTCAGTCCAGCGGCGGCGTTGGCAGGCCGCGCCGAGCATAGAAGGCATCGACGAAGGCGGCCAATGTACCCTGTTGGATAGCCTCGCGCAAACCAGCCATCAGACGCTGGTAATGCCGCAAGTTATGGATTGTATTCAACATGCTTCCCAACATTTCGCCGCATTTGTCCAGATGATGGAGATAGGCGCGGGAAAAGTGTTGGCAAGTGTAACAGTCGCAGGTCGGGTCCAATGGCGACTCGTCGTGCTTATGGGCGGAATTGCGGATTTTCAGCACACCGGTCTCGATGAACAGGTGACCGTTGCGGGCATTGCGGGTCGGCATCACGCAATCGAACATATCGACCCCGCGGCGCACGCCCTCCACCAGATCCTCCGGCTTGCCGACCCCCATCAGGTAGCGCGGCTTGTCGGCCGGCATCCGTGGCGGCAGGAAATCCAGCACACGGATCATCTCTTCCTTCGGCTCGCCAACCGACAGGCCGCCGATCGCCAGCCCATCGAAGCCGATCGACTCCAATCCTTCCAGCGAGCGCATGCGCAGGCTCTCGTGCATACCGCCCTGGACAATGCCGAACAACGCGGCCGGATTATCGCCATGGGCCACCTTGGAACGCTGGGCCCAGCGCAGCGACAGCTCCATGGAGCGGCGCGCCACATCCTCGTCGGCCGGATAGGGCGTGCACTCATCGAAGATCATCACAATGTCCGAGCCGAGATCGCGCTGGACCTGCATTGACTCCTCGGGTCCCATGAATACTTTGCTGCCATCGACCGGCGAAGCGAAGGTGACCCCCTCCTCCTTGATCTTGCGCAGCGCACCAAGGCTGAACACCTGGAAACCGCCAGAATCGGTGAGGATCGGCCCCTTCCACTGCATGAAATCGTGCAAATCCCCGTGCCGCTTGATCACCTCGGTTCCGGGACGCAGCCAGAGATGGAAGGTATTGCCGAGGATGATTTGGGCACCGATGGCTTCGATATCGCGCGGCAGCATGCCCTTCACCGTCCCGTAGGTACCGACAGGCATGAACGCCGGGGTTTCGACCACACCGCGCGGAAAGGTGAGACGGCCGCGACGGGCCTTGCCGTCGGTCGCCAGAAGCTCGAAGGACATATGGCAGGTGCGGGACATGATCAATCCTCGGGGCCGCGGGGTGCGGGGTTGCGGGTGATGAACATGGCATCACCGTAGCTGAAGAAACGATATTCCTGCTCGACGGCCGCCCGGTATGCAGCCATGGCCTCGGGATAGCCGGCGAAGGCGGAAACCAGCATGAGCAGGGTGGATTCGGGCAGGTGGAAGTTGGTCACCAGTGCATCGACCACGCGGAAGCTGTAGCCCGGGAAGATGAAGATATCGGTGTCGCCACTGAATGGCTCAAGCGCCCCGTTCCGCGCGGCGCTTTCCAGCGAACGCACACTGGTGGTCCCCACCGCGACCACACGACCACCCCGGGCCCGGCAGGCTGCCACCGCATCCACCACGTCCTGGCTCACCTCGAGCCATTCGCGGTGCATATGGTGGTCTTCTATGCGATCCACACGAACGGGCTGGAACGTGCCGGCTCCCACGTGCAGAGTGACGAACGCGGTCTCCACCCCCTTCTCCCGGATCGCCTCGAGCAGCGCCGTATCGAAATGCAGACCGGCCGTAGGTGCGGCAACGGCGCCGGCACGCTCGGCGTAGACGGTCTGGTAACGCTCGCGGTCGGCGGCTTCGTCCGGTCGATCGATGTAGGGCGGCAGCGGCATGTGGCCAACGCGCTCGAGCAGGGGCAGCACCTCATCGGCGAACGCCAGTTCGAACAGCGCATCGTGGCGGGCCAGCATCTCGGCCTCGCCCCCACCCTCGAGGAGAATCTTCGAGCCAGGCTTGGGCGACTTGCTGGAACGCACGTGGGCCAATACCCGATGGCTGTCCAGCACCCGTTCGATGAGGATTTCCAGCTTGCCGCCGGATGCCTTCTGGCCGAACAGACGCGCCGGAATCACCCGGGTGTTGTTGAACACCATCAGGTCGCCGGGGCGCAGATACTCGAGGAGATCCGGAAAGCGGCGATGCGCCAGCGAACCGGTAGGACCATCCAGGACCAGCAGGCGGCTGGCCCGCCGCTCGGCCAGCGGATGACGGGCGATCAGGGATTCGGGCAGATCGAAATGAAAGTCGGAAACGCGCATGATGGGGTCGTCTTGCAGGGCCGCGAAGTTTAACGGAATTAGTTCGCGGTGACCATGAAACCCAATTGACCCGGAGAAAATGCCTCCCTATACTGCGCCGCCATTATGCCTCGGTGGCGGAATCGGTAGACGCGGCGGATTCAAAATCCGTTTCTGGCGACAGAGTGAGAGTTCGAGTCTCTCCCGAGGCACCATAAGAAAAATCTCCCCCCAGCCGTTCTCGACGGCGCCCTCCGTTCCAAGTCTTCTTCGATCCGCCTCATCTGCCGACATGGCGTTTTCCGCAGCCCTGACCCGGGACTTTCGCAGCCATGAAAAAGGCACCTTCCTGGGGGTTGGCATTTGCCTGAAAGTTAGCGTAGAGTGTGCGCACTGTGTTTGCATGGGTCGCTGTTGAATCGTGACCTGGTGCAGTAGATCCTACAGATCCGCTACATCCCGCTCGACTTCTCTTACTCTCTGCAACCAGTTCCAGTCCTCTATTGTCATAGAGGCTGCCATCAACTCCAGTTCCAAGGAATTAAGATATGTCGAATCGTCAAACCGGCACCGTCAAGTGGTTCAACGACGAGAAGGGCTTTGGCTTCATTACCCCCGAGAGCGGTCCGGATCTGTTCGTGCACTTCCGCGCCATCGAAGGCAATGGCTTCAAGAGCCTGAAAGAAGGCCAGAAAGTCAGCTTCGAAGCCGTACAAGGCCAGAAAGGCATGCAGGCTGACAAGGTCCAGATCCTGGGCTAATCGCCGCGTCGCCAAAAGCCCCTGATGGCAACATCAGGGGCTTTTTTATGCCCGTCATTCCGTAAAATGGCGGCTTTCCTTCGCTGCGAGCCCCACGATGCCGAAACACACGCTTCACCCACAGGGCGACTTCCCAACCGCAGGTCTTATCCGCCGACTGGCGGCGATGTTCTATGACTTCCTGCTCTGCGTGGCCCTGCTACTGGTGATCACCTTCGCCTACAAGCTGGTGCAGATGGGCATCTACGGCGAAGCCAAACTCCGGGCGCTTTCCGAATCCGGCGCCCTGGATGGCGACCCACTTCTTTCCAGCCTGTTACTGCTCGGCCTGTTCGGCTTCTTCGCCAAATTCTGGACGCACAATGGCCAGACCCTGGGCATGCAGGTGTGGGGGTTACGCGTACAGAATGCCGACGGTACAGCGATCGACCTCTGGCAAGCATTGCTGCGCTTCCTGATCGCCATCATTTCCTGGCTGTGCGCAGGCCTGGGATTCCTCTGGATTCTTTGGGACAAGCAGAAGCGTAGCTGGCACGACATCTACTCCGAGAGCAAAGTCGTGCAACTGCCCAAGAACATCCACAAGAAATAACGGCGAGAACGTGGAGAGAGGGGCTGGCCGCCCCTCGATCAGCCGGCTCGTCTCAGCAGCCAGAAACCGGCCAAACCACAGATACCGGCCGGCAACACCACTGCCAGCAGCGGCGAAAAGCCGAACACCAGACTGGACGGCCCCAGCAGGTCCTGGGCAATGCGGAACACGAAGCCCACCAGCACGCCGGTGAACACCCTCTGCCCCAGCGTCACGGAGCGCAGCGGGCCGAAGATGAACGAGATGGCCATCAGCACCAGCGCCGCCGTCACCAGTGGCTGCAACACCTTGTTCCAGAACGCCAGCCAGTAGTTGCCATTGTTGAGCCCCTGGTCTGCCAGGTACTGGATATAGCGCCACAATCCGGTCATCGACAGCGCATCCGGCGCCAGCACCACGGTGCCGAGGAATTGCGGGCTCAGCTCGACATCCCAGCGCAGGGTCGAGGCCTGGCTGACTTCAGTACTGCGCTCATGGAAGCGGGTCGTTGCCACATCCTCCAGCATCCAGTGATCGCCCTGGTACAGCGCACGCCGGGCAAAGCTGGACTCCACCAGATGGCGCTGATCATCGAAGCGATAACGGGTCACACCATAAAGCACGCCATTCGGCTGCACGGCGTTGATGTGGACGAACTCGTCACCCTGACGATGCCAGAGGCCGCGCTTGGCGCTCTGCGCATCGCCACCGCCCTGCGCCATGGCTCGATTGGCCTGCGCCAGGTTTTCGCTCCAGGGCGCCACGTACTCGCCGATCAGGATGCCCACCAGCATCAGCACGAGCATCGGCTTCATTACCGCCCAGACGATCCGTCCGATCGACACGCCCGCCGCGCGCATGATGGTCAGCTCGCTGCTGCTGGCAAGGCTACCGAGACCAATCAGACAGCCGATCAGCGCAGCCATGGGCAGCATCTCGTAGATACGCCGCGGAGTGGTCAGCAGGACGTAGTAGAAAGCTTCGGACAAACCGTAGCCGCCTTCGACATCGCCCAGCTCGTCGATAAAGGAGAACAACAGGGCCAAGCCAACGATGATCCCCAGCACGCTGAGGATCGCGAAGAACACACTGGTGCCGATATAGCGATCCAACTTAGCCATGGGCCACCTCCCGCACGGTACGACGGGCGGCCAGCTTCAGCCGCAAGGGTTCCCAGTAGAGCAGCAGCAAGCCGATGGCCAGGAACAGCCCATGCACCCACCAGAGCCCGAGCTGCATGGGAATCCTTCCTTTATCCAGTGCGCCCCGGGCGGCGATCAGCAGCGACAGGTAAGCCATATACAGCAGGATTGCAGGCAGCAGTTTGAGGAAGCGCCCCTGACGCGGATTGACCTTGGACAGCGGCACCGCCATCAGCGCCACCACGAAAGCCAGCAACGGGATCGACAGGCGCCATTGCAGCTCGGCCTGGTAACGCGGCTTGTCGCTGCCGAACAACTCACGGGTCGGGATCGCCTCACGCTCGCTGATTTCGGCACTGACTTCCGGCTTCGGCAGCAGCACACCATAGGTGTCGTACTGGATCGCCCGATAGTCCGCTTCGCCCGGGTTGCCATCGTAGCGGTAACCGTTTTCCAGGATCAGGTAGCGGCTGCCGTCCGGCTGGATTTCCTGTCGCCCGGATTCGGCCACCAGCACGGTGATGCCGCGCTCCTTGTCGCCTTGCCGGGACAGGCGCTTCTCCGAAATGAAGATGCCGGCAAGCTCGCCACGGTCTTCCGACAACTCGCGGGTATAAGTCACACGGGTGCCGTTCTTCATGGTCTGGAAACGACCGGGTACCAGGGTATCGAATTCGGTCAGCGCGTCCTGCTCGTTGAGGATGCGCGCCACCTCCGCCACCCCCTGCGGGGCCAGGCCCATGCTCAACCAGGCCACCAGCAGCGCGACCAGCGCGGTCGGGGCCAGGGTATAGGCCATCAGCCGGCTCTGGCTCATGCCAGTGGCCGACAGCACAGTCATTTCGCTGTCCAGATAGAGCCGGCCGTATGCCAGCAGGATGCCAAGGAACAGCCCCAACGGCAGGATCAATTGAAGAAAGCCCGGCAGGCGGAACCCCATGATCAGGAACAACACGCCCGGGTCGAGCAGGCCCTGAGCGGCCTGAGCCAGGTATTTGATGAAACGGCCACTCATGATGATCACCAGCAGCACGGCACTCACCGCGCTCAAGGTGATCAGCAACTCACGGGACAGATAACGGAAGACAATCAAACCAGCCACTCCAGGGTTGTCAGGCTCGCACAGCTACGCTCAAACTAGCCGCTTTAGGCCGACCCGCCGACAGGCGGACACCGAAAAAATAGCCGGCATTATCCTGCAAAGCCGGCTCTTTGTCTTGGGGACACCTTGCCATGGAATTCCTTGTCAAAAGCGCTCGTCCGGAAACCCTGAAAACCGCCACCCTGGTGCTGGCCGTCGGCGAAGGCCGCAAGCTCGGCGAAACCGCCAAAGCGGTGGATGCCGCCAGCGGTGGTGCTATCAGCACCCTGCTCAAGCGCGGCGACATCGCCGGCAAGCTCGGCCAAACCCTGCTGCTGCACAGCGTGCCCGCGCTCAAGACTGAGCGTGTCCTGCTGGTGGGCTGCGGCAAGGAGCGCGAACTGTCCGATCGGCAGTACCGCAAGGTCATCGGCGCGGCACAGAGCGCACTGAAAGGTCTGGGCGGAAAGGATGCCGTGATTACCCTGCACGAGCTGCCGGTGAAAGGCCGCGACCTCTACGGTAAGGCTCGACTGCTGGTGGAAGGTCTGATCGACGGCGGCTACGTCTTCGATCGCTTCAAGAGCCAGAAAGCCGATCCGCGCGCACTGAAGACCGTCACTCTGACCGCCGACAAAAACAGCCAGGCCGATGTCGAGCGCGCCGCCACCCACGCCCGGGCGATCGCCGCCGGCATGGCCCTGACCCGCGACCTGGGCAACCTGCCGCCGAACCTCTGCCACCCGAGCTTCATGGCCGAGGAAGCCAAGAACCTGGCCAAGACCTACAAGGGCCTCAAGGTCGAGGTACTGGACGAGAAGAAACTCAAGGAACTGGGCATGGGCGCCTTCCTCGCCGTGGGCCAGGGCAGCGTCCAGCCACCGCGCCTCGTCGTGCTGCAGTACAACGGCGGCAAAAAGGATGAGAAACCCTACGCCCTGGTCGGCAAGGGCATCACCTTCGACACAGGCGGTATCAGCATCAAGCCTTCGGCCAACATGGACGAAATGAAGTACGACATGTGCGGCGCCGCCAGCGTGCTCGGCACTTTCCGCGCCGTGCTCGAGCTGCAACTGCCGATCAACCTGGTCGGCCTCCTCGCCTGCGCCGAGAACATGCCCAGCGGCCACGCCACCCGCCCGGGCGACATCGTCACCACTCTGAGCGGCCAGACCGTCGAGATCCTCAATACCGACGCCGAAGGCCGCCTGGTGCTGTGCGACACCCTGACCTATGCCGAGCGATTCAAGCCGCAAGCGGTGGTGGACATCGCCACCCTGACCGGCGCCTGCATCGTCGCCCTGGGCAGCAATGTCTGCGGCCTGATGGGCAACAACGACGGACTGATCAAGCAACTGCTCAAGGCCAGCGAGAGCGCCGACGACCGTGCCTGGCAACTGCCGCTGTTCGAGGATTACCACGAGCTGCTGGAAAGCCCATTCGCCGACGTCGCCAACATCGGCGGACCGAAGGCCGGCACCATCACCGCGGGCTGTTTCCTTTCCCGCTTCGCCAAGAACTACCACTGGGCGCACCTCGACATCGCCGGCACTGCCTGGATCAGCGGCGGCAAGGACAAGAACGCCACCGGCCGTCCCGTCCCGCTACTGACTCAGTACCTCCTGGACCGCTGCAAGGCCTGAGGCGCAACGCGGGGAGCCCCGGCTCCCCGCGACCCGCCGTCGAGTTCCCATGACCAAAGTCGACTTCTACATCCTGCCCAGCGCCGATCCCGAGGCACGTCTGGCCTTCGCCTGCAAACTGGCGGAAAAAGCCTGGCGCCTGGGGCATCGCATCTACGTCCACTGCCAGGACGACGCCCAGCGCAACCGCCTTGACGCGGAAATGTGGCGCTTCAAGGGCGAAGCCTTCCTGCCGCACAGCCTGGCCGAGGAGGATGAAGAGGCGCCGGTGGCCTTAGGGCTCGGCGAAGCGCCAGGCACTCACCAGGACCTGCTGATCAACCTGGGAGCCGGTGTGCCCGCCTTTTTCAGCCGCTTCGCCCGGGTCGCCGAACTGGTGGTCGAAGAGCCGGCCATCCGTCAGGCGGCAAGAGAGAGTTTCCGTTTCTACCGGGAGCACGGCTATCCTTTGCAGGACCACCGCCTGCCCCGCCTGTGAACGTTCGATGGACAGCCATACCCCACCGCAAAAACCCAAGCAGTTGCTGGACGATCTCGAATCGATCCGCGATCTGCTGGGCGACGACACACTGGAACCGCCGCTGCTGACCGAGTCCGTCGATCCGGCGCAGATTCCCCTGCTCTCCGACGTAGTGGCCCCGGCCCCGGCCGATACCACCCCACGCGCGGCAGCCCCGGCGCCTGCACCGCCCCCCGCCGTCACACCTCGCCCCGCGGCGCCTGTCGCGGCAGCCCTCCAGCACAGTGTCGCCGCCGAACTGGCGCGCCTGGACACGGAACTGCGCGCTTCCGCGCAGTTGATCCTGCAGGACGTGATCGATGATTTCGTGCCGCAGATCGAAGCCGAACTCAAGCGCCGCCTGGACGCCCGCCTGGATCGTTTGCTGGCCCAACGCAAACGCTGAGCGGCGACGCATCTCCCGCACGTTCGGCTTACCGCCCGCCGCCAGTGGCTTGCCGCTGGCCAACCCCGCTATACTCCCCGGTTTTCCGTGATCAGCCGTCTTAAGGGTCCCGCCGCATGGACAAGACCTACCAGCCGCATGCCATCGAGACTTCCTGGTACCAGACCTGGGAGTCCAAGAACTACTTCGCCCCGCAAGGTTCCGGCGAGCCCTACACCATCATGATCCCGCCGCCGAACGTCACCGGCAGCCTGCACATGGGCCATGGTTTCAACAACGCCATCATGGACGCGCTGATCCGCTGGCGCCGCATGCAAGGCCGCAACACCCTATGGCAGCCGGGTACCGACCACGCTGGCATCGCCACGCAGATGGTGGTGGAGCGCCAGCTCGCCGCCCAGGGCGTCAGTCGTCACGACCTCGGACGAGAAAAGTTCCTGGAGAAGGTCTGGCAATGGAAGGAAGAGTCCGGCGGCACCATCACTCGCCAGATTCGTCGCCTGGGCTCCTCGGTGGACTGGTCGCGCGAGCGCTTCACCATGGACGCGGGCCTGTCCGAGGCGGTCAAGGAAGCCTTCGTCCGCCTGTTCGAAGACGGCCTGATCTACCGCGGCAAACGCCTGGTCAACTGGGACACCAAGTTCCATACCGCCATTTCCGACCTGGAAGTGGAAAACCATGACGAGAAGGGCAACCTCTGGCACCTGCGCTACCCGCTGGCGGACGGCGCCAGGACGGCCGAAGGCCTGGGCTACCTGGTGGTCGCCACCACCCGCCCGGAGACCATGCTCGGTGACGCCGCCGTCGCGGTGCACCCGGAGGACGAGCGCTACAAGGACCTGATCGGCCGCCACGTCATGCTGCCGCTGGTCAACCGCCTGATCCCCATCGTCGCCGACGAATACGTCGACCGCGAGTTCGGCACCGGCTGCGTGAAGATCACCCCGGCCCACGACTTCAACGACTACGAAGTCGGCAAGCGCCACAACCTGCCGCTGATCAACATCTTCGACAAGAACGCCGCAGTGCTGGAAACCGCCCAGGTGTTCAACCTCGACGGCAGTGTCAACGACCGGGTCGATCCGACCCTGCCGGACAGCTACGCCCACATGGACCGCTTCGAGGCGCGCAAGGCCATCGTGGCGGACTTCGACGGCATGGGCCTGCTGGAGAAGGTCGACGACCACGCCCTGAAGGTGCCGCGCGGCGACCGTTCGGGCACCGTCATCGAGCCCTGGCTGACCGACCAGTGGTACGTCGCCACCAAACCGCTGGCCGAGAAGGCCATCGCCGTGGTGGAAAGCGGCGAAATCCAGTTCGTGCCGAAGCAGTACGAGAACATGTATTTCAGCTGGATGCGCGACATCCAGGACTGGTGCATCAGCCGCCAGCTCTGGTGGGGTCACCGCATCCCGGCCTGGTACGACGAAGCCGGCAACGTCTATGTCGGTCGCGACGAAGCGGAAGTCCGCACCAAGTACAACCTGACCAACGACATCGACCTGCGCCAGGACGAAGACGTGCTGGACACCTGGTTCAGCTCGGGCCTGTGGACCTTCTCCACTCTCGGCTGGCCGGAGCAGACCGACTTCCTCAAAACGTTCCACCCCACCGACGTGCTGGTCACCGGCTTCGACATCATCTTCTTCTGGGTCGCCCGGATGATCATGCTGTCCACTCACCTGACCGGGCAGATTCCGTTCAAGACCGTCTATGTCCACGGCCTGGTGCGCGACGGCCAGGGCCAGAAGATGTCCAAGTCCAAGGGCAACGTGCTCGACCCGCTGGATATTGTCGACGGCGTCGATCTCGATACTTTGCTGGCCAAGCGCACCAGCGGCATGATGCAGCCGAAGCTGGCGGAAAAGATCGCCAAGCAGACCCGCGCCGAATTCCCCGAGGGGATTGCCAGCTACGGTACCGACGCCCTGCGCTTCACCTTCTGCTCGCTGGCCTCCACTGGCCGCGACATCAAGTTCGACATGGGCCGCGTCGAGGGCTATCGCAACTTCTGCAACAAGTTGTGGAACGCCACCAACTTCGTGCTGGAAAACACTGACGGCAAGGACTGCGGCGTCAACGACGAACCCGTGGAACTGTCCTCGGTGGACCGCTGGATCATCTCCGCGCTGCAACGCACCGAAGCCGATGTCACCCGCCATCTCGAAGCCTTCCGCTTCGACCTGGCCGCCCAGGCACTCTATGAGTTCATTTGGGACGAGTACTGCGCCTGGTACCTGGAGCTGGTCAAGCCGGTGCTGTGGGACGAGCAGGCCTCCGTCGAGCGCCAGCGCGGTACCCGCCGCACGCTGATCCGCGTGCTGGAAGTGGCGTTGCGCCTGGCGCATCCGTTCATGCCCTTCATCACCGAAGAGATCTGGCAGCGGATCAGGGCCCAGGCCGGCAAGCAGGGCGAAACTATCATGCTGCAGCCCTGGCCGGTGGCCAACGAGGCGCGCATCGATGCGGCCGCCGAGGGCGACATCGCCTGGGTCAAGGCCTTCATGCTCGGCGTGCGGCAGATTCGCGGCGAGATGAACATCTCCATGGCCAAGCGCATCGACGTGGTGCTGAACAACGCCAGCGCCGAAGACCGCCGCCGTCTGGCCGAAAACGAGCCGCTGCTGAAGAAGCTGGCCAAGCTGGAAAGCGTGCGCGTCCTGGAAGCCGGCGAAGAGGCCCCGCTGGCCGCCACCGCGCTGGTCGGCGAGATGGGAGTGCTGGTACCGATGGCCGGCCTGATCGACAAGGACGCCGAACTGGCACGCCTGGACAAGGAAATCCAGCGCCTCGGCGGCGAAGTGCAGCGGGTCGGCGGCAAGCTGTCCAATGCCAGCTTTGTCGACAAGGCACCGGCCGAAGTAATCGCCAAGGAACGCGCCAAGCTGGCCGAAGCCGAACTGGCCCTGGGCAAGCTCAACGAACAGCGCGAGCGTATCGCCAGTCTGTAATTTCCTGCAGTAACCTCACGGGGCCCGCGGCCGATACGGCGCGGGCCCCGTCGTTTTATCGGTAACCCGCCATGACCGTTCCCCGCTCCCCTTCCCTACTCGACGCCCTGTTGCCGATCGCCGTCCTGGTGACATTGCTCGGCCTGTCCGTCTACCTGTTCGGCGACGGCTCCTCGTCCGGCCCCAACCAGATCGCCCTGATGGCTGCGGCCTTCGTCGCCGGCCTGGTGGGCCTGAAGAATGGCCAGCGCTGGGCACAGATTGAGGAAGGCATCCTCGCCGGCATCCACATGGCGATGAAAGCCAACCTGATCCTGCTGTCGGTGGGAGCGCTGATCGGCACCTGGATTCTCGCCGGCACCGTGCCAACCATGATCTGGTACGGCCTCAAGCTGATCTCGGCGGAATACTTCTACGTCACCAGCTGCCTGATCTGCGCCTTGGTCGCACTGTCCATCGGCAGCTCCTGGACGGTCGCCGGCACCCTCGGCATCGGCCTGATGGGCGTGGCCTCGGGACTCGGCCTGGACCCAGCGATCACCGCCGGGGCGATCATTTCCGGCGCCTACTTCGGCGACAAGCTGTCGCCGCTGTCGGACACCACCAACCTCGCCCCGGCGGCGGCCGGTGCCGATCTGTTCCAGCACATCCGCTACATGTCACACACCACGGTACCGGCCCTGCTGATCAGCCTTGTGATCTTCTTCGTGCTCGGCCAACAGGCCAGCGACAGCCACGACACCACCCGCATCCAAGCCGTGCTGAGCGCCTTGGAGGGCCAGTTCAGCCTTGGCTGGCACCTGCTGCTGCCGGTGGCCTTCCTGCTGTTCCTCGCCATGCGCCAGTGGGCGGCCTTCCCCGCCGTGTTCCTCGGCGCCCTGGTCGGCGCGGTCTTCGCCGTGGTCTTCCAGCCCGAGGTGATGGGCCGCTTGGCCGACCCGCAAGCCGGCGCGCTCGCCCCGCTGAAAACCGTGTGGAACGCCCTGTTCGCCGGCTACCAGTCGGACAGCGGCAACGCCGAACTGGACGGCCTGCTATCCAAGGGCGGCATGGGAAGCATGCTCAATACCGTCTGGCTGATCATCTGCGCCATGAGCTTCGGCGGCGTGCTGGAAAAACTCGGTCTGCTGCAGCGACTGCTCAACAGCACCATCCACCTGGCCAAGCGCACCAGCAGCCTGATCGCCAGCACCATCGTCACCACCATCGGCACCAACGTGATCACCGCCGACCAGTACATCGCCCTGGTCCTGCCCGGCCGTATGTACCGCGCCGAGTACGAGAGCCGCGGCCTGAAACCCACCGTCCTGTCCCGCGCCCTGGAAGACGGCGGCACCCTGACTTCGGTGCTGGTGCCCTGGAACACCTGCGGCGCCTACATGGCCGCCACCCTCGGCGTGGCCACGCTGACCTACCTGCCTTACTGCTTCTTCAACCTGATCATGCCGCTGATGGCCATCAGCCTGGCCTTCGCGCGGCCGCCGCAGCCAATGACCGCCGCGGAACCGGCCCAAACCTGATAGCCCCACGCCGCCCGCTCGCGCGGGCGGTGCCTTTAGCGCAGCCGCAGCCAGCGTAACGGCCAGAGCCAACCCGGTGCCGAACCGATGCGGGCCAGCCGGGCAGCGAGCCGTTTGCGCAGCCGTCGGTAGGCGGGATTGTTGATATTGCGTGCCTGCGCCGCCGTTTCCCGGAAAGGCCACTGGGCGGCCATCCCGTCTCCTGCTTCCAGGGCCTGTGCATATCCACGGATGAGGCCGAGCGTACACTGGTGGAAGACACCGAGCCGCTCGTCCTCGAGCAATTCCAGATGCTCACGCATCTCGTCGTGCCGCTCATGCCAGGCCGCATCGAACGCCAGCCAACAGCGCGCGATGGGATCGCGGGGCTCGCGCTCCAGGGCGGCCTGGGCGACTGCGAAGCCTTCGTTGTCTCGACCACGCAGGTAGCAACCGGTGGCCAGGTTGCTCAGTCCCCAGGACGGCGCCTGCGGACGCGCCCGCCAGTCGCCCATCCAGTGGAACAGGGCGTCGAACAGGTCGTGCCCGAGCAACGCGTAGCTGGCCATGGCCCAGACCTGATCGTCGTCGCGGATGGCCGCGCTGCAGTTCGTCAGGGTTTCCTGGAGCAGACCCCGGCTGTTCTCCCGGGTGGCCAGTAGATCGAACATAGCCCGCGCGAGCCGGTTGTCGCGGTCGTGCGGCAGCATCCGCCGGAAAGCACGCTGCAGGCTTCCGGGCGCCCACCGGCTGTCTTCGAGCTGCAGCCAATAGCGAGCCGCCGCGACGTGTGGACAGCCGTCACGAAGCGCGTGCTCCAACACGGTACGCAGGTCCGCGTCTTTGTGTGGCTCGGTGATGATAGTGAGCACTTCGTCCCAGTGCTCCTCCGCATCCAAGTCGCGGCACAATCGCTCCAGCGCCTCGCGTTTGAGTGCGGCATCACCCATTGCCAGCGATAGGCGCAGCGCCCGCAAGGCCAGCACGGGAGCCCGGGAACCGGCAAGCAGTTGGTCGAGGATCGGCCGGGCAGCGCTGCGGTCACCTTGCTCCAGCAGCAGGTCGTAGGCGTTCACTCCGGCGAATACATAGTCGCTGTCCAGGCGGAACGCCTGGAGGAAGGCCTCCCTCGCCGCGTCCCGCTCCCGGTTCAGCAACAGCGCATGCCCCAGGTAGCCATGGGATACGGCCGACTTCGGGTCCAGGCGGACCATCTGCCGCGCGGCCTTCACATAACCGGGAAAGTCCTCCGACAGCTCGAATTGATCAGCCAGCTCGCGCCAGGCCGGATAACTATCCGGCAGACGTTCGAGCAGGGCATGTAGTTCAGCGATCGCTTCCTCCCCGCGCCCCTCGGCACGCAGCGAACGGGGACCATAGAGCGCCAGACCGACCGGCGGGCGGTCGCCCCAATGAGATACCTGCAGCCAGGCACGCAACTCCTCGTGCCGCCCCGAACGGAGCAGCAGGTCAAGCAATGTCCCATTGCCCGCCTCATGACGCGGCTCGCGCTGCAATGCCTGCCGCAGGGCCTCTTCGCGCGCCGTCTCGTCAGTATCCTCACCGGCTAGCAGCAGCCAGGCTTCGGCTTCCCCTGGCCGCAGCCGGACCAACTCGCGGGCCAACGCCAAGGGCCGGTCCGGCTGTTCCAGAAGCCCGGCATATCGCTTGAACTGGTCCCACGCCCAGCGATGCCCCGGCTCATGCCGCAGCACGCATTCGGCCTGTTGCATGGCCTCTTCATAGTGTTCCCGCTCGCCCAGCACATAGGCGCGGAAGGCACGCAGCTCATGGTTCTCCGGCGTTCGGGCCAGCACGCTGGCAAGCAACTGGTCGGCTCGCTCTAGCTGGCGTCCATCCTCCAGCAGGCATTCGACGTATAGGCGGACGCTCCGGGCCCATAGCGGATTGATACGGAAGCTGCGCTCCAGTACCGCCTGGCACTCCGCCAGATGCCCCAACCGCTTGTGCAACTCGGCGCGTTCGAGCGCGATGCGCGGCAACAGGGGGAAGCGTTCGACGGCCTCGTCCAGCAACGCCGCCGCTTCGTCCAAACGCTCCATGGCGACCAATTGCCAGCCAAGAGCAACCCAGACCTGCCAGAGATCGGGGCGCCGGGCGAGCGCTTCGCGCAGAGCCTCCAGCACGATTTCGCCGTCCAGCAGGTCCTGCCCCTGGATCTGGTAGGTCATCCAGCCGTCACCGAAGGTCACCTGGCGGACCAGCTCGGCGTGAAGAAAGACCAGGTTCTGCCGTGCCTCCTCCTGGCTGGTACTGGTGTCGATCAACCGGTTGCCGGCGTAGTCGTTATCCACGGAACGCCGCAGCGAATCGCGAAACGCTTCGTGCGCGGCCTCGACCTGGCCACTCTGCAACAGGACGAAACCACGTGTGGACCATGACGTGCTGCTGGCCGGATCGATCTGGCAGGCCGTTTCGGCCATCTCCATAGCCTCCTCACCACGCCCCTGGCGGCTCAGAACGATCGACAGCTCGCGCAATGCCCAAGGATGGTGAGGGTGGCTCCGCAGGAGACGGCGCAAGGCTTCCTCAGCCTCGGTCAGGGAACGCTGCTGAGCGCGCTCCACCAACAGCTCGGCAATGCCGCAGTGGTGCTCGAAACGGGTCGCCAGCGCCTGCAGATAAGCCTGTGCTGCATCGTCCCCTTCGCACTGCACCAGCAGGCCGATACACAGACGGTGCAGGCTCAGATTGAAGGGGTCCAGCTCCGCCGCCTCCCGACACCAGTCCAGCGCCTTCCGGGCATCTCCGGCGCTGCGCTGGCTATGCAGGACCCGCGCGCGCAACCAGGCGCTACGCCGGCTGACCGGTTCGGCCCGCACCAGCAGAGCCTCTGCGCGCTGCACTTCGCCGTGGCGACCCAGCAGATCGACGCCATACAGCAGCAGGTCGGGATCCAGCGGGCGCCCCTCCAGCGCCTGCTCCAGCAATACGAGGGCCTCTTCGCTGCGCTCCAGCTCTTCCAATTGTTCGCACAGAGTCAGGGTAGGGCCTGCGGCGAGCCGGCCGAGCCGCCGCTGGCGGTCCTGCAGGAAGTCCAGACCGCGTTCGGTACGGCCGAGACTGCGCTCGGCACGGAAGTAATGAAGGCTGTAGGGCTCGCGCATGAATTGCAGGCACGCAGCGACGCGGAACAGTTCGGTCGCCTCTTCGCGCGCACCGTCGGCCCAGCGCAACCCGGCCAGGCCGTTCCAGGCCTGCGCCTCCATCGGTGTCTGACGCAACACTCGCTGCAGCAGGGCCGCTGCTCTGGCGCTGGCCCGACCGTCCTCGGCCAGCGACTGGGCATAGCGCACGGCGATGCCCGGATCGCTGCCGCGCCGCTCGCCGTGCTCCGCCAGCCAGGCCAGTTGCTCCGCCCAGGGGCGAAGCTGGCTCATCGATGCCGCCTTGGACAACACCAGGTTGGCATCCCGGGGAAATTGCTCCAGCAGGGCTTCGGTCGCCTGCAACAGACGAACCTGGTCGCCATCGTAGGCAGCCACCGCGCGCATGGCCTGCAGCGTCAGTAAGTGCTCTGGCGCCAGCGCCTGCAACGAGGCCAGCCCTGCCAACGCAGACTCCCGCTCATGTGCCTCCAGGGCGGCCATCAGTCGGTAGTAACCATCCCAGCACTCGGCCTCGGGCAGGATCAGCCCTTCCAGCCGCTCCGACTCTTCCGGCGGCAGCAACAGCATGCCGCGCGGCCCGGAAGAGCGCTGCGCCTGCAACAACTCCACGGCCCGGAACTCCGTATGCTGGGCCAGGCTGGGGTCGCGGATCAGCAAGGTGCCGCGCGGCTCGTCGTAGCCGACGACTGCCTGCAGATGACCGCTCCCGGTGTACTGGATGGTGAGGGTGAAAGGCACGCCGCGGTCGATCAAGGCCCGGGCGATATCCCAATCCACGGTGAACTCGCGTGCCAGCCAACCGTGCCGCTCGGCCCAGGCGCGCTCCGCGAAATGTGGCGTACCGTCGTAACAAATCTCCTCAGCCACCTCCAGATGCTCCACCGGACGGCTCCAGTAGCCCGCCAGGGCGGTCAGGGTGGCGGGGACGCAGGTCATGTGGTGCTGGCGCACGAAACCTACCGGCAACAAGCAGCGGATACCCCGCTCACCGCGCCGCAGGCTCTCCAGCACGCCCCGGTAGAAGCCCCCACCGGCCCGTTCGGCCTGGACCTCGGCCTCCTCCCAGTGCTGCCGGAGACACGCAATGTCGCAACGCCGTGCCGCCAGCCAGTGTGCCTGCTCCTTGCGCAACAATGGCATGCAGCCTTCAGCCCGGCGCAGCCAGGTCTCGGCCTCGTCCAGGTCGCCACGCTCGATCAGGAGATCGGCCAGTTGAGCGCAAAGAGAGCCGCTTTCCAGGTTACCGGCGGCGTTGCGCAACCTTTCCAAGGCCGCCTCGACATCACCCCGTTGCACCTGAAGCTGGGTCACCTGCTGCAGCGCCGAGCGCAGCCGCAGCGGATAGCCGAGCGCACGTTCGCAGACCTCCAGCGCTTCGTCATAGCGGTCCTCCTGCTCCAGCCCATAGGAACGTTCGACCCACAGCCAGGGATCATCCACTCCACAATCCAGCGCTTCGCGATGCAGCGCCTCGGCCCCCGCGAAGTCGCGCAACAGCGCCAGCAGATAGCTTTTCAGCGATAGCCATTCGGCCCGTAGCGCCGGCTGCGTGGGCAGCCAGCCATCCAGCAAATGGAAGAATGTCCAGGCTCGGTGAGCACCGCGGCTGGAAAGAAGGAAACGAGCGTAACGCAAGCGCGTCTCGGCGGCCTGGGGATAGCGGCGATAGCCGAGCCGGATCAGCGCATCGGCCAAGCGCGGCGCGCCCAGGTTGCCGACCAGACGAGCGGCCAGCGCCATGGCGCGTGGCCCGCGCCAGTCGCGATAGTCGCCCAGGCCCGTAGCCTGCTCGTGGGCCTGCAACAGGTAGCCCTGATCGACCAGGCGCTCGATGGCATCGAGCGTACTGTCGGAAATGTCCAGGATCGGGGAGCGGAGCGAAGCGTGGATATCCATCCGATGCATCCTTGCGTGAAATCATTTTGCCGCCAAGCACTCTAGCGGCGATACGCCAGCACCTCAACACCGGGGACGGCAGGCTGTGAGCCAACTCAACATACGCTTCCGGCCGTTTCGTTCCGGCGGGATAATCCACCGCTGCACCAATGAGGACGCCCCATGGACGTGAGCAAGACCCGAACCAGCTTCTACCGCCGTCTCTACGTGGCCTGGCTGATCGACAGCGGCACCGCCACCAGCGTACCGGCACTGATGGAGGCCACTGGCATGCCCCGGCGCACCGCCCAGGACACCCTGTCGGCGCTGGGCGAGCTGGACATCGACTGCGTCTTCGAGCAACAGGAAGGCGAGCGCAATCACATCGGCCGTTACGTTATACGTGACTGGGGGCCCATCGACCGGCGCTGGATCGAGGCCAACCTGGCGAAACTCAAGGCCATCCTGAACTACCCCTGACAGATTCCGTCGCCCGCGTCGACGCTACTTTCGCCGCAACGGCCTGCGATCATGGGCCCACACCTCCGGCACGACCCGCCCTCCTGCCAAGGCATCGCGGCGATCGGTCGCAGGGCAATGCGCCCGAAATCTGCCTCCTGGAATCTTTCCGGCGAAGTACCCCGCTATCGACCGCCAGGGGGCGAAACAGAGCCGCTGCCAACTCCAACGACCGTTTCCGCAAGCGGCCTACGCCCACCTGCCGGCGAATTTCCGCCCCCCGATTTGATCATTCAGCCTTTTTACCGCCGGCTCATCTGGCCATAATCCAGCCTCCCTTTCTGGACGGAAGAACAATAATGTATGCATTGATGGCGCTGGTTTTCGTACTCGGGTACCTCTGCATCGCGTTCGAGCACCCGTTGAGGATCGACAAGGCGGCCTCGGCGCTTCTCACCGCCGTGTTCGCCTGGACCTTGCTGGTGATAGGGGCCGACAGTATTTTCCCCGCGCTGGAAAGCGCGGCGAACGGCAACAGCAACACCCACCATGTCGTCGAATCGCTCCGCCACCACCTCGGCGAGATTTCCGAAATCCTCTTCTTCCTCATGGGCGCCATGACCATCGTCGAACTGATCGACGCCCACGATGGTTTCAAGGCGATCACCGACCGCATCCACACCACCAAGCGTGTGCACCTGCTCTGGCTGGTCGGCCTGATCACTTTCTTCCTTTCCGCCGCCCTGGATAACCTGGCCACCACCATCGTCATGGTCTCGCTGCTGCGCAAATTGGTCAGCGACCAACAGGAGCGCTGGTTCTACGCCGGCATCGTGGTGATCGCGGCGAACGCCGGCGGCGCCTGGTCGCCTATCGGCGACGTCACCACCACCATGCTCTGGATCGGCAACCAGATCACTGCCAGCGGCATCGTGGTCAAGCTGCTGCTGCCGAGCCTGGTCTGCCTGCTGGTACCGCTGATCCTGCTCAGCTTCCGCCTGCGCGGGAACACCGAGCCGCCGCTGGTGGTGGAACCGGAAGAAAACCGCCGCGACCCGACCACCCCCTTCGAGCGCAACCTGGTGTTCTTCCTCGGCCTCGCCGCCCTGGTCTTCGTACCGCTGTTCAAGACCATCACCCACCTGCCGCCGTATATGGGCATCCTGTTCGGCCTCGGCGTGCTCTGGGTGGTCACCGAAGTGATCCACCGCGGCAAGAACGACGAAGACAAGCACCCGCTGTCGGTAGTCGGCGTCTTGCGCCGGATCGACACCACCAGCGTGCTGTTCTTCCTCGGCATCCTGCTCGCCGTGTCCAGCCTGGCCACCGCCGGCCACCTGACCCAGGCCGCCATCGCCCTCAAGGATGGCCTGAGCAACGTCTACGCCATCAACATCGCCATCGGCCTGCTCTCCGCCGTGGTGGACAACGTTCCGCTGGTGGCCGGTGCGATGAAGATGTACCCGCTGGTCAGCCACGCGGACGTTGCCGCCGCCGGCAATGAAGCGGGTTGGCTGAGCAACTTCGTGATCAACGGCAATTTCTGGGAAATGCTCGCCTACTGCGCCGGCACCGGCGGCAGTTGCCTGATCATCGGCTCGGCGGCAGGCGTGGCGGCCATGGGTATGGAGAAGATCAACTTCATCTGGTACCTGAAGCGGATCAGTGGGCTGGCCTTCATCGGCTATATTTCCGGTGCTGCGACCTATATAGCGCTGTTCGCCACGACCACTTGAATGTGCCCGGACGAACCCGGCATTCCGGGTTCGTCCTCTCGGGGAGGCTGTGGGAAAATACGCGACCGCCGTTTTCCGAGAGCGCTCCATGCCCCGCACCCCCTCCCCTCCAGGCCGCCCGCCCAAGGGATACAAGCCTGCCAAAGATCCGGCGCCGTCCGACAAGGCCCTGTTCCACCCGCGCAACCGCCACCAGGGCCGATACGACTTCCCCGCCTTGATCAAACGTCATCCGGCGTTGGCCGCATTCGTCATCCTCAATCCTTATGGCAAGCAGAGCATCGACTTCGCCAACCCGCAGGCGGTGAAAGCACTCAACCGCGCCCTGCTCAAGGATCACTACGCTATCGAGCACTGGGACATTCCCCCCGCCTACCTCTGCCCGCCGATTCCCGGCCGCGCCGACTACCTGCACGGCCTCGCCGACCTGCTGGCGGAAGACAATGGCGGCGAAATCCCACGAGGGGGACAGATAAGGGTGCTGGACATCGGAGCCGGTGCCAACTGCATCTACCCGCTGATCGGCCACCGCGAATACGGCTGGCGCTTCCTCGGCGCCGACATCGACCCCGTGGCCCTGGCCTCGGCGGAAACCATCATCCGCGCTAACCACCTGGACAACGCCATCCAGTTACGCCGTCAGAACGATCCGAAGCACATCTTCCGAGGTCTGCTGCTGCCCGACGAGCGCTTCGACCTGACCCTCTGCAACCCGCCCTTCCATGCTTCCCTGGAAGAAGCCACCCGCGGCAGCCAGCGCAAATGGCGTAACCTCGGCAAACTCGACCCGAAGCGCAAGCTGCCGGTGCTCAACTTCGGCGGTCAGGGTGCGGAGCTGTACTGCGAGGGCGGCGAAGCGGCCTTCGTGCGGCGGATGGTGGAAGAAAGCCGGGACGTCGCCGGCCAGGTACTCTGGTTCAGCACCCTGGTCTCCAAGGCTGGCAACCTGCCGGCGATCCAGACGGCACTGGCGCGGGTCGACGCGCAGGAGGTGCGCATCATCGCTATGGCCCAGGGGCAGAAGCAGAGCCGCTTCGTGGCTTGGACGTTCCACCCTCGCAAGACGCGTCAGACCTGGCTGACCGGCTCAGCGGGCGAGCAAGCGTGAACCGTCCGAACGGTCTCGCCCGTCCGCTCCGGCCTGGGCTCTGACCCAGTCCAAAGCCAGATCGCGCCCCTGCCGGAGGTTGACGGCGGCGCAGATGCCAAGGGCGATCAGCGCGCCGATCCCCGCCAGGGCCATGTCCTTCTGTGCATCCCACTTGTCGCCCTGGGCGGCGATATAGGCCTCGGCCTCTTCGCCGCCGAAATAGTCGCCGCCGATCCATTCGATCAGCTCGTACATCGCCGAGGTGGAAAGGATGAAATCCACGGCGATGAAGTAACTCCACCACCCTCGCGCCCCGGTGCCGCGCAGCAGGGCCTCGCGCGCCGGATAGGCGATCAGTAGCCCGTAGCAGAAGTGAACGAGGCGATCGAACTGGTTGCGCTCCCAGCCCAGGGTTTCGTCCAGCCCCTGGCCGAACAGCGCGCGCAGCCAGTCGTCGTAGGGCACCTTCGCATAGCTGTAGTGAGCGCCGAGTTCGTGCAGGCAGACAAACAGGAAAATCAGCGTGAGGGATACCCGCGAAAAGCGGAACCAGCGATGGCTCATCACCATGCCGGCACCCACCACCAGGACCAGGATGTTCTCCATGGCCCAGTCGCGCCGGTTGTGCGGGTCGATGGCCAGGATTAGCCAGAGCACGGCAAAGAGGCCGAGCAGAATGAACAAGTGCTGCCGATAGGCGCGTTCGTCAGACATGCGAGTTCCTCGGTGGCGACGCGGGCGCAGCGCCGCTCGCGACGCCGCCTCAACTCACCGCGAACCGCCGCTCCAGCGCGCTGTAGCCCATCCCTATTCCCTTCGACACCTTTACCTGCACGGGAATTCGCTCCTTCAGCGCTTCGACGTGGCTGATGACACCAATCGTCTTGCCGCTGGCATTGAGGCTGTCGAGGGCATCCAGCGCCACTTCCAGGGTCTCGCCGTCCAGCGTGCCGAAGCCTTCGTCGAGGAACAGCGAGTCGATACTGGTCTTGTGGCTGACCAGATCGGACAGCGCCAATGCCAGGGCCAGGCTGACCAGGAAGCTCTCGCCGCCGGACAGGGTACGGGTGTCACGCGCGACATCGGCCTGCCAGGTGTCGAGAACTTCCATCTCCAGCTCGCCGCTGGCCTTGCGCCGCAACTGGTAGCGGCCGTGTAGCCGCTCCAACTGACGGTTGGCCAGGTAGACCAGATGATCCAGCGTCAACCCTTGGGCGAACTTGCGGTACTTGGCGCCATCGGCTGAACCGATCAGACCATTGAGTCGCTGCCAGAGGTCGTAGTCGGCCTGACGCGCAGCGATCTCGGCGAACAGCGCCTGCTGGCTCTGCCGGCGGGCATCATCGCCCTGCAACTCGGCGCGAATCTCGCCGCGCCGGTGGACCAACCCGTTCAGTTCCTCGGCTACCGTATGCAGACGTTCGTCCAGCTCGTCCCGGTCCGCGGTCGTCAGGGGATTCGACCGCAGGCCCGCCAGGGTCTGCTCGGCCACCGTGGCCAGCGCGCCGGCCTCCGCCAGCGCCTGTTGCAGACGCGCCTGCAAGGCACGCAGGGCGTCCCGCTCGGCATCGTCGAGCAGCGCCGCGAGAAACGCCTGCTCGTCGGCGAACGGACTTTGGGCCAGTTGGCTCTGCCAACGCTCCGCGCAGGCATGCAGTGCCTCCTGTTGGCGGCGCAACGCTTCGTTGAGCGTCACCAGACGGCCCTCCAGTTCGTTGACCAGCCGCTGCGCCGCAGCGACCTGCCCTTCACTGTCGGACAGCGCCGCCTGCGGATCGGTCTCGACCACCGCCTCCCCCTCAGGCTCGCCGAGCGCGGTCCAACGCTGACGCCACAGTAGGGCATCCTTGTCTGCCGATTCGACTCGCCCCTGCTGCGCAAGCTGCTCACGCTCCAACGTCTGCAACTGCGACTGATCCCGTTGCCAAGCCTGCCACTCGGCCTCGCGCTGGGTCAGCCAGCCTTCGCCGGCATCCGCCAAGGTATAGCCCAGGCTCTGCAGGTCCGTTTCGAGATCGGACTCGCAACGGGCCAGCTTTTCCTGCTGAGCCGCCAATTGATCGGCGAGCGCGCCGAGCTGCGCCTCTTCGCCCTGCTGCCGCTGACGTAGCAGGGCCAGTTGCTGGCCTTGCTCCTGGCAGCGCTGCTCAAGCGCCTGCCGTGCATCGCGAGCCGATTCGCAAGCCCGTTTCAGCTCATCGAGCCGTTGCAGACGCTGCTCCAAGGCGCCCAGTTGTTCGGTCTGCGCCTGCTGACGGACGGCCAGGGCCGCATCGTCCGCCAAGTCGCAGCGCAGTTCGCGGCAGAGCTGCTGCCAGCGGACCCGCAACGTCTGCGCATCGATCTCATCCTGCCGTTGCCGGTTGCGCAACTGATCGAGTTGGGCCTCAAGCGCCGCTACTTCGGCGCCCACCCCGGTTCCCTGTTCGCGAACAGCCTCCAGTTCGGCCTGCGCGGCCTGCAAGGCACGCTCGGTGGCCGACACATCCAGCGCACGGTAGGCACTGATCGCCGGGTGATCATGGGAACCGCACAGCGGGCAGGCTTCGCCGGGCTGCAACTGCTCGCGATAGCTCTCCAGCGTACGGATGCGTTGCTCCTGTTCGAGCAGCTTCTGTTTATCCGCGACCTGCGCTTTCAGATCGCTGTAGCGCTGGCGCAGGGCATCGCGTTGGGCACTTTTCTCGTCCCGCTGGCGCGCCAGCTCGGCCAACCTGCCGGCTGTATCGGCCAGAGCAGTGTCCAAGCGGCGGAGTTGTTCGCCGGTCTGCTGCAACTGCACCAGCAAGCCCTGCTCGCCATGCAGGCGCTGCCACTGCGTGCGCAACCCGGCTTCGCTCTGGCCTTCCAGCAGGGTCGCCAGTCGCCCCTGGGCTTGCTGTTCGACGTCGCGGGCCCCGTCCAAGCGGTGCTGTTCCGTTTGCCATTGCGCGTCCTGCACCTGCTGCTGAGCCTGCAAATCATGCAAGGCGTTCTGCACCTGCCGCTGGCGTTCCGCCAAGGCCGCGATATCCGCCTGAATTTGCCGGCGGCTGTCGAACTGCCCACGCCAGGCGGCGAGCCGTTCACCCAATTGGGCATGCTGTGGTTGCCGGTCCAATCGTTCCTGAAGCGCCCGCCGCTGTTGCTGGAGCCCGTCGAGACGCTCTTTCGCCCCCTCAGCCACCAGCTGGCTTAGTTGGACAGCTCTCCACAACTGAACGGCCAGCGCCTCCCCGGCCTGCTGTCGTTCGCTGCGGGTTTCGATCAACGCCCGCTCGCCCTGCACAACGGCGTCCAACGCCTGCCGCCAGGCCTGATGACAGTGCTGCAAACGTACCGCTGGCTCGCTGGCCGCCAATCGCGCCAGACGCGGCTGGGCCGTCTGCTGCTCAGCCTGCGCCTGTTGCAGGGCGAGCTGCGCTTCCTGATGCTGCCGCTCCGCCTGGGCCACGGCGTCCAGCCATTGCCGTTGCGCCTGCAAACGCTGCTGTTCGGCTAGCAGCGGTTGCTCCTGTCCTACCAACGTCGCCAGTTCCTGCTGCAAGGCCGTGCGTTGTTCCTCACCGAGCAGCTCCACGCCCTCGGCACGCGCCTTGAGCCGGCCCAACTCGATCTCCACCGCCTTGGTCCGCTCGTAGACACGCTGGGAAATCTGCCCGTAGATATCGGTGCCGGTCAGCTCCTCCAGCAGCTCCGCACGCTGGTTGGCGCTGGCTTCGAGAAACGCGGCAAAACCGCCCTGGGCCAGCAGCATGGACTTGGTGAAGCGCTCGAAATCGAGCCCGGTAAGCTGCTCGGTCTGGCGCAGCTTGTCGTTGATCTTGTCGGTGAGGATGGTGCCTTCGCCGTCCGCCAGTTCGACCTTAGGCGCCTGCAAGGCGCCATTCACCTTGTCGCGCGCCCGCCGCTGGCTCCAGAACGCCCGATAGCGTGCACCCTTCACCTCGAACTCCACTTCCGCCAGGCAATCGGCGGTGTGCCGGGTCATCAGCTCATTGGCACTGGCCGACAGCGTGGTCATCCGCGGCGTGCGGTGATAAAGCGCAAGGCAGATGGCATCCAGCAGGGTGGTCTTACCGGCACCGGTGGGGCCGGTAATGGCGAACAGACCGTTATCCCTGAACGGCTCAGCGGTGAAATCGATCTTCCATTCGCCCTTCAGCGAGTTGAGGTTCTTCAGGCGCAGGCTGAGGATTTTCATGTCAGGGTCGATGGCCGGCGGAAAGCGGCCATTGTGGCATCGTTGATGGGGTTGTGTAGACGAGCCATGGAAAGCATGGGTTTCAGGGCGCTGCACCGTCGACTGGCTTTCTGCAAATACCGACACAAAGCAGTTCACTTCTCTGTGCCTGATGATGTGGATTGGGCGTGAACGAGCCCCCTCAACTCACTCCTCAGCCCGCAAACCTTCCAGCACCTCACAATAAAGCCCCTTCAACCGCTGCGCGTCGCCCTCGTCCAGTTGCTCTTGCTGGAGGCGGCGGGCGAACACCTCTTCCACACTCAACTCATCCAAGGTCTCCCGAGCCTGGGACTGTAGGCCGACCACGGCTGTGCCGCGTTCGCGGCGGATGCGCAGTACTTCCACCGGCAGGCCCTCGCAGAGTGCGGCGATGCGCGTTTGCAGGTCCGGCAGGTAGTCGTCGGCGCGGACCACCACTTCCAGCCACACCGGCCGCTCGGCGCTGCCTTGTTGCGCAGCCTCGGCCAGGGCGGCTGGCAGTTCGGCGAGGTTGCCGCGTAGCGACAGCAGCGGTTGGAAGCACGGCACCGGCAGCGGTGTCACCGCGCGCAGGCCGTTGGTGTCCAGGTCGACCAGCAGTATCTGCTTCTCCTGCCGCGCTTCGTCGAAGGCCAGCGGGATTGGCGAGCCGCAGTAGCGGATGTGCTCCAGGCCGCCGACCTTCTGCGGCCGGTGGATATGCCCGAGGGCGATGTAGGCCGCGGGTGGGAAGGCGTTGGTGGGGAAGGCTTCCAGCGCGCCGACGTAGATTTCCCGCACCGATTCGCTGGCGCTCGCGCCCACCGTGGTCAGGTGGCCGGTGGCGACGATCGGCAGGCCGCCGCCCAGGGCGTCGCGTTTCGCCTCGGCCAGCGCGTACAGTGCCTGGTAATGCGCGTGGATCGCGCTCTGCAGTGACTGTTGTTTGTCCTCGGCGCTCTGCCCCGCCTCGCTGCGCAGCACATCGCGCGGACGGACGAAGGGGACGCCGCAGAGGATCGCACCCGGCGAGCCGTCGCGGCGGCAGAGCACCTGCAACTGTTCTTCCAGGTTCTCGCTCACCGCCGGGATCACGCAGGTGTCCAGGCAGGCCAGCAGCGTCCGCGATTCGCCCAGGGTGGCCACCGAGTCATGGTTGCCGCCGAGCACGACCAACTGCGCGCCAGTGTCGCGCAGTGCGACGATGAAGCGGTTGTACTGCTCGCGGGCGTAGCTGGGCGGCGCGCCGGTGTCGAACACATCGCCGGCGACGATCACCGCATCCACGCCCTGCTCGCGGACCTGCGCCACCAGCCAGGCGCAGAACGCCTGATGCTCGGCCTGGCGGGTCTTGCCCATGAAGTGCTGGCCCAAGTGCCAGTCGGAGGTATGCAGGATGCGCATCGGCCGGCTCACATGCCCCACTCCTGCACCACCATGTGGGTCTTCACCCGCTGCATGCCCGGGAAGCGTTCGATCTCGTCGCGGATCGCGCTGAGCCGCGCAATGGATTCGGCCTCGACGTAGACCAGCATGTCGGTCTCGCCGCTGATTCCGCAGCAGCGGCGGATTTCCTGGAAGGCGCGCATGCGCTCGACGTACTCCTGGCAGCGGCTTTCCTTGTAGAAGAGTTCGAGGAAGGCCTTTACCGTGCCGTTGCCCGGCTCGGCGACGCTGGCGTGGTAGCCGCGGATGGTGCCGTTCTCCTCCAGGTTGCGGATGCGCTCGCCCACCGCCGAGCGCGACAGGTTCACTTCTCGGGCGATCTGGCTGACGGGCAGGCGCGCGTCGGCGCGCAGCAGGGCGAGGATCTGGCGGTCGAACTTGTCCACTCGGGCACTCTCGGCAACGGGCAGGTTGAGCATGAATTCCGCCACTTTGCCGGGTAAAGCCGGCGACCTGACAGCAGCCTTGCTCGCTCGCGCGGCCTACCATGGCGGGATGGAAAACGCCTACGAGCATACAACATGAGCCGACTCGATCAGGAACTCGGGCTGCTGCAAGGCGTCGGCCTGCTCAGCACGTCATTGCTGGGCACCGGCATCTTCGTGGTGCCGGCGCTGGCCGCTACCGCCGCTGGCGACGCCTCGCTCTGGGCTTGGCTGCTGTTGATCGCCCTGGTGCTGCCGGTGGCCTTCACCTTCGCCCAGCTCGGCCGCCGCTTTCCCCATGCCGGTGGCGCGCCGCACCTGATAGGCCGGGCCTTCGGCGCGCGCCTGGAACGGCTCAGCGCGCTGTTGTTCCTCGCCGTATTGCCGGTGGGCCTGCCGGCCGCGCTGTACATTGCCAGCGGCTTCTGGGAAGCGCTGTTCGACCTCGGTCGAGGCCAGGTCCTGACCATCCATCTCGCCACCCTGGGCGCCATGCTGTGGCTCGGCCGGCGGCCGGCCAAGGCCTCGGGCCTGGTGCAGAGTCTGATCGCTCTGGCGATCATCGCCACCGTCGCCCTCGCCTGGTGGCTGGGCGACCTGCCCCGCGCCAGCCAGCCCCTGCTGCCGCCCATGGAAGACCAGTGGCATCTGCTGCCCGCGGCGCTGGGCGTGATGTTCTGGTGCTTCGTCGGCATCGAGGCGTTCACCCACATGGGCGAGGAGTTCAAGCACCCGCAACGCGACTTCCCGCTGGCCCTGCTGCTCGGTGTGTTGCTGGCCGGCCTGGTCTACTGGGCCTGCTCGGTGGCCGTACTGAGCTTCGGCACCTACGGCGACGTGCGCAGCGATGCCGGCGCCCTGCCGCGCCTCTATGAACTGCTGCTGGGCGAACGCGCGCGCTGGCTGGTGGCAGTGGTCGGCTACCTGGCCTGCTTCGCCTCGATCAACGTCTACGTGCAGGGCTTCGCCCGGCTGATCTGGAGCCTCGCCGACGAAGGCAAGCTGCCCGCCGCACTGGCCCACCGCAACCGCCATGGCGTACCGGGCCGCGCCCTGCTGCTGGTGGTCCTGTGTTGTGCGCTGTGCGTGCTGCTCGCCGGGGCGTTCGACCTCTCGGTGGACGACCTGATCCGCTACGCCAACGGCAACTTCGTGGTCATCTACCTGCTCAGCATGGCCGCTGGCTGGGTCCTGCTGCACGGCTTCTGGCGCTGGCTCGCCGGCTTCGCCACCCTCCTCTGCGCTCTGGTGCTGACCATGCTCGGCACCGATGCGGGCTATGTGCTGGGACTGTTCGCGGTGCTGGCGCTGCTCGATGCGGCACGAGGGGTTCGGGTACGCAAGGCACAGTCGCAGCCATGAAGCAAAAAGCCCTGCCGAAATACTCGGCAGGGCTTCCTCGTAGCGACTCAACGAAACTCAGTTCACCGCACCCGCTCGAACGCCGCCTCGTACAAACCCGCCGCATCGTTCAGCAGCAGATGAAACGCCGCGAACACCTCGCCGTTATCCAACTGCGGCTCGTTGCAGAACAACACCAGCGCCAACTGTCGCGCGGCGTTCAGCCGTTCCTGGCCGGCTTCGAACAGTTCGTGGGCCGCGAGGCTGGCGTTGGCATAAAGAACGGGGCTGGCGGTGATGCTGAGGGCAGGAAGGGGACGGAAGTCAGGCATGGCGGGCCTCCACGTCTGGGAGACTCGGAATGGCAGCTAACGGAGACAACGCATGAGCAGTGCTCCTTGAACAGGTTAAGGAGCCGCCATCCAACCTTTCTCACGAGTTTGGAGGCGGACCGTGCGAGGGTGAGAAACCGGCGTTCAAGGAAACCGGCCAAGCAGAAGCCTGCCTCACACGGCCCGCCATAGAAAGCCAGATCGCAGGCGTAAAAATGCCAGTATCCGCTATGACGCTGTCGCGTCTTGAACAACGGGTTCTCACGCCCGGCCACGAGATTGACCGTGACGGGCGGACTCTAGCGGCTCAAGAGAGTGGGAGCAAGCGAGCGGCAAACACTCAACCGCTGGGAGCCGTGAGAAAGTGACCAACCGCAAACACCGTCCTCCACTGTCTCGCCATCGTTCCGCCCGTTATGCTCGGTGACAGGCATTCGCCCTTCGAACGAATCCCGACGTACCACGGTCCATTACCTGCCCATCGTCCCATCACACGCCCCAGAGGCCCGCGCCCATGACCCGAACGCCCCATGTCGACCTGCTGATCTGCGATTGCGATGGCGTACTGATCGATAGCGAAATCGTTTCCGGCCGCGTGCTGCGCGAGGCCTTGTTGCAACTGGCACCGTCGGAGCAGGAACTGGATGTGCTGCTCAACGGCACTTTCGGCCTGCAGAGCCGGGACATTATTGCCCGAGTCGCGGCGCATTTCGGCATTGAAATCCCCGTGGATTTCCACGCGCGTCACCTCGAACTCAGCGAGGCGACCATCCATGCCGAAGCCCAGGCGATTCCCGGTGTGCGCGAGGCGCTGTATGCCATCGACCTGCCATTGGCCGTGGCGTCCAACAGCCGCTACGACTCGGTCCGCCATGCCTTGCGCCGCAGCGGGCTGACCGAGCGGGTGGACGTAGGCATCTTCAGCGCCGACCGGGTGGAGCGGCCGAAGCCGGCGCCGGACGTCTATCTGCTGGCCGCCCGCACCGCCGGCGTCGCACCGCAGCGCTGCCTGGTGGTGGAGGACAGTGCCACCGGCGTCACTGCCGCGCTGACCGCCGGCATGCGGGTGATCGGCTTCCTCGGTGCCGGTCACATCCCGCCGGAGCATGGCGAAGTGCTGCGTGAGCTGGGCGTCGAGCATCTGTTGCATGACATGCGCGAGTTGCCGGCGCTGGTGGAGCGGCTGCGCTATGCCGCCCCGGCCGATGCCTTGCCTTGATCATCCGCGCACATTCAGGTAGCCCCAGCCCTTCCCGCTTGGATTAAACTGCCCCGGCCCGACCGCACGTCGCCGCTGTCGGGCCCGTTTTCTTCGCGCCCGCCATGCTGGCGCTGTTCCGACGCCTTCGCGTCGCCGTGAACCCGAGTGATTGCACGACATGCCAATACGCCATTGCATCGTCCACCTGATCGAGAAGAAGCCCGATGGCAGCCCCGCCGTGCTGCATGCCCGCGATTCGGAGCTAGGCGAATCCCAGGCCATCGAGAACCTGCTGGCCGATCTCAACGAAAGCTACAACGCCAAGCAGGGCAAGGCCTGGGGTTTCTTTCACGAGGAATCCGGCGCCTATCCGTTCAGCGGCTGGCTGAACCAGTACCTGGAAGGCGCGCAGGATTTCACCGCGTTCAGCCGCCAGGCCGTGGAGCATCTGCAGAAGTTGATGGAAGAGTCCAACCTGTCCACCGGCGGCCACGTGCTG
>NZ_MUJY01000065.1 GCF_002286785.1 Pseudomonas sp. PIC25 | reverse complement strand
GAAGTCATGAGTGAGGTGATGCAGAAAGCTATGGCTATGCAGCATGATGCTCCCGCTTCAATTCAATAACCCTGTTGCACTCAGCTCCTGCAACCGCCCCTCCTTGTAAAACGCATCGCCGTCTTCGATGGTGAACCCCGCACCGACGAAACAGCCCCGTGCGATTTCACTCAGGGTGTGCCTGATGCCACTGGCATTGTCGTAGACCGCATTGAGCGCTCCGATGAGCACTGCCACGTCATCTTTGGATAACGGTTTTTCTCCGCTCATGATCCTGGCGTGGTTGACGCAGGATGTAGCGTTGAGCGCGGTAAACGAGTCGCCCAAACCCGAGCAGTCTTCGAACCCCGTACCGTTTTCGTTGACCTTGACGTGCGATATCGGCAGGTGTTGCAAATCCGCCATGGCTTTGTGCTTGAGGTCCGCTATGGTTTCAGGGTCTCGCTTGAAGACTTTTTCCTGCATGTGGATATAGGCGCTGTTCAACAACGGCCCTGCGATGCTGGTATTCCGTTTGAATACGCCCTTGTCCAAATCGTCTTTAAAAAATGGCCGGCTGAATTCGATTCTATCGGTCTCCGATTGAGTCACCCGGCCCCTGGCAAAGTGGTCCGCCAGTACGACGCTTTCGGCATCGCCCCAGCTGTCAGGGCCGGCATAGACTTGCCTGAATATCAAAAGAGCCTGGCCCGCCGCGAATTGGGTTTCGGCATTGAACTTTCCGTCCTTGCGAAGCAAAGCCTCCAAAGACTCCACGCATTGCCTGGGTGTTAGCGCTTTTTCGCTTTGGGTTGCGTCGAGGAAGTGCTTCAAGCCTTTTTCCACGAAGGGCTTTGTAATCGAACGCGATGTATATCCGGTGGAGCCTGTTTCTTCGTTCGGGACGCCCGTCAGAGAATATTTATTTTTCTTTTCATAGGCCGCTGTCTTCGTCAGATCGAAATCTTGAGGCACCTTCACCGGCTTGAGTTTTTCCACAACTTCCTTATTGGCCAGCTCTCCTTTCAGGCATCTGATATTCGTATGCATCGATTCATGTGCCTCCTTGGTATCAAGAAGATTAGCAAGATGCACATTGGTCGCCGCACGGTAGTCGACCATGGATACGAACCGGTTATCGCCACAGAATCTAAGCGAGTCCAAAAGCCGGCTGTTGGATTTCTGATCGTCACGACTACCGCTGTGATAGCGCTGGTGATATTCCTGGGCTTTTTTCTTGGCGTTGTTCAGCCTCTCATCGCTGGTAAACCCACCTTTCCCATCGTGCAGGGAGGTTGTAGAGAGAAAGAACTTATTCGTGGTTTTATCGTACGCATAGGCAAGCCCCGCAAGGTATGCAGCATACTTCATGACTGGAAACCCCGGCTTTGAGCCGCCGGCACCGCCTTTCGAAGACTCCGCCGCAGTGGCCGCTACTTCATGCCCTGCTTGAGAGGCGGCCGAAACGGCCGTTTTGTGAAGTGTGGCAACCGCTTTTTGTGCCTGCTTCTGAACAGCGGTATGTTCCACCAGACTTGCAATCGCATCAAAATGACTACTCCCGATTCTCATAACGCTTCCCTCATTCCATAAATATTAAAAGGCCACCAACCCAAAATGGTTTGATGGCCCCCATAGGTGGAAATGACCGGCACAGCGTTCCATGAAGATTTGCAGCAGTCTTTCACCATCAAAAACAATTAAAACAAGATCAATCAATAGAACTTAATTTGCCCGGCAACTTCAATTCACCGGGGAACGGTCGCCTGCATCGACTCGCGGGCCGCGAACGATTCCTGAAAATTCGCCAGTTCCGGGTGGCGGTTCCGCCAAGCGAGATCGGCGAAACGAAAATCGAGGTATCCCAGCGCACAGGCCACGGCGATGTGCGCGATGCTCAGCGGCTCCCGCAACGCCTCGGCATTCGCCTCGAGCGCCGTGAGCGTTCGACGCACCTTACCCAGTTGGCCTTCGGCCCAGTCGTCCCACCGGTATTCGGCCGGCCGCACGGCTCGCTCGTAACGCACCAACAGCGCAGCTTCCATCAGGCCATCCGCCAGGGCGGCGAGGCGTAGGGTGCGCCAACGCGCGGCAGCCTCGGTGGGGATCAGGTGCGGCCGGTCGTGCAGGCTGTCGAGGTATTCGCAGATCACGCGGCTGTCGAACAGCGCTTCGCCGTCATCGGTCAGCAGCACGGGAATCTTGCCCAGCGGGTTGAGGGCATTGACCTGTTCATTGAGGGTGGTCGGCAAAACGGCGGTATCGATCAGTTCTATCCGCGGCAAGAGGCCGGCCTCGCAGGCCAGCACGCGGACTTTTCGGGCGAAGGGTGATGCCGGCGCATGGATGAGTTGCATGGGTGGACTCGCTTGGGGTGATCGTTCGGGTTGTTCTGGGGTGGGCGAAGCGCTTAGGCTTCGCCGCAGTTCAGTCTGTTGGGGGCAGCATGGTCATAGAGAAGAAGATCAACACGGCCTCGGTGCGCATGAAGTCGCTCGATCCACTCGATCACTCCCTTGAGCTGTTGCACTTCGGCTTCCACGGGCTGACGGTCGAGGCGGACCGGTTTCTCGCAACGCAGGGTCTCTCGCGCGTCCATCACCGCATCCTGTATGTCATCGCCCGTGCCGACGAAATCAACGTCGGCGAATTGGCCGCCACGCTGGGGGTGAGCAAGCAAGCGGCGCATCGCCCCCTGACGCATCTGTTCGAGCGCGAGCTGGTCTGTTACAGCCGCCAGCCGGAACGCCATCGGTTCAAATTGCTGGCGCTCACGGAGCAGGGACAGGCGTTGGAGCAGCGGGCGACCGAACTGGAGCGGCAGGCCTTGCGCGAGGCGTTTTCCTGCACCGACGCCGAGGGGCGGGAAGCCTGGGTGAAGGTGATGACGGCCCTGGCGGAGCACCTCAACTGAAGCCATCACGTGATGCGCTCGCGTACCACGATGCACTTGGCCAGCGGCTGAATCAGGGCCTCGGGCGCCTCGTCGCATGACACCACGGTCGGGCTCACCAGCAGAGGATCGCAGTGCCCGCCGCTCACCAGTTCGAACACCTTGGGGATATGCGGGCGCACATTGCAGACGCCGACCGACAGGGTGACGTCGCGCAGATACATGCCGAAGAGCGGAATCTTGGGGTCGTCGAAAAGGATGCCGATGCACGAGCAATGCCCGCCCGGCGCCAGCGCCAGCAGGCCGCGATACAGTGCCTGCGGATCGCGGGTGGCGGAGACGACCACGTCGTAACGCTCGTCGAGGACCCTATCCAGCGACACGTTGGCGCCGCTGCGCGCGGCCAGGTCGCAGCGGTAGTCGCTGTCGTCCAGGTAATCCACGCTGGCCGCGCCTGCCGCGACCGCCATTTGCACCGCCAGCACGCCGAGGCTTTCCGTGCCGCCGACGACGAGCACCCGCGCCGCCTCTCGTGCCGCGTGGGGACGGCTCGCCGCGACCCAGGCGTCGGTCAGGTTGTCGCTGGCGCTGGCGACCGCCAGGGGATTCAGGCCGGGCGGCAACGGCACCAGCATCGCATCCGCGAAGGGGACATGAACCACTTCCGAGAACAGCCCACCCCAGTGGCCGCCGGCGGGCACGCCGTAAGCGGCATGGCGCGGCACCGAGGTGCAGGCGGTGGCTCGCCCGGCGCGGCACTGGGCGCAGTACCCGCAAGCGATTTTCCACGGCACGGATACCAGATCGCCACGCCGCACGGTGGTCACCTCTTCGCCCACTTCCAGCACTTCGGCCACGCATTCATGGCCCAGCGCAAAAGGCGGTTTGAACGGCGTGACACCCGCGATCAGTCGCCGATCCAGATCGCAGGACGCCGACGCGATGGGCCTGACCAACGCACTGGCTGTGCTGGAAAGGGTGGGCGAAGGCGACTCTTCCCAAACCAACCGGCCGGGGCCGCGCACAATTAGCTCTTTCATCGCGCTAGCCTCGGATGACGAACGTGGTGGTGGCTTTGGCGTAGAGCTTGCCGGCAGCATCGAGCACCTGGGCATCGCAGATCGCCAGGCTTTTCGTGCGTTCCACGACCCAGCCCTGCACCCGGTAGGTTTCACCGACGCTCAATGGCCGCACGTACTTGACGTTGAGGTCGACGGTGGAATGGGCGGTGCTGGCTTCGAGGGTCGAGAACAGCGCCAACGCGGCCGCACCGTCCAGGCAGGTCGCCGCGAAACCGCCATGCACGGCACCCGCCGGGTTGAGGTGGCGGCTGTCGGGCCGGGCTTCCAACGTGATGCGCCCCGGCTCCACCTCTACCGCCGTCAGCCCCATGGTCTGGCCGATGGAGGGCGCGGGAAGCTCCCCACGGATCAAGGCGCGCAGGGCCTGCAAGCCCGAGGGTTCGGATTCATTCATGGACGATTTCCTCTTGCGAAGCGGCCCCATACAGCGCCGGATGAATCGCAGCCAGTTGCGCCGCGGTGTCTGGGTACTCTCGAAAAACCGTGATCAGCCCATCGCGCAGAACGAACAGATGAGCCCAGTGATTGGTGTAGCGACGCCCGGTCGCCCTCACCCGGCAATGCGCAACGCCAAACGCGACGACCCGGCCCTGATCGACATCGACCACCAGCGACTGTGCTTCGAAGGTCAGGAATTCGAGGTGCCGGTCCAGAAGCCCGACGAACCCCAGCACCCCGGCATGCCCCTGGTGCTCCCCGGCCCAAGGCATGAACGACGAAAGCCCAGGCGCCTGCCAGAGACAATCGCGGGCACAGAGACACAAGAGCCCCTGCGGATTGCGGGCGGAAAAGGCCGCATAAGCCGCCTTCACAACCTCGATCAACGCCTGACGACCTGACATACGGAACCTCGCAGCTAGCGGCCCGGGGGCTTCGGATGCGGCTAACCTATACTTGGTGAGCCATTCAGGTCAACGGTGTTGATTTGAGGAAATGGTGGGGTATTTCTTGTTGGGGGTTGGGGTTTTGGGGCCGCTTTCGGCCAAAAGCGGCCCTTGGTTATCTACGAAATCAGGGCCCATTCAGTAGCCGCGGCAAGAAAGTCGGTGTTGGTTATCAGAAGATCCCGCAGGCGGCAGCTGCGGAATAGTCAGAGCCATCGGCGAACCTCGGCCTTGTAGCGGCGATAGTCGTCGCCGAACTTAGCTTCGAGATAGCGCTCCTCGCGAGCGATCACCTGCCTCTGGATCACGATCAGCACCAACGGAAGCAAAGCCAAGGCGATCGCTCCGTCGAAGCCGACCGCAATACCGGCATAGACAAGCGCCATGCCGAGATACATGGGATTGCGGGTCCACCGATAAGGGCCGGTCGTTGCGATGAGGGTCGTTGGTCGCGACGGCGGAGCGTGGGTGCCCAGGCGCCGGAACAGTCCCGCCGCCGCAAGAATCGTCGCCGCGCCGGCAGCGAACAGCAGCGCGCCCGTCGCGACCAGCAACCACCGGTCGATGCCGAAAGAGCGCATGGCGACGAACCGCTCCGCCGCCAGCCCCAACAGCAGCGCTCCCAGATAGATGAAGGGCGGAGGGAAGCGCACCCCCGCGCTGTCCGGTTCGACGGCCATGTGCATCTCCTCTCTATGCGCTCAAGCCAGCATCGACTGCTGGGCGAAAATACCCGCCATCGCACCCTGCGATGATGCCTGGGTGACCGAGGGCAATATGGGCGTGGTGAGATCGCCGGCGGCGTAGATGCCGGGCGTGCTGGTTTGGCGGCGCTCGTCGACCTTGAGCACGACGCCGGTGGGCGTACCCATCGTGGCAAGGCCCAGCGATTCATGCAGGTTTGCGGACGGCTTGTTGCGCGGATGAGCAAACAGGATGTCGACCGCGACCGTGGGGCCGGTGTCGAGATTGACGGTAGCGATATGCCCCTGGTGATGGGCGATCTCGACGATCCGCCCGTCGACGACAGGTATGTTGCGGTGTGCCAGATCGGCCTGGATATCAGGCGCAATGTCATGACCATCGGCAAAGACAGTCAACCTGTCGGTCCAATCGAGGAACAGCCTGACCTGATTGTGCGATTGCGGGCCGGACCACACGAGACCCCAATGCTGGCCGGCGGCTTCAAAGCCGTCGCAATAGGGGCAGGGGACGATGGACGTGCCCCAACTCTCGGCAAAGCCTGGAACATCAGGCATCTGGTCGACGACGCCATAGCTCAGGATCACGCGGCGGGCCCTTAGGCTGTCGTGATCGTCAGTGACAACGCTGAAATCGTCGATTACGCCAGAAATTTTCTCCGCCCGGGCATTGACCAGTCTGACCGTTGGATAGTGCGCCAGCTGCTGCCGCGCCGCAGCCAGGATGGCCAGCGGCGGTTTATGATCGTGACCGAGCAAACCATGCGAATGACCGGCAAAGCGGTTACGCGGCTGGCTGGTATCGAGAACGATGACCTTGCGGCGGGCACGGCCGAGCTGCAAAGCGGCGGCGAGACCGGCAAAACTTCCGCCGATGATGATGACGTCATTCATGGTGATGGGCTCCGCTGGAAGGCAGGTCATAACCTAGCCTTTGGATTGCAAAATTAAGATACCGGATGGTATCGTATATCTTAAATTAAGATACTGTAAAGTACCAATATCATGACCGAAGCCATACAGAGCCGGCGCGGCCGGCCCACCAACGAGGCGCTTGCCCAAACGATACTCGACGCTGCGAGCGAACTTTTTGTGGAATTGGGTTTTCAAGCGACGACGTTGGACAAGGTCGCCCAGCGGGCGAAGATATCCAAGCTCAGCATCTATAGGCGCTTCGAGAACAAGGAGGCGCTGTTCAGCGCAGCCATCGCGGCCGGCTGCCAGCAGTCGTTTGCCCCACAGGCCCTGCTTGAAGATGCCGAAGGTTCGGTCGAAGACCAACTTATGGCGGTGGGAACATCACTTCTGCGAACGCTGTTGAGACCAGACGTCAGCAGTATCGAAGCCATGGTCATGGCCGATAAAGCGAGTCGAAACTCCCTGAGCAAGCGCCACTACGAGGCCGGCGCCGCCCATGTCATCGCCGACATCGAGGCCCTGTTGCGCCAACTTCACGCGAAGGCGCTTCTCAACGTGCCCGATCCCCTCCAAGCCGCCCGCTTGTTTGCCGCGCTCTTCAAAGGGTCCGATCTACTGATGATCGCCCGCTTCGATCAGGCGAGAGCAGAGGACGAAAACGAAATCGAATCCTATTGCCGGTCGGCCGTCGCCATGTTCGTCGCCGCGCACGGTCGCAGCGACCACGCGGGTGGATAAGCATTTAATTGCTCCGGGGCAGCTTGGCCCAGGCGTGGGTTTGCGCTTCAGGGGCCGCAGCGGAATCACAGGCTGCGTCCGATTAACTGTGGCAGTACTGGCGCAAGTGCTCAGCATCGTAGCCTGAAGCGACCATAGATTCGTAGACTCCTTCAAGCTGCTGTCTCTGGCCAGGAGCGGCTGCTATTGGCCGAAAGCAGCCACTCCCAACTCTGAACACCACCACCACCCATCTAACGAGACCGCAACTCCACAGTAGCCCGTAATCCCCCGCCTTCGCGATTGCGAAGGTGCAATTTGCCGCCCAGGGCGTGGGTGAGTTGCTGGGCGATGGCAAGGCCCAGGCCCGTGCCGCCGGTGGCGCGTCCGCGGGACTGTTCGAGCCGGTGGAAGGGTTGCAGGACCGCTTCCAGGGACTCTTCCGGAATCCCCGGCCCCCGATCCAGTACGTCGATGCAGACCGCGCCGGTCGCGTTCGTGCGCAGCGCCGCTTCGGCGCTGCCGCCGTAGGCCAGGGCGTTGTCGATCAGGTTCTGGACGATGCGGCGCAGTACCTGCGGATGCGTCTCCAGGGACGCCTGGATTTGTTCGCCGATGCGTACCGGCTTGCCGATGTCTTCGTAGTCGCCGACCAGGCTGTGCAGGAATGCTTGCAGGTCCAGGCGCACGGCTGTTCCCGTCACGGCGTTGGCGCTGCGGGCGTAGCTGACCCCTTCGCGCACCAGTTGGCTGAGGTGGGTGACGTCTTGCAGCAGACGCTGTTGCTCCGGTGTTTCGTCCATGGCTTCCAGTCGCAGTCGCAGGCGTGTGATGGGTGTCTGCAGGTCATGCGAAATCGCCGCCAGGATGTGCATGCGCTCGGCGACATGGGCGGCGACGCGGGCCTGCAGGGCGTTGAGTGCCTTGGCCGCCTTGACCACTTCCAGGGGCCCTTCCTGCGGCACCACGCTACCCGCCTGCGCCGGGTCCAGCCGCTCCGCGGCATCGGCCAGTTGCACCAGAGGCCGCGTCAGCAGGCGCACGGCCAGCAGGGCGCACCCCAACAGCAACAAGACCTGCACGCCGAGCACCCACGGCAACCAGCGCGCGACGGGCATCAATGACGGGGTGACTTCGATGGTCAGCGGCTGCCCATCGGCCAGGGTCAGTTCCACTTCGTAACGCTCCGGCGCGGACGACACCGCCCGTGGCTGCAAGGCGTAGCGATGGCGCAATGCATTGTCGATGGTGGCGGTCACCTGCCGCGAGCGGTCGCTCACCAGCGAGGTGCCGGGTTGCGCGGGGCGCAGCAGGTAGCGATAGGTGCGCCGCTCCAGCCGCGGCAGCCATTGCACGCGTTCGGCGGGCGACAGGCGTTCCAGCAGGGCGACGCTGACCGATACGTCTTCGTCCAGGTTGCTGAGCATCATCGAGCGCGTGGCGTCGGCGCGTTCATAGAACAGCAGCGAGAAGGACAGCGCATGCGCCAGCAACAGGCCGGCCATCAGGACCAGCACGAGGCGCGCGCCCAGCGTGCGCGGCAGCAAACGGCGCCAAAGCGCCGCCGTCGGCGCGCTCATGTTGCGTCACCGAACAGCACCACCGGCTGGCAGAACACATAGCCTTCGCTGCGCACTGTCTTGATGTAGGCCTGTTCCCGTGCGGCATCGCCCAGGCGCTGGCGCAGACGGCTGACCAGCAGGTCGATGGAGCGGTCGAACAGTTCCGCGTCGCGACCCTGGGTCAGGTTGAGCAGTTGGTCGCGGCTGAGCACGCGCTGCGGATGGTCGACGAAGACGCGCAGCAGGCGGAACTCCGCGCCGCTGAGCGGATACACGGTGTCGTCCTCGTCCAGCAGGTGGCGCGCGGTGGTATCCAGGCGCCATTGGCCAAAGCCGATCAGCCGGGCCGCTTCGCTCACCAGCAGGTTGGGCGGCAGCATGCGCGCACGGCGGATGACCGCGCTGATGCGCGCCAGCAGTTCGCGCGAGGAGAACGGCTTGACCACGTAATCGTCCGCGCCCATTTCCAGGCCGATGATGCGGTCGGTTTCGTCGTCGCGGGCCGTCAGCAGAACCACCGGCACGGCGCGATGCTTGCCTGCGCGCAGGTTGCGGCACAGGGTCAGGCCGTCCTCGCCGGGCATCATCACGTCCAGCACCACCAGGTCGATGTCGCTGGTGTCCAGCGCCGCGCGCATCTCCCGGCCGTCCGCGGCGAGGCTGACGCGCAGGCCGTTGCGGCGCAAGTAGTCGCCGACCATCTGGCGGATGTCGCGGTCGTCGTCGACGACCAGGATGTGGTCTGCATGGGACGTCATCTTCATCTCCGGGCATGCGGACTGCGGATGCAGTCCGACCGACGTGCAGAGTATGGCTCGCCGTCATTGACCGGACGACGCGGAGGAAGCGTCGTCCGGCTTCAGGCCGCCCGCCTCCAGGATGGCGTCGCTGATATCACCCGGTGCCGACAGCGGCGAGACATGGCTGGCATCCACCGAGCGTAGCTCGGCACCGATGCGCTGTGCGGTGGCGATCTGTAACTCGGGCGACAGCATGCGGTCCTGGCGCGAGGCCACGTACCAACTGGGCCGCGAGCGCCATGCGGCCATCGTCACGGGCTCGGACAGCGCGCTCGCCTTCAACGGCAATTGGTGCGCGTAGACCTCCTGCGCCGCGCCCGGCTCGAGGTCCTGCGCGAAGTCGGTCGCGACCGTATCCGCCGCCAGAGAGAGGAAGCCGTCGCGCTCCTGCAATTGCTGCAACCCTGGCGCGACCGGGAAGTGCTCGCCCTGCTGCGCCGAGGTCTGCCCCACGTCGGGGGCGAACGCCGCCACGTACACCAGTGCCTTCACCTTGGGGTCGCTGCCCGCCTCGGTGATGACCGTGCCGCCCCAGGAATGACCGACCAGCACGACCGGGCCCGGCGCCCCGGCGATGGCGCGCCGGGTGGCAGCCACGTCGTCCGCGAGGGAGGTCAGCGGGTTGTCCACGGCCACGGTGGGCACGCCGCGTTTGTGCAGACGCGCGATCACGTTGTCCCAGCTCGACGCATCGGCGAACGCGCCATGCACCAGGACGACCGTGGGTGCGTCCGTACGGGTGGAGGGTTCGTGCGTGTCGGCCCCGGCGGGCAGCGAGGCGAAGGCGATCAGCACGGTCAGGAAGGAAGAGCGCAGCATGGGAGGAACTCCTTATCGGGTGGAGCCCCATTGCACCGCCGCGATGTGTCGGCCTGTTGTCCCCCCATGGCGGCTTCGTATCCCACCGCATCCACGCCCGCCGTGCATACGTTTCGATACAAACCGACCCGCTTTGTATGCGTTTGTATCCGCGGCGGCTTTCCTGCCGGTTGCTGACAAATCGCCGGTTCGGCGACACGTGGCCGATACGTGCGCGGCATGCAATAGCCCCGTCGCCACAACCGATGCGCCACCACAATCTCGAGGAGAACGCCCATGCAATCGCACATCCGTCGCGCCGCCCCCATGACGTCATGGCTGCTCGCTGCCCAGGTCCTGTTCGCCAGTGCCGCCAGCGCCGCGCCCGCCCTCGGCCACGATACGGCCACCGCTCCCGCGCCGCTGGTGGCGAACCGGCAGATCGAGGCCGGCGATCTCAACATTGCCTATGCCGAACGGGGGCCAGCCAACGGAGAGGTGGTCATCCTGCTGCACGGTTGGCCCTACGACATCAACAGCTTCGCGGAGGTCGCGCCGCAGCTGGCGGCCAAGGGCTATCGCGTCATCGTTCCGCACCTGCGCGGCTACGGAAGCACGCGCTTCCTCTCGCCCGAGACGCCCCGCAACGGTGAGCCGGCGGCACTGGCCTCGGATGTGGTCGCCCTGATGGATGCCCTGAAGATTCGCCGCGCCACGCTGGCCGGCTTCGATTGGGGCGCACGCACGGCCGATATCGTGGCGGCGCTGTGGCCGGAGCGCGTCAAGGCGCTGGTGTCGGTGAGCGGCTACCTGATCGGCAGCCAGGAAGCCGGCAAGAAGCCCTTGCCGCCGCAGACCGAGCTGCAGTGGTGGTACCAGTACTACTTCGCCACCGAGCGCGGGCGTGCCGGCTACAGCCAATACACCCACGATTTCGCCAAACAGATCTGGCAGTTGGCGTCGCCGCAGTGGGCGTTCGACGACGCCACGTTCGACCGCAGTGCTGCCGCGCTGGACAACCCCGATCACGTCGCCATCGTCGTGCACAACTACCGCTGGCGCCTGGGCCTGGCCGAAGGCGAACCGAAGTACGCCGCGCTCGAACAGCGCCTGGCAAAAACGCCGGCCATCACGGTGCCGACGATCACCATCGAAGGCGATGCCAACGGCGCGCCGCATCCATCGCCGGAAAGCTACGCCGGCAGGTTCACCGGCAAGTACGAACACCGCACCTTCCGCGGCGGCATCGGCCACAACCCGCCGCAGGAAGCGCCGCAAGCGTTCGTCCAGGCCGTCGTCGACGCCATGCGGCTCTGACGGAGGATGCTCGCCATGAATCGCACCCTCGCGCTTGCCTCTACCGCTCTCGCACTGACCGTTTTCGCTGCCCACGGCAGCGAGGAGCGGCGACCGGCCGCGCCGATCTATGGCGTCGAGTTGCCCGCCGACTATCAGGATTGGCCGCTGATCGCACCGGCGCAGGAAGCGGCCCCCTTGAACGAGTTGCGCGTCGTCGTCGGCAATGCGGTGGCGATGCGCGCCTACCGCGACGGTGTGCGACCGTTCCCCGACGGCACGGTGCTGGTCAAGCGGGCCTGGAAGCATGTGCCGTCTCCCGACTTCGCACCGGCCTCCATCCCCGGCGATGCCACCACCGTGCAGGTCATGGTCAAAGACGCCAAACGCTATGCCGCCACTGGCGGCTGGGGCTACGGGCGCTTCGTCGAGGGCCAGCCCGTCGATGAAGCGCAACACCGCACCTGCCATGCCTGCCACTCCGCCCGCGTGAAAGACCGCGACTACGTGTTCACCCACCTGGCGCCGTAACTGCGCGGGCCCCACAGGCACTCCCATGATCGAATATGCATTGGCCCTCGCCGCCGGCATGGCCACCATCCTGTCTCCCTGCATTCTCCCCGTGCTGCCCATCGTGCTGGCCACCAGCGCCGGCCGAGGGCGCAGCGAGCCGCTGCTGATCATTGGCGGGTTCGCGGCGACGTTTGCCGCGGGCGGCTTGCTGATCGGCCTGCTGTCGGCCTCTTCCGGCGAACTGCAGGGCAGCATTCGCACCGCTTCGATCGTCGTGTTGCTGATCGCCGGCCTGGCGTGCTTTTGGCCGGCGCCTTTCGACTGGCTGGTGTCGCGGGTGCGCCAATGGCGCGCGGGCTACGCGCCAGCCGCAGCGAACCGCCTGCCTCTCGGCGGGCCGTCCGGCGCGCTGCTCGTCGGTGCCTCGCTGGGGTTGGCGTGGACGCCGTGCGCCGGGCCGGTGCTGGCTTCGGTGCTTTCGCTCGCCGCCAGCGCGCAGGCGCCTGCACGCTCCTCCGCGCTGCTCGGTCTCTATGCCATCGGCGCTGGCATTCCGATGCTGCTCATCGCTTACGGCGGCCATTGGGTGACGTCCCGGCTGTCGTTCCTCAAGCGCCGCGCCACGTTGTTCCGCCGAATCTTCGGCGCCGTCGCCGTCAGCGTCGGCATCCTTCAACTGCTTCAGTACGACGTACTCGTGTCGGCCTGGGCAACGCAATGGCTTCCCTCCGTTTCGCAAGGACTCTGACCATGCCCACCTTCAAATCCGTCATCGCCCTCTTGGCCGCCTGCCTGCTCGCCTCCGGCTACTCGCTTGGCGCGGCCGCCGCCAAACCCGCCCACAGGTCGCTGGCGCCAATCGCGCCGGAGTTCAGGGGCATCGACCATTGGCTCAACGGCCCGCCGCAAACCCTGGAACACCTGCGCGACAAAGTGGTGCTGGTGGAGTTCTGGACTTACTCCTGCATCAATTGCATCCGTGTACTTCCCTATGTGAAGGAATGGCATGAGAAGTACCGGGACAAGGGGTTGGTCGTGATCGGCGTGCACACCCCCGAATACGGTTACGAGAAAAATCTGGGCAATCTGCAGACCGCGGTGAAGCGCTTCGGCATCACCTACCCCGTGGCACAGGACAACGGCTATCGAACCTGGGACGCCTATGGAAACCAATACTGGCCGGCGCTGTACCTGATCGACCGGGAGGGCCGGATCGTCTACCGGCACTTCGGCGAGGGGAACTATGCGGACACCGAAGCCCAGATCCAGCGCCTGCTGGCTGCCGGGCGCAGCGAAGCAAGGGGCGACGCGACAGCAACGATTCAGGCGAACACGCCCTGAGCGACGGCCCTACGGTTGCGGTCGCCGTTGGGCTATATCGCCTCCAAGGCAAAATCCGAGGGATCGAAACGCTCGGAGCTGTCCATCCGAATCCCCCGGAGGCTCGCTGTTTCCAGATGGGAGGCGTAGAGCGGCTCCGAGAAATAGCTGATCAGCATGGAGCGGCGGCGGGCGCCGGTCGCATTCAGGCTGCCCGCGTGCACCAGATCGGCATCGAAGACTAGGATGTCGCCGGCGGCGCCTGAAAGCTGCACGGAGAGGGATTCGTCATTGAAGTCGAACGGCGGCGCTTCCCGCGCGGGACGATGGCTGCCGGGAACGATACGTGTCGCGCCGTTCCCGGGGCCATAGTCGTCGAGATAAGCCAGGGCGTTCACGCTGTCGCCGGGCCGCAGGGCCGACAAGTCGCGGTGCAACCGCTGATACCCGCCGCCCGCCAGGGGCTCGCGCCCCTCCACCTGGGCGAGGAAGAACCGTTCCCCGATCAGTTCACCGACCACCGCCAGCAGCTCCGGCAGACGACACACGGCCTGAACCGTCGGATCGATGTCCAACAGCGAGTGGCGCCAGTCCATGCCACGCGGCACCGGCCATTGGTCCGACGGCCTCACGCCCGCTTCGAACACGGCGCGAAGGTTATCCAGCCACTCGGCCGGAATCGCTCGACGGAGCAGCACATAGCCCTCTCGATGGAGTTGTTCGCGGTCAGTCATGGATTCTTCAACTCCGGCTGCCCTGCCTTCAGGTAACTCGGCTGACAGTATTCGAGCGGAGGATGTTTTACCAACCCGAAGGACACTTCCGGCCACCAAACAGACGGGCGCTCCCCCACCATCGACCAATACCGCCCCGCCTGCCCCGCTGGCTACACTCCCCGCATCACAACAACACGGCTACCCGACAACGGAGTGCCCATGCCGCTGCGTACCCTGCTGCTGACGGCCCTGGCGATGATCGCCTTTGCCGGCAATTCTCTGCTCTGCCGGCTGGCGTTGCGGGAAACGGAGATCGATGCCGCCAGTTTCACCGGGGTGCGAATCCTCTCCGGGGCGGTGATGTTGTGGCTGTTGCTGCGTTTTCGGCGGGGCGATGGAGCGCCGGCGGGGAACTGGTGGTCGGCGCTGGCGCTGTTCGCTTATGCGGCCGCGTTCTCCTTCGCCTATATCCGTCTGGATGCCGGAGCCGGTGCCTTGCTGTTATTCGGCGCGGTGCAGGTGAGCATGTTGTGCTGGGGGTTGTACCGGGGCGAGCGGCTGGGCTTGTGGGCCACGTTGGGGTTGCTGCTGGCGATGGCCGGGCTGGTGGCGTTGCTGTTGCCGGGCGCCAGTGCACCGCCCTTCGTCAGCGCGGTCCTGATGCTGCTGGCCGGTGTGGCCTGGGGGGTGTATTCGCTGCTGGGTCGTGGAGTGGCCGACCCGCTGGCGGCGACGGCGGGGAATTTCCTGAGGGCGATTCCGTTTGCCGTGGTGCTCGGGCTGGCCTGGCTCGACGGGATGCGCTGGGACGAGGCCGGCTTCGTCTACGCGCTGCTCTCCGGCGCGGTGACCTCGGGCGTCGGTTATGCGATCTGGTACACCGCGCTGCGCGGATTGCGCTCGTTGCAGGCAGCCAGCGTGCAGCTCAGCGTGCCGGTGCTCACCGCCCTGGCCGGCAGCCTGTTGTTGGACGAGACGCTGACGCTGCGGCTGGTACTGTGCAGCGTCGCGGTGCTCGGCGGCATCGCCCTGGTGTTGGGGACGCGGCAGCGCGGGTGAGCGACCTCTACGCGCCGGGCCAATGAGTTCGCCCCTGCGGGTAGCAATGGCTTTTCGTAGAAGCCCGCTCTGCTGGCGATACGTCGGTGGGGGCCGGTTCGCGAGCAAGCTCGCTCCTACAAAAAGCGCTGCGCCGAAACACTCCTGGGCCAATGAGTTCGCCCCACGGATAGCGATGGCTTTTTTGTAGGAGCCCGCTCTGCTGGCGATACGTCGGTGGGGCCCGGTTCGCGAGCAAGCTCGCTCCTACAAAAAGCGCTGCGCCGGGAACTCCCACTACGGGTCGTGCCCTTCCCTCAGCGTTCGAGAATCGCCGTCACCCCTTGTCCGCCCGCCGCGCAGATGGAGATCAAGCCGCGTCCCTGCCCCGCCGCGTCGAGCAGCTTGGCCAGGTTGGCGACGATGCGCCCTCCGGTGGCGGCGAAGGGGTGGCCGGCAGCCAGGGAACTGCCCTTGACATTGAGCTTGGCGCGGTCGATGGCGCCCAACGGGGCATCGAGGCCGAGGCGGGTCTTGCAGTAGTCGGCGTCTTCCCAGGCCTTGAGGGTGCAGAGCACCTGGGCGGCGAAGGCTTCGTGGATTTCGTAGTAGTCGAAGTCCTGCAGGGTCAGGTTGTTGCGTGCCAACAGACGCGGCACCGCATAGACCGGAGCCATCAGCAGCCCTTCGGCGCCACTGACGAAGTCCACCGCCGCCGCCTCGCCATCCTTGAAGTAGGCGAGGATCGGCAGGCCACGGGCCTTGGCCCAGTCTTCGCTGGCCAGCAGTACCACCGAGGCGCCGTCGGTCAGCGGGGTGGAGTTGGCGGCCGTCATGGTGCCACGCGGCCCTTTGTCGAAGCAGGGCTTGAGGGTGGCGAGCTTTTCCAGGCTGATGTCGGTGCGCAGGTTCTGGTCGCGGGTCAGGCCGCGGAACGGGGTGAGCAGGTCGTCGTGCCAGCCTTCGGCGTAGGCCGCCGCCATTTTCTGGTGGCTCTCGTAGGCGAGGCGGTCCTGTTCGTCGCGGGGAATCGCCCAAGTCTGCGCCATTCGTTCGCAGTGCTCGCCCATGGACAGGCCGGTACGCGGCTCGCCGTTGCGCGGGATCGCCGGGGCAAGGTGGCGCGGGCGGACTTTCAGCAGGGCCTTGATCTTGTCGCCCGTGCTCTTGCCCCGGTTGGCTTCCAGCAGAATCTTGCGCAACCCTTCATTGACACCGATGGGCGCGTCGGAGGTGGTATCCACGCCCCCGGCGATGCCGCAGTCGATCTGCCCGAGGGCGATCTTGTTGGCCACCAGGATCGCCGCTTCCAGGCCGGTGCCGCAGGCCTGCTGGATGTCGTAGGCCGGGGTTTCCGGTGCCAGGCGCGAGCCGAGCACGCATTCGCGGGTCAGATTGAAGTCGCGGGAATGCTTGAGCACCGCGCCGGCGACGACTTCGCCGAGGCGCAGGCCATGCAGGTTGAAGCGCTCGACCAGCCCTTCGAGGGCAGCGGTCAGCATCTCCTGGTTGCTCACCGTGGCATAGGCACTGTTGGAGCGGGCGAAGGGAATACGGTTGCCGCCGACGATGGCGACCCGGCGCAGCTGGGTCATGGGTGACTCCTTGCGGTTGTAGGAAGGCTGCTCGGCAGCCTCGCGGTCTTTTTAGGTAGAGAAGCCTAGCTTGCCGGCTCCACACTGCATTGGCCGGCTCGCCGACGCGCCGGGCGGCCCGGTCAATGCGTGAAACGCGCGACTGGGTAGAGTGTCCACCACTGAAGACTCATCAAGCAGGAGCCCGTTCATGTCCGATCGTTATATCGACTTCGCCAACTCCAGCTTCGGCCGCCGCCTGGTCGATGCCGTCGGCCTGCCGGCACCGGTGCGCCTGGAGCGCTGGGAGGCCGGCCACTCGCGTCCGGTGGACGGGGCGCTGCTGATCGGCGGCGGCGCCCTGGCCGAAGCGCTCGGCGATTGCTTGCCGCGCCTGACCAACGAAGTGTTCGCGCTGCAGGAGGGCTTGTACGGCCTGCCACGCTGGACTGCCGAGTACGGGCCGAAGCTGAAGGCGCTGGTGTTCGACGCCAGCGCCATCGCCAGCACCGACCAGCTCGGCCAGTTGCGCGAATTCTTCCAGCCGGCGCTCAAGGGCCTGGCGCTGTGCCCGCACATCGTCGTGCTCGGCCGGGCGCCGGAATCGCTCAAGGACCCGTTCGCCGCCAGCGCCCAGCGCGCGCTGGAGGGCTTCACCCGCTCGCTGGGCAAGGAGGTCCGCCGTGGCGGCAACGTGCAGTTGCTGTATGTCGGCAAGGGTGCCGAGGATCAACTGGAAGGCGCCCTGCGCTTTTTCCTGTCGCCGAAAAGCGCCTATGTCTCCGGCCAGGTGTTGCGCCTGTCGCCCTGCCCAGCCCAGGTGAAAGACTGGACACGCCCACTGGCCGGCAAGAAGGCCCTGGTGACCGGCGCCTCGCGCGGCATCGGCGCGGCCATCGCGGAAACCCTGGCACGCGACGGGGCCGAGGTGATCCTGCTCGACGTGCCGCCGGCCAAGGAGGCGCTGGACGCCCTGGCCGCCCGCCTCGGCGGACGCGGGGTGGCGCTGGACATCTGCGCCGAGGATGCGCCCATCAAGCTGGTCGAGGCGCTCCCGGAGGGGCTGGATATCGTCGTCCACAACGCCGGCATCACCCGCGACAAGACCCTGGCCAAGATGAGCGAGCAGCTCTGGGACTCGGTGATCGACGTGAACCTGCGCGCCCCGCAGGTGCTGACCAAGGCGCTACTGGATGCCGACAAGCTGCACGAGAACGCCCGCGTGGTGCTGATCGCCTCGATCAGTGGCATCGCCGGCAACATGGGGCAAACCAACTATGCGGTGAGCAAGGCCGGGCTGATAGGCCTCGCCCAGGCCTGGGCGCCGGCGCTGGGCAAGCGCGGCATCACCATCAATGCGGTGGCGCCGGGCTTCATCGAGACGCAGATGACCGCCGCCATCCCCTTCGCCATCCGCGAGGCCGGTCGGCGGATGAACTCCATGGGCCAGGGCGGCCAGCCCCAGGACGTGGCCGAAGCCGTGGCCTGGTTCGCCCAGCCGGGTTCCGGCGCTGTGAACGGCCAGGTATTGCGGGTGTGCGGGCAGAGCCTGCTGGGCGCGTGAGAATGGGACGGCCGAACATCGTAGGAGCGAGCTCTGCTCGCGAAGCGGGCTCGCCGAACGCACGAATCGCCAGCAGAGCTGGCTCCTACGGAGAGCGGAATCGGCGACTTCGTGTAGGGGCGAATTCATTCGCCCGAGGGGCGCGGGGCGGTCCCGAGCAATGTCGCTACCGCGTCAGACCTCGCCCTTGCCGCGCCGGCGGAATTCCACCGGGGTTTCGCCGACCCAACGTTTGAAAGCCCGGTAGAAGGTGCTCGGCTCGGAGAAGCCGGTCCGCTCGACGATGACTTCGATGCGTTCATCCGTCTTCAGCAGCAGTTCCTTGGCCAGTCGGCAGCGGTAGTCGGTCACCAGGTCGTTGAAGCGCACGCCGGCCATGGCCAGGCGCTCGCGCAGACGGCGGGCCGGCATGTTCAGACGGGCGGCGACCTGTTCCAGGGTCGCGCCGCTGTCCACCAGCAGCTCAGCGATCAGCTCACGCACCTGGCGCACCAGATCCAGGCGCTCCACCTCGGCCAATTGCCGGCGCGCCAGGGATTCATGCATGCGCAGCAGTTCCGGCGCCGCGTGGCGCGACGGTTTGCCCAGCACGGCGGCGTCGAAGACCAGCGCATAGCTGTCGGCACCCAGCCGTACCGGGCAGCCGTAGACCTCTTCGTACAGGTCTTCCGGGGCGCCTTCGCAGTGCATCAGGCGTACCTCACGCGGGGTGAAGTCGCCTTCGGTGAGTGCATCGAACAGGCGGATCACCGCCCCGGCGAGCATTTCCGGGAAGTGCCGGGTGGTATCGGACATCTGCCCCAGGGACAGAGTGGCCAGCTCGCCCTGTACGTCGAGGCGGGCATTCAGGGTATCGGAAAGCAGGCGCACGTAGCGCAGCGCATGACGCAGGCCGTCGCCGAAGGTTTCGCTGGAGAGGAACAGGTACTCGAGGAGAAGGCCGTGAAAGGCCGGCAGGTGCCGGGCCAGGTACAGGCCGACGTGTTCCTGGCCGCATTCCTCGGCCGCGGCCTTCCAGAACAGTACCTGGGCGGAATGAGGAAAACGGCCGGCCGGCAGACCGCCCGGCGGCAAGCCGACACGCCCCAACACCCGATCGGGATCGGTTCCGCTGGCACGCAGGGCGTCGATCACCGGGCGCATCAGCGCCACATCGTCGGTCAGATCACGCATCATTTCACAGCATTCTTCTTATTTGTGAGGCGGGCCATCTTATGCAGCTTTGCTGTTACGGCTCAAGGCGCGCAATGCGTCACAAAGGCAATTGACTGCACCGCCGCTGCGCCACGCCAGGCGGCCAATGTGTCCCGCCCCGGCCTGACTAAGCTTCCGGGACCACTTCAAGGAGATCGCCCATGTCCACCGATTGGCTCGACCTGCATACGCTTCCCACCCTGCCCGGCTTGTTCGTCCGCGCCGCCCTGCGCCGTGGCGTGAAGGACAAGACTCTGCCGGATCGTGGTCTGCGTTGCGAGGTGCAGGTCGATCCCCGGCACCTGGCGCGCTACCGCCAAGTCTGCGGCTTTCGCGACGATGGCCGGCTGCCGGCCACCTATCCGCATATCCTCGCCTTCCCATTGCAGATGAAGCTGCTCACCGACCCTAGGTTTCCGTTCCCCCTGCTCGGCCTGGTGCATCTGGAAAACCGCATCCGTGTGCTGCGCCCCCTCGGCGGCCTCGGCCCATTCCGCGTCAGTGTGCGGGTGGACAATCTGCAACCCCATGACAAGGGCGCGCTGTTCAGCCTGATCACCCGCCTGGAGGACCAGCTCGGCCTGCTCTGGGAGGGCGATAGCCGTATCCTTTGCCGTGCCGTGCGTCTGCCCGGCGAGCCTGTCGAACGCATCGAGGAAGCGCCGCTGCCGCTGTTGCCGGTAGATCAGTGGCCAGCCCCGGCCAACATCGGCCGGATGTATGCCCGGGTCGCTGGCGACTACAACCCGATCCACCTCTCTGCCCTCAGCGCCAAGGCGTTCGGCTTTCCTCGCGCTATTGCCCATGGTCTGTGGAACAAAGCGCGCAGCCTCGCTGCCCTGGCCGGGCACCTGCCGGATGCCGGATACGAGGTGGAGGTGCGCTTCCAGAAGCCGGTGCTGCTGCCAGCCTCGGTCAGCCTGCTGGCCAGCGAACCGGCCGCCCACGGGCAGTTCGCCTTGCGTGGGAAGGATGACCTGCCGCATATGAGCGGGGCCTGGCGGATGCTGGAGTGAAACCGGCGCCCGCCCTCTTGCACCACCCGCACATCCACCGGAAGCTATGCGGCCTCCAGGAGATGCGCATGAACCTCGACGAACTCACCCAACGCCTGCACGCCATCCGCGACCGCAATGATTGGCGCCGCTTCCACAGCCCGAAGAACCTGGCCATGGCGGCCAGCGTGGAGATGGCCGAGCTGGTGGAAATCTTCCAGTGGCTGAGCGAGGACGAATCGCGCCGCCTGCCTCCGGAAAAACTGGAGCACGCCGGCCAGGAAGTCGGCGACATCGTGCTTTATCTCCTGTTGCTCTGCGCCGAACTGGGCATCGATATGGAACAGGCGGTGCGCGCCAAACTGGCCGACAGCGAGCGGAGATTCGCCCGATGAAGGATCGCCACTTCGACGAACTGGCCACTCGCTTCGCCGAGAAGATCTACGGCGGTGCCAAGGGCGCGATCCGTCTGGCCGTGCTCCAGGCCGACTTGGCCGAAGCGCTGCCGCAACGTTCGTTGCGGGTGCTGGACGTCGGCGCCGGCCTCGGCCACATGGCCTTGTGGCTGGCCGAGCGCGGCCATCAGGTCACCCTCGCCGAGCCGGCCGAACCCATGCTCGAAGCCGCCCGCGAACGCTTCGCCCAGGCCGGGCAACCGGCCTCCTTCATCCAGGCGCCCTGGCAGGACCTGCTGGGCCAACTCACCGAGCCCTACGACCTGGTGCTCTGCCACGCGGTGCTGGAGTGGCTGGCCGAACCCCATGCCATCCTGCCCGTGCTACACCAGCTCTGCTCACCCGGCGGCTGGCTGTCGCTGGCTTTCTATAACCGTGATGCGCTGATCTACCGCAACCTGCTCAAAGGCCACTTCCGCAAGCTGCGCAAGGAGAAGTTCGCGGGCGAAGGCCAGAGCCTGACGCCCCAGCGCCCGCTGGACCCACGCGAACTGGAGGGGCAACTCGATGGGCTCTGGACGGTCGAAAGCCGTAGTGGCGTGCGGGTGTTCCACGACTACATGCCCCAGGAATTCCAGGCCCGCGCGGAGTTGATCGACCTGCTGGAGATGGAGCTGGCCTACCGGCGCCATCCGAACTTCGCCGGATTGGGACGCTACCTGCATTGGATCTGCCGTCCGGCGGCGTAGAATGCGGCGAACGGACCGTTCGCCGGAGGGAAGCCATGGCCAACCGTCTCATCCTCGTGACCCTGCTGCTCGGCCTCGCCGGCTGCCAGAGCCCGAATCCCTATACCGCCAGCTCCAACCCGCTGCCGCCGGCACCTCCGCAGGCGGCCAACACCCTCGACCTCAGCGCCTACCCGGCCGCGCCGCGTGACTATGGGCGCTACCGCAGCTGGACCTGGCTCGATGGCCGCCTGCCGGCCGGCTCGGCCTGGGCCAGCCCGGAGCAGATTCGCGAAGCCCTCAGTGCCGCCCTCGATCAGCGCGGGCTGCGTCCGGCCCAGGCCGGCGCCGCGCCCGATCTCAAGGTCAGCGCCGACATGCGCCTGGAACGCCGCCTGCGCCAGGTCCGCGAGGACTACGGCGGCTACTACGGCCACGGTCGTTACTGGAATGACTATGGCGCCTGGGGCAGCGTGCCCATCGTGCGCACCTACGAGGAAGAGGTGATCGTGGTGCGCGTCGATCTCTACGACGCCGCCGACGGCCAACCGGTATGGAGCGGTACTGGCGAGATGTACAACCGGGGCGACCAGGCCGAACGCGCCGATGCCCTGCGGGAAGCAATCAAGCGCGCCCTGGACAGCTACCCACCGGCATGATTGCCGACTAGCGCGCCTGTTCCAGCAGCTCGCACAGCCGTTCGGTCGCCTCCAGCATCTGCAGGCTCGGGCGCTCCAAGCCCCGGTCGGGTACGGCCCAGACCTGTCCATGGCGTACCGCATCCAATTGCGGCCAGGCGTTCCAACCGTCGATCAGTTTCGCTTCGCTGGCCAAAATCACCTGCGGATTGCGCGCCAGCACCGCTTCCACACTGATCTGCGGCGCCGGCTGGCGGAGGTCGGCAAAGACATTCTCGGCCCCGCAGATGCGCAGGGCATCGCTGATGATCTGCCGGCCGCCCACGGTGTACAGCGGCCGATCCCATATCTGATAGAACACCGTCAGCGGCCGCTCGCGCCGATAGCGCTGCTGCAATGCGATCAGCCGCGAGCGGAAGGTGGCGGTCACCTGGTGGGCCCGCTCGCCCCGGCCGATGCGCTCGCCGAGTTCGACGGTCTGATCGGCGAGGTCCGCCAGCCGATGCGGCTCGGCCTCGTAGAGGGGAATGCCGAGCCGGCGGAGCTGATCGCGCTGGCCGGGGCCGATGCTGTCCGGCCAGAGCAGGATGAGATCGGGGCGCAAGCGCAGCAGGCGCTCCATCTCCAACTGGCCGTAATGGCCGACCGAAGGTTTGTCCGCCAGCGCCGGCGGCCGCTCGCCACCGTCCAGTACGCCAACCAGCAGGTCTCCGGCCTCCAGCTCCAGCATCAGTTCGCTGAGGGACGGCGCCAGGCTTACCACCCGTTCGACCGCCTGCACCGGCAGGGCCAGCCAACAGAGGACGAACAGGACAGCGCGCATCAATGCAGTTGGGCCGGAATGCGGTAGAGGTAAAACAGGACCAGGCTGGCGATAGCCAGCAACATCAGGGGGATCGCCTCAAGCCCGACGAATACCGCCAGGGCGGCGATCCAGGCGGGGAGCCCGGCCGCCAGGAAGGCAATGCGCCGGCGTCGCGCCAGTTCGAGCCAGGCTGCCGGCTCTTCGGGGGTATCCAGGGCCTTCTCGGTGGCGATCAGGCCGCGCTTGTAGGCATGGAATTGCGGCAGGCTGAAGAACAACGAGGCCAGGCCGGCGACGAACAGCGGCATCTGCAACACCGGCATGATCGGATCGGCGCTGCCGAACAGCAGGCTGAAGACAAATACCGGGGCCAGGGTCAGGGCGAGCTGGCGCCACCACTCCATGGCCAGTCGGCGCCGCACTTCGCCACGGGTCATGGCTGTTCCACTTCGCCCTGGTGGAGGTTGCCGAGCAGATGACCGAGCTTGCCGGCCTTGGCCGCGAGGTACTTGCGGTTGTGCGGGTTGAGCCCGGTCTGCAACGGCTTGCGCTCCGCCACCCGCACGCCGAAGCCTTCCAGCGCGTTGACCTTGCGCGGGTTGTTGGTCATCAGCTTGAGTGCGGTGATGCCCAGGTGTTCCAGCATCGGCTTGCAGATCGCGTAGTCGCGCATGTCGGCACCGAAGCCGAGCTGTTCGTTGGCCTCGACGGTATCCGCCCCGCCATCCTGCAACTCGTAGGCGCGGATTTTGTTCAACAGGCCGATGCCACGGCCTTCCTGACGCAGATAGAGCAACACGCCCCGACCTTCGGCGGCGATGGCACGCAACGCGGCTTCCAGCTGGAAACCACAGTCGCAACGCAGACTGAACAGCGCATCGCCGGTCAGGCATTCGGAATGGAGACGACCGAGCACCGGCTCGCCATTGCTCACGTCGCCCAAGGTCAGGGCCACATGTTCCTTGCCGCTGGCTTCGTCGAGAAAACCATGCATGGTGAAAACCGCAAAGGGCGTAGGCAGTTGGGAGGCGGCGACGAAGACGACGGACACCTGAAGACTCCTGAAAATTCGGCAGGGCGGCATTGTAACAGCCGCATCGGCGAGCGGGTCAGCCTGAATTGTCGATCATAATGATCAACAACAAGCTCCAATCTGATCAGTGTGGGAATCGAACTGACGCTATCGTCAAGCACCTACTGCTTTCACTTGCCGCTTGTGGCTTGAAGCTTGCCGCTACCCCCTACATTTTGGATTCCAGCATGAGCACGCCCTGCTCCTCGCGCCAACGCACGCGGTTGAGGAAACTCATGCCGAGCAGTGCTTCGGTGGGCGAATCGCCTTCCAGCACCACGGCTTCGACGCCAAGGACTTCCAGGCCGCCGACCTTCACGCTATTGAGGTCGACCCGCCAGGCCTTGGCCGTACCGCTGGCGGTGCTCACCACCATGGGCCGGCCGTTGACGCGGAAGTCGAGGCCAAGGCGCCGGGCCTGGGCTTCGTTCATCGCCACCGAGGTGGCGCCAGTATCCACCAGGAACTGCACCGGGTGGCTGTTGATGGAGCCGGCGACCCAGTAGTGGCCACCCGCGCCCTGGGCAATGCTCAACTGGCTGCGGGTCGGTGCGGCGAAGCCCTGGCTGTATTCGCGCGTCATGCTGTAGGTGCGTTCCACGCCGTCCACCCGCAGCACGGCGCCGCGGCTGTCGGCACTGACCACCACCACCCCGCCGGGCCCGGTCTGGCCGACCTTCACCAGCTTGCGCTGGCCGTCCACGTTGAGCACGGCCGCTCCCGGGAACAGGCCCACTACCTGCACCTGGGTCTCCGCCTGGCCTGACAGCGAGGTCACCAGCAACAGGCCGGCACAGATCAGTTTGAAACGACGCATCTGGTTCCACCGAATGGGTCAATCGAAAGGGTAAGGCTGCTTCCAGCGCTCGAACATCGGCCGCAGGCGCCCGGACCGTACCAGCTCGGCCATGCGCCGGTCGAACAGCGCGGCCAACTGTCGCCCGCGTGGGCTGTCGGTGAAGCCCAGGTAGAGCGGCAACAAGGTCAGCCGGGTAACGCGGTAGGCATCCTTGTCCTCGGCCTGTTCGAGCAGTTCCTCGATCTCGGTCTGGGCATCCAGATAGTAGTCGGCATGGCCGTACGCGAGCATCGCAAGGATACTGCCCGAGCGCTGGATTTCCTGGTATTGCTTCAAATTCGGCAAGTATTGCTGGTACTCGTAGCCACGCAGCCAGACCAGCCGGTAATCGCCGATGGTCTCCAGGGTCGGTGCCGGTTTGTCTTTCAGGCCGAGCGCGCAGATGCGGTCGGCGTCGTAGTGCCAGCGCGGATAGAACGCCCCTTCGACTTCGTTGAGGTAGGAGCCGACCCAGGCATCCGCCTCGCCGCGCAGCACCAGCCCGGTGGAACGGGTATAGGGCATGCTGCGGTATTCCAGCTTGACGCCCTCGGGCTCGAAGACTTCGCGCAGCAGTTCCCAGGCCAGCCCGGTACCGTCGGCATTGGTGTGGTTTTCCCAGACCTCGCTGACCAGGCGAATGCGGTCGGGCAGCGGCTCACCGGCCAGGACCGTGGTCCAGCCGAGCATGCCCAGCAGCAGCCCGCATAACCAAGTGCGCATCGGAACCTCTACAGCACCGCCCAGACGATCAACTGCATCGCCAGCCAGGCGAAGACACCCGCCAGCACATCGTCGAGCATGATGCCGAAACCACCGTGAACGTGACGGTCGATCCAGCGGATCGGCCAGGGCTTGGCGATGTCCATCACCCGGAACACCAGAAAGCCTAGCAGCAGCCAGCCCCAGCCCTCCGGCACCAGCCAGAGGGTGATCCACATGCCGACCATTTCGTCCCAGACGATGCCCTCGTGATCATGCACCTTGAGGTCGGTGGCCACCTTGCCGCACAGCCAGCAGCCGAACAGCATGGTGACGCCGAGCATCAGCCAGTAGCCCCAGTCCGGCAGCATCTGCCAGAGCGGGATGAACGGTAGCGCGACCAGCGATCCCCAAGTGCCGGGCGCCTTGGGCAGAGTGCCCGAACCGAAGCCGAAGGCCACGAAGTGCCAGGGGTTGCGCCACACCGTGGAGGGTGCTTTTACCGTGTCAGTCACCGGCACTCCCGAAATGTTGATAGCCCCGTGCCGGTGGGTCGACGACCCGGCCCGCCACATCGAGCAGTTGAACCCCTTCGCCGGCCTCCACGCGACCGATGATCCGCACCGGCCAGCCTTCGGCACGCAGGGCGGGGAGATGTTGCTCCGGCAAGGTGAAAGCCAATAGGTAATCGTCGCCGCCGCCCAAGGCGCACTCGACGGCCCTCGACTCGCCCAGCAACGCGAGCAGCGCGGGGGAAAGCGGCAAGCGGGCGGCTTCGATCTTCAGTGCGGCCGCCGAAGCGTTCGCGATATGCCCGCAATCGGCGAGCAGCCCGTCGGAAATATCCAGCGCCGCCGTGGCGCGCTCACGCAGGGCCTGGCCCAGCGCCAGCTGCGGCTGTGGCGACCAGTAGCGGGCCAGCAAAGGCGCGGCGATCTGTTCGGGCGCGCTCATTCGTTCCAACACCAGCTCCAGCGCACCCGCCGCATCGCCGAGATCGCCACCGACGCAGAGCAGGTCGCCGGGGCGCGCACCGTCACGGGTCAGCGCCTGCCCACGCGGCACCCGGCCGAACACCGTGAGGGTCAGGCAGAGCGGGCCGCGCGTGGTATCGCCACCGATCAGTGCCAACCGGCACTGCCGGGCCATCGTATCCAGGCCACGGGCGAACGCTTGCAGCCAGTCGGCGTCGGCCATGGGCAACGTGAGCGCCAGGGTGAAACCGATGGGCGTGGCCCCCATGGCGGCCAAGTCGCTGGCGGACACCGCCAGGGCGCGCTGGCCAAGCAGGAAGGGATCGCAGGAAACGGGGAAATGCACCCCGGCGACCAGGGTGTCGGTAGACACCGCCAGTTGTTCGCCGGGCGGCAGGTCGAGCAATGCGCAATCGTCGCCGATGCCACGGGCCACGCCCTCCGCCGGCTGCGCGCAGGACGCAGCGGCGAAGAAGCGGCGGATCAGTTCGAACTCACCCATGGCTCAGACCGCCTCGGGGCCAGCCGCCATCAGCGGACAGCGGCGCCCGTTCAGCGCTTCTCGCCCCGCACTTCGGCCGCGCGCAGGCGCGGGGCCAGCTTGTCCAGCACGCCATTGACGAACTTGTGCCCGTCGGTGGCGCCGAACACCTTGGCCAGCTCGATGCCTTCGTTGATCACGACCCGGTAGGGCACGTCGACGCGGTTCATCAGCTCGTAAGTAGACAGGCGCAGGATCGCCAGCTCGACCGGGTCGAGCTCTTCCATCGGCCGGTCCAGACAGGGCACGATGGCCTCGTCCAGTTCGGTCTTCTGGCGCGGCACGCCATGCAGGATTTCATGGAAGTAGGCGCCATCGACGCCGGCGAAATCGTTGTCCACGCGGAACTGCGCTTCGATCTCGTTCAGCGCCTGGCCTGCGATGTGCCACTGATACAGAGCCTGCATGGCCAGGGTGCGCGCGACCCGGCGCTGGGCGATCTTGCCCTTTGCCGGCGGCGTCGGCTGGGCGTCCGGGCTGTCGTCTCGATTCAGGCTCACTTGGCCTCCAAGGCCGCCAGCAGGCTGACCATTTCCAGGGCGGAAAGCGCGGCCTCGGCGCCTTTGTTACCGGCCTTGGTGCCGGAACGCTCGATGGCCTGTTCGATGGTGTCGACGGTCAGAACGCCAAAGGCGACCGGCACACCGAACTCCATGGAGACCTGAGCCAGGCCCTTGGTGCACTCACCGGCGACGTATTCGAAATGCGGGGTACCGCCACGGATTACCGCGCCGAGAGCGACGATGGCGGCGTATTCGCCCTGCTGGGCGACTTTCTGGCAAACCAGGGGAATTTCGAAGGCACCCGGAGCACGGATGATGACGATGTCGTTTTCGCTCACGCCATGGCGAACCAGGGCGTCGACGGCGCCGCTCACCAGGCTTTCGACGACGAAGCTGTTGAAGCGGCCGACCACCAGGGCGAATTTGCCTTTGGGGGCGATGAAGGTACCTTCGATGGTCTTCAGGGTCATGGACGAGTCTCTTCTCTTAAAGAACGAGGGCGCGGCTCCGTCGGAGCCACGCCCTGCGGGTCATTCAGCAGGGAGGTATTCTACAACTTCCAAGTCGAAACCGGATATCGCGTTGAACTTCATCGGCGAACTCATCAGGCGCATCTTGCGCACGCCGAGGTCACGCAGGATCTGCGAACCGGCACCGACGGTACTGTAGGTGGTCGGCGTCTTGCTCGGCACGCTCTCCGCCTCGCGGATATGCGCCAGCACCGCGTCGCCTTCCAGCGGATGACCGAGCAGCAGCACCACGCCGCTGCCGGCCTTGGCCACTTCGGCCATGGCCGCGCGCAGGCTCCAGCGGCCCGGCTGGCGGACCATCAGCAGGTCGCGCAACGGGTCCATGTTGTGCACCCGCACCAGGGTCGGCTCCTCCGGGCAGATCTTGCCAAGGGTCAGCGCCATGTGCACGTCGCCTTCGACCGAGTCGCGGTAGGTCACGAGGTTGAAGTGCCCCAGCTCGCTGTCCAGCGGCTGTTCGGCGACACGCTCGATGGTGCGCTCGTGGATCAACCGGTAGTGGATCAGGTCGGCGATGGTGCCGATCTTGATCCCGTGCTGCTCGGCGAAGACTTCCAGTTCCGGGCGACGGGCCATGGTGCCGTCGTCGTTCATGATTTCGCAGATCACGCCGCTCGGCTCGAACCCGGCCATCCGCGCCAGGTCGCAGGCCGCCTCGGTGTGGCCGGCGCGCGCCAGGGTGCCGCCGGGCTGGGCCATCAGCGGGAAGATGTGACCCGGGCTGACGATATCCTCGGCCTTGGCGTTCTTCGCCGCAGCCACCTGCACGGTGCGCGCGCGGTCGGCGGCGGAAATGCCGGTGGTGACGCCTTCGGCTGCCTCGATGGAGACAGTGAATTTGGTACCGAAGCCGGAGCCGTTGCGCGGGGCCATCAGCGGCAACTTGAGCAGCTCGCAGCGCTCGCGGGTCATGGGCATGCAGATCAGGCCGCGGGCGTACTTGGCCATGAAGTTGATGTGCTCGGCCTGCACGCACTCGGAGGCCATGATCAGGTCGCCTTCGTTCTCCCGGTCCTCGTCATCCATGAGAATGACCATCTTGCCCTGGCGGATGTCTTCGATCAGTTCGTCGATGCTGTTGAGTGCCATCGTGGCGTTTTCCTTCAATTCTTCAGGTAGCCGTGTTCGGCCAGGAAACTTTCGCTGATGCCGGAAGCCTTGGGCTCGGCGGCCTTGTCGCCGAGCAGCAGGCGTTCGAGGTAGCGGGCCAGCAGGTCCACTTCCAGGTTCACCTGCCGTCCGGGCCGGTATTCGGCCATGATGGTCTCGGCCAGGGTGTGCGGGACGATGGTCAGCTCGAACTCGGCGCCATTCACCGCATTCACCGTCAGGCTGGTGCCGTCCACGGTGATCGAGCCCTTGAGGGCGATATAGCGAGCCAGCTCGCGCGGGGCGCGGATGCGGAACTGTATGGCGCGGGCGTTATCGGAACGCTCGACGACTTCGCCGACGCCATCGACATGGCCGCTGACCAGGTGGCCGCCGAGGCGACTGGTGGGCGTGAGGGCTTTCTCCAGGTTGACCCGGCTGCCGGCCTTCAGGTCGATGAAGGCGGTGCGTGCCAGTGTCTCGCGGCTGACATCGGCCCAGAAGCCGTTGCCGGGCAACTCGACCGCGGTCAGGCACACGCCGTTCACCGCGATGCTGTCGCCCAGCTTGACGTCGGAGAGGTCGAGCTTGCCGGTCTCGACGTAGACGCGGACATCGCCGCCCTTGGGGCTGAGCGCGCGAATGGTGCCGATGGCTTCGATTATGCCGGTGAACATGAAACCTCCCTCGCGGCGAACGAACGCGAACAGCGAATTATAAGCAGCGAAGCGCAGCCGGCGAGCCTGCCGGAAAGCGACCTGTCTGCGGGGTAAAACCGTCGTGGCATGGAACCGACTCCTGTTTTTGGAAAAACAGGGCTTGGATCGAAAGGGATTTTCGGTCAGGCACGCGCGGCGTGCCCTTGCAGGCAATCCCGTTCTCTCTTCATCCGGACTGTGACCGTCGGCCCCGGAATCGCACCGGGTCTGCTGACCTTGACCGTATGGACAAGCGCTCGCGGGCTAGACGCATTGCGCGCCATTACCGCCGGTGGGGAATTTCGCCCCGCCCTGAGAACGTACATCCGCCATCTGCATGGCTGGGTGGCGTTGTATCACACTTGCCGCTTGCGTGCATGGGCCGCCGGCCAATGGCAGCGACAGGAATGGCAGGGAATTCGCTCGATGAAGCGGAGGGAGAGGCCCGGCACCGCAGGCGCGGCCCGGGCCAGAGGCGTCGTCAGGCGGCGCTGACCTGATAGCCCTCTTCACGGATCGTCTCGATCAGCTCCTCCAGCGGCAACCGGCTGGCCACCCGGACTTCACCGGCGCCCAGATCGACCTGCACGTCCGCGGCCTGATCGCGGGACTGCACGGCCTCGGTGATCGCCTTGACACAATGCCCGCACGACATGCCTTGCACTTTCAATATCTGCATGATGAAGCCTCCTGGGTGAATGTACCGACAGTGTCATCCTTGCCATCGTGGCAAGGTCAAGCTTGCCCGCACACGCGGTCTCGACCAAGCTGCAGAGAGCCCCTTGTACCCAGGAGCCGTCATGCGCAACCGCTCGCTGTTCTTCGCCCTCGGGGCCGCCTGGACGGCCCTGGCCGGCGCCCAGGCACCCGTCGACTACGCGGTGCTGATCATCGCCCGCGAACGGTTGGAACTGCCCAATGCCTGCGACGTCGGCATTTACCTGCAAGACCAACTGGCCGCCCGCCTGGTCCAAGGCGAAGCGGTTTCCTTCAACCTGCCCCCCGGCCCGCTGAGCATCCGCCTCGGCACCTTGGGCTCCGGCCCGTGCAAGCCCGGTATCGAGCAGCAGACACGCCAGGACCTCCAGTTACAAGCCGGACAGATCCGCAAATACCGCCTCGCCCAGGGTGCTCAGGGGCTTTACCTGATCGAGACGCCAAGCCCATAGGGGCAAATTCATTCCCAAAAGGTTTCGGGGCTTGACCTTACCAAGGGGGCAAGGTTGATCCTAGGCGGGAACTCAAGGAGATCCCCATGGCGAGCCTCAATCTTGACCTCCCCATCAGCGGCATGACCTGCGCCTCCTGCGCCGGCCGGGTCGAACGCGCCCTGCGCAAGGTGCCCGGCGTGCAGAGCGCCACCGTCAATCTGGCCAACGAACAGGCGCGCATCGAAGCCAACGACGCCACGCTGCCGGCCCTGATCGAAGCGGTGGAAGCCGCCGGCTACGGCGTGCCCAGCCGCACCCTCGAACTGGCGCTCGGCGGTATGACCTGCGCCAGTTGCGCCGGCCGTATCGAACGCGCCTTGCGCAAGGTGCCGGGCGTGCGCGACGTGACCGTCAACCTGGCCAGCGAACGCGCGCATCTGGAACTGCTCGGCGATGTCGACGGTGCGATGCTGGTCCAGGCCGTCGAGGCCGCCGGTTATCAGGCCCGGCTGCTGGACGATGCCCAGCCGGCCGAAGACCTGGCCGAAAAGCGCCTGCGCCATGAGCGCTGGTCCGCCCTGCTCGCCCTGGCCCTGGCGCTGCCGCTGGTGATTCCGATGATCGCGGAATGGCTGGGCCTGCACTGGATGCTGCCGGCCTGGGTGCAATTCCTGCTCGCCACGCCGGTGCAGTTCGTTCTCGGCGCGCGTTTCTACGTGGCCGCGTGGAAAGCGGTGAAAGCCGGCGCCGGCAACATGGACCTGCTGGTCGCCCTCGGCACCAGCGCCGGCTACGGTCTCAGCTTGTACCAGTGGTGGGCCGCGCCGGCTGGCGTCTTGCCGCACCTGTATTTCGAAGCCTCGGCTGTGGTGATCGCCCTGGTCCTGCTCGGCAAGTACCTGGAAAGCCGCGCCAAGCGCCAGACCAGCGCGGCCATCCGTGCCCTGGAGGCGCTGCGCCCGGAACGTGCCGTGCGGGTGGTGGATGGTCGCGAAGAAGACGTCGCCATCGCCGCACTGCGCTTGGGCGACCAAGTGCTGGTCAAGCCCGGCGAGCGCTTCCCGGTGGATGGCGAAGTGCTGGAAGGCCAGAGCCATGCCGATGAGGCCCTCATCAGCGGCGAGAGCCTGCCGGTGCCCAAGCGCCCCGGCGACACGGTGACCGGGGGCGCCATCAACGGCGAAGGCCGCCTGCTGGTGCGCACCACCGCACTCGGCGGCGAGACCGTGCTGGCTCGGATCATCCGCCTGGTAGAGGACGCCCAGGCCGCCAAGGCGCCGATCCAGAAGCTGGTGGACAAAGTCAGCCAGGTGTTCGTCCCGGTGGTCTTGGTGATCGCCGTGCTGACCCTGGCCGGCTGGCTACTCGCCGACGCCGAGCTGGAGACTGCCCTGATCAATGCCGTCGCCGTACTGGTAATCGCCTGCCCCTGCGCGCTCGGCCTGGCCACGCCGACGGCGATCATGGCCGGCACCGGCGTCGCCGCACAACACGGCATCCTGATCAAGGACGCCGAGGCCCTGGAGGTCGCCCACGGTGTAACGGCCGTCGCCTTCGATAAAACCGGCACCCTCACCTCCGGTACCCCGCGCATCGCCCGTCTGAGCGCCGTCGACGGCGACGAAAGCGCTCTGCTGGCCCTGGCCGGCGCGCTCCAGCGCGGCAGCGAGCACCCGCTGGCCAAGGCGGTGCTGGACAGTTGCGCCGAGCATGGCATCGATGTACCCGCCATCCAGGACAGCCAGGCCCTGGCCGGACGCGGCATCGCCGGCAGCCTCGATGGCCGGCGGCTGGCCCTGGGCAACCGCCGTCTGCTGGAGGAAAGCGGCCTGGAACCCGACGGCCTGGCCGACTCCGCCCGCGCCTGGGAAGCCGAGGGGCGCACCCTCTCCTGGCTGATCGAGCAGGCGCCGCACCCGAGAGTGCTCGGTCTGTTCGCCTTCGGCGATACGCTCAAGCCGGGTGCCGACGAGGCCGTGGCCCGGCTGAACGCGCGCGGCATCCGCAGCCACCTGATCACCGGCGACAACCGCGGCAGTGCGCGGGTGGTGGCCGAGGCGCTGGGCATCGACGATGTCCACGCCGAAGTGCTGCCGGCGGACAAGGCCGCCACGGTCGCCTCGCTCAAGCAAGGCGGCGCGGTGGTGGCGATGGTCGGCGACGGCATCAACGACGCGCCGGCCCTGGCTGCCGCCGACGTCGGCATCGCCATGGGCGGCGGCACCGACGTGGCCATGCACGCCGCCGGCATCACCCTGATGCGCGGCGATCCGCGCCTGGTGCCGGCGGCCCTGGAAATCAGCCGGCGCACCTATGGCAAGATTCGCCAGAACCTGTTCTGGGCCTTCATCTACAACCTGATCGGCATCCCGCTGGCGGCCTTCGGCCTGCTCAGCCCGGTGGTCGCCGGCGCGGCCATGGCCCTGTCCAGCGTCAGCGTGGTCAGCAACGCGCTGCTGTTGAAAACCTGGAAACCGGAAGAGTGAGAGGGAACCCACCATGAACATCGGTCAGGCAGCGAAGCAGAGCGGACTCTCGGCGAAGATGATCCGCTATTACGAGTCCATCGGGCTGATTACCCCCGCCGGGCGCGGCGACAACGGTTACCGGTACTACAACGGCGATGACCTGCATCGCCTCGCCTTCATCAAGCGGGCGCGGGACCTGGGTTTCTCCCTCGAGGAAGTGGGCAAGCTGCTCACCCTCTGGCAGGACCGCCAACGTGCCAGCGCCGACGTGAAGGCGCTGGCCGGCGCCCATGTCGAAGAGCTGAACCGCCGGATCGCCGAGATGGTCGGCTTGCGCGACACCCTGCAGGAGCTGGTGGACCATTGCCAAGGCAACGACCGCCCCGATTGCCCAATCCTCCGCGACCTGGAGTCCGGCGGCTGTTGCCATTGAGCCTCACGGGGCCGCTGCGCGAATTCGTCCCTGCAAGGACCGGCCTTATCCTCTTTTGTAGGAGCGAGCTTGCTCGCGAAGTGGGCCTTCGCAAACGCTTCGCCAGCAACGCCCCCCTGGCGATCACGACGACGCACTCGCCGCACCACCGATACGTCCCCGTAGCCGGGCCAACGCTTCCTTCGGCAGGATGGTGATCGCCAACCCACCGAACACCAGCCCACAGGCCAGCCAACCCGCCGCATCCAACGCTTCGCCGAGGAACAGCCAGCCGGACAGCAGCCCCGACACCGGTACCGCCAGGGCGAACGGCGTCACCAGACTGGCCGGGTAGCGGCGCAGCAGGAAGCTCCACAAGCCGAAGCCCACGGTGGTCGCCACGTAGGCGATGAACAGCAGCGCGCCCACGCCGCGCCAGCCGAGCCCATCGAACGCCCCGACGATCGCCTGCGACCCTTCGAAGATGTATGACAGCGCCAGCAGCGGCAACGGCGGGATCAGGCTGACCCAACTGATCAGGCGCAGCATATCGCTGGCGCCGGAGCGCTTAGTGGCGATGTTGGCGAACGCCCAAGCCAGGGCCGCGCCGATCACCAGCAGGAAGGCCAGCAGACTGTCGCCCAAGGGCCGGTCCAGGCCGATCAGCACCAGCCCGCCCACCGCCAGCAGCATGCCGATCAATGCGCGCGGGCCGGGCCGCTCGCCGAGGAACAGCACGGCGATCAGCACGGTGAAGAACACCTGGCTCTGCAGCACCAGCGCGGTCAATCCGGCCGGCATACCCAGGCGCATGCCGACGAAGACCATGCCGAACTTGATCACCCCGAGCAGCACGCCGATCTGCACGATGCGCCAGAACGGCGCCGGTAGCGGCCCGCGCAAAAACAGCAGCGGCAAGGCCGCCAGGGCGAAGCGCAGGGCGCAGAACAGCAGCGGAGGAAAGTCCTCCAGGCCGACCTTGATCACGACGAAATTGAAGCCCCAGATCAGGGCGACCAGCAGGGCCAGCAAGGCATGGGGAAAGGACATGGGGCGCGCTCCGACAAGGCGAAGAGCACGCTAGCAGCTCGGGCAGCGGATGTATGGATACAGTTGGGGAGTAACAGCTGGAGACCAATTGCTCCCGTCGAGCAACGGGAGCGATGCCGGGACGATCAGGACATCTGCGATTGCAGGTAATTCTGCAGGCCGATGCGGTCGATCAGGCCGAGTTGCTGCTCCAGCCAGTAGGCGTGGTCTTCCTCGGTGTCCTTCAGTTGGGCCTGGAGGATGTCGCGGGTCGGGTAGTCGGCCAATTGCTCGCAGAGTTCGATACCCTTGGCCAGCGCGGCGCGGACCTTGTATTCCAGAGCGAGGTCATTGCGCAGCATCTCCGGCACGGTCTGCCCCGGGTTGATCGGCTCCGGGGTCATGTCCGGCGTGCCTTGCAGGAACAGGATGCGACGCAGCAAAGCGTCGGCGTGCTGGGTTTCCTCTTCCATCTCGTGGTTGATCCGCTCGTAGAGCTTCTCCAGGCCGAAGTCCTCGTACATTCGCGAATGCAGGAAATACTGGTCGCGCGCCGCCAGTTCGCCGCGCAGCAACTCCTTGAGATAGTCCACCACCTGTGCCTGGCCTTTCATCCGTTCACTCCCATGGGTATCGCTGAATCGCGCAAGGATCGACGTAGCGGCGGCGGCGGTCAAGCTCGCGAAAGAGGTAATGGCTCAACCGCGCAACCAGGGTGGCGTCGGCTCTTCCTTCCCGTGCGGCTGCTCGTCGTCCTTCAGCGCCGCCTCCCGGCGTGCCTGCTCGGCCAGGGCCGCCTTGATCTCGCGCATTACCGCGGCGATGTCGGCGGCATCCTCGGGCTCATTGAATTCGCCGGTCAGGCGGGTGTCCGGGGTCAGCTTGCCGGCCTCGTAGAGCGTCCACATTTCCTTCGCGTAGCGGGTATATCTCAGCTCCGGGGCGAAGCGGCCGAAGTAGGCGGACATGTTGCCCACGTCGCGCTCCAGCATGCGGAACGCATGGTTGTTGCCAGCGGCATCCACGGCCTGAGGCAGGTCGATGATCACCGGGCCGTCCGGGCCGAGCAGCACGTTGAACTCCGACAGGTCACCATGGACCAGCCCGGCGCAGAGCATCTTGACGATCTCGCCGATCATGAAGGCGTGGTATTCGCGGGCATCGTCCGGGTGCAGTTCGACGTCATTGAGGCGCGGAGCGGCATCGCCGTATTCGTCCTGCACCAGCTCCATCAGCAGCACACCGTCGAGGAAGTCGTAGGGTTTGGGCACCCGCACGCCGGCATTGGCCAGCCGGAACAGGGCTGCGACCTCGGCGTTCTGCCAGGCTTCTTCCTGCTCCCTGCGGCCGTACTTCGACCCCTTGGCCATGGCACGGGCATCGCGGCTGTTGCGGGTACGGCGGCCTTCCTGGTATTCGGCGGCATGGCGGAAACTGCGCTTGGCGGCCTCCTTGTAGACTTTGGCGCAGCGCAACTCATCGCCGCAGCGCACCACATAGACCGCCGCTTCCTTGCCACTCATCAGCGGGCGCAGCACCTCGTCGACCATCCCATCGTCGACCAGGGGCTGGATACGTTTTGGAATCTTCATCAGCTTTGCCGGGGGTCCTCTTGCCTGTACCCAGTGGCCGTTATACGGCAAATCGCCAGGGATCGCCCAGGCTGCCGACGAGAAACGGCGTCAATTTTCACAGTTCGGAACAGCCGAACGGATGCCCGACGGCTCAACGGGCCGCCAGCAGACTCTGCCGCAGGGCCTCGATGGCGTAGCGCACCTTGGCCGGCAGGGCATCGCGGCGGGGCGTGACGAGGTACAGGCCGATCGTTTCCGGTTGCCAGTCCGGCAATACCACCAGCAACTCGCCACGGGCCAGCAGGTCGCGAACCTCCGGCTCCGGTTGCAGCGAGACACCCATGCCGGCCAGGGTGAATTGGCGCCCGGCGAGGATGTTGTTGCAACCGATGCGGCTCTCCAGGCGCAGATGTTCCTCGGCGCCGCCGGGGCCTCGCAGCAGCAAGTGTTGGAAACGGTCGGTGTTCAGCCCGATCCAGTCCAGCTCGAGCAATTGCCGTGGCGTCTCCACCCAACCGCAGCGCGCCAGGTAGGACGGAGCGACGCACAACAGCATGCGCCAGTCCGTCACGTAGCGTGCCACCAGGCTGGAGTCGTCCTGGCGCCCCACACGGATGGCCAGATCGATGCGCTGCTCCACCATGTCGATCACTTCGTCGTGGAAGAACAGCCGCAGGCTGAGCCCCGGGTGAGCGAGCAGCAGGGGCGCCAGAGCCTCGCTGATCATCTTGCCGGGTAGCCCCACCGGCGCGGCGATGCGCAGCTCGCCCACCGGCGCATCGCGCAGCTCGGCCAGGCGCTGCTCGGCCTGCTGGGCCAGCTCCAGCACCTGGGCGCAGCTGCGGTAGAACACCGCGCCAGCTTCGGTCAGCGTCAGTTTGCGGGTGGTGCGGTGCAACAGGCTGACCTGAGTACTCTCTTCCAGCCGGCGGATTTGCTGGCTGACAGCCGAGGCGGTCATGCCGAGGGCTTCGGCGGCGGCGACCATAGAGCCCTTATCGACCACAGTGGCGAACAGCGCCATGCGCTTGAGCTGCTCCATCTTTAAGCTCCGCTTAACAGTGAAAGCATTTTTTGCCACTTTTTCGGCTGTTTATCCAGCAGCGATCATGGATTCCGTCTTTTCCACCGTCCATTGAGGAAACACCATGAAACTCGCCCTGATCGGTGCCAGCGGCTTCGTCGGATCGGCTCTCCTGCAAGAAGCCCTGGAGCGTGGCCATCTGGTCACCGCCATCGTCCAGCATCCGGAAAAACTGCCCTCCCACCCCAACCTCATCGCCCTCAAGGCCGACGCCTACCAGCCCGATGCCGTGGCCACGGCTGTCGCCGGGCACGACGCGGTGCTCGACGCCTTCAACCCCGGCTGGGGCAAGGAAAACATCCGCGAGCTGTTTCTCCAGGGCACCCGGTCGATCTTCGCCGGGGTCAAGCAGGCCGGCGTGAAGCGCCTGCTGGTGGTCGGCGGTGCAGGCAGCCTGTATGTCGCACCGGGGGTGCAATTGATCGACACCCCGCACTTTCCGGCCGAATGGAAGGAAGGCGCCGAAGGCGCGCGCCAGGCCCTGGAGCTGATCCGCGCGGAAAGCGGGCTGGACTGGACCTTCGTCTCGCCGCCGGCCCTGCTGGAGCCGGGCGAACGCACCGGCCGCTTCCGCCTCGGCGGCGACGAGCTGCTGATGAACGGCGATCACCCGGCGAACATCTCGGTCGCCGACCTGGCCGTGGCCATCCTTGACGAGATCGAGCAGCCAAAGCACATCCAGAAACGCTTCACCGTCGGTTACTGATCGAACCGGGCGGCCTGCCCAGGCCGCCCCAACCAGGAGTTGCCATGCCTCTCAACGCTACCGCCCATGTCCCCACCGACACACCCGGCCGCTACATCGGCCGCCTGTGCAAGCACTTCGCCCACAAGTTACCGGTCGACCATGACGAAACCAGCGGCCGTATCGAATTCGATGGAGGCGTCTGCCTGCTGAAGGCGGAAAACCAGGGCCTCAGCCTGCGCGTGGAAAGCGCTCGGGAAGAAACGCTGGAGTGCCTGAAACAAGTGGTCGCCAGCCATTTCGAACGCTTCGCCTGGCAGGAAGCGCTGCAGCTCGACTGGCGCTGAAGCGGTCCGCGCACTCACGCGGGTGGCGACAATTCGATGTTCTCCGCCAGGGAGTCCTCCATGCGCTGCAATTCCTGGCTGATGGCCTCGTCGCTATCGGCGTGGGTCCGGGCGATTTCCGCGAACTGCGGCGCTACTTCGAGGAAGGCCAACACCACTTGCGGGTCGAAATGACTGCCACTGGCGGCGCCGATCCGGGTTTCCGCTTCGTCGCTGCTGAGCGACTGGCGATACGGATGCCGGCTGGTCAGTTCGTCGTAGTAATCGGCCAGCGCCAGCAGACGCGCCGACAGCGGTATCTGCTCGCCGCGCAGCCCCTGAGGGTATCCCGAGCCATCCCAGCGCTCGTGATGGCAGTAGGCGATTTCCTTGGCGTAGGTGAGGAAGCTGGTTTCCGTGCCCAGCTTGCGCTCGGCCCGGTCCAGCGCATCGCGGCCGGCGCGGGTGTGGCTCTGCATCAGCGCCAGGTCTTCGCCCTCCAGGGGCGCCGGGCTGAGCAACAGACGGTCAGGGATCGCCAGCTTGCCGATGTCGTGCAACTGGGCCGACTTGGCCAGCAGGGCGATGCGCTCGTCGCTCAGCTCATCGCGCAGCCCGGGTACCTGCCGCGCCAGCGCGCCGGCCAGGGCCTGCATGTACAGCTCGATGCGCACCAGATGCTTGCCGTCGGGGTTGTCGCGGGTGTCGGCGAGGATCGCCATGGATTCGATCAGCGCATCGTGTAGCGCCTGGATCTCGCGGGTGCGCCGCCGAACCTCCAGCTCCAGATACTCGCTCTTGTCGCGAAGGTAGTCGGCAGCCGCCTTCAGTTGCAGTTGGGCACGCACCCGCGCCAGCAGGATCGGCGCACTGACCGGCTTGGTCAGGTAATCCTGGGCGCCGAGATCGAGGCCGTGCTGCTCGTCGTCCTCCTGGTTCATGGCGGTGAGGAAGATCACCGGGATCGCCGCGGTGACGGGGTCGGCCTTGAGCCGGCGGCAGACTTCGTAGCCGTCCATGTCCGGCATCATCACATCGAGCAGGATCAGGTCCGGCTGCGGGCTGGCCGCTGCCAGGTGCAGAGCCTTCTCACCGCTGCCGGCGACCTTGACCCGGTACCGATCGAGCAACAGCCCACTGATCCGGTCGAGGTTGGCTGGTGTGTCGTCGACCACCAGGATCAGCTCCTGGTCGGGTCTGTCGAGCATCGTATCCATACGCTCTCCGCGTCAAAGACTGATGTCCCGTTGCCGTGCCGCCACCCGCAACGCCTCCAGCGCCGTCTCGAAGTCGTAGTCGTGCAAGGCTTCGGCGATGGTCGCATAACTTTCATTTAAGGCGCTGCGCAGGGTTTCGGCCTGCTCGTCGAGCAGTTTTCCGGCGCGCGGATCGTCCGCCGAGCACAATTCCGCCAGGCGGGCGCAGAGACGGGCCAGATCCGTTTCCGGCGCCGCCGTGCCCTGCCCCTTGCCGGCTTCGGCCAGACGTGTCTCGATGGCATCGATCAGCACTTCCAGGCGGGTCGCCAACGCATCGATGGACGGCTGCAACCCGGCCGGATCGTTCCCCTGCTCCAACGCCGTTTCCAGTTCGACCGCACGCCCGCGCAATTCGTCCGCACCGAGGCCGGCGGCCAGTCCTTTGAAGGTATGCAGCAGGCGCGCCGCCGTTGTCCGGTCTCCCGTGGCCAACGCTCCACGCAGACGGGCGACGAAGGCCTTTTCGCTGGCGGCGAAGCGGCTCAACTGGGAGCGATAGAGGTCCTCGCGCCCACCAACCAGACGCAGCCCCGCCGCGACATCCACGCCGGGTAGCCCCCAGCCCGGCGCTTTCGGCATCACCGCCGCCGAGGCTATGGTTGCCTCCTCCGTACTGAGCCAGCGCGACAGCGTTGTCCACAACTCGGCGGGCGAGATTGGCTTGCCGAGGTGATCGTCCATGCCCGCCTCCAGGCAGCGCTCGCGATCCGCAGGCAGGGCGTTGGCCGTCATGGCGACGATCGGCAGGTGGCGAAAACGCTCCTGTTCGCGGATCGCCCGCGCCGCGCCGATACCATCGAGCACCGGCATCTGCATGTCCATCAGCACCAGGGCGTAATGGTCCTCGTCGTGGAGCTGGAGAAGGTCCAGGGCCACGGCGCCGTTCTCCGCCACATCCACCTGCAGGCCGCTTTCGCTAAGCAGCTCGCGGGCGACCAGTTGGTTCAGCTCGTTGTCTTCCACCAGCAGGACGCGCTGCCCGGCGAACGACGGCAATGGCGGCGGCGTTGGCGGCGGGCGCGAGCTGCGCTGGTCGGCGGCCCCGCTCAGACAGAGCAACGCCACCTCGAACAACTGGGTCGGCGTCAGCGGCTTCGCCAGAACCGCGCTGATGCCCAGCTCGACCGCGACGGGCGGCTCCTCGCGGCCGAAGGCACTGACCAGCACCACCCTCGGTGGAGTTCGCAGCCCCAGCGCGACAATGCGACGGGCGGTTTCCAGACCGTCCAGCTCGGTCATCTGCCAGTCCAGCAGTACCAGGTCAAACGCCGTGCCCTTGGCCGCCGCCTCCTGAATCCGCTGGACCGCCAGCGTGCCGGACGCCTCCGTGGCCACGCGAAAGCCCATGCTCTGGAAAATCTCGCCGAGCAGCCGGCGCGCACTGTCGTTGTCATCCACCACCAGCACCCGGCTGCCGCGCACACTCAGGCGCGGCAGCAACGGTTGCGAGGACAACGCAACGCCGAGCGGCAGGCGGCACCAGAACAAACTGCCCTCGCCCAACCGGCTCTCCACCCCGACGCTGCCGCCCATCGCCTCCGCCAGCCGCTTGCAGATCGCCAGGCCCAGGCCACTGCCGCCAAACTGGCGGGTGATGGAACTGTCGCCCTGCTGGAACGGCTGGAACAACTGGCGCTGCTGCTCCGGGTCGAGTCCGATGCCGGTGTCGCGCACACCGAGGTAGAGCAGCAGGTCGCGCTCACCCTGGCGTTCGGCGCGCAGGATCACCTCGATCTCGCCGTGCTCGGTGAACTTGATCGCGTTGTTCACATAGTTGATCAGGATCTGGCCGATCCGCAGCGGATCGCCGAGCAGCCGGCCGGGCAGGCGGTCGTCCAGGTTGAACAACAGCTCCAGGCGCTTCGCCGCCAGCTTGGGACCGACCATGTTGACCAGATCGTCCAGCAGCGACTGCAACCCGAACTCGATCCGCTCGATGGCCAGCTTGCCGGCCTCGGCGCGGGAAAAGGTCAGGATGTCGTCGATCACCCGCAGCAGGTGCTGGCCGGCCTGCTGGATCTTGTTCAGGTAGTCGCGCTGGCGCGGGTTCGGCGACGTTTGCAAGGCCAGGTGCGCCATGCCGATGATGGCGTTGAGCGGCGTACGGATTTCATGACTCATGTTGGCGAGGAAGTCCGACTTCAGCCGGGCGGCCTCCTCCGCCAGCGCCTTGGCCCGGGCCAGCGCCTGCTCGGTCTGCTTGCGCGCGGTGACGTCGTGGCTCACCGATACGCTGCCGAGTAGCTCGCCGGATTCATCGTGGAAGGCTGCGCGCTGGGTATCCAATAGCACCCTGCGGCCGTCCGGGTACTGCGCCCAACTCTCGTCGGCCTCCGCCGTACCGCTGGCCCAGGCCGCACCATCGCCCAGTTCCTGGTCGCGGCGTCCGAGCAGCGCCTCCAGCGGGCGGCCGAGCAGGGTCACGTAGGCCTGGTTGGCGCCCAGGTATCGACCGTCGGCGTCCTTGTAGCAGATCGGGTCGGGAATCGCGTTGACCAGCGCCAGCAGTACGCTGCGCTGCCGCCGGGCCTCCGCCTCGGCGCGCTGGCGCTCGCGTATCTGCACGCGCAGACGGCGGTTCCAGTACAGCATGCTGGCGATCAGCAGCAGCAGGCCGCCGGCGAACGGCCAGGCCACTTCCAGCGCCTTGCGCCAGTTGAACTCGGTGAGCGGCGGCAGCCAGCGGTCGCGGATCGCCTGGCGCTCCTGCTCGTCGAGCGCTGCCAAGGCACGGTCCATCAATTCGACCAGCTCCGGCCAGTCCCGGCGCACGGCGAAATGCAGGTCGCCGGTCTGGATGCCGGTCTCGCCACGCAGTTCGAGGTTGGTGAGGTTGTGCTGGCGAATCAGGTAGCTCGCCACGGTCATGTTGCCGACATAGGCATCAGCCTTGCCGGACGACACCAGGCGTAGCGCTTGTTCGGTGTCGGCGGTCTCGACGAACGCCACGCCGGACACCTGCTCATCGACCATCTGGCGCAGGACGAAACCGCGCTCGACGGCCACCCGTTTGCCGGACAGGTCCTTGAGCGACTGCACGGGAGAATCCTGGCGCACGAAGATCAGGTTACGGCTTCTGAGATACGCATCGCTGAACAGCAGGCGCCTCTCCCTCTCGGGGCTGTAGGCCACCGACGGCAGCAGATCGACGCGGCCGCTGGCCAAGGCTTCCAGGGCTTCGTCCCAGCCGTCCACCAGGACCAGATCGAAGTGCAGGCCGATCCGCCGGCCCAGCGCCGCCAGGTAATCCGCGCTGATACCGCCATGCCGGCCCTGCTCATCGACGATATCGAATGGCGGCCATCCTCCACGGCTCATGCCCACCCGCACCACCGGATGCGCATCGACCCAGGCCTGTTCTTCGGCCGTCAGGTCCATCCGCTCGGCGGCGGACACGGCGAAGCACAGCCAGACCAGGCCAACCATCAGCCATCCGCGAAATTCCATGGAGCGTCCTCTTCTTCCTTTCGCCACGCCGCCGCTTCCCTCAGCTTAGTCAACGCACCCAGAGAGCCGTCACTTTGAAAGTGCGATCCGGATTGGCAGCGATCGCCCTCCGGCCGACAATGACGGCAAGCCTTGGAGACCAACCATGCTCGATCCCGAACTCTGCTGGCAAGCCGTCTGCGCACGCGACGCCTCGCGCGACGGCCAGTTCGTCACCGCCGTTCGCAGCACCGGCATCTACTGCCGGCCGAGCTGCCCAGCACGGCGTCCGCGGCGGGACAACATCGAGTTCCACCCTTCTGCCGAATCCGCCGAGGCCGCCGGCTTCCGCCCGTGCCGACGCTGCTCGCCGAAAGGCGCGAGCCCGGCCGAACAGATGGACGCCCTGGTCGCCGCTGCCTGCCGTCTGCTGGAGCAGACGTCGACACCGCTCACCCTGGCACAACTGGCGGCGCGGATCGGCCTGTCTCCGTCGCATCTGGCGCGCGCCTTCAAGACGCGTACCGGCCTGACGCCAAAGGCCTGGGCCGATGCCCACCGCCGCGCCCGTCTGGAAGCGGAGCTGCCGCAGGCACCCTCAGTGCTCGCCGCGGCGCTGGAGGCCGGCTACTCCGGCACCCGCGCCCTCTACGAACGCCCCGGCGCCCTGAGCCCGGCCCAGCAGCGCCGCCAGGGCGCCGGCGAAGCCCTGCGCTACGCCATCACCCCCTGTCCACTTGGCCTTCTGCTCCTGGCCGCCAGCGAAAAAGGCGTCTGCGCCCTGCTGTTCGGCGACGACGAAGCCTCGCTGGAGGACGACCTGCGCCACCGCTTCGCCGCCGCCCGATTGCAACGTGACGATGCCGGGCTCGGCGATTGGCTGCACTCGGTCGTCGCCCAACTGGAAGAGCCGGAGCGCGCCGCCCGCCTCCCGCTGGACCTGCGCGGAACTGCGTTCCAGCAGCGCGTCTGGCGTGCCCTGACCCAGATTCCGAGCGGCGAGACCCGCCGTTACGGCGAACTGGCCGCCAGCCTCGGCACCCACGCCCGCGCCATCGCCCGTGCCTGTGCCAGCAACCCGGTCGGCCTGCTGGTGCCCTGCCACCGGGTGGTGGGCGGCGACGGCGCACGCCTCGGCTACCGCTGGGGCGCACAGCGCAAGGCGGCGCTCCTCGACGGCGAACGGGCCGTCCTGCGCGAAGCGGAGCCGGAAGCGGGCTGACGCGGGAACTCCCGGCGGCCCGGTGGTCCCAATCGTAGGAGCCCCGGAGACCGCCCATGCACGAACTCAAACGCTACCGGATCGACTACCGGCTGAATGGCCAGCCGGCCTCGCTGATCCTTGACGAATTCCACGAGCCCACCCTCGACCAAGTCCGCCTGCGCCTTCTGCACGAACACACCCGCGAGCCGCGCGTGGTGGAAGACGCGCCCTGGGAACAGAACTGTCGCCCCAGCCTGGAAAGCCGGGCCGATGAGGTCGGGCTCAGCGATATCCGCATCCAGCCGCTGACCTGAACACCCGCCCGGAACTCTTTCGCTGTCGGCGCCACACACGAGCCGTATGTCGGAAACGAAAGCAGGGAGCGGCCATGCAGCCGATCGAGGCGAAAGAACAACTGGACCAGTGGCTGCGTCGACGCGGCATCATCGTCGCCATGGAGACGAAGGATGACCGTCACTTCGTTTGCACGGCCGAGGGCGAGGAGTGCCTGCTCTGGCTGCCCGAGATGGACACCACGCTGTTCATCTTCACCCTGGTCGAACGCCTGACCATGCCCAAGGACAACGACCTGCTCATGCTGTCGATGGCGCTCAACCTCGAACCGACCCGCACCGGCGGCGCCTCGCTCGGCTACAACCCGGAATCGAAACAGCTCATGCTGCGCAGCGTTCACAACATGACCGCCCTGGACGACGTCGCGCTCGACCGCATCCTGGAGCAGATGACCAAACTGGCCGGCGCTCTGCGCCTGTACCTCGACGCTTTCCGCAACCAGCGCTCCGATACGCGCCACGCCAGCCGAGGCCCGCTGCTCACCCCCGGCTTCCACTCCCCCCGCTTGTTCACCTGAGAGGCCCCGCATGGCAACGTCGCCCATCGGGCCCACTCACGGCACCGGGATATCTTCCTCTCACGAGGGGGTTTCGAGTCCCTCGCTGCGACCCGGCTCACCGGAAGCCTTCGCCCACTTCCGGCCCCACGCCCAGGGGCCGATGATGCGCCTGGATGGCTCTGAGGACATCGACTTCGACGAGCACTCCGCCTTGCCACTCGATAGCGCGGACCTGCCCCCTCCAGAAGAAGTCGAGGCGCAGCACCGTTCGCTATGCGCCCTGCTGCCGGAGTTGATGGGTTCTCTTGCGTTGTTGCGTGACAAACCCTCCTCATCCTGACGATGGAAAGAAGCGCCAGCATCCCAAGCGGCGCCTCTCATCGTAGGAGCAAATTCTTCGCGAAACGGCCTCCCTCAACAGACACGAGACCTGATATTTCCTAGCATCCGCCTTGAATTACTACAGGGGCAACGGAATGCCTTCATATACTCAGGCCCGCAGCCACTCACTACGCCTCGGTCGCTACTCCGAGGCCGGGCGGAGCTACCTCCTCACGACGGTTACCCACCACCGGCTTCCTCTGTTCAACGATTTGCGCAACGGTCGCCTGCTCGTACACGAAATGCGCCGCTGCGAGCAGGAGGGCCTGGTCGATTCCCTTGCGTGGGTGGTCATGCCCGACCATTTGCACTGGCTGCTCACGTTGAACAGCGGCACCCTTGGCCAGATGATGAAACGCTTGAAAGCCCGCAGCAGCCTCGCCTTGAAACGCCGGCAGAGTTCAAGTGGCTCGATATGGCAACCCGGGTTCCATGATCATGCGTTACGCCGAGACGAGGATCTTCAAGCAGCGGCCCGATACATCGTCGCCAACCCCTTGAGAGCGGGCTTGGTCAAACGAATCGGCGACTACCCATTATGGGACGCGATCTGGCTTGAAAACGGCTATGAAGGCTGAGTTTCCATCGGCTCGCCCACTATTTACCGGTCGGCAGTTCGATTTATCGCGAATGAATTCGCTCCCACAGAACCCAACCCGCTGCGTGTAGGAGCGAATTCATTCGCGAAAAGGAATAACTAGCTGAACGGTGGGCACAAACGCCGCGCAAAAAAAAGCGCAGCTTATGGCTGCGCCGGGTGCTCCGCCCATGCGGAGCCAAAGAAGCAGGAGGTTGGAACACCGCTTGTGGCGACGTTCCGGTTGCGCCGATGGAAGCAGCGCGTGAATCGGGGGCGATGGTACGGGTCGAACCTTTCACCAAGCTGTCGATCCGCAGCCATACTGCTGAAAGCCCCCGACGAGCCCGCCATGCAGCCGACACCCGAATCCACCGCCCGGCACCTGCGCGCCCTGCACGAGCAAGGCTTCGTCCTGCTGCGCGGCGTGCTGGACAGGGCGCAGATCACCGGGCTGCGCGCCGCCATCGACCGCTTGCGACCGATCCACTGGGACTACACCGGCCTGGTGGACCACTACAAATGCGTGTTCAACCGCGATCCGCTGTGGCTGCCTTACCTCGACAGGCCCGGCGTGATCGAACTGGCGGAAGCCGGCCTGGGCGCCGACTGCCACGTGATCGGCCAGACCGCCTGGCGCAGTCACCCTGGCTTCATCGGTGCCGATCTGCATGTGGATTATCTGGTGATGGAGCTGCCGGAAAGTCTGCTGGCCGATCCGTCGTTCGAGCTACCGATGCAAATCTGCACGGCCATGTTCTACCTGGACGACATCGACGAAGCCCTTTGCCCCACCCTGGTCATCCCCGGCAGCCACCGCGCCGGACGCAAGCCCCGCGAGGGCGAGGCCGACTGGCATGGCCGGGCACCCGAGCCGGTGCTGTGCCAGGCCGGCGACGTGCTGTTCCTGCGTAGCGAGCTGTGGCATGCCGGCAGCCGCAACCGCACACCGGACCGCAGCCGCTACCTGCTGCAAGTGCACTATGGCCGACGCATGGTGGCGCAGAAGTTCTCGCCCTACCTGCATTGGCGCTTCAACCCGGAGGTCCTGGCCGCCTGCACGCCCCGGCAATTGCGGCTGCTGGGGGATCATGGGGAGGCGGAGTATGACTGAGGGTGTCAGGAGTGAAGTGTGAGGGGTGAGGTGTAGAGGCGGTCTCAGCCATGGCGAGCGGCAACCGCTACGCTGAACAGGACGGAGCAAACGCTCCACCAGCCTGTCCACTGTTTGAGTCCAGCCGATGCGGAAAATCGCCATGTCCGTTCTTGCCCGCTCCCTCATCCTTTTGGCCCTGTTGGGGCTGAGCGCCTGTAGCACACTGAGCCCGCGCGATCCGTTGCACATCGACCTGGTCGGCCTGGAGCCCTTGCCTGGCCAAGGGCTGGAGGTGCGTTTCGCGGCGAAGCTGCGGGTGCAGAACCCGAACGAGACGGCCATCGACTACAACGGCGTGGCGCTGGAGCTGGACATCAACGGCCAGCCCCTGGCCAGCGGTGTCAGCGATCAGAGCGGGCAGGTGCCACGCTTCGGCGAGACGGTGCTCAGCGTGCCGATCACCATTTCCGCGTTTTCTGCGGTGCGCCAGGCCTGGGGCATCGCCGGCTATACGCCCGGCCAGGGCCTGCCGTACGTGCTGCGCGGCAAGCTGGCCGGCGGCCTGTTGGGAACACGGCGGTTCACGGACAAGGGCGTAGTGAAGTGGCCGGAACCGGCTCCGGCCGTGCGGCCTTAGCGTGGCGCGGCTCGATCTGTCGAGCCGGCCCTCACGCCCGCCCCCCTCTTCGCGACATCGTTCGGAAAATTACCAACTCGCAACGGCCTCGCCTTGCCAGCCCAGGAGGCGGCCCCTATCCTGCGCGGGTCACGGTCAATCCCGTGGCCGGGTTTGACAGCCTGAAAGCAAGAGGCGCGGTGCGCCTCAGGGTGCATGCGAAAACGGCGGACGTTTTTGCAGGCCCCCGTATGCTTGCGGCTTTATGCTGCACCTTCTGTGGCAGATCGCGCGGGGAGACCCTTCGGGGTCTGCCGGGTTCTCTTGCCTCGGTCTGTCAACCCCGTGCGGTCTGCCTCCCTATGATTGACAGCGTGGGGGGCGGAATCCTGACAGCAAGAGGAACCCATCATGCAAGAAGCGCTTACGCCTCTGATTTTCCACCGCCACACCAACCCACTCCGTGCCGTGATACTCGACGATCAACCCTGGTTCGTCGCAACCGACTTCGGCCGCCTGATCGGCGAGCGCCGTACCGAACGCCTCTGCCGGCGCATGGACCCCGACCAGCTCCGCACGGTGCGCCTGCGTCATACCGACGACAGCGAAGAAGACGTCCTGGCCCTCAGCGAATCCGGGCTCTACAAAACCCTGTTCCGTTTCCACCACCCGGAGCATCGAGCCCTGCGCCTGTGGCTCAACCGCGATGTGATTCCCCTCCTGCGCGACCACTACCGCGCCACCGGCAACCAGCCGCGCCGCCTGCTCATGACCTGGGCCAACACCCGTGTCGGCGTGCTCGACTGGCAGGGCGAAATCTGGGTCCCGCTCAACGCCCTGCCTACCTTCACCGCCTGCACCGATAAACCCAAGCGCCGTTGGCCGCGTCTGCTGTATTGACGGTTTGTCGGTCCCCCCTCTCCACTCATGTGAGAGGGGATCAGATTCGAAACGCCGCAGCGAACGAAGGGACCTCGAATACGCCTCAGTTTTCCACTCGCCTCCAGGCAGCATCTGGCCGTCGCATGCCATGGAACGCCCCGATGCCTTTCAATCCCATCCTCTCGCTCTGCCTGCTCTGCCTCCCTTGTCTGGCCCTGGCCTCGCCCGAGAGCGAACGCCTGCAAAGCTTCTCCGCCGAGCGCCTTACCCATGCCAAAGTGGAAGCCGAGGCCCGCTACCTGGACTGCACCGCCCCCGGCGCGCCCGTGCTGTCAGCCGATACCTTCGAGGGCTTAGCGCTAAGCGACGAAGAGAAGAAGCTCGCCCTGCTCTACTTCCATGCCCGCGCACGGCGCGCCTGTACCGAGCGGACCGACACCGCTCTGCTGGTGGCAAGCCAACTGGCGAGGGAGGCCGGGCTGCCGGAGTACGCCAGGGCCGATGACCCGCATGCAGAACGGGTCGCCGCAACCCTTGCCGAGTTGTACAGCGAACAGGAATACAAGGCGCGTTACTGGGCGGTGCCAGAACCCAAGCGAGAGAAGCTGGAGCGAATCGACGCACTGCAACGACGCTTCGACCTCATCGAGACCGCCCGTGCGGTCGGCCTGCCGTTGCCGTAGACAGCCGGCCGAACGGTTTTCGGCGATCTGATCGGGCCGGGGAAACATTCATGACCGGGTGCAGTCGACTGGAAAGGCTCAACCATTCCCGAGGACTCGCCATGAAGCTGAAATTCCCTGCCACCCTTTTCGCCGCGCTGCTGCTCGCCGGCTGCTTCGACAGCTCCGATGCGGACAAGAGCAGCGAATCGAGCCAGGAGAAAGCCTCCGTCCAGATGCAGCAGAAGGACGACGCCGAGCAGTAGCGACGATTCGCCAGCAGAGCTGGCTCCTACGGAGCGTACCGGCACGCACCTGTAGGAGTGGATTCATCCACGAAGGGAGTTGTCGGTTATCGCGAATGAATTCGCTCCCACCACGGAGGCCGTTGTCCTGCCTGTGTAGGAGCCAGCTCTGCTGGCGAAGCGTCTGTCTCGCGCCTACGAGCCCGGCCTTGCTTCCTATTTCTTCGGCAACGCATAGGCCATCACATAGTCCCCCTGGCGCGTGCCCAGCGAGCCATGGCCACCGGCGACGATCAGCACATACTGGCGGCCATCCTTGCCGGTGTAGGTCATCGGCGTGGCCTGGCCGCCGGCTGGCAGGCGGCCTTCCCAGAGCTGTTCGCCGGTGCGCACGTCATAGGCGCGCAGGAACTGGTCCAGCGTCCCGCCGAGGAAAGCCACGCCACCAGCCGTGGTGACCATCCCACCCAGGCTCGGCACGCCCATGGGCAGGGGCATCGGGATGGGTGCGTTGTCGCGCACGGTGCCGTTCTTGTGCATCCAGAGGGTTTCGTTGGTGGTCAGGTCCACCGCCGCCACGTAGCCCCAGGCCGGCGCCTGACATGGCAGGCCAAGGGGCGACAGCAGCGGCTGCAGAATCACACCGTAGGGCGCGCCCTTGTTGGGTTGTACGCCCTCGGTCTCGCTCTTGCGCTCCGGGCCGTCCTCCACTTGCGCGCTCGGCACCAATTGCGAGGTGAAGGCCATGTAGCTGGGGTTGAGCACAGCGATCTGGCGCACCGGGTCGACGGAAATACCGCCCCAGTCGAACACCCCGAAATTACCCGGGTAGACCAGCGAGCCCCGTAGCGACGGCGGGGTGAAAATGCCCTCGTAACGCAGCGAACGGAATTGAATGCGACAGAGCATCTGGTCGAACGGTGTGCCGCCCCACATGTCCGTTTCGCGTAGTTCCGGTGGCGTGAAACTCAGTTCGGAAAACGCTTGGGTCGGCGCCGTGAAATCGCCCTCCACTGCACCCTGCGGCACCGGCCGCTCGTGGATCGGCACGATGGGCTCGCCGTTGCTGCGGTCCAGCACGTAGAGGCTGCCCTGCTTGGTGGAAGCCAGCAGCGCCGGCCGCGTGCCCTGGTCGGTCTGCAGGTCCATCAGAGTCGGTTGGCCGCCGACATCCATGTCCCACAGGTCGTGGTGGACGAACTGCCGGGTCCAGCGCACCTGCCCGGTGGCGATGTCCAGGGCGGTGATCCCGGCGCTGTATTTCTCGGAGGCCGGCGTGCGGTTGCCGCCCCACTGGTCCGGGGTCTGGTTGCCCATAGGCAGGTAGATCATACCGAGCTGCTCGTCGACACTCATGATCGACCACATGTTCGGCGAGTTGCGGGTGTAGGTCTGGCCTTCCGGCAGCGGCGTGGTGACGTCCGGGTTGCCGCTGTCCCAGTTCCACACCAGGCGACCGCTGCGCACGTCGTAGGCACGGATCACCCCGGAGGGCTCGTCAATGGAGACGTTGTCGGTCACGTGGCCGCCGATGATCACCAGATCGCGGGTCACCGCCGGCGGCGAGGTGGAGTAGTAGCCGCCGGGCTGGAAATCGCCGATGCCGGTGGCGAGGTCCACCGAGCCGTTATCGCCGAAGTCCGGGCAGGTCTTGCCGGTGTCGGCGTTGATGGCGATCAGGCGGGTGTCCGCCGTCGGCAGGAACAGCCGGCGCGGGCAGGGATTTTCCATTGGCGCCGGGGCGGGGGCGTCGACCGAGGGCAGTGCGGCCCCGGCCGGGGCTTCGGTGGCCGGAACGCCCTCGGCCAATGCGGTTTCATCGGCCGGCACCTGCCGGGGCGTGGCGGCAGGCTGGCCCGCGTAGGTCGCCTCGTCGTGATAGGCCACGCCCCGGCAGGTCATGTGTGCCCAACCCTTGAAGCTGTCGGCATCCTGGGTGCTGAGTTTGGGGTCGAAGCGCCAGATTTCCTCGCCGGTATCCGGGTTCAGGGCGATCACCTGACTGTGTGGTGTGCACACGTAGAGCATGCCGTTGACCTTCAGCGGGGTGTTCTCCGCCGTGGTTTCCTGTGGATCGCCGGGACCGGGGATATCGCCGGTGCGGTAACTCCAGGCCAGCTCCAGGTCGCCGGCGTTCTCCGGGGTGATCTGGTCCAGCGGTGAATAGCGGTCGCCGAAAGGGCTACGCCCATAGGACGGCCAGTCACCCGGTTCGATGGCCGGCGCGCTACTTTCCACCGCGGCCATCTCGCGCTCCAACGCGCCTTCGATCCGTCCGGGATGGGTGAACAGGCTGGCCAGCGCCACCAGCCCGGCGATCACCACCGCGCTGGCCAGTCCCCAGCCTGCCCCGGTGAAACGCGAGGCTCCCCGAAACACCGGCAGCAGCAGAAGCAACCCGAGGGCGAACCACAACGCCAGGCGCGGCACCAATTGCCACCAGTCGAGCCGCACCTCGTAGAGCGCCCAGAGCGTCGAGCCGAAGAGGAACAGCGCATACAGCCCAACCGCCGCCGCATGCCCGAGGAACAGCAGGATGCCGCACAGCACCAGGGTGATACCGGCGATCAGGTAATAGAGCGAGCCGCCCAGCATCGCCAGCTTGATGCCACCGGCGAGCAGCAACACGCCGAACAGCACGAAGAGAATGCCCAGGGCCTTGCCCGGCCCCGTGGCGCGGGGAGAGAGGAGTTCTGCGTTCATGAGTTCAGTCCACCCCTGGATGATGTGGCCGCGCCGGAGGATTCGGAACGGGGGCACAGAAGCCGCACCCTGTTTTTTCAGAACCCCCGAATGCGTCAATCGTTCAACGGGTGACAGGCCAGGGTACCGTTAGCTCCCGGCACGAAAGCAGACTCGTAGCCGGATAAACGAAGTGCACTCCGGGAACCGGTTCTCCCGGATTGCGCCAAGGCTTATTCGGGCTACAAGGAGCGATTCATTCGCCCGGTGGGCCCACTGGCGGCCAACCGGCTCCGACCTCACCGGCGCTGACATACCACTCGCTCCGGCCGGAAATGCCCCATGAAGGTCAGCGATTCGATGGCCTCCATGTACGGCTGGAAGCGTGGATCGCCCGCGGCGAAAGCGTCAGCAGCGGCCTGGGCGTGTTCGAGGCTGTCCCACTCGGCGATGTCGAGAAAAACGCCCCGCCGCTCCAGCGGCAGGTAGCCGTAGAACGCCAGCAATCCGGGGAAGTCTTCGAGGACCTTGCGCAAGCCGGCGCGCAGTTCGGGAATGCGCTGTTCATGGCCCGCTTTCACCGTGAACAGGGCTACTTCGAGAATGGGTGCGTCGAGCATGGGGAGTCGTCCGTGTGAGTGATCGAGGGCCCAGGCTACGAGCCTCCTCCTGACAACCTTCTGTCAGCAGCGCAACGCGGCGCACCACAACCGGCAAAGGGCCTATACAATGTGCGGCTTTTCGCCAACCCAGAGGAAAATCCCGTGAGCACTCTGCCGCCCTGCCCGAAATGCAACTCCGAATACACCTACGAAGACGGCACGATGCTCATCTGCCCCGAGTGCGCTCACGAGTGGTCCGCCACTGCTGCCGAAGCCGTCCCGGAAGGCGACAAGGTGATCAAGGACTCCGTCGGCAACGTCCTGCAGGACGGCGACACCGTCACCGTGATCAAGGACCTCAAGGTCAAGGGCTCGTCCCTGGTGGTGAAAGTCGGCACCAAGGTGAAGAACATCCGTCTGGTCGACGGCGACCACGATATCGACTGCAAGATCGACGGCATCGGCGCGATGAAGCTGAAGTCGGAGTTCGTGAAGAAGGTGTGATCCGTGATCGTTCCCACGCTCCGCGTGGCAATGCAGGCCCAGACGCTCTGCGTCTGTGGGACGCGGAGCGTCCCGGGAGGCATACCCACGCAGAGCATGGGGACGATCAGTTTTTTCGTGAGCCCGAGCATTCGATCGTTCCCACGCTCCGCGTGGGAATGCAG
>NZ_MUJY01000064.1 GCF_002286785.1 Pseudomonas sp. PIC25 | reverse complement strand
GTGGTGATCGCCGGCGTGCCGATGCGGATGCCGGAGGTGACGAACGGCGACTGCGGGTCGTTCGGCACGGCGTTCTTGTTCACCGTGATGCCGGCGCGGCCGAGGGCGGCGTCGGCATCCTTGCCGGTCAGGCCTTGCTTGATCAGGCTGACCAGGAACAGGTGGTTGTCGGTGCCGCCGGAGACAACGTCGTAACCACGCTCGATGAACACCTTGGCCATCGCCTGGGCGTTCTTGATGACCTGCGCCTGGTACTCCTTGAAGCCCGGCTCCAGCGCTTCCTTGAAGCACACCGCCTTGGCGGCGATCACGTGCATCAGCGGGCCACCCTGGGCGCCGGGGAACACTGCGGCGTTGAGCTTCTTCTCGATCTCTTCGTTGGCCTTGGCCAGGATCAGGCCGCCACGCGGACCGCGCAGGGTCTTGTGAGTGGTGGTGGTGACCACGTCGGCGAAGGGAATCGGGTTCGGGTACAGACCGGCCGCGACCAGGCCGGCCACGTGGGCCATGTCGACGAACAGCAGCGCACCGACCTTGTCGGCGATGGTGCGGAAGCGCGGGAAGTCGAGGGTCTTGGAGTAGGCGGAGAAGCCGGCGACGATCATCTTCGGCTTGTGCTCGACGGCCAAGCGCTCCACTTCGTCGTAGTCGATCAGGCCAGTGGCCGGGTTCAGGCCATACTGCACGGCGTTGTACAGCTTGCCGGAGGACGACACCTTGGCCCCGTGGGTCAGGTGGCCGCCGTGGGCCAGGCTCATGCCGAGAATGGTGTCGCCGGCCTGCAGCAGGGCCAGGTAAACGGCGCTGTTGGCCTGGGAACCGGAGTGCGGCTGGACGTTGGCGTAATCGGCGCCGAACAGCTCCTTGGCGCGGGCGATGGCCAGGGCCTCGACCTTGTCGACGTGCTCGCAACCGCCGTAGTAGCGCTTGCCCGGATAGCCTTCGGCGTACTTGTTGGTCAAGCCGCTGCCCTGGGCCTGCATCACGCGCTTGCTGGTGTAGTTCTCGGAGGCGATCAGCTCGATGTGATCTTCCTGACGTTGTTCTTCCGCGTTCATCGCGGCGAGCAG
>NZ_MUJY01000063.1 GCF_002286785.1 Pseudomonas sp. PIC25 | reverse complement strand
TCCCGTGCTGGGCGATCTGAAACCGGTGGATTTCGATGCTTCCGCCGAGGGCGAGCAGATCGACTACGACCAGTGGGGCAACGTCCGGGTGACCGACAAGCTGGAGGCGGATCGCGAAGACCGGCTGTTCGATACCGATGGCAACGACCATCTGCAAGGCCTGGGTGGCAATGACAACCTGCGCGGCACCCACGGCGGACATGACCGCCTGGATGGCGGCGCGGGCGACGACGTGCTGCACGACGACAAGGGCGACGACACTCTGATCGGCGGAACGGGGTCGGATCGCCTGCTGGCCGGCGAGGGCAATGACCGCTTGTTCGCCGGGCAGGCGCAGAGCCTGTCCGAAGCCTTGCAGGCCGAGCCGGAGAAAGGGCTGGCGACACGCGGCGACTGGCTGGACGGCGGCCGGGACGACGACCAGCTCATCGGCAGCGACGGGGTGGACATGCTTCTCGGCGCCGAAGGGAAAGACACGCTCTACGGCGGGGCGGGGGACGATCACCTGCATGGCGATGGGGTCACCGGCTGGGTGAATGGCGACTGGTTGGCTGTGCTGGGTGTCAAACAACAGGGCGGAACTACCGTTTATACAACCGAAGAGACGGGCGCCGATTTGGGGAGCAATGCCACGGAGGGTGACGACGATGTACTGATCGGTGGCGGCGGGAATGACTTCTTGAGCGGAGACTCTGATGATGGCTTGCATTTGTACCGCTATTGGAAATGGCCGGCGAGAACATGTAACCCCCGGTTTGCGGCGTTAAGACTTTCCTGACCCTTGTAAGTGTTTCGATATCCGCTCTGTTTTTGTGATCCATTCTGCTCCGGCACTTCCTTCCGTCCGAGGACAATAGCGGGCAGCCATTAGTTTCTTCTGTTGCCGTTCTTTTTTGGTGCAGGACAGGGAGCTGTTCATGATTCGACGGATTGCACCGGGCTGGGGATTTGCCCCTGCTGTTGATTGCACGCCTTTCATCGCAACTGTCTCGGATGTTGCGCTTTCATTCTTCGTTCAATTCTTTAGCAAGATGCCTTGGGTCGCCTGGCTGACTTACCTTTTCCCTTCTGATGCTGGGCGGCTGCCCGATTGTTGGCTCGATACGCTGACTAAGGTCGTTTCGGAAAAACTAAGAAACTTTCTGAATGCGGGGTGTGGGAATTGATAATGGGGACTAGGGGTTGTAGTGTCTGTGAGTTATTTTGTTGGGGAAAATATAAATCTAGCTTTTGCTTGTGGAGGAACTAAGCGGGTACCAAAAAGTAAGCTGATAATCCTTGCGAGCCGAACGCGGGGGTAGGTGCTGTGACGTTAGCGCTTGGCGCGGCTCGTATGTTTACCTGATTTTCTGGTGACCGCTTATATGGGTGGGGCGCCATGGAAGGATAGCTCTTACAAGATTGGTGATGTTGTTAGGTATAAGCTGGAACGCAAGTCGGAAGCTGTTTCGAGGGAATATCGAATTAGAAAAAAACACTTTGATTCTCATGGAATTGGAAAGTGGTACGGTTGTTCTGAGTTTGGCGCGTTTTGTTTTAACTCTTACTGATCCAAAGAATACATTATTTGGTATGAGTGATGTGGTGGAGTGTCCAGTTCGTAAGATGAGATTGCTCAGATAAGAAGTTACCTTGGGATAAGGTAATGCGTTGGGGTTTGGCTGCCTCAGTTGCTTGTTTTCGATGTTAGACCTGGGGGTGGGTTTTGAGAGTAAAGACGAAAGTTCTTGCTGCTATAGGGATTGTAGGAGTCTCATGGTTCGGGTGGTGGGTCTCTGATATCCCCATTGGATATTATGAGTTTAGGGAGCGCTGCAATAAGGAAGGGGGGGCTAGGCTGTTAGGGGTAGTAGCGACGGACTCAGGTTGGATGGCTTCCTCTGAAGCTCAGGCTAAATCTGTTGTTGCGGCTTATCGCTTCGTGCCGTTTGCTAGATACGTTTCGGATAATGGCCAGTTAAAGGATGTTCGTTATAAAGGTAGTAATCCTTTGTTGAGTGGCTCTTATGTTATTGAGAATGCTAATTTGGAGAGGGTTGTCAGTTATAAGTATTCCATAAAAAGCGAGAATGTTCCCAATGCAATTCGACTGCGTAAGGATGCCAGGCTTTTGGTTGATTTGCTCACCGAAAAGGAGTTGTTTATCTCGGTTAGTTATACTTATACATGGACTAATCCTGAACGTACTTTGCTGGGTAGGAGTGACAAGGTGCGTTGCCCTGCTTTTGTTGATGAGCGGAACTCCATTAATTCTCTTTTTTGATTCTGGTGTTTTATGATCTCGAAATATTACGAGTTTTCTAGGTTAGCGGTGGCTTCGTATGCGAATTTCGCCGAATCACTTGAGGAGCCGGTTGAGACCCTGGGGAACGGGGCAGATATGACCTTCACTCAGGCAAAGGAATTTTTAAAAGAATATGATGTAATACAACATTATCCTAATGACTCATTGGGGTTTAGTGCTACTCTTTTTAAAAACAGAGATGGTCAGCTTTATTTGGCCGTCCGTGGTACAGAAATTCCTTCGGATATTGTTCCGGATTTTTTTGTCTCCGATATGTTTCAGATAGGCCCTGAGGGATATGCAAAGTCCCAGGCGGAATCCCTTTACCGATACTGGCGGAAGCTCACGACTGTCGGTGGGGAACCGGTCAGTTACAGTGACCTGGAGATATCTCAGCTTTATGGGATCAGTAGGGGAATTCTAGGGCTGAATTTCATCGACTCCAAATCAGTCGATTACCTGAGTTTTCGGGCAGGCTTATTAGGTGATAAAGGAATTGAGGGAGGACAGCCAGCAGGGACTTCTTTGGTGGCACCCGATGCTGTCGTCAACGTGGCCGGACATAGTCTGGGTGGTCACTTATCCATGCTGTTCGCCCGGTTCTTTCCTGAGAATACCGGAGAAGTCGTGACGCTCAATGCACCGGGTTTTTTCACCGGCAGCTCATTGCTGACAACGCTCGGTTTTCCACCGCCGGAGAATCATAAAATTACGCGCCTGGAGGCCGATGGCGATGGTATCTCCGAGTTAGGCGCTTCCGGTTTCTGGCCGGGTACGAAAGTGGCTATTGCCCAAGAAAATGAGCCGGGAGCGGTAGCAGCCATCAGTACCAACCACTCCAGCGTCAACGGTAACGATGCTTTGGCGCTGATGCGGGTCATTGTGCTGCTGGACGCTCGGTTGGATCGCGATATCGCTACGCTGTCGGACCTGATCCGTGCTGCGTCGACGGAGCCAGGGAATTCGTATGAAGAGTTGCTGGATGGTTTTCGCACGTTGGTACTGGGCAAAGGTCTCACTGCAACTCGTCGCACGACTGGAACCGATCCTTTAGAGCGTGAGCCGTATTACAAACATCTCCAAGAGCTGGAAACGGCGATCACCGACGGCCAACTTCTCAATGCCGTAACCATCAAGTCGCTTTCCAATCTGACCGCAGAAGATCTTATCGGCCAAGCTCATTCGAGCCTTGCCTATCGTTACGCTTTGGTCGAGACGAACCCTTTCGTGATTCTGGGACGGGACAGCTTATATGAGCGCCACAACCAACACGGCGAACTCGAACTCTACGACTCCACCACCGGCACCGGAAAACTCACTATCGAATGGCTGACCGCCCGCGCCGACCTGCTCAACCGCCAGATCCAAGCGGCCTTGGTGGATCGCGCACTGACGCAAGATCCGTTTACCCGCTTCGGCAC
>NZ_MUJY01000062.1 GCF_002286785.1 Pseudomonas sp. PIC25 | reverse complement strand
TAGCGTGATATGGACGGCCAGCCTTCTTTGAGGGCTGGCCGTGCCCCCTTCTAGGGGGCCAAAAGCAAGTCCACGTTCTACGAACGTGGATGTTTACTCTGATCTTGCAGCCATGGAGAACCGCCGTATGCCGAAGACGATTTCCCTGTTCGCCATCCTGTCCCTGGGCCTGTTCTCGCCGGTGGCGCTTGCTGCCGTTTCCGCCGAAGAGGCTGCCCGTCTGAAGAGCGACCTGACGCCCCTGGGGGGCGAAAGGGCCGGTACGGCTGATGGACGTATCCCCGAATGGGCGGGCGGCATTACCCAGCCCCCGCCGGGGTACAAGGGGTCGGGTCAGCATCACCCCGATCCGTTTTCCGCCGACCAGCCACTGCTCACCATCGACAAGAGCAACCTGGAGCAGCACAAGGCGCACCTGACAGCGGGCCAGATTGCCTTGCTCAAGACCTATCCGGAAACGTTCCGTATGCCGGTCTACCCGAGCCGGCGTTCGGCCTCGGCGCCGCAGTGGGTCTATGACAACACCTTCGCCAATGCCACCAGCGCCAAGTTGCTCAACGGCGGCAACGGTTTCGCCGATGCCTATGGCGGCATTCCATTCCCGATTCCGCAGAACGGACTGGAGGCGCTGTGGAACCACATTGCCCGTTACCGGGGCACCTATATCATGCGGCGCTCGGGGGAGGTCGGGGTGCAGCGCAACGGGGCTTATTCGCTGGTGATTTCCCAGGATGAAGCGTTGTTCCGTTTCTACGACCCGCGCGGCAGCTATGCCACGCTGAACAACACGCTGTTCTACTACCTGTCTTTCACCACGGCACCGGCGCGCTTGGCCGGCAATGGTTCGCTGGTCCAGGAAACCCTCGATCAGGTCAAGGAGCCGCGTCAGGCGTGGGGATACAACCCCGGGCAGCGCCGGGTGCGGCGCGCTCCGACACTGGCCTACGACACGCCCATCGATGCCAACGACGGGCTGCGCACCGCCGACGACACCGACATGTTCAACGGTGCGCCGGACCGCTACGACTGGACCCTGCAAGGCAAGCGGGAAATCTACATTCCCTACAACAACTACCGAGTCACCAGCCCGGAAGTGTCGTACAAGGCGCTGCTGACCCCCGGCCATATCAATCCCGCCTACACCCGCTATGAGCTGCATCGTGTCTGGGTCGTCGAAGGGAAGCTCAAGCCCGGCGCCCGGCACATCTACTCCCGGCGTACCCTGTACCTCGACGAAGACAGTTGGAGTGCCGCAGTGATCGACCAGTACGACGGGCGCGACGAGCTGTGGCGGGTCTCCATGGCTTACCTGAAGAACTTCTACGAGCTGCCCACCGTCTGGACCGCCCTGGACACCTTCCACGACCTGCAGGCACGCCGCTACGGCGTGCAGTGGTTGGACAACGAAGAGCCCGGCACGGTGGACTTCAGCCAGCCGCCACCGCCCGATTCGGCATTCAGCCCGGCGGCTCTACGGCGCAAGGCGACGCGTTGACGGCCGGTAGCAGAAGCGAATCGAAACACCGCCACAACGAAAAAGGGCACCTCGCGGTGCCCTTTCTAGTGCCGTTCCGGCAGCTTACTGGCCGGTCCAGCGCTTCAGTACCAGCGTCGCGTTGGTACCGCCGAAACCGAAGCTGTTGCTCATGACGGTGTTCAGCGTGGCGTCGCGGGTCTCGCGGAGAATCGGCAGGTCGGCGACCTCGGGGTCGATTTCCTCGATGTTGGCCGAGCCGGCGGCGAAACCGCCTTCCATCATCAGCAGGCAGTAGATAGCTTCCTGGACGCCGGCGGCGCCGAGGGAGTGGCCGGAGAGGCTCTTGGTGGAGCTGATCATCGGCGCCTTGTCGCCGAACACGGCACGTACCGCGCCAGCTTCCGCGACGTCGCCCACTGGAGTGGAGGTGCCGTGGGTGTTCAGGTAGTCGATCGGGTCCTTGACGGTGGCCAGGGCTTGCTGCATGCAGCGGATGGCGCCTTCGCCGCTCGGGGCGACCATGTCGTAGCCATCGGATGTGGCGCCGTAGCCGACGATCTCGGCGTAGATCTTCGCGCCACGCTTGAGCGCGTGCTCCAGTTCTTCCACCACCACCATGCCGCCACCGCCGGCGATGACGAAGCCGTCGCGCTTGGCATCATAGGCGCGGGAGGCCTTTTCCGGGGTTTCGTTGTACTGGGTGGAGAGGGCACCCATGGCATCGAACAGGAAGCTCTGGCTCCAATGCTCTTCTTCACCGCCGCCGGCGAAGACCATGTCCTGCTTGCCCATCTGGATCAGTTCCATCGCGTTGCCGATGCAATGGGCGCTGGTGGCGCAAGCCGAGGAAATGGAGTAGTTGACGCCCTTGATCTTGAACGGCGTGGCCAGGCAGGCGGAAACGGTGCTGCCCATGGTGCGCGGTACGCGGTACGGGCCAACGCGCTTGACGCCTTTCTCGCGCAGGATGTCCAAGGCTTCCATCTGGTTGAAAGTGGAGGCGCCACCGGAGCCGGCGACCAGGCCGACGCGCGGATCGGAGATTTCTTCCGGGGTGAGGCCGGCGTCCTTGATCGCCTGCTCCATCGACAAGTAGGCGAAAGCGGCCGCGTCACCCATGAAACGGTAGACCTTGCGGTCGATCAGGGCTTCGAGGTCCAGGTTCACCGAACCGGAGACCTGGCTGCGCAGGCCCATCTCGGCGTATTCCGGGTTGAACCGGATGCCCGGGCGGCTGGCACGCAGGTTGGCGGAGACGGTGTCTTTGTCATTGCCCAGGCAGGAGACGATGCCCAGACCGGTGATCACGACGCGACGCATGGGAAAATCCTTCAGAAACTGTCGGTAGAGGTGAACAGGCCGACACGCAAGCCTTCGGCGCTGTAGATCTCGCGTCCATCGACGCTGACGGTGCCATCGGCGATGCCGAGAATCAGCGAGCGGTTGATGGTGCGCTTGATATGAATGTTGTAGGTGACTTTCTTCGCCGTCGGCAGTACCTGGCCGAAGAACTTCACTTCGCCGGAGCCGAGGGCCCGGCCGCGGCCCGGATTGCCCTGCCAGCCAAGGTAGAAGCCGACCAACTGCCACATGGCGTCGAGGCCGAGGCAGCCGGGCATCACCGGATCGCCTTCGAAATGGCAGGCGAAGAACCAGAGATCGGGATGGATATCCAGCTCGGCGACCAATTCACCCTTGCCGAATTTGCCGCCGGTTTCGCTGATATGGATGATGCGATCGACCATCAGCATGTTGGGGGCGGGCAGTTGCGCATTACCCGGACCGAACAGCTCGCCGCGACTGCAGCGCAGCAGGTCTTCCCGAGTGAAAGCGTGTTGTTTGGTCATGCGAGCTCCTCAATGGTCCCCGTGAGAAGGGCTGGGCGAATCGTCCTGGCTGCGGAAGGTTAGCCGGCAGCCTAGTCATAGACTGTTGCGTTGTGGTGAAAGTCACAGCGCGCCGAGTACAAGTGTTCACTCGGGGCGGTACGGCCAACGCAACGCCGCTCCCGGAGGCGGTCAAGCCTGAAGCACTTTATCACTGTTGGCCACTCGCCGAAGGTCGGGGTGACAACCAGCGCTGCAGCACTTGTTGCAGATCCGCTCGTTTGAACGGCTTGGCCAGGTAATCGTTCATTCCGGCGGCGAGACAGATTTCCCGGTCGCCCTGCAGGGCGTTGGCGGTCAGGGCAATGATGGGAACCCTCGCGCCGCCGTCCAGCCGGCGAATCTGTCGGGTCGCTTCATAGCCGTCGAGCACCGGCAGGCGGCAGTCCATGAGGATCGCGTCGAATGCCTGGTTCTCGACGCGCCGGACCGCCTGGGCGCCATCACCGACCAAGCTGACGCTGTAGCCAAGGCTGCGTAGCATGGCTTCGATCACGGTCTGGTTGACTGGATTGTCTTCCACCAGCAACACGTCCTGGCCGCCTCCGGAACCGCCGGCCTGCTGCGGCAAGCGGGTGGGTTGGGCTTCGCACAGACGGAACGGCAGCGGGATTTCCAGGGTGAATACGGAGCCGCGGCCTTCCTCGCTTTCGGCGCTGAGAGTGCCGCCCATCCGCTCGGCCAGGGTGCGGGCGATGGGCAGGCCGAGCCCGGTACCGCCGTAGCGGCGGGAAATCGAGCTGTCGGCCTGTTGGAAGGCGTCGAACATGTGCTCCAGGCGTTCCGTTGGGATGCCGATGCCGCTGTCGCGTACCGCGCAGGTGAACCAGAGCACCTCGGTATCCAGCGCCTGCCAGCGGATTTCCACGCGGATGCTGCCTTCTTCGGTGAATTTCAAGGCATTGCCGATCAGATTGACCAGGATCTGGCGGAGCCGGGTGGGATCGCCCTGTACCTCCATGTCCTCCAGGCCGGGCTGGGTTTCGATGCGCAGGTCCAGGCCGCGCTGCTGGGCGCTGTGCTGGAACACCAGCACCGAGCCCTGGATGAGCTCGAGGAGGTTGAACGGAATCCGCTCCAGCTCCAGCGCGCCGCGCTCGATACGGGAGAAGTCGAGGATGTCGTTGATGACTTTGAGCAGGTGCTCGGTGGATTCGGTCGCCAGTGCCGCGTATTCAGCCTGCTCCTGGTTCATTTCGGTGGTTTCGAGCAGTTGCAGCATGCCCAGTACGCCGTTCATCGGCGTGCGCAGTTCATGGCTCATCATCGCCAGGAAGTCGGACTTCGCCCGGTTTGCCTGCTCGGCTTCTTCCCGCGCCTTGACCAGTTGCTCGATGGATTGCTGCTGCTCCTGGCTGGCCTTTTCCAGGCCATTGGCGAGGCGATTGATGTGTCGCGCCAGCTCCCCCAGCTCGCCGTCGTCGACTTCCGGTAGGGCCGCCCGGTAATCGCCGGCCTGAATGGCTTCCACCGCCTTGCCCATGGCGCTGATCGGCTCCGACAGGCGCAGGGCCAGGCGGCGGGCAAGGAAAAAGGCAAGCATCAGGGCCAGCAGTGCGAGGCCAGCGGCCTTCAGCAGGATGACCTGCTGCTGGCTGGTGAAGGCGTCGCCGGACATGCCCACCACGACCCGCCCCAGAATGTCCTGATCCGGATTGCCGGCGGGCTCGCTGTCGAACAGCTCGTCACCCTGGAGGTCGACCCGTTGCAGGCGGATCGGCGCATGGAACACCTTCACCTGGGGCGTGCTCTGGCCCTGGTCGCTGGGGCGCTCCACGTACACCAGGATGTTGTCTTCGCGGTCGCGGACTTCCAGGAAACGCACATGAGGCGTGTCCAATGTGGCTTGGAGCAGGCTGCGCAGGACCGGCAGGTTGCCGGCGATCACACCGTATTCGGCCGCGGGAGCCAACTGATTGGCGATCAACTGGCCGGTGTGGTCCAGCTCCTGGCGGAGGTCCTGCAGCCGGGCGAAGGTGAAGAACGCGGTGAGCAGCAGCGTCAGCAGCAGGGCGGGGCCCACACTGATCAGCTGGGTTCGGGCATGGATGTCCCATCCTTTGAACGGGATCACTGAGTTTTCTCCCCTGCAACCAATTGCCGCTCCAATTCGCTATCGCTGGCCAGCTCCATGCCGAGCGCACGGGCCACTTGCCGGTTCCCCATCACTTTGTAATAGGCCGGATAGGCGGCCCTTGGCCAGTGCCCGGGCGGCTGGTCGAGCAGCTCGTCGAGCGTCGCCAGCCAATCGGCCTGGTCGCTATAGCTGCTGGCCAGGCTGCCGGCCCTGACGAAGCTGGCGCTGGGGCCGAGCAGGGCGCGTTGCTGGGTGTAGCTGGTGAGCAGCAGACTCTTCGCGGTCCTCGCATTGTAAAGATCCTGATCGTCCAGGCCGAGTAGAAGATCGCTGTCGCCGAGCAGGGACAGCAGCGGGCGACTGTCGCCCTGATCCGGCCAGGGCTGGCCGACCACCGTCAGGCCCTGGGCGGCGGCGGCATGGCGCAGCTCCTCGAGCAGGAAGGCGCTGTGCTTGTCGTAGAGCACACCGATGCGTTGGGCGCGGGGAAAAAGCAGGCGGGCCAGGCGCAACTGACGTGCCGGTTGAGGATCGCTCCAGAGCAGGGTGACGCCATCCGGGCGCTTCTCGCCGAGCAACCGGCGGGCCTGGATGCGGCTGATCCGCAGCGCCAGAGTCGGCGGACCCGAGGGGGAGGAAAGGCGCCATTCCAGGGCCTTCTCGCCGAGCAGGATCAGACGGCTGTCAGCGGGCAGGCGGTCAGGTGGCGGCAATTGGTCCAGCGGCAGGAAACGCACCTCATCCTGCGGACGGCGTTCGGCCAGTTGGTTGACGAAGCCACGCACGGCCGGACTGTCTTCGGCACTCAGCAACAGTTCGGCAGCCCATGTCGGCAGGCTGGCGAGAAGACAGCAGAGCAGGAGCAGGCTGGTGGACCAAGGGGCGTTTCGCCGGCTCGTCCGTGAGGCGGAGTGGCGCATCTAGAAGGCCAACTCCGCACTGAAATAGAGCAGGTGTCGATCTGCGTAGCGGTTCTCGCGCCAGGTCAGGGGCTCGTCATCGAGACGCTGCTGCAGGACACCGGACAGTTCCAGGTCCGCACGGCCGAGCGCAAGGCGCTTGGCGACACGCAGGTCGACACGCTCGAAACGGTACTCGTTGAGCTGGTCGGCACCGTAGTAGAAGAGGGCGCTGGACCAGCCCCGGCCCCAGTCGCGCAACCAGCCGGCCGAGCCGCTGTGGCGGGGAGTGAGGCGCTGGTCGAGGCGGTGACTGGCGTCGAATTCGATGTAGGCGTAGGTCAGGCGCAGGCGATCCTGCCGGCCCAGGCGCCAATCCAGCTGGGTTTCCGCGCCATCGAAGCTGATGCGGTTGCCGTTGCTCGGCGTGAAGTCCACCAGGCGCAGGGGCTCGCTGATCATCCGGGTGATTTCGTCGTGGAACAACTTGATATCGACGTTCAGGTCCGGGGTTTCGAACTGGCCGTTATAGCCCAGCTCGCGGGAGCGCATGATTTCCCTGTCCAGGGTTCCCGAGCCCTGGGCGCGGGCGAAGTAGCGGTCGTTCTGCAGCGGCCGGGAGGGGGATTGCAGCCGGTAGCTCCAGTCGGCGTTGTCTTCGAACATATCCGGGGAACGCACTGCTTCCGAATAGACAGCGCGCAGCCCGTGGCGCGGCGTGATCAGGTAGTTGGCAGCCAATCGCGGGCTCAGCGAGCTGCCCGAAAGCTGATCGCTTTCCAGCATGGCGCCTCCCTGCAACAACCAGTGCTCACTCATTCGCCATTCCAGGTGGCCGAACAGTCGCCACACCTCGTTATTTATCCGACCGCCAAGGTAGGTTTCTGAGACCGCTCGGTCGTAGCGGTAGTTCACGCCGCTGACCAGGCGCAGACGATCGGACAGGCTCAAGGTGTCCTGCAGCTCCAGGTCGTAGCGGGTTTCCCGGGTGTTTTGGTCGATGTAGCCGCAAACCGGCTGCTGGCCCGGCCCGGCGAGTTGCTGCAATACCTGCGTTGCCAGGCCCTGCTGCTGGGCGGTGCCGGACGGCGGACTGAACACGCCTCGGCGGATGTTGGCGGTCAGGGCTTCGACGTAGCCGGGATCGATCTGCCAGAGCGCGCCCAGTTGAGGGCTGAAGGCGATGGTCGCTTCGCAGGGGCGCCATTCCTGCAGGCGTTCCCATTGCTGCGCATAGCCCTGGACGTACAGGCTGTGGTCGGGGCTGGCATCGAAGGTCCAGCGTAGCGACGCGGCATAGTCCCGGGCTTCGATGTCGGCGTTGTCGCTCCCGTTAGGGATGCCGGCAAACACCGGACGGTAGGAGTTGGGCCGCTGCTTGCTGCCTTCCTTCGCGGCCAGTTGCCAATCGAGGGTCTGGTCGGTGGCCAGCGCATGGCTGGCGGACAGGTTGAAACGGCTCAGGCGGCGGCCGTCGCGGTAGTCCTGGCCAATCTCGTCATGGTCGAAGCCATCGTCCTGCTGGCCGGACAGCGACAGGCGCAGATCGTGACCGCCCTGGCCGAACCCCTGGCTGGCGTACCAGTCGCGGATGTCGCGCTGGCCCTGGGTGTACTTGAGCCGGGTGCCGTCGCTGTCGGCCGGCGCGCGGGTGATGATATTGATCACTCCCATCAGCGCATTGGCGCCATAGCTCACGGTGTTCGGCCCGCGGAAGACTTCGATCCGCTCGATGTCCTCGATGGCCACCGGAATGTCGCTCCAGTCGACGGTGGCCAGACCGGGTCGGTACTGCGAGCGGCCATCGACCAGCACTTGCAGGCGGCGGGCCTCGGTGGCGTTGGTGCCGTGGTAGTTCACCGTCGCCTGGTTGCCGTTGCGATAGCCAACCAGCATGCCCGGAACCAGGCGCAGCAGTTCGGGGATATCGCGCGCCCCGGAGGCGTCGATCAACTGGCGGTCGAGTACGGTCATGCTGCCTGGAACCGCGGCCGCCGCCTGTTTCAGACGGGTGGCGGTGAGCACCTGCGGCAGGGCGGGATCGTCCAGGAACAGGTCGTCGGCCAGCGTATGACCGCCAGTGAGCAGGGCGAGGAAGGTGATCGGCAGTGAAGTGCGCAGGCTCGGCAGCACGACGAAGCGTCTTATGGCGGTGGCAGGATGGCGGCATGTTAACCGAGCCGGGCGCGTTTGCCAGTCGGAAAATCCCGACTGGCCGGTCGCTCGGGCCTCCGTATAATGCCCGCTACTGCCACTCCGGTGGTCACTCATGGATGCGTTATGACTGCACAGCAACCCATCGCGGTTCTCGGCGGCGGCAGCTTCGGCACCGCTATCGCCAACCTGCTGGCCGAGAACGGCCAGCGTGTCCTGCTCTGGATGCGCGACCCGGAACAGGCCGAGGCGATCCGCAGCAACCGCGAGAACCCCCGTTACCTGAAAGGCGTGAAGATCCATCCGGCGGTGGAGGCGGTGACCGACCTGCCGGCCACCCTGGTCGCCTGCGAGCTGATCTTCGTCGCCCTGCCGTCCAGTGCGTTGCGCCAGGTGCTGCAGCCGCTGGCGGCGCAATTGGCCGGCAAGCTGCTGGTGAGCACCACCAAGGGCATCGAAGCGCAGAGCTTCAAGCTGATGAGCCAGATTCTCGAGGAAATCGCCCCGCTGGCGCGCATCGGCGTGCTGTCCGGGCCCAACCTGGCCAAGGAGGTCGCCGAGCATGCCCTGACCGCCACGGTGGTCGCCAGCGAAGACGAAGAGCTCTGCCAGCGCGTCCAGGCCGTGCTGCACGGCCGGACCTTCCGCGTCTATGCCAGCCGCGACCGCTTCGGCGTGGAACTGGGCGGGGCCCTGAAGAACGTCTACGCGATCATTTCCGGCATGGCCGTGGCCCTGGGTATGGGCGAGAACACCAAGAGCATGCTGATCACCCGGGCGCTGGCCGAGATGACCCGCTTCGCGGTGAAGCTGGGCGCCAACCCGATGACCTTCCTCGGCCTGGCCGGGGTCGGCGACCTGATTGTCACCTGTTCCTCACCGAAGAGCCGCAACTATCAGGTCGGCTATGCCCTCGGCGAGGGGCTCAGCCTGGAAGACGCGGTGGCGCGGCTCGGCGAAGTGGCTGAGGGGGTCAACACGCTCAAGGTGCTCAAGGCCAAGGCCGAGGAGCTGCAGGTCTACATGCCGCTGGTCGCGGGCTTGCATGCCATTCTCTTCGAAGGGCGCACCCTGGCCCAGGTGATTGAGGCCCTGATGCGCGGCGAGCCGAAGACGGACGTGGATTTCATTCCCACCAGCGGTTTCTAGCCGCGCAGCCTAACTTGATTGGAACGGATAAGGAGCTATCCCATGAGCGAACCCACCGACGACCTGCAACGCGAATCCATCCTGCTGCGCATTCTCTGGATGGTGATCTTTACCCTGGTCTGGCAACTGGCCGAGCTGTTGCTGGGGGCGGTGGTCCTCTTGCAGCTGGGCTACCGGCTGTTCTATGGCGCGCCGAGCGGCAGCCTGATGAACTTCGGCGACAGCCTCAGCCAGTACTTGGCGCAGATCGGCCGTTTCGGCACCTTCCACACTGACGAGAAGCCCTGGCCGTTTTCCGATTGGCCGGTGCCGCGCGCTCCGGAAGGCGAGGCTCCCCACGATATTCCCCCGGCGCCCAGCCCGGTGCGTGACGAAGAGCCCAAGCTGTGAGGCTCTGGCTGCTCCGTCATGGCGAGGCCGAGCCCCATGCTCCGACCGACGCCGAACGCGAGCTGACCAGGCATGGGCGCAAGGAAGTGCTGAGAGCGGCCGCGCATCTGGCCGGGCGGCCGCTCTCGGCGATTCTGGCCAGCCCCTACGTGCGGGCCCAGCAGACCGCCGAGCTGGTGCGCGAGGCACTGGGGTTCGCCGGGGCGGTCGGTGTCGCCCCCTGGCTGACGCCGGACAGCGATCCCCGCGAGGCATTGAAGTATCTGGCCGAGCGCGAGGACGAGGAGCTGTTGCTGGTGACCCACCAGCCCTTCGTCGGCACCCTCGCCGGATTGCTGATCCATGGGCATCGGCAGGACCCGTTGCCGATGAAGACCGCCAGTCTCGCCGAACTGGAGGGTGAGATGATCCTGGCCGGAGCGATGCGTCTGGCTGAACTGCATCACCCGAAACACCATTGATCCGGGCTTCGCAGCAGCGTGGCGGATCCCGATACATTTCTTAACTTGCTTCGCTCCTTTGTGCGTGGAATATTCGACCAAGCAAGTGCTTGGTTGACCCTACAAGAACAACAAAGGAGAAGACCCAGTGACTCATGCCGTCCGTTTGCCGCTCGAGCTGTTCTATGAGCGCGAGGTGCGTCACCCGAACAAACGCTATCTGGTCCAACCCCTGGGGGACGGGCGCGTGGAGGAACTGAGCTGGTCCGACGTGGGTGACCAGGCACGCCGTACCGCCGCCTGGCTGCGTGGCTTGGATCTGCCTCAGGGCAGCCGCATCGCGATTATCTCGAAGAACTGCGCGCACTGGATCGTCACCGATCTGGCGATCTGGATGGCCGGCCATGTGTCCGTACCGCTCTACCCGAACCTCACCGCCGATTCTGTCCGCCAAGTGCTGGAGCATGCCGAGGCGGTGGTCGCTTTCGTCGGCAAGCTGGACGACTGGCCGAGCATGGCGCCGGGTGTTCCCGAGGGGGTGCCCACGGTGGGCATGCCGATGCGCCCCGAAGGGCGTTTCGACTATCTGTGGAGCGACCTGCAGGCCTGCGCGCCGATCCAGGACGACCCCCGGCCCGCCGCCGATCGCCTGGCCACACTCATCTATACCTCCGGCACCACCGGGGCGCCGAAAGGGGTGATGCACACCTTCGCCAACTTCGGCTTCGCCGCCAGCCACGCCACCGAGCTGTTCGGTGTTGGCGAGAACGACCGGCTGCTGTCCTACCTGCCGCTGTGCCATGTGGCCGAGCGTATGTTCGTCGAGCTGTCGTCGATCTATGCCGGGCAGACGATCTTCTTCGCCGAGAGCCTGGACACCTTCATCGAGGACCTGCGCCGTGCGCGGCCCACGGTGTTCTTCGGCGTGCCGCGGATCTGGACCAAATTCCAGATGGGCGTCTACTCGAAAATGCCGGCGAAACGCCTGGACTTTCTCCTACGCTTGCCGCTGCTCGGCCCGCGGGTCGGTCACAAAGTGCTCGCCGGCCTGGGGCTGGATGCGGTGCGCTACGCGGTCTGCGGGGCGGCACCGGTACCGGAGGCGCTGCTTGACTGGTACCGGCGCCTGGGCCTGGATGTGCTCGAGGTCTATGGCATGACCGAGAACGCCGGTTACTCTCACATCTGCCGGCCGGGCAAGCAGAAGCACGGCTGGATCGGCCAGGCCAACCCGGGCGTCGAGGTGCGTATCAGCGAGGAGGGCGAGGTGCTGGTGCGCAGCGGCGCGACCATGCAGGGCTACTACAAGGACCCGCAGAAGACTGCCGAGGCTCTCACCGAGGACGGTTTCCTGCGCACTGGCGACAAGGGCGAGGTGGATGCCGAGGGCTATCTGCGCCTGACTGGACGGATCAAGGAAATCTTCAAGACCAGCAAGGGCAAGTACGTCGCCCCGGCGCCCATCGAAAACCGCTTGGCGGTACATTCGCGCCTGGAGCAGGTTTGCGTGGTCGGCGACGGCCTGCCGCAGCCCATGGCGCTCTGCGTGCTCTCCGACGTCGGTCGTCAGGAGGCGGCGAACGGCGCGCGTTCGGTGCTGGAGCAGAGCCTGCGCGAGCTGCTCGAAGAGGTGAACGCCGCCTTGGACAAGCATGAGCGGCTGCTCGGGTTGGTGCTGGTCAAGGACGCCTGGGCCGTGGACAACGGTTTCCTCACCCCGACACTGAAGATCAAGCGGAACGTGGTGGAGGGGGCCTACGGGCCGCGTATCCCTGAGTGGATCGCCCGTGGTGAGGCGATACTCTGGCACGAATGATCACCCGACTGCACCGAAGGAGAAGCCCATGAGCCTATGGCGCCAGCCCCCCGATCTGGAACAGCTCAACGCCACCTTGACGAACACCATCGGCGAACAACTGGACATCCGTTTCGAAACCTTCGATGACGAGTCTCTCACCGCCAGCATGCCGGTGGACCGGCGCACCCACCAACCCTATGGCCTGCTGCATGGCGGCGCGTCGGTGGTGCTGGCGGAAACCCTCGGCTCCACCGCCAGTTTCCTGTGCATCGACAGCAGCCGATACCGCTGCGTCGGCCTCGAGGTGAACGCCAATCACCTGCGTGGTGTGCGCAGCGGACGGGTCACTGCGGTGGCCCGTGCGGTGCATCTGGGGCGGACCACCCATGTCTGGGATATCCGCCTGTCCGGCGACGACGGCAAGCCCAGTTGCATCTCGCGCCTGACCATGGCCATCGTGCCGGTGGACAAATAGTCCGGGGGGAGGGGCTGCTGCGCGGTCCTTGGCGAATGAATTCGCCCTACAGGCCGGCCGAATGCTTTTCCGTAGGAGCCAGCTCTGCTGGCGAAGCTTTTGTGTGGTCCATTCGCGAGCAGAGCTCACTCCTACAAAGGGTTGCGTCCGAACCTCGACCGTAGGGGCGAATTCATTCGCCCGAGCAACCCGAAGGGTTGCCGTGTTCGCCTACGGCCATCCCCTCATTCGTCGATGCACGCGGGCAGCAACTGGCGCAGGTAGTTCGCCACATAGCGGTGAAATCCCGGATCGCGCCAGTATTCCATGTGGCTCAGGGGCGTGTGTCGTTTGTACCAGGCGCCGGCGGGCCAGGCATGGTCTTCGTTGACCACCGCCGCGTAGCTGGGCAGGGTGCGCAGCGGATAACCCAGCGGGTCGGCCGGGGCGTAGTAGTTCAGCCAGCGTGCCTGCTCGCGCACGGCTGGGGTCAGGTGGTCGCCGGGGAAGCGGATCGGCACCACCTTGTCGTAAGCGAAGGTGAACAGCGGGATATTGCAGCCGAAGGTGACCAGCCCGGCCAGCGTTTCCAGGGCGAGAAACGGGTCGTCCGGGCGGCTCGACGTCTCGTTGAGCTTCTGCTGGTCCCAGACGAAGTTGGAAAAGATGTGCCCACCGAGCGAATGTGCGAGCACCACCAATGGAGTGTCAGGGCCGACCTCGGCGCGCAGGGCATAGATGCCCTGGCGCACGCGCTGGTGGACCTGCTCATAGGTGTCGTCGTAGGCCTGGCTGACCTTGCGGTAGCCGCTGGCGTCGCCGAGGAACAGCGTCACCAGCCGGCGCAGCCAGCGCCAGGTGACCGGTTGGTTGTCCAGGCTGTCGAGGAAGTCGTGCTCGCGTTCGTCCATCACGCTGGCCCAGAACAGGCTGCGGAAGACGATCTGCCCGGCTTCCTCGCCGAGCTGCCGGCGAATGCCCCGGATCAGGCCCTGGGCGTATTCGTATTGTCCTTCTTCATCCTGCCGGTCCAGCTTGGGACCGATGCCATGAATGATCGCCACTGCCAGTTTCATGCATCTTCCTTGGTCGGTGCCGGGAGGGATCGGGGATCAGAGCGGCAACAATCGTTCTCCGAGGCGACCGCTTTCCACCAGTTCGAGGAACTCGTCGCCGAGACGCTGGCTTTCGTCCATCGCCTTGCGCCAGTAGCGCTCGCGTCCGGCATCGTCGCCCAGGTAGCGGGTGAAGTCCTTGCGGTCCGGCAGCTTGCCGTGGGGCAGGCGGGCCAGGTACTCGCGGGACGGCGAAACCAGCAGTACATCCTGCAGGCGCGTGGTACAGCCACGGCGCCAGGGCAGTCCCTTGTCGAACCAGCCGGGGATGACCCGGTCAGTGAAGTGCGGGTAGAGCACGATGTCGTCGCCGCGGTAGGGCAGGTCCAGGTGGTAGTCGAGCAAACCGCCATCGCGGTAGGTGCCGGGGCCGGCGCCGGGGATGTCGCGCACGCCCTCCATGACCATCGGAATGGAGCCGGAGGCGAGCAGGGCATGCCGCAGGTTGCCGGTGTCCAGGGCGAGGAAGCGTGAGGGGAAGTCGTTCAGCGGCGCCAGCGGCGGCGGCAGGCGTTCGTCGTGGAGGATGATCCGTTCGAAGTGCCTGGCCAGGCGCGGGCGGCCCAGCAGGTTATTGCCGATCACCGAGGACAGCCCCAGGCCGAGCGTGCCGCGCTGGTCGTGGGCGAGCAGGCCATGACTCTTCACCACCACCACGTTCAGCCGGTAGTGCGGGTTGGCGAGGATGTCCGCGTCACGGCCGTCGAGCAGCTCATCCAGCATGCGCACGCAACTGCGGCTGACCTCGGCCATGGTCACGCCTTTGGCGAAGCGTTGCGCGGTATACAACTCGCCGAGGCGGCGGATACCGGCCGCGGCATTCGGCAGGCAGACACTGGCGAAGCGCCAGGAGCCGATCGAGGCGCCGATCAGCGAGCGTTCCCGCGGCGCACGGGGCAGCCAGTCGCCGAACAGCGCCAGGTCCAGGCCCTGGATACCCAGCGCCTTGGGTCCGCCGGCCGCGCCGGGAAGGATACCGACGTCGGTGGGCGTCAGGCCGCGTTCGCGGATGCGCGCGGCGGCACGTTGTCCGGCACGCAGAGTCAGGGCGGGGAATTTGATCTGAACGGCGCTCATACTGGCCTCCATCGCACAAGGCAGCGATTATAGAGGGCAATGGTGGGCGGCCAAGTGGCTTCAGCGGATGAATGATGGGCAACAGGGTGATCGAACGGCGCGAGGGAAATTCAGGTTGGCTTAAGTCCGCTTGAATAACCTGAACACGTCGAAACCAATCCCGTGAGGAGAATCACCATGAACAAACTGACAGCCCTTTTCGCCACTGCCGCCCTTGCCGCTACCGCGAGCATCGCCCAGGCCCGCGACCTCGGCCCGGACGAGGCGCTGAAGCTGCGCGACGCCGGCACCATCCAGTCCTTCGAAAAACTCAACGCCGCCGCCGTGGCCAAGCACCCCGGTGCCACCGTCGAGGAAACCGAGCTGGAAGAGGAGTACGGCCGCTATATCTACCAGGTCGAACTGCGTGACGCCCAAGGCGTGAAATGGGACCTGGAGCTCGACGCCACCAATGGCCAGATCCTCAAGGATCACCAGGACGATTGATGCATACGACGCTGCACCGGATCGGGTTGCTTTTTCTGCTGCTGGGGTTACTGGGCCGGGATGTCTCGGCCCGTGACCTGGACCAGGACGCGGCCCTGCGCCTGCGCCAGGAAGGTGTTATCCAGTCGCTGGAGAGCCTGATCCAGGACGCGCTGGCGCGTTACCCCGGCTCGACCCTGCTGGAAGCCGAGCTGGAAGAGGAAGACGGTGTCTACGTCTATGAAGTGGAGCTGTTGACCCAGGGCGGTGTAGTGCGTGAGCTGGAATTGGATGCCCGCAATGGGGCCATCCTGAAGGACGAGGAAGACTGATGCGCCTGCTGTTGGTGGAAGACCACGTGCCCCTGGCCGACGAACTGGTCGCCGGCCTTGGTCGCCAGGGGTATGCCGTGGACTGGCTGGCCGATGGCCGCGATGCGGCCTACCAGGGAGCCTGCGAACCCTATGACCTGATCATTCTCGACCTGGGCCTGCCCGGCAAACCGGGGCTGGAGGTGTTGCGCGAATGGCGTGCCGGCGGGCTGACCACCCCGGTACTGATCCTTACTGCACGCGATTCTTGGGCCGAGCGCATCGAGGGGCTGAAGACCGGTGCCGACGACTACCTGAGCAAGCCGTTCCACCCCGAAGAACTCAACTTGCGCATCCAGGCGCTGTTGCGGCGGGCCCATGGGCTGGCCAACCAGCCACAACTGGAGGCCGCGGGCCTGCAACTGGACGAGGCGCGGCAGTGTGTCGGGCGCAACGGCGAATGGATCGAGCTGACCGCCGCCGAGTTCCGGCTGCTGCGTTATTTCATGCTACATCCGGGGCAGTTGCTGTCGAAGACGCACCTGGCCGAGCACCTGTATGACGGCGAGAAGGAGCGCGACTCCAACGTCATCGAAGTGCACGTCAACCGCTTGCGCGGCAAGCTCGGCCGCGAAGTGATCGAGACCCGGCGCGGACAGGGCTACCGCTACAACGGTGCCGGCGGGTGATAGCCCTGCAGCATCGGTTGAGCCTGGGGCTGGTGGCGGTATTGCTGGTCGTCGGGCTGATCTTTGCCCAAGGCAGCCTCTGGTTGTTCGACCTCGGTCTGCGCCGCTATCTGCAGAATTACCTGCGTGAAGAAGCCGAAGCGCTGTTGATCGCCATGGTGCGTGGGCCGCAGGGCCTGCAACTGGACGAACAGCGCATCGGCCCCGGTTACCAGCGGCCGTTGTCCGGGCATTACTTCCGCATCGATTTCGACGACCATGTCTGGCGCTCCCGCTCGCTCTGGGACCATACGCTGCCACGCCCGAAAACGGCCGGATTGCAAGAGGGGCTGAGCGACGGGCCGAGCGATCAGCACCTGCTGGTCTACCGGGCGGACTACCGGCGCTTCGGCCGCGAGCTGTCGATCAGCGTGGCGCACGACTACACGCCGGTGCTCGACAGCTTCCGCCGCCTGCGCCAACTCATCCTCTGGCTGGGTGCCGGCGCCTTGCTGCTGATCGTTCTGTTGCAGCGCTGGACAGTCCACCGCGCCCTGCGCCCGCTGGAGTCGGCACGCCAGCAGATCGCCCAGCTGCAGAGCGGCCAGCGCGGCGAATTGGATCGCGACGTCCCACCGGAGCTGGAGCCGCTGGTGGCTCAGGTCAACCACCTGCTGGCGCATACCGAAAGCACGCTCAAGCGTTCGCGTAATGCCTTGGGCAATCTCGGTCATGCGCTCAAGACGCCGCTGGCCGTCCTGCTCAGCCTGGCCAATCGTGAGGAATTGCAGGGTCATCCGGACTTGCAGGCACGGTTGCAGGAGCAACTGGCGCAGATCGAGCAACTGCTGGCCCGCGAGCTGGGCCGTGCACGGCTGGCCGGGGAGGCGTTGCCCAAGGCGCGTTTCGATTGCGCGGGGGAGCTGCCCGGCCTGTTTGAAACCCTGGCGATGATCCATGACCGCAACCTGGACCTGCGCTGGCAAGCGCCGCCAGGACTGCGCCTGCCGTGGGACCGTGAGGACCTGCTCGAACTGCTCGGCAATCTGCTGGACAACGCCTGCAAGTGGGCGCAAGGCCAGGTGCGCCTAGACATCGAACCGGTGGAAACGGGCTATCAGTTGACCATCGATGACGACGGTCCCGGTATTGCTGCCGAGGCTCGCGAGCAGGTGCTCGATCGGGGCTCACGGCTGGACGAGCAGGTGCCGGGGCATGGTCTGGGGCTGGGCATCGTGCGGGATATCGTCGATGCCTGGGCGGGACGCCTGGCGCTGGAGGAAAGCCCGTTGGGCGGGCTGCGGGTGCGAATCTTCCTGCCGGCGCGAGGCCCGGACATACGCTGATCCAGGCCTCTGCGCGTTCTTACATGCCGTTGGTAAACGCAGGATTCCCCATATCGATGGCCGCACGCACCGGCTTCAGCGCTTCCCCGTACTTCGCCAGGATATCCAGCGCATAGTCGATCCGCCCGCGCAGGCGCTGGTCGTCTTCGCTGGCCGGTTCCGGCGTGTTCAGCACCTTTTCCACCTGGCGCACGATCAGGTGCTCCGGCAGGTAGCACAACCGGCAGTTCTTGTAGCTGGAGGCGCGCAGTTCGCTGATCGGCGAGGCGCCGCCGATGCCGGCGGAGACCGCTACCAGCAGGCCGGGCTTATGGGCCAGTTCGGCCTTGCTGGCGTAGACGAAGAAGTTCTTGATCGCCGGGCAGGCCATGCCATTCCACTCCGGCGCCACCACTACCACCGCATCGGCGGCCTTCAGTTGTGCGGCGTACAGGTCCCAGGGACCGCTGTCTTCACCTGGCCACAGCGGCAGCGGGGCAAGTCCGAGGTCAATGACGGAGCTGGTGTCTTCGGTAGTGGTTTCGAGCTGGATTAGGCGTTGGCGCAGGAAACGCGCGACCTTGCCGGATTGGCTGTTGTTGCGGCTGGAGCCGGCGACGAGGGCGATGTTGAGCATGAGGGACTCCCAGGGAAAAGTGCACGCAGGCTAGCCGTGGGAACCCTTTGGAACAAGGGCGGAGATGCCGACGTGGGTGGCGGAATGCGCCAGCTGAGTCGTGGGTCACGCCCTGCGGCAATTCGCCTGTCGAACCGGACAGGTTGTGTTTTGACAGGCACGGCGGCCATGGGGCAGAGTACGCGCCTTTTTTCCGGGCCTTCCGGTCGAATCCTGGAGCTTATCGATGAATGCTGTGATCGCAGCGGTCGGCATCATGCTGATCCTCAGTCTGTGCCGTGTGCACGTGGTAGTGGCCCTGATCGTTGGCGCGCTGGCAGGCGGCCTGATCGGCGGCCTGGGTGTGGAGGGCACGCTCAATGCCTTCAACCAGGGCCTCGGCGGCGGCGCCACGGTGGCGCTGTCGTATGCCTTGCTCGGCGCGTTCGCGGTCGCCATCGCCAAGTCCGGTCTGGCCCATGCCCTGGCCGACAAGGTGCTGGCGCTGGTCGGTCGCCAGGACGCACAGGGCGGCGGGGCGGTGAAGTGGGTGCTGATCGTGCTGCTGCTGGCGGTTTCGGTATCCTCGCAGAACATCCTGCCGATCCACATCGCCTTCATCCCGCTGCTGGTGCCGCCGCTGCTGTACGTACTGACCAAGTTGTCGCTGGACCGCCGCCTGATCGCCTGCGTCATCACCTTCGGACTGATCACGCCCTACATGTTCCTGCCGGTGGGCTTCGGCGGCATCTTCCTCAACGAAATCCTGCTGGCCAACGTGACCAAGGCCGGGGTGGACGTCAGCGGCGTGAGCGTTACCCAAGCCATGGCAATCCCGGCCCTGGGCATGCTCTTCGGCCTGCTGGTGGCGGTGCTGTTCAGCTACCGCAAGAAGCGCGTCTATGACCTTGCCCGGATCGAGCAGGTCGAGCGTGCCGGTGTGCAGTACAACCCGCTGAGCCTGCTGATGGCCGGCGTCGCCATCGCCGCCGCGTTCGCCGTGCAGCTGTGGCTGGACTCGATGATCATCGGTGCTCTGGTGGGTTTCGTGATCTTCTCGGTGTCTGGCGTGGTGCGCTGGCGGGAGGCCGACGACCTGTTCACCGAAGGCATGAAGATGATGGCCATGATCGGCTTCATCATGATCGCCGCCGCCGGCTTCGCCGAAGTGATGAAGGCCACCGGCGAGGTGAAGACCCTGGTGGATGCCTCGGCCGCCTGGATCGGCCACAGCAAGGCGGTCGGTGCGCTGCTGATGCTGCTGGTCGGCCTGCTGGTGACCATGGGTATTGGTTCGTCCTTCTCCACGGTCCCGATCATTGCCGCCATCTTCGTGCCGCTGGGCATGCAGCTCGGCTTCAGCCCGCTGGCGATCGTTTCCATCGTCGGTACCGCCGGGGCCCTGGGCGATGCTGGCTCGCCGGCTTCCGACTCGACCCTGGGCCCGACCTCCGGCCTCAACGTCGATGGCCAGCACAACCACATCTGGGACACCGTGGTGCCCACCTTCCTGCACTACAACCTGCCGCTGCTGGTGTTCGGCTGGGCCGCGGCGATGCTGCTGTAAATCCTGCCGGGCCGCTGTCCTGGCGGCCTGTGTCGACATCTGGTGAGCTGTCCGTTCGATCAAGATGTCATTGAAGTGCCATCATTTTGGCGTCAAACTATTCGCTCAATTTTCCAGCGGGGTGGCCGATACGAAGGCCACCCCGTTTTCATTCCGCTTGCCGTCTCACGAGGAAAGGACAATGCGTCTGACGCTGAAATCGAAAGTTCTGTTGCTGGCCCTGGTACCGGTGCTGCTGTTCGCCCTGGTGCTCAGCGGCGCCACGGCGAAGGTACTGCTCGGTCTGGCGCAAGAAGAGCTGGAGGAAACCCGCGAACGCCTGATGCAGGAAAGCCGTGAAGAGTTGGAGCACTACGTGCAGATCGCCCTCGGCTCCGTGCAGGGTATGTACGACGCCGCCGCGTCCGGCGACATGGCCAGCCGCGAGGCGGCCATCGCCGTGCTGTCGAAGATCAAGTACGGCAAGGACTCCTACATCTTCGGCTACGACTCGGAGATCGTCCGGCTGTTCCGTGGCGACAGCCCGGTGGACGTTGGCAAGAGCTTCAAGGGTCGCCGTGACTCTAACGGCGTGCTACTGAACGAGGAATTGGTGAGTGTCGCCAAGAACGGCACGCATTTCGTCCAGTACTCCTCGCCGCTGCCGGGCAACGAGAGCGTGCAGGTCCCCAAGCTGGCCTACACCTATTACCTGCCGAAGTGGGACATGGTGATCGGTACCGCCGTCAACCTGGACGGCATCGAGGCCCAGGTGGTCGAGGTGGAGAAGGCCATCGACGACCGCATCAGCACCGTGGTCAGCAGCATCGTGGTCATCGCCGTGATCCTGCTGGTCCTGCTGGGTATTGCCGGTCTCGCGCTGAGCAACTCCATCCTGCGTCCGTTGCAGCAGATCAAAGACAACCTGGACGACATCGCTGCCGGTGACGGCGACCTGACTCACCGTCTGCCGGTGAACAGCCATGATGAACTGGGTGAGCTGGCCGGTTCGTTCAACCGTTTCGTCGAGAAGATTCATGGCCTGGTGCGCCAGATCGTCGAGATGACCGGCCAACTGACCAGCTTGGTCGGCGAGGTGTCTGCCCAGGCGCAGCGCTCGGAGCAGGCCATGGAGCGCCAGCGCCATGAGACCGACCAGGTAGCGACCGCGATCAACGAAATGTCCGCCGCCGCCAACGAAGTGGCCCGCAGCGCGCAGAATGCCGCCGAAGCGGCTCGCCAGACCGACCAGGAAGGCCAGGCCGCGAAGAAGGTGGTGGATGGCAGCATCCAGCGCATTCATGCCCTGGTGGACGATATCCGCAAGAGCGGCGTGTCTCTCGACAGCCTGCAGCAGGACGTGCAGTCCATCGTCAGCGTGCTCGGTGTGATCCGCTCCATTGCCGAACAGACCAATCTGCTGGCGCTCAACGCGGCCATCGAAGCGGCACGTGCCGGTGAGGCCGGGCGCGGTTTTGCGGTGGTTGCCGACGAGGTTCGCGCGCTGGCCAGCCGCACCCAGCAGAGCACTCAGGAAATCCAGGGCATGATCGATCGCCTGCAGCAGGGCACCCAGGAAGCGGTGACCGCCATGCGCCGCTCCAGCGAGGCCGGCGACACCACCAGCGAGCAGGCCAACCAGGCCGGCTCTTCACTGGACGCCATCGCTCAGTTGATCGGCACCATCAACGCCATGAACGCGCAGATCGCCAGTGCTGCCGAAGAGCAGACCGCGGTGGCTGAGGAGATCAACCGCAGCGTGCACCAGATTGCCGTGGCGGTGGACAGCGTGGCCGACGAAACCCAGCAGGGCGCCCAGACCGCCCGCAGCCTGGCCGGCCTCGGCGAACGCCTGGGTGCGCTGGTGAAGCAGTTCCGTATCTGAGTAAGGAAAAGGCCCACCCGTGATGAGGGATGGGCCGTGAGGTCAGGGCGGCCGTGGGGGATGGCGATCAATCGCCGCGATATTCGCAGCCGCTGGTGCAGGTCTCGTGGATACGTACGCGCGACAGTTCGGGCAGGAGCGGCTTCAGTTTCTGCCAGATCCATTTCGCCAGCACTTCGCTGGTGGGGTTCTCCAGGCCGGGGATGTCGTTCAGGTAGTTGTGATCGAGCTGCTCGTAGAGCGGCTTGAAGATCTGCTTGATCTCGGAAAAGTCACGGATCCACCCAGTGTAGGGGTCCACTTCGCCTTCGATGTAGATCGCCACGCGGAACGAGTGACCATGCAGGCGCCCGCATTTGTGTCCTTCCGGTACGTGGGGGAGGCGGTGGGCGGCTTCGAAGATGAATTCTTTGAACAGTTCCAAGGGACAACGCTCTGAAAGGGCCGGACGACGGGCAGAGGCGGCATTTTAACAGGTTCCGCGCATCCGGCGACCGGGACCATGGACATGGCCGGAGTGTCGTCATTCCTGGCCATTACGGTCATTGCTCCCTTTCTCGAAGGTGCCGGACAATCCTGCTCATCTTCGCCATCCGTACGCAGCCATGGTCCAGACTGTTTTTTTCGCCCATGCAAATGGCTTCCCTTCAGCCACCTACGGCAAGCTGTTCGCGGCCCTGGAGCCGGATTACCGGGTGCTGCATCTGGCGCAGCATGCCCATGACCCGCGCTTTCCCGTAAACGACAACTGGGAAAGCCTGGTTGAAGAACTGCTCCATCATCTCGGCGAGCTGGACGAGCCGATCTGGGGTGTAGGGCATTCGCTCGGCGGCGTGCTGCATTACCACGCGGCACTGCGGCGCCCTGAGCTTTACCGGGGCGTGGTGATGCTGGATTCGCCGGTCCTGACCCTGGCCGATCGGGTGCTGATCCGCGCGGCGAAGCGCTTCGGCCTCATCGATCGCATCACGCCGGCGGGGCGGACGCTGGGGCGGCGCGAGCACTTCGGCGGCATCGAAGAGGCGCGCCGATACTTTGCCGGCAAGACCCTGTTCCGACGCTTCGATCCGGATTGCCTGGATGCCTACGTACGGCATGGCTTGCAGGAGGCCGACAATGGGCTGCGCCTGCGTTTCGATCCGGCCACCGAGATCAGCATCTACCGCAGCGTCCCGCATACCACCCCCGGCCGTCCCCAGCAGCTCAAGGTGCCGCTGGCGGTCGTGCGGGGTCGCCACAGCCGGGTCGTGCTGCCGCATCATGCACGCCTGGTGCGGCGCGTGCCGCAAGGGCTTTACCTGACGTTGCCGGGCGGCCATATGTTTCCGCTGGAGCGTCCCCAGGAGACTGCCGAGTTGCTGAGGCGTGTGCTGGCCCGCTGGGATGGTTCGGCAGAAAGCGAGGAGAGCGCATGAGCAACCTGTTCGAAGAGGTCCGCCTGAATCTGCCGCATATCGAGCTGGCAGCCCACCTGTTCGGCCCGGAAGACGGGCTGCCGGTGATCGCATTGCATGGCTGGCTGGACAACTCCATGAGCTTCGCCCGCCTGGCGCCGAAGCTGAAAGGCGTGCGCATCGTCGTCCTGGATCTTGCCGGCCACGGGCATTCCGGGCATCGCCCGGCCGGTGCGGGATACGCGCTCTGGGATTACGCCTACGACATTCTGCAGGTGGCGGAGCAGTTCGGCTGGCAGCGTTTCTCGCTGCTCGGGCATTCGATGGGGGCCATCGTTTCCGTGCTGCTCGCCGGCGCGTTGCCGGAGCGTGTGGAGCGCCTCGCGCTGATCGACGGGTTGGTGCCGTTCACCGGCGAGCCGGAAACCGCCCCGGAGAAGCTGGGCGAGGCACTACGGGCGAAGCTGGCGCTGGGCAGCAAGCGCAAGCCCGTCTACGAGACGGTCGAGCGTGCGGTCGAGGCGCGCATGAAGGGTGTCGGCGCAGTCAGCCGGGAGGCGGCCGAGCTGCTGGCGCAACGTGGGCTGATGCCCGTGCCGGGCGGTTACACCTGGCGCACCGATCCGCGCCTGACGCTTCCATCGCCGCTGCGCCTGACCCAGGCCCATGCCCTGGCGTTCCTGCGCCGCCTGGGTTGCCCGGTTAGTCTGGTCCTGGCGGAGCAGGGCATGCTGGCGCATCAGGCGGCGGTGGTGAAGATGCTCAGCGAATTCTCCTTCGACGTGACCCACCTGGCCGGCGGGCATCACCTGCACCTGGACGATGAAAAAGGCGCGGATGCCGTAGCAGACTGTTTCAATCGCTTCTTTACTGTGGCTTGACTTGCCCTGACCAACTGCGGAGGCTGGGCGGGTTGCCACAGGAGAGAAGCAATGATCGACCTGTATACCGCCGCCACCCCGAACGGACACAAAGTCTCCATCGCGCTCGAAGAGCTGGGGTTGCCCTACCGCGTGCACGCGCTGAGTTTCGACCGAAAGGAGCAGAAGGCGCCCGACTACCTGAAGATCAATCCGAACGGACGGATTCCGGCCATCGTCGATCGCGAGAACGATGATTTCGCCGTTTTCGAATCCGGGGCCATCCTCATCTATCTGGCCGAAAAGACCGGGCGCCTGATGCCGCAGGACGTCAAAGGCCGCTCCCGTGTCATCCAGTGGCTGATGTTCCAGATGGGCGGCGTAGGGCCGATGCAGGGGCAGGCGAATGTCTTCTACCGCTACTTCCCGGAGAAATTGCCGGGCGCCATCGACCGTTACCAGCATGAGACTCGCCGCCTGTACGAGGTGCTGGACCGGCGCCTGGGCGAGTCGGAATACCTCGCCGGCGACTACAGCATCGCTGATATCGCCACCTTCCCCTGGGTTCGCATCCATGACTGGTCCGGGGTATCGGTAGACGGACTGGCGAATCTTCAGCGCTGGATGTCCGCGTTGGAAGCCCGGCCGGCCGTGCAGCGGGGACTGGAAATTCCCAAGCGAGAGGCGGATACCGACAAGGCCGTGAACACCGCTCAATCCATGCTGACGCTTTGAGGCCGGGATGCGCCTGATCATTCTGTTGAGCTTGTGTCTCGCGGGACCTTCGCTGTTCGCGGCCGATCTGCCGGGCAGCCGCGATCTCGAGATTCTTCCACGCTTCCCGCGGGCGGAGATTACCGACTTCCGCTCCGAGCCCACGATGGAGCGGCTCTATCCGCAAGGTTCCATCCGTCGTATCAGCGGCCAGTTGCGCTATGAGCGCGAGGTACTGGCGGAAGGAGCCTTCACCGCGGTGACTTACCGGCTGTCCAGCGAGCATTCCAGTGCGGAAGCCTTCGAGGCGGCGCGCCGGGCGCTGATGGAGAAGGGCGCCGAGCTGCTCTACTGGTGCCAGGGCCGCGACTGCGGGTCCAGCAGCCTTTGGGCCAACTCGGTGTTCGGCAAGGCGACCCTGTACGGCCCCGACGATCAGCAGGCCTACGCCTTGCTGAGGCTGGCGGAGCCGAACCCGGAGAGTCTGCTGGCGCTCTATGCGATCACCCGCGGCAACCGGCGTGCCTACCTGCATGTCGAGCAGTTGGATTCCGCCGCTTCGCTGGGAACGCTGCTGCCGGCGCCGGCCACCTTGCTCCGCCAATTGAAGAGTACCGGCGAGTTGAAGTTGCTGCGGTTGGGCGGCGAGCCGGAGCAGCCCTGGGTCGAAGTGCTGGCGCGCAGTCTCAACCTGGATACGACCCTCCGGGTCAGCCTCGACGGGCCGAATGCCGAAGCCTGGCGTGAAGCGCTGGTGGCTCAGGGCGTCAGGGCGGCCCGGCTGGAGCTGGGCGAAGGCGACGAAAAGGGCCTGCACCTGAACGTATTGCGTTGAGCACGCCGCAGCGGGGTTGAGCGCTGGCTCAAATCCGCCGGACAGGCCTTTCCCTACAATGGCCCGCTTTCGGCCTGCCTTCCTTGGATGCGGAGCGCTTTGCATGTTGAACAATGACCGTCTGCTGGTGCAAATCCTGCTACTGGCACTACTCGGTGCGTGTCTCTGGGTGCTGGCACCGTTCTGGTCCGCGCTGTTCTGGGCGGCGGTGCTGGCGTTTGCCAGTTGGCCCCTGATGCGTCTGCTGACGCACTGGTTGAAAGGCCGGGAGGCCGCGGCCGCCGCGATCCTGACCGCGGGATGGATGGTGTTGGTCGCCGTGCCGTTGGTCATGCTGGGTTTCAACCTGGCCGACCATATTCGCGATGCCACCGTGCTGGTCAAAAGCCTGCAAGTGGAAGGCTTGCCTCCGCCTCCTGCCTGGCTGGGCGATCTGCCGCTGGTGGGGGATCGGCTGGTGGCGTTCTGGCTGACCATCGATCAGCAGGGCGCGGCGTTCTTCGCCACCTTACGGCCCTATGTCGGGCAGGTGGGTAACTGGCTGCTGGCACGCAGCGCTCAGGTGGGCGGCGGAATGCTGGAGCTGGCCCTCAGCCTGGTGCTGGTGTTCTTCTTCTACCGCGACGGTCCGCGCCTGGCCGCCTTCGTACACCGTGTGCTGGAGCGGCTGATCGGCAACCGCGCCGACCACTACCTCGAACTGGTCGCCGGGACCGTGCAACGGGTCGTCAACGGGGTGATCGGTACGGCGGCGGCCCAGGCGGTGCTGGCGCTGATTGGCTTCTGGATCGCCGGTGTGCCGGGCGCCATCGTGCTGGGCATCCTGACCTTCGTCCTCAGTCTGATCCCCATGGGGCCGCCGCTGGTGTGGATACCAGCCACGGCCTGGCTGGCCTGGAAGGGCGACTACGGGTTCGCTGTGTTCTTGGGCATTTGGGGAATGTTCGTGGTCAGCGGGGTCGACAACGTCCTCAAGCCCTACCTGATCAGCCGGGGCGGGAACCTGCCGCTGGTCGTCGTGCTGTTGGGGGTGTTCGGCGGCATCCTGGCCTTCGGCTTCATGGGGCTTTTCCTCGGCCCGACGCTGCTGGCGGTCGCCTACAGCCTGCTCGGCGACTGGGTGGGTAATGGCAATGGAGACGTTCTCGACCCTGCCGAGCCGCTGGAAAAAGCCGGCCGCCAGGGGTAGGTGGCCGGTGGCCGTCAGGCCGAAAGGTTGAGTTGGCTACCGAGCCGGGAACTGTAGCTGGCGGCGCCGGCCTGGTAATGCTTGAGCAGGTTGGCCACGAGGTTGTCGTAAGCCTCATCGCTGCTGCTCTGGGCGGCCGACGTATCGGCCTCGGCATAGGTGCCTTGGCTGCTGGAAAACGCTCCGGGCGGCGGCGGAGGGGGCGGAGCCAGGGCGGCGCTTTCTTCCAGGCTCAGGCTGCCGTCCTCATCGGTGTCCAGGGCGGCGAACAATTCGCTGAGATCGGTGCCGCTGGTTCCCTGGACCGATTCGATGGCTTTGGCCAGTTCATCGAGGCTGACGCTGCCGTCGCTATCACTGTCCAGTTGAGCGAACAGCTCTTCCGGGTTGGGGCCGCCATGGGGCGGCGGAGCCAGGGCGGCGCTTTCCTCCTCGCTGATGCTGCCGTCGCCGTTGGCGTCGAGTTGGGAAAACAGTTCGTCGATATCGATCTCAAGGCTGCTATCGCTTTCCTGGGCGGCGCTCACCGCGGCAGTCAGTTCGTCCTTGCCGATCCCGCCATCGCTGTTGCTGTCCAGCTTGCTGAACAGCTCCGCCTGAAATTTCGCCGGATCAGGCGCGTCGCCGGCGGGCGGGCGCGCTTTGCTGGCGAAATTCGAGGTACAGCCGTACCCCGAATAAGCGCTGCTGACACCACTGATCATGGGAGTCACTCCTCTGTTGTATGCCTGGAGAAGGTTCTCCGGCCATGGCAGAGTCGGCGGGTCTGTTGTCAGGGGTGTGTGTGCTTTGTATCCGGCTTCTTACGCGCGTGGCAGGCGGAGTATGGCAGTCAGGCCGCCGCCCGGGGTTTCCTTCAGCGCGAGGCTGCCGCCCAGGCGCTTCGAGGCTTCCAGGGCGATGCTCAGGCCGAGGCCGACGCCCCCCGAGTTCCGGTTGCGTGAGCTTTCCAGGCGAAAGAACGGCTCGAAGACGGCCTCGCGCTTGTCCTCCGGTATGCCCGGCCCCCGGTCGATGACGCGTACCTCGATCTCTTGCTCGCCATCCAGCAACTGGATGTGTGCGTGTCCGGCGTAGCGCAGGGCGTTTCCCAGCAGGTTGCCGAGGCAGGAGCGTAGCGCCATGGGCTGGGCGCGCACCGGCCGGCAATGTCCTTCGACCTGGACATCGGCCCCTTGGTCTTGGGCGTTTTCCGCCAGCGACTCGGCCAGGGCCTGCAGGTCGAACAACTGGGCTTCCTCCTGGCTGCGTTGTTCGCGCAAATAGGAAAGCGTGGCCTCGAGCATCTGGTTCATCTCGCCCAGGTCCTGGGCTAGTCGATCTCGCAGCGCTTCGTTCTCGACCTGCTCGACCCGCAACTTCATGCGCGCCAGCGGCGTGCGCAGGTCGTGCGAGACCGCCGTCAGCATGCGGCTGCGCTGCTCGACCTGCTCGCGGATACGCGCCTGCATGCGGTTGAAGCTGTGCGCCGCCTGGCGGACTTCCGCCGGCCCGGTTTCGTTCATCGGCAGGCTGTCGAGGTTTTCGCTCAGTCGCTCGGCCGCCTGGGACAGGCGCCGGATCGGCCGTGTCAGCAGGCGTGCGCCAATCCAGGCGGCGATCACCAGCGCCAGCGACTGGGAGGCGAAGGGAATCCAGGGCCCGCCGAATACGCCGGGCTTGGGTGGAGGCCGGTCGTCAGGGGGACGAGGTCCCGGTGGTTGCCCGCCCGGTTCGCCGGGAGTGGTCCGGGGTGGAGGAGGATTCTGGCGTTCGGAGGGTGGCTTGCCCTGCTCGAACCAGGCGAATGCCAGCAGGTGGGCGAGAACGATGGCCAGCAGGAAGATGCCGAACAGCCGGGCGAACAGCGTGTCGGCATTTCGCATCATTCGATGTCTCGGGCGTCGAACAGGTAGCCCTCGCCGCGTACCGTCTTGATCAGCCGGGGAGCGCGCGGGTCGTCGCCCAGCTTCTGCCGCAGGCGCGATACCAGCAGGTCGATGCTGCGATCGAAGGCTTCAATGGCGCGTCCACGGGCGGCGTCGAGCAGTTGTTCGCGGCTGAGGACGCGGCGCGGCCGTTCGAGAAAGACCCAGAGCAGGCGGAACTCGGCATTCGACAGCGGCACCACCAGCCCCTCGGCGGAATGCAACTGGCGTAGCACGCCGTCCAGCCGCCAGCCATCGAAGCGCAGGTTGTTGCGCGGCTCCGGCTGGGCCGGCGCGCGCTCGTCGCGGACCCGGCGCAGGATCGTCTGGATGCGCGCCACCAGTTCACGGGGTTCGAACGGCTTGGCCATGTAGTCGTCGGCGCCCAGCTCCAGACCGATGATGCGATCCGTAGGCTCGCAGCGGGCGGTGAGCATGAGGATCGGAATGTCCGACTCGGCCCGCAGCCAGCGGCACAGCGAAAGGCCGTCCTCGCCGGGCAGCATCAGGTCCAGCACTACCACGTCGAAGCGCTCGTTGGCCAGGGCCTGGCGCATGCCGTCGCCGTTGCTGACGCCATGGGCGAGGATGTTGAAGCGTCCCAGGTAGTCGCAGAGGAGTTCGCGGATCGGCTGGTCATCGTCGACGAGCAGGGCGCGGACGTTCCAGCGGCGGCTGTCGGTGGTCGGGGCGGTCGGCATATCGCCAGGGCTCTGGGGCTTGTACTGCATGAGGTCCTGCCATGGGCTGGCTGCTGGAAAGCGGTGCCGGCAGGGCACCGGGTTCGTCGCCGGACATGCCCGCATCCTACTCGGCGCGAGGGGCCGCGGCCAGTGTAGAAGGCTCTTAGCCTGACGTATCGCAAGCATGTGTGCTTTGTATCCAGTTCGATACAAATCGGCTCCTCGGGGGAAATTTACGGCTTCTTTACGGGCGGACCGGCGTTGTCATCTCGTTCCTTTACGTCGGTGGGGAAAACAATGCCTCCATGCACATTCGCACAGGAGGCAAGCATGACCGTTCTCGATGGAATCTCACTGACACTCGCCGTGGCGCTGTTCGCGTTCCTGCTGGTCGCGCTGTTGCGCACCGGCCGGAGCTAGGGGGCGATCATGGCGATGCATGATGTACTGCTCATCGGCGCGTTCTTCGTTCTGGTGCTGGCACCGGGACCCTGGCTGGGACGCTTCATTCACCGGGCGATGGAAGGGCAGCGCACCTGGCTCAGCCCGCTGCTTTCGCCGCTCGAACGCTTCTGCTACCGGAGTGCGGGCGTCGACCCGGCCATCGAGCAGGACTGGCGGCGCTATGCATTGTCGCTGCTGGCGTTCAACGGCGCCTGCCTGCTCCTGTTGGTCGCGATCCTGATGCTGCAAGGCGCGCTGCCGCTCAATCCGCAGAAGGTGGCCGGGATGGACTGGCCGCTGGCGTTGAACACCGCGGTCAGTTTCGTCACCAACACCAACTGGCAGGCCTACAGCGGCGAAGCGCAGTTGTCCTATTTCAGCCAGATGATCGGCCTCGGCGTGCAGAACTTTGTCAGCGCCGCCACCGGTCTCGCTGTGTTGGTGGCGTTGTGCCGGGGCATCGCCCGGCGTTCGGCCGCGACCCTGGGCAATTTCTGGGTCGATCTCACCCGCGCCACGCTCTATGTACTGCTGCCGCTAGCGATCCCGCTGGCGCTGTTGCTGGTCTGGCAGGGCGTGCCGCAGAGCTTTGCCCACGCGGCTACGGCCACTACCTGGCAAGGTGCGGAGCAGAGCCTGCCCCTGGGGCCGGCCGCCAGCCAGATCGCGATCAAGCAGTTGGGCACCAACGGCGGCGGTTTCTTCGGCGTCAACTCCGCCCACCCGTTCGAAAACCCCACGGCGTTCAGCAACCTGCTGGAGATGGCGGCGATTCTCCTGATCCCGGCCGCCCTGGTGTTCAGCTATGGCCACTACGTCAAGGACCTGCGCCAGAGCCGCGCCATCCTCGCCTGCATGCTGTTGTTGTTCTGCATCGGGCTGGGTGTCGCGGTCTGGGCCGAGTGGCAGCCGAATCCGGCCTGGGCCGGGCTGCCGGTCGAGCAGGCGGGCTCCCTGGAAGGCAAGGAAAGCCGTTTCGGCATCACCGCCTCGGCACTCTGGGCGACCGCCACCAGTGCGGCCTCCAACGGTTCGGTGAACGCCATGCACGACAGCTTCAGTGCCTTGGGCGGCATGGTACCGCTGGTCAACATGATGCTCGGCGAAGTGATCTTCGGCGGTGTCGGCGCCGGCCTCTACGGCATGCTGCTGTTCGTCCTGATCGCGGTGTTCCTCGCCGGCCTGATGGTCGGCCGCACGCCCGAATACCTCGGTAAGAAGCTGGAGGCGAGGGAAGTGCGCCTGCTGGTGTTGAGCCTGCTGGTGATGCCGATCGGCGTGTTGCTGCTCGGTGCGCTGACAGCCATCCTGCCGGCCGGCGTGGCGGCGGTAAGCAATCCGGGCCCGCACGGCCTCAGCCAGATCCTCTACGCCTATACCTCGGGCGCCGGCAACAACGGATCGGCCTTCGCCGGCTTCGGCGCAGGCTCCACCTACCACAACCTGATGATCGCCCTGGCCATGCTGCTCGGCCGCTACGGGATCATCCTGCCCGTGCTGGCCATTGCCGGTGGCCTGGCGATGAAGCGTGCCGCGCCGCTCGGGCGGGACAGCTTCCCCACCCACGGCCCGCTGTTCGTCGGCCTGCTCACCGCCACCCTGCTGCTGGTGGGTGGCCTCACCTTTTTCCCGGTACTGGCTCTGGGACCGCTGGCCGAGCACCTCGGCCAACTGGCCGGCCTGAGCTGGTAAGTGGAGCGAGACATGAACGCACGAAACGAACTCATCGATCAGCCGGTACGTCACGAGGCTGACGCGCACCCGGCGCCGCTCTGGCGCGAGGCGCTGCTCCAGGCCTTCGTCAAGCTGGACCCGCGTCAACTGGTGCGCCAGCCCGTGATGCTGCTGGTGGAAATCACGGCCTTGATGACTGCCTTGCTCTGCTTCGTCCCCGGTCAGGCGGTGGCCACCGGGGTTGCCGTGCAGATCGCCCTGTGGCTGTGGTTCACCGTCCTGTTCGCCAACTTCGCCGAGGCGCTGGCCGAAGGGCGCGGCAAGGCGCGGGCGGACAGCCTGAAAGCCGGGAGCCAGGGTTTGATCGCCCGCCGGCAGGTCGCGCCGGGGCAATACGAAGGCATTGCCGCTTGCCGCCTGCGCAAAGGTGATGTGGTGCGGGTGCAGGCCGGTGAGCTGATTCCCGGCGATGGCGAGGTCATCGAAGGTATCGCCGCGGTCAACGAGGCGGCGATCACGGGCGAATCCGCCCCGGTGATCCGCGAATCCGGCGGCGACCGCTCGGCCGTCACCGGCAACACCCGGGTGGTGTCCGACTGGCTGCTGGTGCGCATCAGCGCCAATCCCGGCGAATCGACCCTGGACCGGATGATCGCTTTGGTGGAAGGCGCTCGGCGGCAGAAGACCCCAAACGAAGTGGCGTTGGACATCCTGCTGATCGGTCTGTCGCTGATCTTCCTGCTGGTGGTGGCGACTCTGCAGCCGTTCGCCCGCTTTTCCGGCGGCGAGCTGCCTCTGGTGTTCCTCGTCGCACTGCTGGTGACGCTGGTGCCGACCACCATCGGCGGCCTGCTCTCGGCCATCGGTATCGCCGGCATGGACCGTCTGGTCAGGCTCAACGTCATCGCCAAGTCCGGCCGGGCGGTGGAAGCGGCGGGGGACGTCCAGGTGCTGCTGCTGGACAAGACCGGCACCATCACCTTCGGCAACCGTCGTTGCAGCGCGATGCTGAAAAGCCCGGGCGTCAGCGGCCAGGCACTGGCCCAAGGCGCGCTGCTGGCGTCGCTGGCCGACGACACCCCGGAAGGCAAGTCCATCGTCGAATACCTGCGCAATCTGCACCCGATGCCGGAGCCGGCCCGTGATCGCTTGACGGTGGTGCCGTTCAGCGCAGAAACCCGCCTGTCCGGTGTCGACTGGGAAGGCCATGTCTATCGCAAAGGGGCGGTGGATGCGGTGCTGGGGTTCCTCGGCCTGGCCCGCGAACAGCTTCCCGAGCCGCTGGCGCGGGAAATCGAACGCATCGCCCAGAGCGGCGGCACGCCGTTGCTGGTCTGCGCCGATGGTCAGTTGCTCGGCGCCATTCACTTGAAGGATGTGGTCAAGCCGGGTATCCGCGAGCGTTTCGCCGAGCTGCGCCAGTTGGGCATCCGTACCGTCATGGTGACCGGCGACAACCCGCTGACGGCGGCAGCCATCGCGGCCGAGGCGGGCGTCGACGATGTGATCGCCGAGGCCACGCCGGAGAAGAAGCTGGCGCGCATTCGCCAGGAACAGGCCGACGGCCGATTGGTGGCAATGTGTGGCGACGGCGCCAATGACGCACCGGCACTGGCTCAGGCCGACGTCGGCCTGGCGATGAATGACGGTACCCAGGCGGCGCGCGAGGCCGCCAACCTGGTCGACCTGGATTCCGATCCCACCAAGCTGCTCGATGTGGTGCAGGTGGGTAAGGAGCTGTTGGTCACCCGTGGCGCCCTGACCACCTTCTCGGTCGCCAACGACGTGGCCAAGTATTTCGCCATCCTGCCGGCGCTGTTTTCCGGGATCTACCCGCAGCTCGGCGTGCTCAACCTGATGGGGCTGGCCAGCCCGCAGAGCGCCATTCTCTCGGCCATCGTGTTCAACGCCCTGATCATCGTTGCGCTCATCCCGCTGGCCCTGCGTGGGGTGCGGGTGGAGGCCGCCGACGCGGCCAGCCTGCTGCGGCGCAACCTGCTGATCTATGGCCTGGGCGGGCTGGTCGCGCCCTTCGTCGGGATCAAGCTGATCGACCTGTTGCTGACCGCCGTGGGGCTGGCCTGAGCGGCTTCGATTTTTCCGGAGGAACTGCATATGCTTGACGCACTACGTCCCACCTTCAGTCTTTTGCTCCTGATGACACTGATCACCGGCGTCGCCTATCCCCTGGGCGTGACCGCCATTGCCGAACTGGCGTTTCCCTGGCAGGCCAACGGCAGCCCACTCGTCGACGACAACGGCCTGGTGCGGGGCTCGCAGCTGCTGGCCCAACGCTTCGACGGTGCCGGCTGGTTCCAGCCGCGCCCGTCGGCCGCCGACTACGCCACCCTGCCCAGCGGCGCGAGTAACCTGGCGCCGAGCAGCGCGGCCTTGACCGAGCGTGTCGCCACCGAGAGCCGCCGCCAGCACGGATCGGGGCCGGTGCCGCTGGCCCTGGTGACCACCTCCGGCAGCGGGCTCGACCCGGACCTGCCGCCGCATGCCGCGATGTACCAGATTCCGCGCATCGCCGAGGCCCGGGGCATACCGGAGGCGTCCCTGGCACACCTGGTACGTGAACACACCGAGCGTCCGCTGTTCGGCCCGCCGGTGGTCAACGTGACCGGACTCAACCGGGCGCTGGCCGCACTCTCCAGCGGCGAGGGCGCTCGATGAGCGACACGGCGCGCGCCGAGGCGCTGCTGGCCGAGTTGCCCGACAGCACGCGGCCGAACGGCCGTGGGCGGCTGAAGGTTTTTCTCGGCGCCGCGCCGGGCGTGGGCAAGACCTACGCCATGCTGCAGGCGGCCCAGGCGCAGCTTCGCCAGGGCGTGAAACTGAGGGCTGGCATCGTGGAGACCCACGGCCGGGCGGAAACCGAAGCCTTGCTCGCCGGCCTGCCGCAACAGCCGCCGAGACGCCTGGAGTACCGCGGCCTGCCCCTGTTCGAGCTGGACCTGGACGGATTGCTGGCCGCTCGCCCGCAACTGGCGCTGGTCGATGAGCTGGCCCACAGCAACGTGCCAGGCAGCCGCCACGCCAAGCGCTGGCAGGACGTGCAGGAACTGCTCGCCGCCGGCATCGATGTCTTCACCACGGTCAATGTCCAGCATCTGGAAAGCCTCAACGACCAGGTGCGCGACATCACCGGCGTGCACGTTCGCGAAACGGTGCCGGACTGGGTGCTCCAAGAGGCTCACGAAATCCTGCTGATCGATCTGCCGCCCCGCGAACTGCTCGAGCGCCTGCGCGACGGCAAGATCTACGTACCCGAACAGGCGCGGGCGGCGATCGATGCCTTCTTCACCCAGACCAACCTGACCGCCCTGCGCGAGCTGGCCATGCAGACCGCCGCCGCGCGGGTGGATGCCGATCTCAACCGGCGCTACCGCCAGCAGGGGCAGGATGCACCCAGCCTGCAGGGGCGCCTGCTGGTCGGCGTCGATGGCGACGATCAGGCCGAGCGGCTGGTACGCCACGCCAGCCGGGTGGCCGAACGGCGCCATCTGCCGTGGAGCCTGGTGCATGTCGATGTCGGCCGGCCCCTGGGCGAGCCGTCGCGGGCCCGTTTGCAGGCCGCGCAACAGTTGGCTGAGCGGCTGGGCGGCGAGGTGGTACGGCTACGCGGCGGCGAAGTGGCGCGGACCTTGATCGAGCATGCCCGCGAGCGCCGCGCCAGCGTGCTGCTGGTGGGCGTCAGCCGGCCGCGCTGGCAACGGCGCTGGCTGGGCAGTCGGGGCGTGGCGGAGCGCCTGCTGGCGCGGGGGCGGGGCCTGGAAATCAGCGTGCTGGACAATGGCGACAACCTGCTGCCATCCCGGCATTTCGGCCTACACCAGGCGACGCGGCGGGACTACCTGCTGGCGGTGATCGCATCGGTGATCGCCACAGCCCTGGCCTGGGGCGTGTCCCATCTGCTCGCGCTGCCGAACATTTCCCTGGTGTTCCTCGCCGCCGTGCTGTTGGTGGCGGTGCGCAGCAGCCTGGGGCCGGCCTTGGTCTGCGCCGGGCTGGCGTTCCTGGCCTATAACTTCCTGTTCATCCCGCCCCGGCTCACCTTGTTCATCCAGCGCCAGGAAGACCTTCTGACGTTGCTGTTCTTCCTGCTCATGGCCGGGTTGACCGGCAACCTGGCCGCACGGCAGCGCCGGCAACTGGAGAGCCTGCGGCAGACCCAGCAGGAGACCACCGCGCTGCTCGACCTGACGCGCAAGCTGACCGCCGCCACCGACCGTCGCGCCGTGCTCGCCGCGGCGATCCAGCAATTCGAGCTGGCGCCCGATCTGGAGAGCTGCCTGATGTCGCGCGGCAAGGACGGCGTGTGGAAGGTCGAGGCCGGTGTCCATCGGTTGCTCGCCGAGCAGGAGCGCGCCGCGGCCGACTGGGCCTGGCAGCATGGCCAGCCGGCCGGCCTGGGCACCGGGACCTTGCCTGTCGGCCGCTGGTGGTGGTGCCCCTTGGCCAGTGAAGACGGGTCGCTGGCCCTGCTGGGCATGAGCCCGAAGGATGGCCATCCGCTGCCGCCAGAGCGTCGCCGTCTGATCGGGGCGCTCTGCCAGCCGCTGGTCCAGGCGCTGGAACGCGCGCAATTGGCCGAGGACTTGGAGGCCGCACGCCTCAAGGGGGAAACCGAGAGCCTGCGCAGCGCCTTGCTCGCTTCGGTGTCCCACGACCTGCGCACACCGCTGACCGCCATGCGCGGCTCCATCGACAGCCTGCTGGCCCTCGGTGAAAGCATTCCCGAGGCCGAGCGCCGCGAGTTGCTGGAAGGCACCCGTAACGAGGCCGAGCGCCTGGACCGCTATATCCAGAACCTCCTGGACATGACCCGGCTGGGCCATGGAGGGCTCAAGCTGAGCCGCGACTGGGTGGCGCCGGCGGATATCGTCGCCAGCGCCCTGCAACGTTTGCGGCCGGTGCTGGCGACCTTGCGTGTGGAGACCGAACTGCCCGCCGAGCTGCCGCTGCTGTATGTTCATGCGGCGCTGATCGAGCAGGCGCTGGTCAATGTGCTGGAGAATGCTGCGCGCTTCTCGCCACCGGGCGGCCGTCTGCGTCTGACGGTGACGGTGGGGCGCGATGAGCTGTGTTTTTCCGTCAGCGACCAGGGGCCGGGTATTCCGGAAGAGGAACGCAGCCGGATCTTCGATATGTTCTACACCGCCAAGCGCGGCGATCGCGGCGGCCAGGGCACCGGCCTGGGCCTGGCGATCTGCCAGGGCATGGTCGGGGCGCACGGCGGGCGGGTGACTGTCGACGAAGGGCTGGACGGCCGGGGCGCCACCCTGACGCTGCACCTGCCGTTGCAGGAGCAGCCGGCCGCGGAGGAGGAAACCTGATGACAGGGTTTGGGAGACAGGCCTGAGCATGACCGACAACAGCCACGTTGTTCTGGTGATCGACGATGAGGCACAGATTCGCAAATTCCTGCGTATCAGCCTGACGGCACAAGGCTACCGGGTGGTCGAGGCGGCCGATGGCCGGAGCGGGCTCGCCGAAGCGGCCCTGGCCCGGCCGGACCTGGTGGTACTCGACCTCGGCCTGCCGGACATGGACGGCCAGGAGGTGCTGCGCGAGCTGCGTGGCTGGTCGACGGTGCCGGTGCTGGTGTTGTCGGTACGTTCCGGCGAGGGCGAAAAGGTCCTGGCGCTCGATGGCGGTGCCAATGACTACGTGACGAAGCCATTCGGCATCCAGGAATTCCTCGCCCGGGTCCGCGTGCTGCTGCGCCAGAGCGGGCAGGGCGATAGCGGTGCGGCGGCGGTGGAGAGCGGCCCGCTGCGGGTGGATTTCGCCTTCCGCCAGGTCACCCTCGACGGCCGCGAGGTGGCGCTGACCCGCAAGGAGTACGCGGTCCTGGCGACCCTGGCCCAGTACCACGGACGGGTGGTGACCCAGCAGCAACTGCTCAAGGATATCTGGGGCCCGACCCACGTCGAGGACAGCCATTACCTGCGGGTGGTCGTGGGCCATCTGCGGCAGAAGTTGGGCGACGACCCGGCCAATCCCCGATTCATCGTCACCGAGGCGGGGATCGGGTACCGCCTGCGGGCAGAGCGGGACGCATAAGACAGGCCCTGGGCGGGCCACGAAAAATCCGTGTGATTCCACCGGTACGGCCGGCGTCTAGCGAGCTACCGTGCGGAGGGTTCCGCACAGCTTGAGCGAAGGACGTCATGCAAGAACTGTTGAATGAGATTCTCGCCGAAGTCAGCCCCCTTATCGGGCGGGGCAAGGTGGCCGATTACATTCCCGCATTGGCCCAGGTTCCACCCGCCCAGCTGGGTATCGCGGTCTACAGCAACCAGGGCGAGCTGTATGTGGCGGGCGATGGCCAGGTACCGTTTTCCATCCAGAGTATTTCCAAGGTGTTCAGCCTGGTCCAGGCGATCCAGCATTCCGGCGAGGCGATCTGGGAACGTCTGGGGCAGGAACCGTCCGGCCAGCCGTTCAACTCGCTGGTGCAGTTGGAATTCGAGCGCGGTGTGCCGCGCAACCCCTTCATTAACGCCGGCGCGCTGGTGATCTGCGACATCAACCAGTCGCGCTTTGCCGCCCCGGCCCAGTCGATGCGCGATTTCGTCCGCCGCCTGAGCGGCAACCCCCTGCTGGTCTCCGACGAGGTGGTGGCCCGCTCGGAATACCAGCACCGTTCGCGCAACGCGGCCATGGCCTACCTGATGCAGTCCTTCGGCAACTTCCACAATGACGTCGAGGCGGTGCTGCGCAGCTATTTCCACCATTGCGCCCTGCGCATGAGCTGTGCCGACCTGGCCCGGGCTTTCAGCTTCCTGGCCAACCGCGGGCATTGCCTGCACAGCGGCGAGCAGGTGCTGACGCCGCGCCAGGTGAAGCAGGTCAACGCCCTGATGGCCACCAGCGGCCTGTACGACGAAGCCGGCAACTTCGCCTATCGGGTCGGCCTGCCGGGCAAGAGCGGCGTGGGCGGCGGGATCGTCGCGGTAGTGCCCGAGCGTTTCACCGTCTGCGTCTGGTCGCCGGAGTTGAACGCGGCGGGCAACTCCCTGGCCGGCATGGCGGCGCTGGAGTTGCTGTCCTCGCAAATCGGCTGGTCGATTTTCTGACGAGACTTTGGACAGATTCTCAGTGGGATTCGTACTTATCCAGGGTATCGCGGGCAATCTGCCGTCCCAGCAGGATCAGCTCCGGTGCCTTGTAGAACTCGAAGAAGCGGCAGACCCGCTTGGGAATGTTGATCAGTACGTCCGGCGGGTAGCCGGCGATCTTGTACTGGGCGAGCGAGGTCTGCATGACTTCGAAGCTCTGGTTGATCAGTTCGAGCAAGGAAGCCGGGCCGCCGATATCCACCACGGTGGAGTCGCTGGCCGAGCGCGGGGCGCCTCCCGTCTCCGGCGCAGCCGGTGGCTGGACGGCCGGCACCGGCGGTTCGTCCAGCCAGGGGTCGCTGACCTCGGAGTCGTTCAAGGCAGTCTCAGATTCCAGCAGCGCGATCTCTTCGCCGGCCTTGCGGCGGAACGGTAGCCGCGAACCGAGCGAACTCATCAGCAGGTCGAAGCGGCCCTTGATCGCATCCGGCCGCTCAATGATCGGCAGTTGGTATTGCTTCTGGTTGGTGGCGTTGAGGTTGACCGCGATGATGAGGTCGCAATGGCTGGACACCACCGGAACAATGGGCAGCGGGTTGAGCAGCCCGCCGTCGACCAGCATCCGCTTGCCTTGCTGGACTGGGGTGAACAGGCTGGGAATCGCCGCCGAGGCGCGCATGGCCTTGTGCAGGCAGCCTTCCTGGAACCAGATTTCCTGCTGGTTGGTGAGGTCGGTGGCGACGGCGGTGTAGGGGATCGGCAGGTCCTCGATGTCGATCTCGCCGAGGATTTCCCGGATCTGGCCGAACACCTTCTCGCCGCGGATCGCCCCGAGGCGGAAGCTGACGTCCAGCAGGCGCAGCATATCCAGGTAGTCCAGGCTTTCGATCCATTCGCGGTACTGCGGCAGCTTGCCGGCGGCGTAGATGCCGCCGACCACGGCCCCCATGGAGCAGCCGGCGATGCAGCCGATTTCGTAACCCCGCGCTTCGATTTCCTCGATGACGCCGATGTGCGCATAACCGCGCGCACCGCCCGAGCCCAATACCAACGCCACTTTCGTCCCCATCGTACCCACCCCCGGCAACTCTCTTTCGACAATACGCGCGCGACAGGGCGGCGCCAAGGTAAAATCCGCCGCCAGTTGTCGTCTGCAGAGAGATTCCCCATGAGCGATCCCATTCGCCTGACCCAGTACAGCCATGGTGCCGGCTGTGGCTGCAAGATTTCCCCCAAGGTCCTGGAGGTGATTCTCGCCGGGAGTGGTGCGCAGAACCTCGATCCGCGTCTGTGGGTCGGCAACGCCTCGCGCGACGACGCAGCGGTCTATGCCCTGGACGACGAGCGCGGTGTCGTTTCCACCACCGATTTCTTCATGCCGATCGTCGACGACCCCTTCGATTTCGGCCGGATCGCCGCCACCAATGCGATCAGCGACATCTACGCCATGGGCGGCGACCCGCTGATGGCCATCGCCATCCTCGGCTGGCCGGTCAATGTGCTGGCGGCGGAAGTCGCCCGCGACGTAATCCGAGGCGGCCGCTCCGTCTGCGACGAGGCGGGCATCCCGCTGGCCGGTGGCCATTCCATCGATGCACCGGAGCCGATCTTCGGCCTGGCCGTCACCGGCCTGGTGGAAAAGCGCCACATGAAGCGCAACGACAGCGCCACTGCCGGCTGCACTCTGTACCTGACCAAGCCGCTGGGTATCGGTATCTTCACCACGGCGGAGAAGAAGGCCCGTTTGCGCGCCGAAGACGTGGGCGTGGCGCGCGACTGGATGTGCACCCTGAACAAGCCCGGCAGCCGCTTCGGCAAGCTCGCCGGGGTCAAGGCGATAACCGATGTCACCGGTTTCGGCCTGCTTGGCCATCTGATCGAGATGGCCGACGGCAGCGGCCTGACTGCACGCGTCGAGTTCGCCCGGGTGCCGCGTCTGGCCGGTGTTGAGTACTACCTGGAACAAGGCTGTGTGCCCGGCGGGACCTTGCGCAACTTCGACAGCTATGGCGAGAAGATCGCCCCGTTGCCCGAATTGCAAAAACTCCTGCTCTGCGATCCGCAGACCAGCGGTGGCCTGCTGGTGGCCGTCGCGCCGGACGGCGAGGCGGCGTTCCAGGCGACCTGCGCCGAGCTGGGCCTGGAGCTGCAGGCGATCGGCCAGTTGGTCGAGCGACAGCGTTACGCGGTCGAGGTGCTCTGATGCGTCCGGATACCGCCGATTACCGCACCATTTTTCTCAACGACCTGCCGATGATGGACGCCCGCGCTCCGGTGGAGTTTTCCAAGGGCGCCTTCCCGCACACGGTCAACCTGCCGCTGATGACCAATATCGAGCGGCAGAAGGTCGGCACCTGCTACAAGCTGCACGGCCAGAAGGCGGCCATCGAGCTGGGCCATCAATTGGTGTCCGGCAAGACCAAGGCCGAGCGCATCGAGGCCTGGGCCGCCTTCGCCAAGGCCAACCCTGACGGCTATCTGTACTGCTTCCGCGGTGGGTTGCGTTCGCAGATCGTCCAGCAGTGGTTGAAAAGCGAAGCGGGCATCGATTATCCGCGGGTGACCGGCGGCTACAAGGCGATGCGGACCTTCCTGCTGGAAACCACCCAGCAGGCGGTGGAACAGTGCGATTTCGTGTTGGTCGGCGGTCTCACCGGCACCGGCAAGACCGAAGTGGTGGCGCAGTTGGCCAACAGCCTGGACCTGGAAGGCCACGCCAATCATCGTGGCTCCAGCTTCGGCAAGCGCGCCACGCCGCAACCGGCGCAGATCGACTTCGAGAACCGCCTGGCCATCGACCTGCTGAAGAAGCGCGCGGCAGGGCTCGAGCAGTTCGTTCTGGAGGACGAGGGGCGCATCGTTGGCAGTTGTTCGGTACCGCTGGAGTTGTACCAGGGGATGCAGCGATATCCGCTGGTCTGGCTGGAGGACATCCTGGAGGGGCGGATCGAGCGCATTCTCAAGGACTATGTGATCGACCTGACCGCCGAGTTCATCGCCGAGCATGGCGAGGAGCGCGGTTTCCCGGCGTTTGCCGAGCGGCTCCAGCAGAGCCTGTCGAACATCGTCAAGCGGCTGGGCGGGGAACGCTACCAGCGCATGGCAGCCATCATGGACGCGGCGCTGGCCGAGCAGGAGCGCAGCGGCGACGTCAGCCTGCACCGTGGCTGGATCGAAGGGCTGCTGAGCGAATACTACGACCCGATGTACGCCTACCAGCGCGAGAGCAAGGCGGAGCGTATCGAGTTCGCCGGCGAGCAGGCGGCGGTGGTCGAGTACCTGCGTCAGCGTCGGCCGCGTTGAGGTGGCGACAGTGCCGGATAGGCCACAAAGCGGCACTTTTCCGGCTTCTCGTCGTCATAGCCTGGCGCTAGGATTCGATCGGGCGTGCACGGAACCCCGTATCGCGCCCGCATTTCCATCGTTGTCCCTTTTTCGAGGAGTTAATTGGATGAAAGCCTGGATCAGCCTGCCCTTGATCGCCTTGTTGCTGGCCGGATGTGCCGCCAAGACGACCTACCGCGACAATTGCGCGAACCAGTTGGACGCCGCCTGGAAGGAACTGGACCTGGCCAAGGCTGAAGGCTTCGCCGGTACCGTGAGCTACTCCAAGGCGCTGACGTTGCTCACTGGCGCAAAGACCCAGCAGCAGTTCGAGGCCTACGAGGGGTGCTCCCGCAAAGCGGAAAAGGCGCGCTTCTACATCCGCGAGTCCCGCGCCGGACGTTGATTCCCCACCGGGGTGCCGTGCTTTTGGCCCGGCGCCCATTTCCTTGTATTTTCGGCCCGCGCCGGAGGTTTCCATGCTCATCGACTTTACCCGGCTGACTCCGCTGGAGGCTTATCGCTGGCTGACCGCCACGGTGACGCCGAGGCCGATCGCCTGGGTGTCCAGCCTATCCCGCGAGGGCGTGAGCAACCTGGCGCCGTTCAGCTTCTTCCAAGTGATCAGCGACGAGCCGCCGACCCTGATGGTCAACATTGGCCTGCATGACGACGGCCGGCTCAAGGACACGCTGCGCAACGTGCAGGACACCGGCGAGCTGGTGATCCAACTGGTGACGGCGAAGCAGGCCGAAGCGATGAATGCCTCGTCGGCCTCCTTGCCGCATGGCGTCAGCGAGTTCGAAGCCTGTGGCATCGCCAGCCTGCCGGCCGAACGGGTCGCTCCGCCGCGGGTTGCCGGGGCGCCGGTGGCTTTCGAATGCTCCTTGGCCGAGGTGCAGCCCTATCCGCGCGACAACCCCAGCAACTACCTCATCTTCGCCCGCATCCTGCTGGCGCACATCGATCCGGAGATACTCGACGAGCGTGGCCGAGTCGACCCGCGCAAGCTGGATTTGATTGGCCGGCTCGGCGGGAGCGGTTATACCCACACCCGCGAGGTGTTCGAGATGCCCCGGCCGGTGGTTTGAGCACCGGGACCCGCATCAGGCCTGGGGCGACTGCCCCAGGCTCCGCACCAGAAGCTTCTCCAGCTCCACCAACACGCAGATGCCGACCGCCACGAGCAGGCACCAACCCCAGGCGCTCGCCGGCAGCGAGGTGGTCGCGAACAATGCCTGCAGCGGTGACCAATGGGTGAACGCCAGCTGCATGCCAGTGAGCAGCAGCACCATGCTCCAGACCATCGGATTGTCGCGCCAGCCGAAGCGGGCGGTGCCGTCCAGCCGGCGGCTGCTGAACAGATAGCCGATTTCGCTGGCGACCATGGCGTTGACCGCCAGGGTGCGGCTGCTGTCCAGGCTCCAGCCCAGTGATTGGGCGTAGAGGAACAGGCCCAGGCTGGCGACGGTCATCAGGATCGAAATGAACAGCACTCGCCAGAGCAGGCGAGGCGTCAGCAGCGGCATGCGCGGGTCACGCGGCGGCCTGCGCATCAGGTCGTCCTCGGCCGGCTCGAAGGCCAGCGCCAGGGCCAGGGTCACCGCAGTGATCATGTTGACCCAGAGAATCTGCAACGGCGTGATCGGCAGGGTCAGGCCCAGGGCGATGGCCACCAGCAATACCAGCGCTTCGCCGCCGTTGGTAGGCAGGATGAAAAGGATCGACTTGCGCAGGTTGTCGTAGACCGTGCGGCCTTCCTCCACGGCGTGGGCGATGGTGGCGAAGTTATCGTCTGCGAGCACCATCTGCGCCGCCTCCTTGGCCACTTCGGTGCCCTTGACCCCCATGGCCACGCCGATGTCGGCGCGCTTGAGTGCCGGTGCGTCGTTGACCCCGTCGCCAGTCATCGCCACCCGGGCGCCGCAGGCTTGCAGGCGCTCCACCAGGCGCAACTTGTGCGCCGGGCTGGTGCGGGCGAATACCGTGGTGTGGGGTAGGCGGGCATCCAGTTCGGCGTCGCTCAGCCGATCCAGATCGGCCCCGGTGAGCGGCGCACCGCCACCCAGGCCGAGGCGCTGGGCGATGGCGCTGGCCGTGGCGGCATGGTCGCCAGTGATCATCTTCACCGCGATGCCCGCGCTGTGGCATTCGGCGATGGCGGCGATGGCTTCTTCCCGCGGCGGGTCGAGCATGCCAACCAGGCCGAGCAGGATGAAGTCGCCTTCCAGGTCGCGGTAATCGAGTTCGTGTTGCGGCGTGGGCAGCGGCCGCAGGGCGAGACCGAGCATGCGCAGGCCCTGGCTGGCGCCGTTACCCAGCACCTCGTGCCAGTGGCGCGGGTCCAGCGGCTCGGGGCGGCCGTCGCGCCATTGCCGGTTGCATACCTCCAGCAGGCGTTCGGGAGCGCCGACCAGATAGATCAGACCATGCCCGGCGTGGTCGTGATGCAGGCTGGCCAGGCAGCGGCGTTCGGAACTGAACGGGATCGCATCGACCCGTGGCAGGGAGAGCATTTCTCGCTCCCGCTCCAGGCCCAGCTTACCGGCCAGGGTCAGCAGAGCGGCTTCGGTGGGGTCGCCGGTAATGCACCAGCGCTGCTCGGCCAGACACAGGCTGGCGCTGTTGGCCAGCAGCCCGGCACGGGCCAGTTCGCGCAGATCGTCCGCGCTGTCGAGGCTACAGAGCTGGCCGTCATCGCAGTGGATGCTGCCTTCCGGCGCATAGCCGACGCCATCGACCCTATAACGGTGGGCGGCGGTGAACACCTGCTGCACGGTCATTTCGTTGCGGGTCAGGGTGCCGGTCTTGTCCGAGCAGATCACCGTCACCGCGCCCAGGCTTTCCACCGCCGGCAAGCGGCGGATGATCGCCTGGCGCCGGGCCATGCGCTGTACGCCGAGGGCCAGAATTATGGTGAGTACCGCCGGCAAGCCTTCGGGAATCGCCGCCACGGCCAGGCCGACCGCCGCCAGCAGCATGTCCTGCGGGCTGTAGCCGCGCAGCAGGACGCCGAAGGCGAAGGTAAGTAGCGCCAGGCCGAGAATGATCAGGGTCAGGTGGCGGGCGAAACGCGCCATGTCCGCCAGCAGCGGCGTCTGCAGGCTGACCACCGTACCCAGCATATGGCTGATGCGGCCCAGTTCGGTATGGCCGGCGGTAGCGACCACCACGCCGCAACCGCTGCCGGCGCTTACCAGCGTCCCGGAGTAAGCCATGCTGCGCCGGTCGCCCAGGCCGACGTCCCGGGCCACCGGATCGGTAGCCTTGTCGGCCGGCAGCGACTCGCCGGTGAGGGCGGCTTCTTCGATGCGCAGGTCGCGGGTTTCCAATAGGCGCAGGTCGGCGGGGACCCGGTCGCCGGCCTCCAGCAGTACCAGGTCGCCAGGTACCAGGCGTTCGGCCGGTACGCTCTGCACGGCGCCGTCGCGGCGCACCCGGCTGTCCAGGGTGAGCATCTTCTGGATGGCGCGCATCGCCTGTTCCGCCTTGCCCTCCTGGATGAAGCCGACAATGGCGTTGATCAGCACCACGCCGAAGATCACCGCGCTGTCCAGCCACTCGCCAAGGGCGAGGGTGACCAGGGTCGAAATCAACAACACATAGATCAGCAGATTGTGGAACTGGCGCAAAAAGCGCCTCAGCGGTCCGGCGGCGTTGCGTTCCGGCAGTTGGTTGGGGCCGTGGAGAGCGAGACGGCGCTCGGCCTCCTCGGTGCTCAGGCCAGTGTCGCTGGCTTCGAGCTGTTGCAGGCTGTAATGCGCGGGTTGCGCATGCCAGTCGCGGGAAGCGGGGGCGTTCATGGCGTCCTCCGGTGATGAATACGACTCCAGCCTAGAAGGACGGTCCGAACCGGGTATTGGCCTGGATCAAACGGCTTCACAACTTTCGTCAGCAAAGATTGCAGAGGCTTTGCGGCGGTCATATGCACCAGTAGGATCGTTCGCCTGACAGAGGAGAGTGGCATGCGCACGAAACTTGAGGCCTGCCTGCAGGCGGTGAATCAGGTATTGCTCGGCAAGGAGGCCCAGGTGCGATTGGCGCTGACCTGCCTGCTGGCCCGGGGGCACCTGTTGATCGAGGACCTGCCGGGCATGGGCAAGACCACCCTGAGCCATGCCCTGGCCAGGGTGATGGGGCTGAGCTTCCAGCGCATCCAGTTCACCTCCGACCTGCTGCCCGGCGATATCCTTGGCACCTCGGTGTTCGACAAGGACACTGGCCAGTTCGTCTTCCATCCAGGACCGATCTTCGCCGAGCTGGTGCTGGCGGACGAAATCAACCGGGCCACACCGAAGAGCCAGAGCGCGTTGCTGGAAGCAATGGAAGAGGGGCAAGTGACCATCGAGGGCGCGACCCGGCCGCTGCCGGAGCCGTTCTTCGTCATCGCCACGCAGAACCCGGTCAGCCAGGGCGGCACCTTCGCTCTGCCGGAATCCCAGCTCGACCGCTTCCTCATGCGCCTGTCGCTCGGCTATCCGGCCAAGGCGGCGGAGAAGGCGCTGCTGCTCGGCGAATCGCGCCGGGAAATCCTGCCGCGCCTGGATGCAGTGCTGGATCATGCCGAACTGGCGGCCATTCAGCAGGAGGTCACCCGGGTGCGGGCCAGCGATGCGCTGGTGGATTACGTGCTGCGGTTGGTCGAGGCGACCCGCAGCCAACCGCAGTTCGCCTGGGGCCTGTCGCCACGGGCCAGCCTGGCGTTGCTCGCTGCGGCGCGGGCCTGGGCCTTTCTCGCCGGGCGCGATTATGTGATTCCCGAGGATGTCCAGGCGGTCCTGCCGTCGGTGGTCGGGCACCGCCTGCGCGAGCGCGCCGACCCCACTGGCCACGGTGGCGGCGCGCTGGTGCAGTGGCTGCTCACAGAGGTGGCGGCGGTCTGATGGCCGCCAAGCCCCTTAGGGCGCGCTGGAACCGCTGGCTGGACCGGCGCATCCCGGCGGCCGCCAGCGTTCGCTTGAATCAGCGACGCATCTTCATCATTCCCACCCGGGTCGGGCTGGCGTTCGGCATCGCGCTGCTGCTGATGCTGCTGGCCGCGATCAACTACCAGAACAGCCTCGCCTATGCGCTGACATTCCTGTTGGGTTCGTTGTTCATCGTCGCCATCTTGCATACTTACCGCAATCTCGCTGGCCTGATTATCAGGGCAGGGGGCGGGGGCGCGGTGTTCGTCGGCGAGCAGGCGCGTTTCCGGGTGCGTCTGGAAAGCGCCGGGCGGGCGCACCAGGCCATCGCCCTGGGCTGGCCGCCGGCGACGTTGCAGGCGCTGGATGTGCCCGCGCAGGGGCTCAGCGAATGCGAGCTGAGCCAGCCGGCGCTGCGGCGTGGCTGGTTGAGGCCCGGTCGGCTGCGGATCGAGAGCCGCTTTCCGCTGGGCATCCTGGTGGCTTGGAGCTGGGTGGACCTGGACCAGGCGTTGCTGGTTTATCCGCGTCCGCTGGAGGGCGACCTGCCTTTGTCGGTCGGTGCGCAGGAGAATGAGGACGACGAGGGGCGTCGCGCCCAAGGGCCGGGTGCCGATGACTACCAGGGGCTCAAGCCTTACCAGCCCGGCGACTCCAAGCGCCGTTTGCACTGGAAGGCTTTCTCCCGGGGGCACGGACTGTTGGTGAAGGACTTCGCCGCCCTGGCAGGACGTGACTTGTGCCTGGATTTCGACGCGCTGGAAGGCGACCCGGAGCATCGGCTGTCGTTGCTCTGTCATTGGGTGCTGCAATTCTCCGAGCGCCTGCAACCTTTCGCCTTGCGCTTGCCGGATCAGTTCCTGCCGTTGGACAACGGCGAGGCGCACCGTGAGGCTTGTCTGCGGGCATTGGCGCTGTACGGAGGGCCGCGATGAGCCGGACACCGGAGGCGATTCCGCGGATCAGTCTGACCTGGTTGCTGGTGGCCCAGGTACTGGTGATCCTGCCGCATCTGATCCACCTGCCGCTGTGGATCGTCTTCCTCTGGCTCGGTTGCGCAGGCTGGCGTATCCAGGTGTTCCTGATGCGGGCGCGCTATCCCAACGCCTGGGTCAAGCTCGGCCTGTTGCTCGGCACGGGTTTCGGCGTGTTTCTTTCCCGCGGCAGCCTGATCGGGTTGGAAGCCGGCAGCGTCCTGCTGATTGCCGCGTTCATTCTCAAACTGCTGGAGATGTGCAGCCGCCGCGATGCGCTGGTGCTGATCTTCCTCGGCTTCTTCGCCGTGGTCACGGCGTATCTGTTCGACGACGGCATCGTCAGCGCACTGTACAGCCTGCTGCCGGTGACCGCCTTGCTGGCGGCGCTGATCGGCCTGCAACAGACGCGCTTCGCCGAGCGGCCCTGGCCGACCCTGCGCCTGGCCGGCGGAATGCTGCTGCAAGCGCTGCCGTTGATGCTGCTGCTATTCGTCTTCTTTCCCCGCCTGGGGCCGCTGTGGACCTTGCCGCAACCAGGCGACCAGGGCGTGACCGGTCTTTCCGACAGCATGGCACCGGGCGATATCGCCGAGCTGAGCCAGTCCGGTGCCCTGGCGTTCCGAGCCAGTTTCGACGGCGAGCCGCCGCCGCGCCAGCAGCTTTATTGGCGCGCTCTGACCCTGGAACACTTCGATGGCCGCCGCTGGTCGCAGTCGCCTGCCGCACACATGCCGATCCCCCCGCGCTGGGAACGGCGAGGGACGCCGTTGCAGTACAGCGTCGTCATGGAGCCCAGCCAGCGGCCCTGGTTGTTCAGTCTGGATATCGGCGAGACCTCGCTGGACCGGGCACGAATGATGAACGACTTCCGCCTGGAGTATTACCGCCCGGTGGACCGTTCGCTGCTCTACCGGGTGGTTTCCTGGCCGCAGGCATTGCGCGAACCGCAGCTAGCGGGCGGACAATTGCGCCGGGCCCTGCAACTGCCGGAAACGGGCAACCCGCGCACGCGCGAATGGGCCGAGGCCCTGAAGCGGCAGTATCCCCAGCCTGACGAGTTGGCGCAGGCACTGCTGACGCATTTCAACCGCGAGCCTTACGTCTATACCCTGAAACCGCCGCTGGCCGGCGCCGACGGGATAGACGAATTCCTGTTCGACACTCGGCGGGGGTTCTGTGCGCACTACGCCGGCGCCATGACCTTCGCCCTGCGTGTCGCCGGCATTCCCGCGCGGGTGGTCGCCGGCTATCAGGGCGGTGAGTACAACCCGTCTGGTCGTTACCTCTCGGTACACCAGTTCGATGCCCATGCCTGGGTCGAGTACTGGCGGCCGGGGAAGGGCTGGGTCAGCGCCGACCCGACATTCCAAGTCGCTCCCGAACGGATCGAACAGGGCCTCGAACAGGCGGTGGCTGAGGAACAGAGCTTTCTCGCCAGCTCGCCGTTCTCGCCGCTGCGCTACCGCAACATCGGCTGGATCAACCAACTGCGCCTGACCTGGGATCGCGTCAATTACGGCTGGCAGCGCTGGGTACTGGGTTACCAGGGAGATCAGCAGTTGGAGGTGTTGCAGCGTTGGTTCGGCCGCATTGATAACGGTGTCCTGGCGGTGGTCCTGGTCGGTGGCGGTGGGTTGATGCTGAGCCTGCTGGCGCTGCTGTTGTTCAAACCCTGGCGCCGTGAGCGCGATCCCCAGCAGCGCCTGTTCCTTCGCTTCGAGCGCCTGCTGGCCCGCCACGGCCTGCGTCGGCGGACCGGAGAGGGGCCGCGTGCCTTCGCCGAACGCGCGTCTCTGGCGCTGCCGGCGCAGGCGGAGGCGATCCAGGGGTTCGTCCAGATATACGAAGCGCAGCGCTATGGCGGGCAGAAGGCTTCGCCAGCGACCTTACGACAGGCTCTGGCACGCGTGCGCCGAGATTTGCCCTGGCGTCTCACGCGCGCCGATTGATGCGACTTTCGGCCACTGTGCGGCGAAGCGGCGGCCGTCTAGGCTTATGGTCATTGCGGTCGAGACGAAGTCGGGAGCATGGCAGGATGAGCCGTTTCATCGATGCGCTGATTGCCCAGGTGCTGACGCTGGAAGTGCAACTGCGAGCCAGCCAGGCGCGCTTGGCGGCACGCACCGATGCCGAGGCATTGCACGATCTGCGCATCGCCTTGCGCAGGTTGCGCAGCCTGCTGCGGCCGTTGCGCGACCTGCCGGGTGTCGAGCCCTTGCGCGCGGCTGCCGGGGCCGTCGGCGAGTTGAGCGGGCCGCTGCGTGACCTCGAGGTACTGCTGCCGGAGCTGCGGGAGAAAGGCCTGAGTGATGCGGAGGCCGTGCGCTTGGCCCGACTCGAAGCCGGTTATGAACATTTGCTCGCGTCTTCCGCCTTGGAGCGATTGTTTCGTCATCTCGATGCCTGGCCGGCGCTCTGGCGTCAGGCACAGTACAGCGGGGCCTTGAGCGGCCTGCGCAAACGCGTGCGCAAGCGTCTCGTCAAGCAGCGACGACAATTGGCCCGTGCCCTGCGGGATCCTGCCCATGACCGCCATCGGCTGCGCCTGTTGATCAAGCGTGTGCGCTATGGCTTCGATGCGTACCCGGAACTGGTCCCGGTCGGCAGCGATGAGCCCGCGCGGCTCAAGGCCGCCCAGTCCGCCCTGGGAGACTGGCATGACCGGCTCCAGTGGCTGGCACGTGCCGAGGCGGAGCCCGATCTTCAGCCCTTGGCCGGCGCTTGGCGGGCGGAGCTGTCCGAGGCCGAGCAGCGTGCGGACCAGGCCCTGGAGTGGCTGCTGGAGCATTTCCCCAAACACTGACGGCCGTCATTCCTGTCTTTTTCCCTCTGCCTTTGGCTGAATCGGCCTCTTCTGGCTCTACCGTCGTAGATAACCGATCCCCTAAGATCGAACCCAATCATTGGGGAGGTAGGTATGACATTTTCCGAAATGATCCAGGCGGCGCGTGCCAACCCCAAAGCGGTGGTGGTGCCGGGCCTGTGGGGGCAGGGGCGTGCGGCGTTCGGCGGAATGGCCGCCGCGCTGGTCTATGAGGCCATGCGTGCGCAGGTGCCCGAGGGACGCCCGGTCCGCTCGTTGGCCATCACCTTCGTCGGTCCCTTGACCTGCGATGTGCCGGTCAGATTGGAGGCGGAAGTGCTGCGCGAGGGGAAGGCCGTCAGCCAGGTACTGGGCCGGGCGGTCCAGGATGGTCAGGTGGTCACACTGGTGCAGGGGAGCTTCGGTGCGTCCCGCGCGTCGGAGGTCGCCGTGTCGAGTGAGGCACCGCCGCCCATGAAGCCGGTGGATGAATGCCAGGAGCTGCCCTTCGTCAAAGGCGTGCTGCCGGAATTCACCCGCTTCCTGGCGATGCGTTGGGGCGTGGGCGGTTTGCCGTTCAGCAACACGCCGTCCCGCCGGATGGGCGGCTGGGTGCGCTTGCGCGATGCGCAGGAGGAGCGGGTCGATGAGTCCCACCTGCTGGCCTTGGTGGATGCCTGGCCGCCAGCCGTATTGCCGCACCTGAAGACGCCGGCCCCCGGCAGCTCGCTGACCTGGACCATCGAGTTCGTCCAGCCGACGCCCGACCTGAGCACGCTGGACTGGTGCCTGTATCAGGCCGAGATCGAGCATGCCCGCGATGGCTATGGTCACATCGCTGCCGCCCTGTGGAGCCCGGCCGGCGAACTGGTGGCGATCAGCCGGCAGACGGTGACTGTGTTCGGCTGACCGGCGTTCAGCGCCGGCGGTTCTTCCAGGACCGCCACCAGCCTCCGCTGAGCAGGAAGCGGGGGAAAGTGACGAACTGCTCCATCAGCAGGCGCTCGACGGCATCCTGCCGATCGAGAAAAGGTTCCGGCGCATGTTCTTCGAGGCGATGGCCATGCTGCTGCAGGGCGAGTGCCGCGAACAGGCCGATCACCCCGAGCAGCAAGGGCAACAGGCGCAGCTGGAACAGCGCGGTGAGCAACAGCAAGGTGGAAAGGATGAACAACGGCACGGCGATCAGGTGCAGGACCAGGTTGGTCGGGTGTCGGTGGTTGGCGGCGTAGCCGCGCCATTGCCAGTTGAGCGGGTGGGGGTGACGCTTGACGGCCATGCTGCAAATCCTCGAAAGATTTGCTGGAAGTCTAGGCCGGCCTCTTGAGGCCGGCGAATCGTTCCTGCCTATGGACGGTATAGAAGACGTTACAGCTTGAGCTGGCGGATCGCCCGGCTCAGTTCGCCGGCCAGCGAGGCCAGTTCGCTGCTGGTGCTGGCGGAATCGACGGTCTGCTGCACGGTCTGCTCGGTGACGTCGCGGATGCTCACCACGGCGCGGCTCATCTCTTCGGCGACCTGGCTCTGCTGCTCGGCGGCGACCGCGATCTGCGTGTTGCTTTCACGCATCTGCGCCACCGCTCCGGCAATGGCGGTCAGGGCGGCACCGGCCTCATGGGCCAGTTGCACGCAGTCGTCGGCCTTGAGCGAGCTTTCCTGCATGAACTCCACGGCATCGCGGGTGCCGGCCTGGAGCGCGCCGATCATGTTGGTGATCTCGTCGGTGGAGTCCTGCACGCGCTTGGCGAGGTTGCGCACCTCGTCGGCCACCACGGCGAAGCCGCGGCCCATCTCGCCGGCGCGGGCGGCTTCGATGGCGGCGTTGAGGGCGAGCAGGTTGGTCTGTTCGGCGATGCCGTGGATCACGCTGACCACGCTGCTGATTTTCTGGCTGTCCTCGGCCAGCTTGCGGATCATCTCGGCAGTTTGCTGTACGCCGCTGGAGAGCCCGGCAATGGACTGTTCGACGCGGCCGACCACTTGCTGCCCGGCGCCGGCCAACTGGTCGGCGTTCTTCGATTGGTCACGGGTATCCGCGGTGTGCTGGGCAATGTGATGTACGGTCGCGGACATCTCATTGATCGCAGTGGCCGCCTGATCGGTCTCGCTCTGCTGGCCAAGCATGCCGTGGCGGACATCGTTCATGCTTGCCGCCAGGCGCGCGGCGCCCTCGTCCAGGCGCATCGCAGCCTGCGCAACGGTGCCGACCACCCGCTGATAACCGGCCTGCATGGCGTTGAAAGCGCTGGCCATCTGGCCGACTTCGTCGCGGCTATCCAGTGGCACGCGGGCGGACAGATCGCCACTCTTCTCCACATGGAGCATGACGTCCTTCAAGGTATTCAGGTGGGTGAGCAGGAAGCGGATGAGCAATTGGGAGGCGCCGAGCAGGATCAGCATCAGAATGCCGACGGCCACGGCGTAGCTGAAGGCGCGTTTGGCGAATACTTGGATCAGGCTCGGGGCGTGCGCCAGCACGGCCAGGCGCTGTCCATCGGGTAGCTCGACCACCTGGGCGCCGATCAACGGATCGCTGCCGAACAGGCCGTCATGCTCCAGTTCGACCCAGCCGCGGGCGCGGCTCAGGGCGTTGCCGGCACCGTTGGTGAGTTTCGGGGGCTCGCCGTTGGCGAAGCGCAGTAGGTTCGCATCGCTGGGCAGGGGCTGCCCGGTCGGCCAGGCCGCTAGCAGGCGGGCCCGCTCCTGCGCGGTGGCCTGGGCATCGGCGACCCGGGCGAGGTGTTCGAGCTGCATGGCGTAGAGCACCAGCAGCAGGGTAGTGACGAACGCTACTGCGTTGACGGCCCAGAACTTGTACTTCAGCGAAATGTCGCGCATCCAGTCGCCCATGGCTTTCTTCTATGTCGGTTCGTTTTGCAGAAATGGTGGCATATTGCCGCGCGGGCGGCAGTCTACCTTTGATTCGCGTCAAAGGGGCCATTCTGGTTAACGGCGGCGCGGGCGGTTGCTTGAGCGTCGCGAAGCAGATTTTGCCGTGGTTCAGTCGATCGCCGGCAGGCCGAAGAACAGCCGGGCGCAGGCCGTGGTATGCGCGGCCAGGGCTTCCGGCGTTTCCTGGCGATGGTGAGCGACTTCGCGCAGCACTTCACTCAGGTAAGCGGGTTCGTTGCGATTGTTCTTCGGCCTTGGCTTGAGGCTGCGTGGCAGCAGGTAGGGGGCGTCGCTCTCCAGCATCAATCGCTCGGCGGGAATCTCGCGGACCAGCGGATGCAGGTGAGTGCCGCGGCGCTCGTCGCAGATCCAGCCGGTGATGCCGATATGCAGGTCCATGTCGAGATAACCGAACAGGGCGCGCTTCTCGCCAGTGAAGCAGTGCACCACCGCGGCAGGGAGGCGGTCCCGGTAGTCACGCAGAATGGCCAGCAGGCGTTGGTTTGCATCGCGCTCGTGGAGGAAGACCGGCATCTGCAGCTCCGCCGCCAGCGCGAGCTGCTCCTCCAGGGCCTTTTCCTGTTGCGGGCGCGGGGAAAAGTCGCGATTGAAGTCCAGGCCGCACTCGCCGACGGCGCGTACCTCCGGCTCCTTCAACAGCGAACGCAGCTGTCCGGCGCTGCCGGCATTCCAGTGGCTGGCGTCGTGGGGATGGATGCCGGCAGTGCTGAACAGGCGTTTGCTACTTTCGTCCAGTTGCCGGCACAGCCGGAGTGCCTGCTCGCTTTCGTCGAGGCTGGTGCCGGTCAGCACCAACTGGCAAACGCCGGCCTCGAACGCACGAACGAGCAGTGCCTCACGCTCCTGGTCGAAGCTCGGATGGGTCAGATTGACGCCGATGTCGATGAGTTGCATGGTGCTACCTCTGGCGGGTTGGGCAGCATAGCAGAGTCGGGTAATTTTTATAAAAGTTGATACAAAACAAGATGTTGTAACCTTTTGGTGAGGTGTTCTGTCGGGTTCGGGTGGCATCCGGGGGAGGGCTGTGAGAACCTCCGCGCCCCTTGCGAGCCGGAACTTGCCTCCGGTGAGTTGTCTTAGGCGGTCGGATTCGCGCTTGGCGCCCGGCCTGGAGATTCGATGACGCGACCCTTGGTGCTCTTGCTTTGCCTGCTGATGCTGCTCCCGGTAGCGGCGGTCGCGCGCGTGGCCGGCCCGCCCGAGGCTTGGCAGCAGCCGGGAACGGTACGCGACCTGGCGGAAATTCGCCGGAGCGGCGTATTGCGCGTGCTGGTCAACCAGAGCCGCAATAGCTCCGGCGAGGTCAAGGGGCAGGCCATCGGCGTCGAATACCATCGTCTGCGCGCGCTCGAGCAATATTTGAACCGCAACGCGCGGGATGGCCGCAGCCTCACCCTGAAAATCATCCCCAAGGCCAAGGATCAGTTGCTCGCTGCCTTGCAGCGTGGCGAAGGGGATCTGGTCGCACCCGGCGAGTTGTTCGGCGGTAAGGTAGGGCGTGACCTGAGCGCCAGCGCGGCGATTCGCGAGCACGTGCCGCTCCTGCTGGTTTCCCGGCAGGGCACCCGACGCTACCAGCGTCTCGAGCAACTGGCCGGACGTAGCCTGGCACTGCCTGCCGGGAGCGCAGCCGGCGAGGCGATACGCATGGTCAACCAGCAGTTGGCGCAGCGGAGAATGGCACCCATCGTGATCGAATGGGTCGATCCGACGCTGGCGGTGGAAGATGTGCTGGAAATGGTCCAAGCGGGCATCTATCCGATGACTGCCGTCGAGCAGCCCATCGCCGAGCGCTGGGCCAAGGTGCTACCGAAACTGCGCATCGAACGTCATCTGGTCCTGAGCATCCAGGGCAACATGAGCTGGTTCATGCGCCGGGATGCCTCGATGCTGCGCGCCAGTGTCGATCGCTTCCTCAAGGGCTACCGTAGTCCGGCCGACCTGGACAGTACGTTCCAGCGCACCTACCGGCGTCTCTACAAGGTGCATTACCCGTTGAACCGGGGCGACCGTCAGCGTCTGGAAAAGGTGCGCCCGGTGCTGCAGCGCTATGCCGAGCAGCATGAATTCGATTGGTTGAACCTCGCCGCGCTGGCGTTCAAGGAGTCCACCCTCAACCCAGCAGCGCGCGGTGCCAGTGGGGCTACCGGGCTGATGCAGATCACGCCGTCCGCCGCGCGGAGTGTCGGGGTGGGCAATATCCAGAATCTGGACGGCAACGTGCAGGCCGGAGCCAAGTACCTGGCGACGATTCGACGTAATTTCTTCGCCAGCGCCCAGCTCAATGAGCGTGAGCGCATGGCGTTCGTCCTGGCCGCCTACAACCTGGGCCCGCAACGGGTCCAGGGCTTGCGCGCCGAGGCGCGTCGGCGCGGGCTCAATCCCAATCAGTGGTTCTTCCAGGTGGAGCGGATCGCCGCCGAGCAGGTTGGCATGGGGGTGGTCAGCTACGTCAATAGCGTCAATAAGTACTACCTGGCCTATGCTCGCGAAAGGTATTTGCTAGAGCCGCAAGCGCAAACGGCGGGGAGAAACCGCTGATATCTATTCCTTCGATATTTATAAGTCGTTTTTCGCGATTCTAATATCGAAAATATCATCTATGCTGTCTCCATCTTTCCCAAACGAGGCGGCATTCGAAAATGAACAACCTGATCAAATCCATCACCTCTACCCAAGCCGGCTATGGCATTACGTTGCTGCGTATCGTGACCGGTCTTACGTTCGCCGCGCACGGCTCGCAGAAGCTGTTCGGCTGGTTCGGCGGCTACGGCCTGGCTGGAGTAGGGCAGTGGATGGAAAGCATCGGCCTGACGCCCGGCTACCTGATGGCCCTGATGGCGGGTAGCGCCGAATTCTTCGGTGGCCTGGCGCTGGTATTGGGTTTGCTGGTGCGCCCGGCCGCTGCGGCATTGATCGTGGCGATGCTGGTGGCGGTATTCACCGTGCACTGGGTCAATGGCTTCTTCATCACCGCCAATGGCTTCGAGTACGCGATGATCCTCGCCCTGATCAGCGCCGCTCTGCTCATCGAGGGGGCTGGCAAGCTGTCGCTGGACCGTCGCATCGCCGGTTGATTCTCCCGCTGGCCGATCTCATTCGTGGCGGACGCCTTGTGCGTTCGCCGCGATTCCCTTTCTGCTAAGCGCCGTTTGCTTCCTTCGTTACGGCCAATTGCTCGGCAGCGTCCAGACGCAGGCGCTCGTGCTCATCGAAGCTGTCCTCCGCCAGTTGCCGGATGGCGGCTTCCCTGTCACTGGCACTAAGTCCCGGATTGGCCTCGATCTCCGCCTTGGCCTCGCTGTAGGCCCTTACCCGTTGCTTCCAGGCGTCCCGCTTACGGTCCAGCTCTTCCAGGCGCTGGGTAGCGTCCGCGCCCACCAGTTGCAGGCGAAGTTGGCGAATCTGTTCGGCGGATGCGCCTTGGGCGCGCAGTTTGGAAGTCCGGTTGCGCAAGTCGGCCTGCAGTTGCGGCAGAACATTGGCTTGCAGTTCTTCCGGTAGGCTTTCGCGCAGGCGATCGACGGCAGCGGCCTTGCCCGCCGCATCGAGCGAGGCATCCTGCTGAATGGCCAGGCGTTCCAGGGTAAAGCGGTTGTAGGCTTCTTCCCGAGCGAAGAACGCTTGCCGCACGTCGTCGCTGAACAGGCGTGCCCGCAATGCCTGCACCGTTTGTTCGCGATGGCGGAGGGCCTCCAGGTTGGCCAGCTGCGGCAGGTTGCGTTCCAGCAGGACCAGTTCCCGTTTGTAGGTCAGATATTGGTCCAGCAGCGTCAGGGCCTGGGCTTCAGCCGGCTGCTCCAGTTGCCCGGCGATATAGGCCCGTAGCCGCTCGAGGCTGCGCGCCAGCGATTCTTCGCCGACCGAACTGAGGAAGTAATCGAAGATGCGCCGGATATCTTCGCTGATCAGCAGATCACCATTGGCATCGACACGGAAGATGCCGTCGACCTGGGTTCCCGTAAATGAGTTCGGCGTGGCCTGGGCACGCTCCGGGGGGAGCTGTGTTGCCGGCGTGGACGAGGGGATGGTGGTCGTTGGGGTGTTAGCTTGGGGAGCATTGGCCCCTGTGGTAGCGACTGGCGGTGGCAGGGCCAGAACCAGGGCCATGCAACCGACGAAAACCAGAGGGGGCAGGAGCAGCAGTTTTTTCACGGATACATCCTGAGGGATGCCGGGGCCGAACGGCCCCGGCTGGACGCTCTTTAAAGGCCGGCGTTCTTCAAACGATTGGCGTGCTGGCGATAGACCGTGACCGGGTCGGTCTCGAACAGGCTGGTAAGGCCAAAAGTCTGATTGACCTCGTCGAGGTGGTTCATCCGGTAGTTGTCGCGGATCACCTGGCCAAGGTGGGAGCTGCAGCGACCGACCAGGCCATCGTTGTCTTCGCCGTTGAAGGTGAGGGACGAGGCGCCGAGCATCAGGTCGCTGACGTCGAGGATGTTGGTCAGTGGGCTGGTGCCGCTCCAGGAGTAATAACGTACACCGCTGACCTGATAGGCCCCTTCGCCGCAAGCGCTGGTGGGAATGCCTTGGGGAAACTTGGCATTGAAGCGGGCGGCGCCTTCGCTGTTGAGCGACTCCAGCGAGCCGAGGGCGTTCTGCTCGCCCGGATCGCCGCTGGACAGGAAGCTGATCAGCGCACCGAGGCCATTGACGATGCCGGCCAGCACCGCTTCACCGGCGGAACCTTCCGGTACCTGGCGGAGGAAATCGGCGGTGGCCGAGCCTTTGTGCGGCGAGCCGACACTGGTGATCGAGGCGACCAGGTCCGGGCGCACGGCGGCGACGTAGCGAATGGTCGGGCCGCCATGGCTGTGGCCGATCAGGTTGACCTTCGGCTTGCCGCTGATCGCGACGATTTCCTCGACCTGCTCGAGCAATTGCTCGCCCCGTGCTTCCGACGTGTCCAGCTGGCTGACCTCGGTGACGTAGACACTCGCGCCATCGCGGCGCAGGGCGGATGGGATACCGTACCAATAGTCGACGCCCAGGATGCTGTCGAAACCCAGCATGCCGTGGGCCAGGACGATGGGGTACTTGGTCTGGGTGTAACCGCTGGAACCGAACCAGAACGCCTGTGTCTGGGTGGACAGGGCCAAGCCGGCGCCGAGGCAGAGGGCGAGCAGGGTTTTCTTGTTCTTCATAGGTGCTCTCGTGAAAGGAAATCGGCAGTGAAAAAGCATCCTTGCGAGGCCACTTGCATCACTCCGGATGCTGATGGGGTGGCGCATTTTCCATGCCATTTCCGTCTCGATCGGCGCGGGATGCTCTGGCGCAAGGCTTTGCGCGGGATGCGTCCGCTTCGTTGGCGATGCTCGGCAGGGCTTGCTGTTACGCGCTGAAACGTCAAATCGTGCCGGGAGCTCGTAACGGCCAGTCTGCAAGTGTGCGGTAATGGGTGCCTTTGGGGCTGTTTTCGGAGGCGAACAGGCTGAAGCGATCGGCCAGCCAATCGAAGGTTGGGATGACGCCGGCTGGCATTCGGGTGCAGCGGCGCGCCAAGGTCAGATGGGCGTGAAACGGCCGGCGTTCCAGCTCGAAGCCGGCACCCAGCAGCGCCTGCCGAAGTTGTCGCTCCAGTTGCAACAGCGCCTCGGGCGGATGGCTGGCATCCAGGTGGAGCAGGCCGTTGCGCCAGCGTCCGAGGCGGTCCAGGTGCAATACGAAGGCTTCGGTCGTACAGGTGGAAGCCAGGCTCTTCAGTTCGTCGACCCGGCCGCGCGGCTGGCTGCCGAGGAAGGTCAGGGTCAGGTGCAGGTTGGCGGCGGCGACCGGCTTGCCGTCCAGCCCCAAGGCGCCGCGCCAGTCCGCGATGGCGCGGGCCAGTTCGAGGGGGCACGGCAGAGCGAAGAACAGGCGCAGGGAGGGCGTCGTCATGGCGGTTCCTTCTCGTCGAAAAGCTGCCTTGACAGTATTGCGCGGGCTTCTCTAGGATTCCGCTCCATGCGCCGATTTAAACAGCTACTTGCGGGGCGCCGGGATTTTCCGAAATACCGCTAAAGCGCTGGTTCGGTGTCGCCTCCCACCGCTGCCCAGCGGAACCATGAGGCGGAGACCCAAGCATGACTCACACCCAACCTCTCGTTCGCTTGGCCCCCATTACGTCGGGGCTGACGCATCGCAATCCCAGGATTCTCCTTGGCGGCGCTCATCAGCCCACGCTGCTGCGCTATCTGGATGGATGGCCGAAGCGCTGGGGCAAGCCACGCACCTTCCTGATCCACTTCGCCCATGACGACGATTCGCTCGGACGTTTCGCCAACGATAGCTTCGATCTCGCGGTGATCCAGGCGCCCAGCCGCGAACGGCTGGACGCTTCGATTCGGGAACTGACCCGGGTCGCCCGGCAGGGGCTGATCACCCGCCACTGAGGGGGTATTCGATAGCCACCAGGTACCAGGTCTTCTCGCCAGTGGGGGTTTGCACCCGTACTTCGGCGTCGAGGGACTTGCCGAGCAGTGCACGGGCCAGGGGGGAATCGATGCTGATGAGGTTCTGCTTCAGATCCAGTTCGTCCGGCCCGACGATGCGGTAGCGCGACTCGTTGCCGTCTTCGTCTTCCAGGGTGACCCAGGCACCGAAGTAGACCTTGTTCGGATCGGCTGGCCGTTCGTTGACCACCTTGAGGTTTTCCAGGCGCTTGCTGAGGAAGCGGACCCGGCTGTCGATCTCGCGCAGCATCTTCTTGCCATAGGTGTACTCGGCATTCTCCGAGCGGTCGCCCTGGGCGGCGGCTTCACTGACCGCCTGAGTCACCTTGGGGCGGCGCATGTGCCAGAGTTCGTGCAGTTCGGCACGCAGGCGCGCTTCGCCTTCGGGGGTGATCAACGGGGTACCGGCGGAGCGAGGGGGACGATAGCGACTCATGGCTTGCGAGTGTCGGAAAGAAAATGGAGAGGAAGGGTAACCAAACCCGCTCCGATCTTGAACTGTCCGGCGCGAAAGACTACCAGGAGGCCCGCTCCAGCCTGCGCGGCCCGACCTGCGCGGCCCGACCTGTTTTCAGCGCCGCTGGGCCGACGCGCAGCAGATCGTGGGCGGGCTCAGCCTTCGCGCAGGACCGTCAAGGGACTGGCATTCAAGGCGCGACGGGTTCCGAGCACGCCAGCGCCGCCGATCAGCAGGGCTCCTACTAGGGGCAGCAGCAACAACCAAGGATGCGGCTGCCAGTTCAGGTCGAAGGCATAGCGATAGAGCAGGGCACTGATCAGCTCGCAGCCCAGCGCGGCCAGTAGACCGCTGGCCGCGCCGAGCAGGGCGAACTCGGCTCGGCGCGCCTTGACCAGAAGGGCGCGCTCGGCGCCCAGGGTGCGCAGCAGGGCGCCTTGGCGGATGCGTTCATCCAGGGTGGCTTGCAGGCCGGCGAAGAGCACGGCCAGTCCCGCCGCGAGCACGAACAGCAGCACGTACTCGATCGCCAGCGTCACCTGGGCGAGGATGCTGCGCAGTTGCGCCAGCAGCGCATCCACCTGCAGCAGAGTGACGGCCGGGAAGGCCCGGGCTAGTTCGACCAGTTCGCGCTCGTGGCGGGGCGGCAGGTAGAAGCTGGTCAGGTAGGTCGCCGGCAGGTCTTGCAGGGTTCCCGGTTCGAAGACCATGTAGAAGTTAGGCTGGAAGCTGTCCCACTCTACGTCGCGCAGGCTGGTGACTTGGGCGTCGCGGGTCAGGCCGCCGACGCTGAAGCTGAGCCGGTCGCCCAGCTTGAGCTTGAGGCTTTCGGCCAGTTCGCTTTCCACGGAGACGCCGGGTAGCTCGCTGGCATGGGCGCTATTCCACCAGCTACCGGCGCTGAGGCGATTGTCGCCGGGCAGCTCGGCCGCCCAGGTGAGACTGAGGTCGCGACGGATCGCCCGTTCACCTCGGGAGTCCTTGCTGACGAGATCCTTGACGGGTTCGCCGTTGATTGCGATCAGGCGCCCCGGTACGACCGGGTAGAGCGGTGCGGGGTGGGGGGACATCTCACTCAAGCGCGCGGCGAAGGCATCCTTGTCGGCCGGCAATACGTTAAGTGCGAAGTGGTTGGGCGCGTTCTCCGGCAACTGGTCCTGCCAGGTGTCCAGCAATTCGCTGCGCAGCAGGACGATCAGCGACATGGCCAGGAGGATGAGGCCGAAGGCCAGGGATTGACCCGCCGCTGCCAGTGGATGGCGCAGCAACTGGCCGAGCCCGAGACGCCATGGCAGTGCGGCACGCTTGAGCAGGCGCCGCAGGCCTTGGAGGCCGAACAGCAGACCTCCGCCCAGAATCAGCGTGGCGACGAGGCCGCCACCTAGCAGGGCGAAGGTCAGCGGCAGGTCCAGGCTCAGGCGCCACATGATCAGGCCGAGGGCGAGCAGGGCGGTACCGTAGACCAGCCAGGTGCTCGGTGGCACCGGCAGCACGTCGCGGCGCAGGACGCGCAGCGGCGGTACCCGGCCCAGGGCGGCCAGGGGCGGCAAGGCGAAGCCGCCAAGGGCAACCAGCCCGGTGGCAATTCCGGCGACGGCGGGAAGCAGGCCGCCGGCCGGTACATCGGCGGGCAGCAGGTCGCGCAGCAGATAGAACAAGCCGTACTGGGCCAGCCAGCCGAGCAGGGCTCCGCAGGCGCTGGCGATCACCCCGAGGAGTGCCAACTGCAGGCCATAGAGGCCAAGTGCTTCTCGACGCGAGAGGCCGAGGCAACGGAGCAGGGCGCTGGCATCGAATCGCCGGCTGGCGAAGCGGCTGGCCGAGAGGGCCACGGCGACACCGGCCAGCAGGACCGCGGCCAGGCTGGCGAGGTTCAGGTAGCGTTCGGCCCGCCCCAGGGCGCCGCCGATCTGGCGATTGCCGTCGCGGGCGTCCTCCAGGCGCTGGTTGGCTGCCAGCCCGGGCTTCACTGCTTCGCGATAGGCTGCCAGGGCGTCCGGAGCACCTCGCCAGAGGTCTTTGTAGCGGACCCGGCTACCCGGTTGGACCACGCCGGTGGCGGCAAGGTCGTCCAGGTGCATTAGTACGCGGGGCGTCAGGCTGTAGAAGTCGCCGGCGCGATCCGGCTCGTAGGTGAGCACCCGGCTCAGGCGCAGTGGCTTTTCGCCGATCTCGATGGTATCGCCGACCTTCAGGTTGAGCGCCGCGAACAGGCGGGCCTCGGCCCAGGCTTCGCCGGGTCGTGGTCCTTTGCCGGGTTCCTCGGGCTGGTAGGGCTCGGGTGCGCTCTTCAATTGGCCGCGCAAGGGATAGGCGTCATCCGCCGCTTTCACGCTGGATAGCTGGATGCTCTCATCCGTAGCGACCACGCTGGAAAACTCGACGATCTGTGCGTGGTCCAGGCCGAGCCGCTGGCCCGCTTCTATCTGCTCTGCCCGTGCCGGAGAACTGCCGTTGAGCAGCAGATCGGCCCCGAGGAATTCGGTGGCCCGCATTAGCATGGCGCCGTTCAAGCGGGCGCTGAAATAACCAATGGCAGTACTGGCCGCCACGGCTATCAATAGAGCGAAGAACAGCACGCGCATTTCGCCGGCGCGGGTATCGCGAATCAACTGGCGCGCGGCAAGTAGACACAGGCGGGACAGTGGCAGGCCGTTCATCAGGGCTCCACGTGATCGACCAGATGGCCGCCTTCCAGACGGATCAAGCGGTGGCAGCGATGGGCGAGACGCTCGTCGTGCGTGACCAGGACGAGGGTGGTGCCGCGCTCGTGGTTCAGCTCGAAGAGCAGGTCGCTGATGCGCTCGCCGGTGTGGCTGTCCAGATTCCCGGTGGGCTCGTCGGCGAACAGAACATCCGGTTCGGCGGCAAAGGCGCGTGCGATGGCGACGCGCTGCTGCTCGCCCCCGGAGAGCTGGCGTGGATAGTGCGACAGGCGCTGCTCGAGGCCGACCCGGCGCAGCAGTTCGCTGGCCCGTTCGCGGGCGTCGGGGCGGCCGTCCAGTTCCAGCGGCAACATGACGTTCTCCAGGGCGCTGAGGCTGTCGAGCAACTGAAAGGACTGAAAGACGAAACCGACGTGCTCGGCGCGGATGCGGGCACGCTGGTCTTCATCCAGGCTGCCGAGATCGCGGCCAGCCAGAGAAACACTGCCACCGCTGGGCACATCGAGGCCGGCGAGCAAGCCGAGCAGGGTCGATTTGCCCGACCCGGAGCTACCGACGATGGCCAGGCTGTCGCCGCGATTCAGCTCGAGGCAGAGGTCATGGAGGATGGTCAGCTCGCCTTCCGCGCTAGGAACCACTTTGTTAAGGTTCCGCGCACTGAGAATGCTTTGGCTCATGGAGAATCCGATGCGTGCGTGGTGGGTGAGAGGTGCATTGCTGCTGTCGCTCTGGAGCCTGGGGGCGGCCGCGGACACGCTGCTGGTCGTCGGCGATAGTATCAGCGCCGCTTTGGGCCTGGAAACCAGCCAGGGTTGGGTCCGCAAGCTCGACGAGCGCCTTCGGGAGCGCGGTTTCGAACACCGGGTGATCAATGCATCGGTTAGTGGCGACACCAGTGCAGGCGGCTTGGCGCGGCTGCCGGCGCTGCTTGCAGAGCATCGCCCCGGACTGGTGATCATCGAGTTGGGCGGCAACGATGGGTTGCGCGGAATGCCGCCAGGGCAATTGCAACAGAATCTTGCGGCGATGATCGAGCGGGTGCAGGCGACAGGCGCGCGGGCCGTCCTGTTGGGGATGCGTCTGCCGCCGAACTACGGCGCACGCTATACGAAGGCTTTTTCTCAGGTCTACGTCGATCTGGCCGAGGAAAAGCAGGTGCCGCTGGTGCCGTTCTTCTTGGAGGGCGTTGGTGGCGTCGAAGGCATGATGCAGCCCGACGGCATCCACCCCTCGGTCGCCGCGCAGTCTCGTCTGCTCGAAAATGTCTGGCCGACGCTGGAGCCGCTGCTCTGAGAGCCTGTTTACGAGCTCGTTTTTAACGAGCAGGGCCGACGCGCAGCAGATCGTAGGCAGGTTCTGAGACTTTTCCGCCGAAAGCCTTTCCGCTAAGGTGGCACCCCCGCCCTGGAGCTCTCGATGCCGCGTCCCGCCTGGTCTTTATTCGCTTATCGACTGATCGAGCCGGACGAACAGTTGGACTTGTTCGCCTGTCGAGAGGTGCGCCTGCATCTGGTGGCACGCCAGCTCGAGTTGGGCGGCCACGCCGATCGAACATTGTGTGGTGGATTGTTACCGGCGCAGCCACGCTGGTTGGGGGTGGACAGGGCGCGCTTGCAGGACCGCCGGCTGTGTCCGGCCTGCCGCCAGGTTCTGGAAGCCCAGCGTCGTGGCGAAGCGCCGATGTAGCCCGATGTGGGAGTGCTCCCGGTACGTCTCGCGGCAGTGTACAATTTCGATTCCTTCACAAATCAGCCTTGCCAAGGAAATCTGGATGTTGTCGCGTGCCTTCTTCGCCTGCTCTCTGTCGCTCGCTGCGTTGTTCGCGACGGGACCCGTCGCAGCCCTGGAGCTGCCGTTGCCACCGCCGGGCGAGGACATCGTCGGTCAGATCCAGGTCATCAAGGCGAAATACGAAGACACCTTCGCCGATATCGGCCAAGCCAATGACCTGGGGTATCTGGAGATGGTCGCCGCCAACCCGGGAGTCGACCCCTGGCTGCCGGGCGAGGGCACCGAAATCATCCTGCCGACCCGTTACATCCTGCCGCCGGGGCCGCGTGAAGGCATCGTGATCAATCTGGCCGAATACCGGCTGTATTATTTCCCGAAAGGAAGGGACGTGGTTTACACCTATCCGCTGGGTATTGGTCGGGAGGGCTGGGGCTCGCCGATCGCCAATACCAAGATCACCGGTAAAACGCCGAACCCGGCCTGGTATCCGCCGAAGTCCATTCGCGAGGAGCACGCAGCGGACGGCGATCCGCTGCCGACGGTGGTGCCGCCAGGGCCGAACAACCCGCTGGGGCCGTTCAAGTTTTCCCTCGGGGTGCCCGGATACCTGATCCACGGCTCGAACAAGAAGTTCGGTATCGGCATGCGTGTCAGCCACGGTTGCTTCCGCATGCTCAACAACAACGTGCTGCAACTGGCGGCTATGGCCCCTGTTGGCACGCCCGTCAGAATCATCAACGAGCCTTATAAGTTCGGGATCAGCAACAACAAGGTTTATCTCGAGGCGCATGCTCCGCTGGACGATCAGGGGCAGCCCTCCGTCGTGGACAAGCACACGGCGGTGATCAATGCCCTGCTCAAGCGCGAGGAGTTGGCCAACAACCTGAACCTGGATTGGGAAGTGGTCCGGGAAGTGGTGGCGGCCGAGGATGGCTTGCCGGTGGAAATCGCCGTGCCCGTCTCGTCGGTCGCGAGCAGTGCTTCCGTCGAACTCTGATTGACAGGAACCAAAAGACCCGCCGCGCGGCAACGCCCGGCGGGTTTTTTATGGCCGGCCCATAAATTGACAGGCAATAAAAAAGCCGACCCGAAGGTCGGCTTCTTCAGCCCGGGGGCTATTACTTGCGGCTGGCTTTTTCCAGCATGCGCAGAGCGCGCTCGTTGGCTTCGTCAGCGGTCTGCTGAGCCTTCTGAGCAGCGGCCAGAGCTTCGTCGGCCTTGCGGTAGGCTTCGTCAGCACGAGCTTGAGCGCGGGCAGCAGCGTCTTCGGTAGCGGTCAGACGTGCTTCGGTTTCTTTGGACATGCTGCTGCAACCAGTGGCCAGAACGGCGGCCAGGGCCAGAGCAGAGAATTTCAGAACGTTGTTCATCGTGTTCCCCTTAAGGTGGACTTCCATATAAAGCAATTTCCCAAGCTTGGGAAATTAGCCGGCCTACATAGTACTCATAACTTGTAGTAAGTAAACTGACTCCATGCAAGAGAGACATCTTTTTTTAGGGTTGACGGGGAAAGGTAAGGAAGTTGTCGCTCTTTTGTATAAAAAACATCCAATTAAGTGTGTGCCGAGGGGAACTCTTAGTCCGTTCGGGGGCATGCGTGGCGGTGGAGAAGTGCAAGTAAGCCAGACGCTTTTTATCGCCGGGGGACGTTCCGGTCTCCCATCTCACCACTGGTGACTGGCCAGGTGCCAGCCTGATAAGCTGCCGTCTTCCAGCCAATCCGGATAAATCATTACAAGTTCAAGGACGCTCGCATGTCGAAGATCATCAAGTGGGGCTTGCTGATGGCTGTTGCCGTTGCCCTGTTGATCAAGTTGTCGTTGTGGTTGTCGGTTCGCAGCATCGTGAATGATGCCGTCCAGCAGCTCTCACCTTTCATGGATATCCGCTACGGCGGCATCACCTCGTCGTTCGATGGGCGGGTCGGGCTGGAAAAGATCGAGATCAACGTGCCGGCGCTCCGTGATAGCGTGCGGGTCGCCCATGCTGAACTGAAGTTCAACGGCCTGGGCGAATTGCTGCGCTTCAAGGAGCGGCTGGGCGAAGGCAAGTTTCCCGAGCAGATGGCCGTCAAGTTCAAGGGGATTGAGCTGGAGGTTCATGGGCCTTTCATGCAGCAGCTGTACGACACGCCGCCGGAGCGCAGCGTATTCACTGCCATGAGCGAGGTGGCCTGCGGCAAGGTTCGTTACATCGGTACCGGCGAATTGCTCGACATGGGCTACCGGACGTTCGAGACCGACGCCGAGTTTTCCTACCTGTTCCAGCCCGGCGCACAGAAGCTGACATTTAATATGACGGCCGACATGCGCGACATGGGGGAACTGCGGTTGAGTCTGGGGCTTTCGAACATGTCCGAGAAGCCGGGTGACTTGCGCGTTAATCCGCCGCATCTATCGAGCGTCACGTTCGAGTTGAACGACAACCAGTATCAACGCAAGGTGCAGGAGTACTGTGCAGGCAAGATGGGGCAGAGCAGCGAGGTCTACCTCAAGACGGCGGTCGAGCAGTTCGATCGCGTGTTGCGCAGCCAGCGTATCGGACTGGATCAGCCGGTCCTGGATGCCTATGCCGGTTATTTGAAGGACCCGCAGTCGCTGCGCCTGGAGCTGAATCCCAGTGAGGGCATGGCCTGGGATGGCTTGCAGTTCTTCGAGGCGAAGGATGTGCTGGGCATGTTGAGGCCGACGTTGCTGATCAACCAGCAGGTGGTCGAGCCAATCGGTTTCGCCTGGGTCGACCCGCATGCGCGCAAGCCCCAGCGGGCCGATGAGTTGGTGGTTGCCGAGCGACCGGCGGATGCGTCTCGCCCGAGCACGCCGCAATATGAATTTGTCAGCGTGGCCAGTTTGCCGGAATATGCCGGGAAGCGATTGCAGTTCATAACCTATGATGGTGCCTACTACCAGGGTGTGTTGCACAAGGTGGAGAACGGCAAGGCGTTCCTCAGTGTCCAATTCGGCACGGGATCGGCGGAGATGTTTCTTCGTCTGGAAAAGATAGATAAGGTGCGGGTGCTGTTCTGAGCACCGTTGAGGAGAAGTAATGAGCGAGGCGTTGTCCATTCACCATGACCTGGTCGGTCATCAGTTCGAGACCACCGTCGAGGGTCACCGAGCGTACCTGGCCTATATGGATCTGGGGAAACAGACGTTGGACATCTATCGCACATTCGTGCCAAACGCCTTGCGTGGGCGCGGTATCGCCGCGGCCCTGACCGAGCATGCGCTGGGGTATGCGGAGCGTATGGGGTATACCGTGATTCCGTCGTGCTCCTACGTGGAGCGTTATCTCGAGCGGCGCCAGCGTCACCTGGCCAAGAGCTGAAACGAGGTGGGAAATGAAAACGCCGGGCATTGCCCGGCGTTTTTCGTTCCGGCGAACTTAGCTGCGATGGCGCTTGGGCAGGACATCCTTGAGCTTGGCGTGCATGCCGAGCAAGGTCTTCTCGGTAGTATCCCAGTCGATGCAGGCGTCGGTAATCGATACGCCGTACTTGAGGTTGCACAGGTCCTTGGGAATCGGCTGGTTGCCCCAGCCCAGGTGACTTTCCACCATCAGGCCAACGATGGACTGGTTGCCTTCGAGAATCTGGTTGGCCACGTTGTCCATGACCAGCGGCTGAAGGGCCGGGTCCTTGTTGGAGTTGGCGTGGCTGCAATCGACCATGATGTTCGGACGGATACCGGCCTTGGTTAGCTCCTGTTCGCAGACCGCGACACTGACCGAGTCGTAGTTCGGCTTGCCGTTCCCGCCGCGCAGTACCACGTGGCCATAGGGATTGCCCTTGGTGGTGACGATGGAGACGCCGCCTTCCTGGTTGATGCCGAGGAAACGGTGCGGGCTGGAAACCGACTGCAAGGCGTTTATCGCCACGGTCAGGCTGCCATCGGTGCCGTTCTTGAATCCGACTGCGGAGGAGAGACCGGACGCCATTTCGCGGTGGGTCTGGGATTCGGTGGTGCGTGCGCCGATGGCCGACCAACTGATCAGGTCCTGCAGGTATTGCGGAGAGATCGGGTCGAGGGCTTCCGTGGCGGTCGGCAGGCCCATTTCGGCCAGGTCGCGCAGGAGCTGGCGGCCAATGTGCAGGCCATCCTGGATCTTGAACGAGTCGTCCAGGTAGGGATCGTTGATCAGGCCTTTCCAGCCCACGGTGGTCCGCGGCTTTTCGAAATACACGCGCATCACCAGGAACAGGCTGTCGGCCACTTCAGCGGCGAGGACCTTGAGGCGCTCGGCGTATTCGTGCGCTGCCTTGATGTCATGGATGGAGCAGGGGCCTACCACCACGAACAGGCGGTGGTCCTTGCCATCGAGAATGTTGCGGATCACCTCGCGGCCATGAGCCACGGTGCGGCGGGCTGCCTCGGTGAGCGGGATTTCACGCTTGAGCTGCTCCGGCGTGATCAGGGTCTCGTTGGAGGCAACGTTAAGGTCATCGATCGGTAAATCAGCCATCGTGTTACTCATCAGTCACGGGTGCCGGCCGCCAGCGCCCCGGTGCGGCGGTGCACAGCGTTCTCATGGGCGCAGCGGGGAAGCGGAACCTTAGCGCGTTAGGGGCTGGCTCGACAATGGTCCTTCAGGATAACCGGCGGAAAAAACGAAGGATCGTCCTATACCTGAGCGAAATCCGCCGCATGGCGCGAAATCCACTCTTGGGCACAGGCCTCGACGGGGATGGCTTCTCCTGTTTCCTGTTCCCGTTGTCGCCGGTATTGCTCGATGTGGCAGATCTGCTCGACCATCCGGGCGCGGAACAGGTTGTCCTCGTCGACGAAGGCGATGCCGATCAGGTAGTCCGCTTCCTGCTTGCGGCACCAGGCGACCACTCCGGCGTAGTGGGCATCGTCGCCGAGCAGGGGAATCCGCAGTTCAATCGGCGTGCCCGGCGGAAAACCGCAGGAAGAATTACAGGCTACGCCTCCAAGGCTGATATTGTGCAGGCGCTGGCTCGGCAGGAGGGTCTGCTCGCCCAGGACGAGCTCGACCGGCATCTCGGATGGGTGGCGCAAGAAACGACGCATGAACGGACCTCGTATCGGATCGAAATGACATCATCCCTGAGAAGCAGACTTCCCGAATTGGAACTGACGGACTTCGACGCCGACCACTCGCTCCTGGCGTTCCCCGGAGTTACCTTGCTGATTTTTACCAGCATAGGCTGTTCCAGCTGCCGGTGGGCGCGTCGTGAGCTGCCGGGGATGAGCCTGCCGGTCGATCGGGTGTGCTGGGTGGATGCCGGCAACAATGGCGGGTTGGTGCAGCGCTATGAGGTTTTTCATTTGCCGGCCTTATTCGCCGTCTGTGATAGTCGTTTTTTCGGCGCAGTGCATGCGCGTCTGGCCCCTGTCGATCTCACCAACGCCCTGGCCGAGGCCTTGAATCGTCCTGCAGAGGAGCTCCCTTGATGTCTGAAGTCCCGCGTCCCCGTATCGGTATCATCGGCACCGGTGCGATCGGCGGTTTTTATGGCGTGATGCTGGCCCGTGCCGGCTTCGATGTGCATTTTCTGTTGCGCAGCGAGTTCGCTCCGGTGGCCGAGCGCGGCCTTCAGCTCAACAGTGCCGTGCATGGCGCTCTGGCCCTGCACCCGGTGCAGGCCTATCGCGATGCGGTCGAGATGCCGCCCTGCGATTGGCTCCTGGTCGGCGCGAAGACCACCAGTAACGCCGCACTGGTGCCGGCCATCGTCCAAGCCGCTGCGCCGGGGGCGAAAGTAGTGCTGATGCAGAATGGCCTGGCAGTCGAAGATGCGTTACGGCCGGCTTTGCCGGACTCGCTGCATCTTCTGGGCGGCCTCTGTTTCATCTGCGTCCATCGCTCGGCACCCGGGGTGATCGAACACCAGGCGTTGGGTGCGGTCAACCTGGGATATCACTCCGGTCCGGCAGCCGATTCGGCACAGCGTCAGGCCATCGTCGAGGAAGGGGCTGCTCTGTTCCGGGCCGCTGGACTGGATTCGTCGGCCATGGCGTCGCTGGATCAGGCGCGCTGGCAGAAGCTGGTCTGGAACGTACCTTACAACGGGCTGTCGGTGTTGCTGAACGCTGGTACCACCGCCCTGATGGGTAATCCGGACAGCCGGGCCTTGATTGAGGCACTGATGGGGGAGGTGGTGCAGGGTGCCGCTGCCTGCGGTCATGCATTGCCGGAGGGGTTCGCCGGCAAGTTGCTGGCCGCGACCGACCGCATGCCGGACTATCTGCCGAGTATGTACCACGATTTCGTTCAAGCGCGGCCGATGGAACTGGAAGCCATCTATGCGGCTCCTTTGGCGGCCGCGGCGCAGTCCGGGTGCGAGTTGCCCAGGATGCGGATGCTGTTTCAGGCCCTGCGTTTCCTAGACATGCGCCAATCCAGCTGAGCGGATGCCGCAGCCTACGGCCCCGAAGTTTCTCCATGGCCGGCGAGCCTGCACGAGGGCTCGCTTGTGTCTTCCCGCACGGGGGCTCGGAGATGCGGTTGGCGAATCTGCCGTCCCCATTGTCGCAGCAGCCGCCTCTTCATCCCCGGCACTGCTAAGCTCAAGCGAGGCCCCGCCAGATGGGCAGTAGAGGAGGCCGCATGATCCGTTCCATTCTGTACGCCACCGACCTTGGTCTTTACGCGCCTTACGTTCTGCAACATGCCTTGGCTCTGGCCCAGGCATTCAAGGCAGAGCTGTATGTGATACATGCCGTCGAACCCATGGGGTTGTTCGCCGAATCGGTACTGCAGACCTACCTGGACGAAAAGACTCTCAAGGAGCTGCGTACCCAAGGGCTCGGAACTGTGATGGCGAGCATCGAGCAGCGGGTACTGGAAGGATTCCGCGACGAACTGGGGGAGGCTCAGCAGGACCTGCCTGTGATCCGCGCGGTGCGGGTGGTGCAGGGGGACCCGCCGCTGGTGATTCTCGACGAAGCGCAGAAACTCGCCGTCGATCTGTTGGTCGTAGGCAGTCATAGCCATGGCACTGCGCTCGATACGCCGCTGGGGCGTACGGCGGCGCGGCTGGTGCAGCTGTCGGAGGTTCCGGTCTATCTGGTTCCGATGTTGCAGCACCGCAGCCGCGGCGAACTCTAGATCCGCTCATCTGACGAGGCGCCTGATCGAGGCGTTGGACGCGGGTGCGTCCGAGGGGGACGAACGTCCATTCTTGCCTGTGCTTGCGTGGCTCATGCGACCTGATCGACGCATCGGCTGCCGCCTTTCGCAAGGATTGGACGAAACGACATGCAAGACTGTGGAGATAGGTCTAGTTTATGCTTTGAACCATTGAATATGGTTATAAAGAGCGTCGCGTATCGAGGCGTCGTCGACCCGCTTTCGAGGGATTTCTATGAAGCTCCAGCAATTGCGCTACATCTGGGAAGTGGCGCATCACGACCTCAATGTTTCGGCTACCGCCCAAAGTCTCTACACCTCGCAGCCGGGCATCAGCAAGCAGATCCGTCTGCTGGAGGATGAGCTGGGGGTGGAAGTGTTCGCCCGCAGCGGCAAGCACCTGACCCGCGTCACGCCGGCCGGGGAGCGGATCATCACGACGGCCGGGGAAATCCTGCGCAAGGTCGAGAGCATCAAGCAGATCGCCCAGGAATTCTCCAACGAGAAGAAAGGCACGCTGTCCATCGCCACCACCCATACCCAGGCACGTTACGCCCTGCCGCCGGTGATCAGCAGTTTCATCAAGCAATATCCCGACGTGGCTCTGCATATGCACCAGGGAACGCCGATGCAGATCGCCGAGATGGCGGCCGACGGTACCGTGGATTTCGCCATCGCCACCGAGGCGCTGGAGTTGTTCGGCGACCTGGTGATGATGCCGTGTTATCGCTGGAATCGTTGCGTGATCGTTCCACAGGGTCATCCGCTGGCGAAGTTGCCGAAGCTGACCCTGGAGGCGCTGGCCGAGCACCCGATCGTCACCTATGTGTTCGGTTTCACCGGGCGCTCGAAGCTGGACGAGGCCTTCAATCACCGGGGCCTGACGCCCAAGGTGGTATTCACCGCGGCTGATGCCGACGTGATCAAGACCTATGTGAGACTAGGGCTGGGTGTGGGAATCGTGGCCCGGATGGCGGTGGACCCTAGGCTGGATACCGACCTGGTGGTTCTGGATGCCAGTGAGCTGTTCGAGGCCAGTGTGACCAAGATCGGCTTCCGTCGCGGCACTTTCCTGCGCGGCTTCATGTGCGACTTCATCGAGAAGTTCGCCCCGCACCTGACGCGGGATGTCCTGGCCAAGGCCGTGCAGTGCCACAACAAGGCCGAGATGGACGAGCTGTTCCAGGACGTCGAACTGCCGACCTATTGATGGTCTGTCCCTGTACTGCGGGAGCGGAGGAAATCCGCTCCCGCAGGCGCATCAGCTCTTCGCTATCAGATTGCCGGCGTGCAGGCCGCATTCCTTCTGCGTGGCTTCTTCCCACCACCAGCGGCCTTCGCGCTCGTGCTGGTTGGGCAGCACCGGGCGGGTGCAGGGCTCGCAGCCGATGCTGATGAATCCGCGCTCGTGCAGCGGGTTGTAGGGGATCTCCAGCATGCGTATGTAGGCCCAGACTTCCTCGCTGGTCATCTGCGCCAGCGGATTGAACTTGTACAGCGGCTTTTCCAGCGTGGAGAACGCGGTGTCGATTTCCAGTACGGCCACCTGGCTACGGGTGCCGGGGCTCTGGTCGCGACGCTGGCCGGTGGCCCAGGCGCTCACGGTGGAGAGCTTGCGCTTGAGCGGTTCGATCTTGCGGATGCCGCAGCATTCGCCGTGGCCATCCTTGTAGAAGCTGAACAGGCCCTTTTCCTTGACCAGCGGTTCGAGCAGACGCGGATCGGGGGAGAGCACCTCGATGGCGATGCCGTAATGCTCGCGGACTTGGTCGATGAAGCGGTAGGTTTCCGGGTGCAGACGGCCGGTGTCCAGGCTGAACACCTTGACGTTCTTGTTCAGTTTCCAGGCCATGTCCACCAGCACCACGTCCTCGGCACCGCTGAAGGAAATCCACAGGTCATCGCCGAAATGTTCGAAGGCGAGCTTGAGGATGTCTTGGGGGGACTTGCTGGCGTAAGTCGCGGCGAGTTCCGCGACGTCGAAGGGATGGCTCATCAGGCAGGCTTCCTCGGTATGGCGCTGCACGCGCTCTGAGGCGCGGATGGTAGCAAAAAGGGGATATGCCTCTAAATAACGACTCGGCTCGCTTTCCTTCGTTCCGGTTATAAGCAGTCGCGTTGCGTGCCGCCAAGCGAGCCGCTAGAGTGCCGCCTCCTTCAACCTTTGTTTTCGAGGAGTGTCCCGTGGAAATCGCCTGTCTCGACCTGGAAGGCGTGTTGGTGCCCGAAATCTGGATCGCCTTCGCGGAAAAAACTGGCATCGATGCGCTCAAGGCCACCACCCGGGATATTCCCGACTATGACGTGCTGATGAAGCAGCGCCTGCGCATTCTCGACGAACATGGGTTGAAGCTGTCGGACATCCAGGCCGTGATCGCCACCCTCAAGCCTTTGGACGGCGCGGTGGAGTTTGTCGACTGGCTGCGCGAGCGCTTCCAGGTGGTCATTCTCTCCGACACCTTCTACGAGTTCTCCCAACCGCTGATGCGTCAGTTGGGCTTTCCCACGCTGCTTTGCCACAAGTTGGTGGTGGATGAGACGGATCGTGTAGTGGATTACCAGTTGCGCCAGAAGGACCCCAAGCGCCAATCAGTGATTTCGTTCAAGAGCCTGTACTACCGCGTGATTGCGGCCGGCGACTCCTACAACGACACCAGCATGCTCTCCGAGGCCCATGCGGGAATCCTGTTCCACGCGCCGGAGAACGTGATCCGCGAGTTCCCGCAGTTCCCGGCGGTGCACACCTATGCCGATCTCAAGCGCGAGTTCATCAAGGCATCGAACCGCAAGCTGGGCCTCTGAGGCTGCGACCCTATCTAGCCCGAGCGCCTGGAGCGCTCGTGGCTACAAGCGCTCCAGTGTTTCCAGCAATACCTTCACTTTGGTGATCGACTCCTGATATTCGGATCGCCAGTCCGAATCGGCGACAATGCCGCCTCCGCCCCAGCAGCAGACCTGTCCGTCCTTCACCAGCAAGGTGCGGATGGTGATAGAGCTATCCATTTCTCCCCGTACGTCCAGATAGAGCAGAGAGCCGCAATAGATCGCACGACGGGTCGGCTCCAGTTCGTCGATGATTTGCATGGCACGAATCTTCGGGGCGCCGGTGATGGAGCCGCCGGGGAAGCTGCCGGCGATCAGGTCCAGCGCATCCTTGCCGTCCGCCAGTTCACCGCTGACGCTGCTGACCAAGTGATGGACGTTGGGGTAGCTCTCCAGGGTGAACAGTTCTGGCACCCGGACCGAACCGATCCGGCAACTGCGCCCGAGGTCGTTGCGCAGCAGGTCGACGATCATCAGGTTTTCTGCGCGGTCCTTGCGGCTGCTCAGCAGGTCTTCGGCCTGTGCCTTGTCTTCCGCGGCATTGCGTCCGCGCGGGCGGGTGCCCTTGATCGGGCGGGTCTCCACATGCCCCTGGCTCAGCTGCAGGAAGCGTTCCGGCGACAGGCTGAGGATCGCGCCTCCGCCGCCCAGGGCCTGGTAGCCGGCGAACGGCGTCGGACAGGCCGCCCGCAGTGCCCGGTAAGCCAGCCAGGGATCGCCCTGGCAAGGTGCACGGAAACGCTGGGCGAAGTTCACCTGATAGCAGTCCCCGGCCTGGATGTAGGCCTGGATGCGTTCGATGGCCTGTCGGTAGCGCTCCTCGTCGATATCCGCCTGGAATGGTGCCGACAGGTGGAATGTGGCGGCATCGGATGCTTCCCGAGGTTCGGCGAAAAGCGCAAGCAGACGCTGGCGTTCGCTCTCGGCGAGCTGTGGATGGCAAACCAGTTGGCTTGTCCGGCGCTGGTGGTCGCTGACCAAGGCCCAGGCATAGACGCCGAAACAGGCGTCCGGCAGGGCGAGGTCGTCCACTGCTCGCTGTGGCATCGGCTCCAGGCGGCGGCCAAAGTCATAGGCCAGATAGCCGACCAGCCCGCCAGTGAACGGCAGTTCGTACTCGGCCGGTGCCTCGGCCGGGCCGAGCAGGGCGAGACCGCTGCGTAGGCGATCGAAAAAATCCTTGGCCGATTCGTCGGGGGCGGCTGCCAACTCAGCCAATGGCCAGGCGCTGATTAGGTCATAGCGTCCTCGCTCGGCCAGCGGTCGCCCGGCATCCAGCAACACGGCGCCTGGCGCGTGGCGGATGGCGGCGAAATAGTCGGCGGGGTCGGCTCGATAGGGCAGTGGGTGAACGAAGCAGGTCGGCATGCTGGAGGTCGGCTGTGCGCGGGAGGCGATTGTAGATCGCCGTGACTGTTCATCCTAGAGCTGTGGCGTGGGTTTACGCGAGGATAGGGCGCTGATTAGTATGAGCAGGTCCCACGGAGACACGTCTCCGTACCACAACGATAACGATGAAGGGATACAGGCCGTGGACGTAGTTTCCGATCCAGCCGCGGGCAGCTTGTTGCGCTCGAAACTCACACCTCCACAGGTTGCTGCCGACTACCTGCCCCGCCCTATGGTGCAAGCCGCCCTGGCTGCCCATCCCCACGCCCGACTCCTGCTTTTTCTTGCCCCCGCCGGTTTCGGCAAGACCACGGCGCTCGCCGCCATGGCCGAATCGCGTCGGGCGGCCGGCGATGCGGTGGCCTGGGTATCGCTCGGACCGGACGATGACGATCCTTCCCGGTTCTTCCACCAACTGATCCAGGCCCTGGAGCGGGCGATTCCGGGATTGGGCGAGGATGCCCGGCGCTATCTGCAAAACACCATGCGGGTGCCGGTGGCGGCCGTGATGGAGAGCCTGCTGGCGGACCTTGCCCAGCACGACGTGCCCTTGCTGTTGGTGCTCGACGATCTGAACCTGATCCAGGATGCCGAGCTGTTCAGCGCTCTCAATCGGCTGGTCAAGCTGGCGCCGGCGGGTTTCACCCTGGCGGTGGGTAGCCGTATCCAGCCGCCGTTGAACCTGGCTACCTGGCGCGCCAAGGGGTTGCTTCTGGAGATAGGCCCCGAGGAGCTGCGACTGACCGAAGCGGAAACCCGCGCATACCTGGATCGCTGTGGCCTGACACTGGACGAGGCATCGCTGGCGGCGCTCTACGGCCATACCGAAGGGTGGCTGGTAGGCGTTCATCTGGCCAGCCTCTGGCTGCGTCACCAGCCCCAGGCTTCCCGGCAGATGGTGGAACTGATCGGCAATCAGGCCGCCGTCGGCGAGTATTTGTTGCGCGGGGTGTTCGAGCAACTTCCCCACGACTTGCAGGAAACCCTGCTCAACCTGGGGGTGGCCAGCCAGCTCAGTGGCGACCTGGCGAATACCCTGACCGGACGGCACGACGGCCAGCAATTGCTGGAACAACTCGAAGCCATGCAGTTGTTTTTGATGCCGCTGGACCGGGAGCGGCAGTGGTACCGCTTCCATAACCTGTTCGCCGACTTTCTCCGCGCCCGGTTGAAGGACCGCGATTCGGAGCGTTTCCAGCAGCTGCATTTCAATGCCAGTCTCTGGTTCACCAACCACCATATGCAGAACCTGGCGATCCAGCATGCCTGCCTGGCGGAAGATCCGGAAATGCTCGCGGCGCTGGTGGACGGCTGTGGCCTGGAGCTGGTCAACCGCGGCCAGCTCGGTGCCATCTACCGGTGGCGTCAGAAGGTCCCGGACGCCATCGCCGAGCGTTTTCCGATCCTGGTGCTGGCCGATGTCTGGCAGCGCGCGTCCGAACTGGCGCTGCCCGAAGCCAACCGTATACTCGACGAGCTGCTGACGCGTTGGGGCGATGCCCGGGCCAACAGTCCGTTGAATGACAATTACCTGGCCGCCCTGACCGTGAAGGGCGTGATCGCCTTGCAGAAGGACGACCTGGAGCTCTGCGTCGGTCTGGCTCGCCGGGTCGAAGGGCAGTTGGGGCAGCACAGCGCCTTTCTCGAAGTGGCCGTGCTGATCATCGGTGCGCTTGCCCAGGTGATGCTGGCACAACCGGAGCAGGCCCGGCGCCTGCTGGGGTTGGCGCAGCAGCGCAATCACTTCCTCGAAGGGCGCTTCCTCGACATGCAGCTGGCCCAGGTGGAGATATTCCTGGCGCTGGAGCAGGGGGAGGTGAAGCGGGCGCAATTGCTGTTCGATCAGTTGCGTGCCCAAGTCATCCCCTGGTTCGACGAGCGTTCGCGGGCGCTGGCCCTGCCGGCCATCACCGAGTCGCTGATCGCCTACCACCAGACCCGCCTGGACGGCCTGGAAGAGCGCCTGGCCTGGGCGCTGAGCCGGGTGGACGTGATCAACCCGATCGATATCTACGCCCGCGGCATGCTGTGCCTGGCGCGTATTCAACGCATGCGCGGCAACACCAAGGAGGCATTGGCAACGCTGGTGGGCATGCAGAATCTGGCGGCGCGCAATCAGTCCTGGCGCTTCTATGTGCAGGCGGTGGGCGATGAGATCGCCCTGATCCTCCAGGAGCCGGCAGTCGATCGCGTCAAGCGGGCCGAGCAGCGGCTGAAGAGCGTGGACTGGGCCAAGCTGGCCGCCAATTACAGCCAGCGTGCCTTCAACCCGGTGCTCTGGATGCAGGGGTTGATGCGTGTCCGCTTGCAGCAGGCGCGCGGTCATTACAGTGAGGCCCTGCATGAAATTGCGCAATTGCGCGGCCTGCTACAGCCGAACTGGCACGGTTTGCAGCAGCTCCGACTCGACCTGCTGGCCGCTCTCAGCTACCAGCGTCTGGGCTATCTGGAGCGGGCGCAGTCGCTGTTGGGGCAGTGTCTGGTCGGTGCCGAGCGCGAAGGTGTGCGCAGCCTGTTCATCGAGGAGGGCGAGGCGATCCGCCTGCTCCTGCAGCAGCTCGAGGCGTCGGAGCGGCAACCGGCGCTGTTGGGCTTCATTCGCAGTCTTCTGGCGGTCTGGCCCGGCCAGGCGGCGCGACAGTCCCAGGAAGTCCTCGAAGAGGGGCTGACCGACCGCGAGCGCGAAGTCATCTGCCTGGCCGCCAAGGGCCTTTCCAACGAGGAAATCGGCCAGCAGCTTGCGCTGGCGTTGGGAACGGTCAAGTGGCATCTGCATAACATCTACGAAAAGCTCAAGGTGCGTAACCGGACGCAAGCCATCCGGCGTGCCCGCGAGCTGAGTCTGCTGCAATGAGCGTTCAGTCTTCTGCTCCGTTTCGTCGTGTCCCCTTGTTGCGCACCAAGCTGTTCCCGGCGGAGGCCAGCGGGCGTCCGTTGTTGCCCAGGGGCGCGCTGATCGAGCGATTGTTCAACGAACGCGACCGCCGCCTGTTGGTGTTGAGCGCGCCGGCCGGCTACGGCAAGAGCACGGTGCTCGCCCAATTTCGTTTGCGCTTGCAGGGTGCGGGAGCGCAGGTGGCCTGGTTGTCTTGCGACGAGAGCGACAGCGAGCCGCAGCGCTTGCTGCAATACGTGGTGGCGGCCATCGAAGCGGTGGTTCCGGGCTTCGGCAGCAGTACCAGCGCCATGCTCCAGGGTGACGTGAGCTGGCCGGTGGAGGCAGTGATCGATTCCTTCCTGGCCGATCTCAAACGGCTGGAGAGCGAGCTGTACCTGGTGTTCGACGACTTCCACCGCATCCGCCACCCGGCGCTCGGCCAGGCAACGCGTTATCTGGTGGAGCATTTGCCGACCAACGTTCACCTGGTCACCAGCACGCGCTACCAGCCGCGTTTTCTCGTCGATGAACCCTGGGCTTTCTGGCTGAAGGGCGAGGACCTGCGCCTGACCCGCGAAGAAACCGAAGCCTATTTCCGCGACATCAAGCAACTGCCGTTGAGCGAATCCGAGCTGGACCAACTCCAGGCGCGCACCGAGGGCTGGATCACCGCGCTGCACCTTGCCTCTTTGGCCATGGCCCGTCACCCGGACCGGGCTGCGTTTCTCGCCGGCCTGTCCGGTACCGAGCGAAACATTGCCGACTACCTTGCCGAAGATGTGCTCGACAGCCTGCCGGAGCCGCTGCAGCAGTTCCTCGACCAGACCTCGGTGCTGGATGAGTTTTGCGCCGACCTGTGCAACGCACTCACCGGTCGCCGCGATGGCCTGGACATGCTGATGCGCCTGCAGGGCGAGCAATTGTTCGTGATCCCGCTGGACGACCAGGGCGAGTGGTTTCGCTACCACCACCTGTTCGCCGAGTTTCTCCAGGGACGGCTGGCCCGTCGCGGCGACAGCAGCGCGCTGCTGCATGCCGCAGCGCGCTGGTGTGAGAGCCGCGACCTGCCGGAGCGGGCGATCCGCTATTCGTTGCGTGCCCGGGATTACCGGTTCGCCGCCGAGTTGCTGGAGCGTCAGGGGGCTCACCTGATCGCCGGCAACCGGGTGTACAGTATCCTCGCCATGCTCAAGGGCGTGCCTGCCGAGGTGATTCAGGAACATCCGGTGTTCCAGATTTTCTATGCCTGGCAACTGGCGTTCGAGCAGAAATTCGCCGAGGCCGAGGCATTGATCGAGGAAGTGAGCACGCGGCTTCTGCAAGGGCGCGGTACCGTTCTTCACTTCGGGTTGGCCGAGCTGCTGGCGGCGGTGCAGGTGCTCAAGGCGTTGGTGCTGCTCTATCAGGACAAGCTGGAGAGCTGCCTCAAGGTTGCCCGGCACTGGCTGAGCATCGCGCCGGACAACCAGCCGGTTTTCCGTGCCAGCCTGGCCTGCGTACAGGCGGCGGCGCATGCCTTGCTCGGCGATTTCGGCGACGCCGAGAAGGCCATTGCCACCGCGCGCCACTGCCTGCGCCAGGTGGACAGCGAATACCTGCACGCGATGACCAGCCTGATCGAAGCGCTGATCTGTAAGGAACGGGGCGATCTCGAGCGCGGACGCTCCATCGCTGAGCTGGCGCGAAACCGGGTCGAGCGTGTGTTTGGCCGGCGCAGCCGGGTCGGTGGCCCCTTGGCGCTGGCCTATGCCGATCTGCTCTACGAGCAGGATCGCCATGCCGCGATCCTCGCCGAGTTGCCTTTGGCGACCACTTGGCGTGACGTGGCGACCCCAGTGGAGTTGATCAGCCGGGGCCATCTGGTCATGGCGCGGGCGCGTTTCTTCGCCGGCGAACCGGAGCAGGGCCTGGCCCAGTTGGACGAGTGGCTGGCCGGTCTGCAGGGGCCCGGCTACGAACGGGTCTTCGCCCTGGGCATGAGTTGCAAGGTGCAGTTCCTGCTCTGGATGCGGCGACCGAACGAGGCCGAGCGCATTTGCCTGCAACTGGAACGTCATCTCGCCGGTCTTTCGGTAGGGCGCTATCCCGATGCGCATGCCGCGCAGGTGCTGGCGGAGGCCCGGTTGGCCTTGAGCGAGCGGCGTGCCGACAAGGCGCAGGCCATGCTGGAGGCCTGCGTGAGCAAACAGGCGGCGGAAGTACAGCGCGACCGGCGTTTGCGCCTGTCCTTGTTACTCTCTGTAGCGTATTGGCGGCGCGGTAACAGCGAAAAAGCCTTCGCCCTGTTCCAGTCCACATTGGAAGACGCCTGGGCCAGCGGCTATCGGCGCCTGTTCCTGGACGACGCACTATGGCTGCTGCCGCTCTGGGATGCTTGGCGCGCTGCCGAACCCAGGCGTGCGGGAACCTGGCAGGGTGTCGCGGAAATGCTTCGCGAGCAGTGCCGGCGGCTCGCCGTAGACCCGGATACATTCGAAGAAAATCAAGACGTTAGTCATCGTGAGCGGGAGATCCTGAGGTTCGTGGCGGCGGGGTTGTCGAACCGCGACATCGCCCAGGCGGTGCATCTCTCGGAAGCCACCATCAAGTGGCACCTGCACAACCTGTTCGCCAAGTTGGGAGTACGCAGCCGCACGCAAGCGGTCTTGAAGGGGAAAAGCCTCGGCTTGCTCAGCGAGGCCTGAAATAAAGCCTCCGCAGCGCTGCCGTTCCGCTCCATCCGTTGGATGGGCTGGCAGGCAAGAGGGTGGCCAGTAGCTTGTTCACAGGACGCGAAGCCAGGGGCTTCACGAATCCATGTCCGACGCGACTAGGGAAGCAGCGTCGGGCCTGGAGATCGGCGCAAGCCGGTCCCACTGCCGGAGACAGGAGTCTGCGGCGGCACCCCGGGGTAACCCACCTGTGATCTTTTGGAGATAAGAAGAATGAAAAGATTCAACCAACTGGCGCTTGCTGCTCTGCTGACCGCTCCGCTCCTGGCCCAGGCCGATCTGAAGGCGATGGACGATTCCGCGCTGGCCGGCGTAACCGGTCAGGACGGCATCAGCATTTCCGGTAGTTTCAACGGCTCCATCGGCAGCATCGTCTACACCGACGGCGATACCAACGGCGGCTCGCTGCGCATGGAAACCGTGTCCTTCGACGGCTTCGACATTTCCGACGACAACCCGCTGATGGTCGATGTGGTCACCAATAGCGGCGGCACCCAGCAGCTGCAGATCAGCCTGCCGGAGATGACCGGCCAACTGGAAGTCGGCGCCATCAAGGTGGGTAACAGCAGCGCCGCCAGCCTGGGCTCCCTGGCCATCAACGACCTGAACATGGCCGGCAGTACCGTCAAGGTCTGGGGTCACTGAGTTCGGTTGCCCGACCGGAAAACCCCGCCGGGTCGGCGGGGTTTCTCCCCGGCGGGCGGGATCTGGGCGGACGGTATGATCGAAATTCTTGTGGGCAGCCTGATCGGTGTGTTCGGTTTCACCGAGGCGGTGGAAACCAAGCCGCAACAGCAAGGCACGGTGAACATTACCCAGGCGCTGAACGGGACCGTCCCGGTGCGCGAGTCGGTGGTGCTGGAGCCGATGAGCCAGCTGCAGTTCCGCAATGTGATCCGCCAGGCCTACGACTACAGCTGCGGTTCGGCGGCACTGACCACCATGCTCGACTACTACCTGGGCCGCAATCTCGAAGAGCGCCAGGTGATGGAAGGGCTGCTGCGTTTCGGCGAAGCGGAAAAGATCGTCGAGCGGCGGGGCTTTTCGCTGTTGGACATGAAGCGCTTCGTGGCCGCCCTCGGCTATGAGAGCGGTGGATTTCGCGCCGACTTCTCGGACCTGGATGCCCTGGAGCATCCGGCCATCGTGCCGATCGAGTACGCCGGGTTCAAACACTTCGTCGTGGTCCGGGACGTCTACAACGACCACGTGTTCGTGGCCGATCCTGCGCTGGGCAACATCAGTTTCACCCGGACCCGCTTCGAGGAGATCTGGGACCAGAACGTGCTGTTCGCCATTTTTCCCGGCGGGCAGGCGCCGCACAACGCCTTGCAACTGACCGAGCGCGACCTGCGTCTGGTAGACGATCGTACGGTCAGCCTGCTGGCTTTCCGGGAGTTTCCCGAAATCGCCAAGTTCACCTCGGAGCAGGCCACCGAGCTGGGCTCAGAAGGCGACATCCAGTACATCCGCCGCAAGTAAACGTCTGCTGCACGAAGCCCGACAACAATAACGAGATGGGGATAGCGTCATGGGAGTGAGGGGGTACGCATGGCTGGCCATGCTGACGCTTCTGGCCGCCGGGCCGGTGATGGCCGATGAGCCTTCCGTCGAGGATGCCCGTGAGGCATTGAGCAAGAAAGAGGACGATGCCGACAGCACCAAGGCCCTGGAGGAAGTCTTCCAGGCGGCGGAGAAGAGCTACACCCTGCTGAAGAAGGGCGAGCGCACGCTGACCTACGGCTTCGACTATTCCCTGACCCGCGACACCCTGATCGAGACGGTTCGCACCGGCAACAACGTCTACAGCGTGATCGGCCAGAGCGAGGCCCAGCACACCTTTACCAACTCGTTCACCTTCGACTATGGCGTCTGGGACAACCTGACTTTCAGCGTGCGCCTGCCGTTCGTGGCCAAGTACGACACCGAACGCGACCTCAACGTCTACAGCCTCGGCGACGTCTCCGCCTCGCTGCGCTGGCAGCCCTGGGCTTCGCTGCGCGGTCGTCCGGTGACCACGCTCTACGCGACCCTCGGTCTGCCCACCGGGGAGAGCCCCTACGACATCAACAGCGATACCGATCTCTCCACTGGCAACGGCTACTACAGCCTCGGTTTCGGCGCCAACATGTCCTATGTGATCGATCCGGTCGTGCTGTTCGGCTCGCTGGGCTACGCCTACAACCTGCCGATCCACGGCATCCACCAGGTCCGCGGCGGACGCCTGCTGGAAGGGGTCGATCCGGGCTCGACCTTCAACTTCAGCATGGGCTTCGCCTATGCGTTGTCTTACGACGTTTCGCTGGCGGCCTCCTACCAGATGGCGCATTCCCTGGCACCGGAGTTCAAGTTTTCCGACGTCACGCTGGAAGGGCGCGAGCAGACCAGTTCGGTCATGAACTTCTCCCTCGGCCTGCGCACTTCGCCGGAACATATCGTCAACATCAACGCCGGCTTCGGCATGACGGAAGACTCTCCCGACGTGTTGCTGGGGCTTTCCATGCCCCTGGACATCAAAGGCCTGAAGGCCCCCTGACAGCGAGCGATCACTATGATCATGCGTATTTCGCCGCTCGCGCGGGCGATTTCCGGGATAGCTCTGCTCTGGGCCGGCGCCGCCAACGCCCAGCTGGCACAGAACCTGACCATCGGCAACCCCAAGGCCATGGCCCTGGGTAACGCGATCACCGCCGACTCCAGCGGTATCGATGCCGTGCACTACAACCCGGCGGCCTTGACCAAGCTCAAGGGGCGCCAGACCGTCGTCAAGTTCATCACCGGCATGATGGATATCCGTGCCGACTTCGATGCGCCGCCGGACTACGGCAGCAGCTTCTTCGGCCTGAAGGACGATCCGGTGGCCAACAGCTCCAGCCGGACGACCACGGCGGCCATGTACCTGCCCGGCCTGGGCGGGGCGATGGAAGTCCCGCTGCTGTTCGCGCCTTTGGCGGGCCTGTCGATCAATCCGCCGGGGTCGAAATTCACCTTCGCCACCAACGTCTATACGCCTCAGGCCCTGGGCTTCACCCGCGACTCCGACGACCCGGCTCGCTACCAGGGCCGGGAAGTGGTGCTGCAACGGCTGACCTATTTCTCGCCATCGATCGGCTATCAGGTCAACGACGAGCTGTCGGTGGGGCTGTCGATCGGTTTTTCCCACCAAGCCATGGCCATCAACCAGGATTTCCGCGCACCCAACGTCCTGACCGGCCTGACCGGTGCCGCTCAGGATGCGCTCTGTACGGTCGACGGCAACCCGTTCGAGGTACTGCTGAACATCTGCGGCGGCGACCTCGGTCCGTTCACCGACATCGCCAACATCGATATCGACATGCAGCAGACCCTGTCGCCGACCTGGAACATCGGCTTTCTTTGGGAGCCGACCGACTGGTTCGCCTGGGGTGCGGTGTACCAAAGCGAGGCGAAGATGCACCTGCAAGGCAAGTACCGGGTCGATTATTCCCAAGACTGGCAAGGCTTCTGGCGGGGCTTGGACAGTTCGCTGATCGGCGTGATCTTCAGCAGCATCACTCCGGACGGCGTATTCGACGAAGAAGAGGGCAATGTGTCCCTGGACCTGACCTACCCAGCGCACTTTGCCACGGGGATCAAGATCAAGCCGCATCCGAAATGGCAGATCAACTTCGATCTCAAGTGGACCGATTACGATGCCTGGGACAAGTTCGAGCTGGAGTTCGACCGCGAACTGGACGTGCTGCGGATCGCCAAGCTGTTTTCGCCGAACAACGCCACTTCGCACAGCATCATTCTCGACCGCAACTACGAGTCGGTATGGAGCTGGGCGTTGGGTGTCCAGTACGAGGTCAACGACCGCCTGAGCCTGCGTTTCGGCTACGAGCCACGCCGTTCGGCGATCCCGGGCAATGCCGCCGATGTCCTGGCGCCGCTCGGCGAGGCCACGTTGTACGGTCTTGGCGCGGGCTATCGCTGGGACAAGGACACGGTGATCGACGTCGGCTTCAATTATCTGGTCAGCAAGCAGGACATCCCAGCCCGCTCGAGCTGCAACGTCAACTGTTCGAACCTGGACAGCATGGTCTACAACCCGTACGCCGACCTGGACATCGAAACCACGGTCAAGGCCTACGTGTTCGCGTTGACCTACCAGACCGCTTTCTGAGGCCTTCCATGCGCGTTCTTACTCTCGGTCTCGCTCTTTTACTCAGCCTGCCGGTCCAGGCCGCTGGCGGGCGTTACCTGACCTGGATCGATGACCAGGGGCGACTGCACAATACCTTCGTCGATTCGCGTTATGCCGAGCAGCAGCGCCAGGCCCAGCAGCGGATCCTCCGCAGCGACCAGGCGCGCCAGGGCGACGAGCAAGGCACCCGCTGGCCCGGCAGCCAGAACAGCGGCGAGCAGAAGCGCCGGTATTTCACCTGGGTGGATGCCAACGGCAACCTGCAGAACAGCTTCTACGCCGGCGGTCAGGCCGGCGACGGCCGGCCTGACATCCGGCTGCCCAATGGCCAGAGTTCAGGCGAATACATCGACGCCGACGTTCTGGAGGGGAGGGGATTCGTCCGTAGCGAGCATGGCAACCCCTATTACACCTGGGTCGATGAGCAGGGCCGAATGCGTAACTCCCCTGTGCCGAGGGAGCGCGTCGCCGAGGAGGCTCCAACGCAGCAGGCCCGTTTCAGTGAAGGGCGCGAGGTAGCGTTCGAGCGACGCGTGCCAGTGCTGCCGGGGTTGGATGGCCAGCCGACGGAGGCGATGAAGGCGCTCCTGCAGGGCAGCAAAGAGCAGCAACAGAGCCTTTATCAGAGCCTGGTGGATCGCTGCTGTGCCCAACTGCCGGAGGACGCGTTCACCGACCTGTCGGTGGATCAGCCGCGTTACGAGGAGCTGAATCGCTATTCGCCGAGCTTCGATTTCCCAATGGGGCGTAGTTACTACGCGGCCCTCCGGTTGCCACGCTCGCATCGGGTCTACGGCTTGCGGGTGCGCAGTTTCGCCAATAAACAGGTGGTCTATCCGTCGCTGCTGTTCCTCGACGAGGCGAAGCGCCCGACCCGCCTGGTCAGCGATGCGGTCTACCAGTTGCACGGCGAGACCTGGTATCGCTATGCGTTCATCGAAGGGACGATTCCGGTTCGGGCGGCGGAGGGGGAGCGTTACGTGCTGCTGCTGACTACCGACGAGGACCGTACTCTACAGACCCTGGACAACAAGCCGTTCAAACGCCCCTTGCAGGCGCTGCCGGTGAACGAGATGGGGATGCAGGTGCACGCCCATGGCAACGAAGGCGGCTTCGAGCTGGCGATCGTGCGATAGGGGGATGATTGCCCTGGGGCACTCGCTGAGCTGCCTTGGGTGAATGAATTCGCCCCTACGGGATCGAGGGGGCGAATCCTTGGTGGTGCGACTCAGCTTTCTGCCGGGTGCACGTGGCCGAACAGTTGCTGGGAGAAGCGCACGCGCTCCTCGACACTTTCCTTGATGCCTTTTTTCTTCAGCTCTTCCAGGCGCGCTTCCACGGCATGGGTGCGGTGCACCAGGCCGCAGTCGTTGGCGATCTGGATGTTCAGGCCGGGGCGGGCGTTGAGTTCCAGGATCAGCGGTCCCTTGTCCTGGTCCAGCACCATGTCCACACCGATGTAGCCAAGGCCGCACAGCTCGTAGCAGCCAGCGGCCAGCTTCATGAAGCCGTCCCAGTTCGGCAGTTGCACACCGTCCACCGCGTTGTTGGTGTCCGGGTGCTTGACGATCTTGTTGTTCAGCCAGGTGCCGCGCAGGGTCACGCCCGTGGCCAGGTCGACCCCGACGCCGATGGCACCCTGGTGCAGGTTGGCCTTGCCGTTGGACTGCCGGGTCGGCAAGCGCAGCATGGCCATCACCGGATAGCCCATCAGCACGATGATGCGGATGTCCGGCACGCCTTCGTAGCTGATGCTCTTGAAGATCTGGTCCGGCGTGACCCGGTATTCGATCAGCGCGCGGTCGCGGTGGCCGCCGAGGGAGTAAAGGCCGGTAAGGATGCTGGAAATCTGATGCTCCAGCTCCTCATGGGTGACGATCTTGCCGGATACCGTCTTGTAGCGGCCCTCGAAACGATCGGCGATCACCGTAATGCCATCACCGCCGGCGCCTTGCGCCGGCTTGATCACGAAGTCGTTGTGCTCACCGATGATCTCGTTGAGCTTGTCGATCTCTTTTTCCGTCTCGATGATCCCGTACAGTTCGGGCACATGGATACCGGCATCGATCGCGCGCTGCTTGGTAATGATCTTGTCGTCGACGATGGGATACAGGCTGCGCTTGTTGTACTTCAGCACGTAGTCCGCATTGCGCCGGTTGATGCCCATGATGCCTTTCGCTTCGAGGGCCTTCCACGTCTTGATCAGACCGAACATGGCTTAGTCCTTGAGAAAGGCTTTGAAGCGGAACAGCTCCGTCAGGCGGTAGCCGCGGTAGCGACCCATCGCCAGCATGAAGCCCACCAGCACCAGCAGCACAGCCGGAAAGGTGAAGACGAAGTAGGTCAGTTCCGGCACGTTCATCAACACGTGCGCCAGGGAGGCGGCAATGATGGTGCCCACGCCGACCTTCATCGCATGGCCGCCACCGCGTTCCTCCCAGGTGATCGACAGGCGTTCGATGGTCATGGTCAGGATCACCATCGGGAACAGCGCCACGGACAGGCCGCGCTCCAGACCCAGCTTGTGGCTGAGCAGGCTGATCACGGCGATGAGTACGACCACGAAGGTCAGCACCACCGAGAGTCGCGGCAGCATCTGCAGCTTCAGGTGCTCGAGATACGAGCGCAGCGACAGGCCTAGGGCGGTGATCAGGGTGAACAGCACGATACCGAAGCCGAGCTGGGTCTCTCGGAAGGCGAGGGCGATCAGCACCGGGGTGAAGGTGCCGAGGGTCTGGATGCCGATCAGGTTGCGCAGCACCAGGATCACCAGCACGCCGATCGGGATCATGATCATGATCTGGTAGGTCTGCTGGGTGGAGAGCGGCAGGCCGTACAGCGAGTATTCGAGAAAGTCGACGTCGGTATTTTCGTCGGTCAGCTTGGCCAGGCGGATGGCATTCATCTCGCTGTTGTTCAGGGTGAAGCTGACCTGGGCCTGCTTGCCGCCCTCGACGGCCACCAGCGGGTCGTCGCCGATCCACCACATCAGACGGTCCGCAGGCATGCCTTGCTCCCCGGTTTCGGGGTTGAAGTACAGCCACTTGTCGCCATTGAAGCTACGCAGCCAGAGCTCGGGGCTCTGCGGCTGGTCGCCGATCAGGCGGATGGTGTGGACGCGCTCCATCGGCACGTGGGCGATGGATAGCAGCAGCTCGATGATGCGGGCCTTGTTCGGCGTCGAGGCATCGCCGGCCATCAGCAGCTTCACGTTGTCGTCGTTGACGTTGTTGACCCGCTTGATGGTTTCGCCGATGAAAGTCTCCACGTCGGCCGAGTGCTGGCGGATGGGTGCCAGCAGCGCTTCCGCCGCGATCTTTTCCGCGCCTTCGACGGGGATGCTGTCACGGAAGATCGGGCCCTTGGGCTTCGCCTGCTCGCCGCTGTAGCGCTTGGTCAGCACCAGGCGGTAGTAGAGGGTCTGCTTGCCGCTGGCGCGGCGGGCCGACCAGGTCACCCGGCGGTTGCCGTCGACCCGGTTGACGCTGACGCCGTAGTTGTTGGAGATGAAGCTCTCGTTAAGGCTGACGTAGTCCTGGTTCAGCGGCGGGACGAACATCTGCACCTTGACCGGCTCGCGAGGGTTGGCCTGGAACTCGACCTTGGCGTCGATGTTCCAGAGATCGTCGGTTTCGTCTTCCGTCACCGGGATACCGAGGATGAAGATCTGATAGGCCGTGATCAGAACGCCAAGGGTCACCAGCAAGGTGATCAGGACTTTCAGATGCAGGTTGAGAGAGCGCATGTGTATTACTCAGCGGAGTTTGCGTCGGAAGTACAGTCGGGCTTGCCGGCTGCATATTTTAGGCTCGGGTCGACCAGCGCCCCAAAGCGCTTGAGTGCCTCGGAGCCGATCAGAAGCGGGTATTGGAAGGCGCTCCGGTCGGTCAAGTTCACTTCGATGTTGCGTAGCGTCCTGCCCATGCAGATTTCCATCTCGATCACCGGGCGCGCGGTGTAGGTCTTTTCTTCCTCGGGATCATAGTCGCCGGCGCGGCGCTTGATTTTGCTGATGCGGGCCAGCGGCCGCTCGATGGGATGCTCGTGGGCATCGTCGACACCGAGATAGAAACGTACCCAGGTTTCCCCATCGCGCTTGAAGCGTTCGATATCGCGTGCGCTCAGGGACGCGGTCTTGGCGCCGGTGTCCAGTTTCGCGGCGATTTCCACGTCGATGTCGGTCAACTGGGCGTATTCGTTCAGACCATAGATGGTCTTCTCGGCGGCGAGACTCTGGCCGGTCACGAGAGGCAGGCAGGACAGCAGGGCGTAAGGCTTGAGTCTCATAGATCCTTGTTTGATGTATCGCGATCGTCGTTCGGTGGATCGGCTGGGCACGGGTAACTCCCGCGAGCCGGGCGAGCGGGCTCCGATCGGGCGCAATGCGGCCGGCATTCTAACATGCGGTCCTTTCGTCGCCACTGCACTTATAGGCATTTTTAGGTAATTACCGAGGCGATGTGATTTTTTGGTTATGAGTGCGATTGTCGACAATAGTCTAGGTTTGTTTGACAGGTAACCTGTCTGGAGGTAGTTTTTTGCCGAAACGAGCGCCTGGTTGTCGACAATATGCAAGACGTCCTTGAATCCGCCCCTGTCGCCCCGGAAGACTCCGGCACGCTTTCCGAACACGTGTTCCGGCGTATCCAGGCGGCGATCGTGAAAGGTGAGATCGCGCCGGGCAGCAAGATTTCCGAGCCCGAGCTGGCGCGTACCTACGGCATCAGCCGGGGCCCCCTGCGCGAGGCGATCCATCGTCTGGAAGGGCAGCGCCTGCTGGTGCGAGTGCCTCATGTGGGCGCCCGGGTGGTTTCGCTCAGCCATGCCGAGCTGATCGAACTCTACGAAATCCGCGAGTCCCTGGAGGGCATGGCCTGCCGGCTGGCGGCCGAGCGCATGAGTCAGGCGGAGATCGACGAACTGCGCCGGGTGCTGGAGACCCACGAGCGCGATGCGGCGTTCCAGGCCGGTGTCGGCTACTACCAGCAGGAAGGCGATTTCGATTTCCACTACCGGATCATCCAGGGCAGCGGCAACCGTACCCTGGCCAAGCTCTTGTGCGACGAGTTGTATCAACTGGTGCGGATGTACCGCATCCAGTTCTCCGCCACGCCGAACCGGCCGCGCCAGGCGTTCGCCGAACACCACCGCATTCTCGATGCCATCGCCGACCGTGACGGCGAACTGGCCGAGCTGCTGATGCGCCGCCACATCGGCGCGTCCAAGCGCAACATCGAGCGTCATTTCCAGGACGCTTCGGACAAGACAGCCACAAAACGAGGTGAGTCATGAGTCAAGCATCTGCCGGGCAGCGCTTTCGCGATGCCGTCGCCAGCGAACATCCGCTGCAAGTGGTCGGCGCGATCAATGCCAACCATGCGCTGCTGGCCAAGCGCGCCGGCTTCAAGGCGATCTATCTGTCCGGCGGCGGCGTCGCGGCCGGTTCACTGGGCTTGCCGGATCTCGGCATCACCGGCCTGGACGACGTGCTGACCGATGTTCGCCGCATCACCGACATCTGCGACCTGCCTCTGCTGGTGGATGTCGACACCGGCTTCGGCGCCTCGGCGTTCAACGTGGCGCGTACCGTCCGCTCGATGATCAAGTTCGGCGCCGCCGCCATCCATATCGAGGACCAGGTAGGTGCCAAGCGTTGCGGCCACCGGCCAAACAAGGAAATCGTCACCCAGCAGGAAATGGTCGACCGGATCAAGGCGGCGGTGGATGCGCGCACCGATGACAGCTTCGTGATCATGGCGCGCACCGACGCACTGGCCGTGGAAGGGCTCAACGCTGCCCTGGACCGCGCGGAAGCCTGCATCGAGGCGGGGGCGGACATGATCTTCCCCGAGGCCATCACCGAGTTGGCCATGTACAAGACCTTCGCCGACCGGGTGAAAGCGCCGATCCTGGCCAACATCACGGAGTTCGGTGCCACGCCGCTGTACACCACCGAGGAGCTGGCCAGCGTGGACGTATCCCTGGTGCTCTATCCGCTGTCGGCGTTCCGCGCCATGAACAAGGCGGCGGAGAACGTCTATACCGCGATCCGCCGCGACGGCACCCAGCGCAACGTGATCGACACCATGCAGACCCGCATGGAGCTGTACGAGCGCATCGACTACCACAGCTTCGAGCAGAAACTGGACGCCCTGTTCGCCCAGAAGAAGAGCTGACCCGCCGGCCGGCGTGGCCGGTCGAAATTGCAGCATCCAGAACATGTTCAAGAAGGAGAGAGCAATGGCTGAAGCAAAAGTATTGAGCGGGGCCGGCCTGCGTGGTCAGGTAGCCGGCCAGACTGAACTCTGCACCGTGGGCAAGACCGGCGCCGGGCTGACCTACCGCGGTTATGACGTACGCGAGCTGGCTGCCGGGGCCTGCTTCGAGGAGGTCGCCTACCTGCTGTTGTATGGCGAGCTGCCGAACCAGGCACAACTCGATGCCTACCGCAAGAAGTTGCAGGGACTGCGCGATCTGCCCCGGGCGCTGAAGGAAGTGTTGGAGCGCATCCCGAAGGATGCCCATCCGATGGACGTGATGCGCACCGGCGCGTCGGTACTGGGTACGCTGGAGCCGGAAACCGGCTTCGAACAGCAGCGCGACAAGGCCGACCGCCTGCTGGGCATCTTCCCGGCGATCATGTGCTACTGGTATCGCTTCACCCATGAGGGCGTGCGCATCGACTGCACCTCCGCCGAAGAATCCATCGGCGGACATTTCCTCGCGTTGCTGCACGGCAAGAAGCCGTCCGAGCTGCACGTGAAGGTGATGAACGTTTCGCTGATCCTCTATGCCGAGCATGAGTTCAACGCGTCCACATTCACCGCGCGGGTCTGCGCCTCGACGCTGTCCGACATCTTCTCCTGCGTCACCGCTGCCATCGGCTCGCTGCGTGGCCCGCTGCATGGCGGTGCCAACGAGGCGGCAATGGAGTTGATCGAGCGCTTCAAGTCGCCGGAAGAGGCAGTGGCGGAACTGCTCAAGATGCTCGAGCGCAAGGACAAGATCATGGGCTTCGGCCATGCCATCTATAAGGAGTCCGACCCGCGCAACGAGGTGATCAAGGGCTGGTCGAAGAAGCTCGCCGACGAAGTGGGCGACACCATGCTGTATCCGGTGTCCGAAGCCATCGACAAGACCATGTGGGAGCAGAAGAAACTGTTCCCCAACGCCGACTTCTACCACGCCTCGGCGTATCACTTCATGGGCATCCCGACCAAGCTGTTCACCCCGATCTTCGTCTGTTCGCGGGTAGCGGGCTGGACTGCCCACGTGTTCGAACAGCGTGCCAACAACCGCATTATCCGCCCCAGCGCGGAATACACCGGCGTCGAGCAACGGTCGTTCGTGCCCGTGGAAAAACGCTGAGTGAAAGCCCGGGGAGCCGGCGGCCGTGGCCGCTCCCCGGACTTGCCCCCGATGAGTAGCCGACCGAGTCCGAGACCATGAACACCGCATACCGCAAACCCTTGCCGGGCACTTCGCTGGACTACTTCGACGCGCGTGCCGCGGTCGAAGCGATCCAGCCCGGCGCCTACGCCACCTTGCCGTACACTTCGCGCGTACTGGCGGAAAACCTCGTGCGTCGCTGCGACCCGGCGGCCCTCGCCGACTCGCTGAAGCAGCTCATCGAGCGCCGTCGCGACCTGGACTTCCCCTGGTTCCCGGCCCGTGTGGTGTGCCACGACATCCTCGGCCAGACCGCGCTGGTGGACCTGGCCGGTCTGCGCGATGCCATCGCCGACCAGGGCGGCGATCCGGCCAAGGTCAATCCGGTGGTGCCGGTGCAACTGATCGTCGACCACTCGCTGGCAGTGGAGTGCGGCGGCTTCGATCCCGATGCGTTCGCCAAGAACCGCGCCATCGAGGATCGGCGCAACGAGGACCGTTTCCATTTCATCGAGTGGACCAAGCGGGCGTTCCAGAACGTCGAAGTGATCCCGCCGGGCAACGGGATCATGCACCAGATCAACCTGGAGAAGATGTCGCCGGTAATCCAGGTGCGCGACGGCGTGGCTTTCCCTGATACCTGCGTCGGTACCGACAGCCACACCCCTCACGTCGATGCGCTGGGTGTGATCGCCATCGGCGTCGGCGGTCTCGAAGCCGAGAACGTGATGCTGGGGCGCGCCTCCTGGATGCGCCTGCCCGACATCGTCGGCGTCGAGCTGACCGGCAAGCCGCAGCCGGGCATCACCGCCACCGACGTGGTGCTGGCGCTGACCGAATTCCTGCGCAAGGAAAAAGTGGTGGGTGCCTACTTGGAGTTCCGTGGCGAGGGAGCCGCGGCCCTGACCCTGGGCGACCGTGCGACCATCTCCAACATGGCCCCCGAATACGGCGCCACGGCCGCGATGTTCTTCATCGACCGGCAGACCATCGGCTACCTGAAGCTCACCGGCCGCGACGACGCCCAGGTGCAACTGGTCGAGACCTACGCCAAGGAAACCGGGCTGTGGGCCGACAGCCTGGAGAGCGCCCAGTACGAGCGGTCGCTGACGTTCGATCTGTCCAGTGTGGTGCGCAATATGGCCGGGCCGTCCAACCCGCATGCACGGGTGGCGACCACCGACCTCGCCGCCAAGGGCATCGCCGGCCACTGGGAGGAGGTGCCCGGGCAGATGCCGGATGGCGCGGTGATCATCGCCGCCATCACCAGTTGCACGAATACCAGCAACCCGCGCAACGTGATCGCGGCGGGCCTGCTTGCCCGCAATGCCAACCGGCTCGGCCTGGTTCGCAAGCCCTGGGTGAAGTCATCCCTGGCGCCCGGCTCCAAGGCGGTGAAGCTTTACCTGCAAGAGGCCGGACTGGAGCAGGAGCTGGAGAAGCTGGGCTTCGGCGTGGTGGCCTTCGCTTGCACCACCTGCAACGGCATGTCCGGCGCGCTGGACCCGAAGATTCAGCAGGAAATCATCGACCGCGACCTGTACGCCACCGCCGTGCTGTCCGGTAACCGCAACTTCGACGGACGTATCCATCCCTACGCCAAACAGGCATTCCTGGCTTCGCCACCGCTGGTCGTGGCCTATGCCATCGCCGGCACCATCCGCTTCGACATCGAGAAGGATGTGCTGGGCACGGTCGACGGCAAGGAAATTCGCCTGAAGGACATCTGGCCGTCGGACGAAGAGATCGATGCCGTGGTCCGTTCCTCGGTGAAGCCTGAGCAGTTCCGCCAGGTCTACATTCCGATGTTCGACCTCAGCCGTGAGACCGCCGCGCAGGTCAGCCCGTTGTACGACTGGCGTCCGATGAGCACCTACATCCGCCGTCCGCCCTATTGGGAGGGCGCACTGGCCGGCGAGCGCACGCTGCGCGGCATGCGTCCGTTGGCGGTGCTCGGCGACAACATCACCACCGACCACCTGTCGCCGTCCAACGCGATCCTGGCCAACAGCGCGGCGGGCGAGTACCTGGCGAAGATGGGCCTGCCGGAGGAAGACTTCAACTCCTACGCCACCCACCGCGGCGATCACCTGACCGCCCAGCGAGCCACCTTCGCCAATCCGCAACTGATCAACGAGATGGCGGTGGTCGATGGCCAGGTCAAGAAGGGCTCGCTGGCGCGCATCGAGCCTGAGGGCAAGGTCACCCGTATGTGGGAAGCCATCGAGACCTACATGGAGCGCAAGCAGCCGCTGATCATCGTCGCCGGCGCCGACTACGGCCAGGGTTCGTCCCGCGACTGGGCGGCCAAGGGCGTACGCCTGGCCGGCGTCGAGGCCATCGTCGCCGAAGGCTTCGAGCGCATCCATCGCACCAACCTGATCGGCATGGGTGTGCTGCCGCTGGAATTCAAGCCAGGCACCACGCGCAAGACGCTGGGTATCGACGGTACCGAAACCTTCGATGTGGTCGGGACACGCAAACCGCGTACCGACCTGACCCTGGTGATCCATCGCCGGAGTGGCGAGACTCTGGAAGTCCCCGTGACCTGTCGCCTGGACAGCGACGAGGAGGTCTCGATCTACGAGGCGGGTGGCGTATTGCAGCGTTTCGCCCAGGACTTCCTCGAAGGCGCCGTCGTTTGAACCCGTAGGGTGGATCGCGCATCGCCGGTCCACCGTTGCGTTTTTCGCGGTGGATGGAAAAAGAGCCATCCACCCACGGCTATCCATTCATAAGCCAGGACGAAATCATGGCCCAGCAACCCCAGATCAAGATTCCCGCCACCTACATGCGCGGTGGCACCAGCAAGGGTGTGTTCTTTCGTCTGCAGGACCTGCCGGAACGCTGCCAGGTGCCGGGCGAGGCGCGCGACCGGCTGTTCATGCGTGTGATCGGCAGCCCCGACCCTTACGCCGCGCATATCGACGGCATGGGCGGCGCCACCTCGTCGACCTCCAAATGCGTGATCCTGTCGAAAAGCAGCCAGCCCGATCACGACGTGGACTATCTCTACGGCCAGATCTCCATCGACAAGGCCTTCGTCGACTGGAGCGGCAACTGCGGCAACCTGTCCACCGCGGCCGGCGCCTTCGCCCTTCATGCCGGTCTGGTCGATCCGGCGCGCATCCCCCGGAACGGCACCTGCACGGTGCGTATCTGGCAGGCCAATATCCGGAAAACCATCATCGCCCACGTGCCGGTCACTGATGGTCAGGTACAGGAAACCGGCGACTTCGAACTGGATGGCGTGACCTTTCCGGCCGCGGAGATCGTGCTGGAATTCCTCGATCCATCCGATGACGGCGAAGGCTCGATGTTTCCCACCGGCAACTTGGTGGACGACCTCGAAGTGCCCAGTGTCGGCACCTTCAAGGCGACCATGATCAGCGCCGGCATCCCGACTGTATTCGTCAGCGCCGAAGACATTGGCTACCAGGGCACCGAGCTGCGTGAAGCCATCAATGGCGATCCCGCACAACTGGCGCGCTTCGAACAGATTCGCATCGCCGGTGCGCTGCGCATGGGCCTGATCAAGAGCCCGGAAGAGGCCGCCACCCGTCAGCACACGCCGAAGATCGCCTTCGTGTCGCCGCCCAAGGACTACAAGGCATCCAGCGGCAAGCAGATCGAGGCCGGCGAGGTCGATCTGCTGGTGCGCGCGCTGTCCATGGGCAAGTTGCACCACGCCATGATGGGTACCTGTGCGGTGGCCATTGGCACCGCTGCGGCGATTCCCGGCACCCTGGTCAACCTTGCCGCCGGCGGCGGCGAGCGCAGTGCGGTGCGTTTCGGACATCCGTCGGGCACCCTGCGCGTCGGCGCCGAGGCCCGTCAGGTGAACGGCGAATGGACCGTGACCAAGGCCATCATGAGCCGCAGCGCGCGGGTGCTGATGGAAGGCTGGGTGCGCGTGCCGGGTGATAGCCTCTAGGACCTGTTGGACTTGGAGACGATCTGCTGCGTGTCGGTCTTGCGGCATTGAAAGCAGGCCGGGCCGTGCAGGTCGAGCTGCGGAGGCTGGCTGGATCGCCAGCCTGGTCGCTTCCTTGCCTATGCAGCCCGGCCAGTATTCGTCGGCTCGCCGAGCCTTGTCATGGCTCTATCCGAGAGCCCCATCACCCACCGAACGAGCCCGGCGTGGGTTCGGTAGGGCCATCGACAGCAAAACTCTTATTCGTGTAAGCCTTTCGACATACGTCTCCGTCATGTGAGCCATCGCACGCCATGCGGCGCGTGGCGCCAAGGACAATGCGCATCGTTGCCGCACGAGGCACTCCTTGAAGAAGGATGACGGATGTACATGCAGGATGCGCTCCCCTCAGCTTTCCCCAAACTCCATATCAGCTCTTGGCTTGTCAGGCCATGCTGTCGCAGCTTCCGCTCGAACAGCTCACTCACGAATTCGCCAAGGCGGCCGCCTGCTGCTGGGCAGCGTGGGTCGAGTAACTTGCAGCAGGCTTCTCGATTACCGCGCAGCTCCCGATTGATGGCCGATGGGATGCATTAGATGTTGCACTCAGTTTTTGCCGTCGCCTGGCCTCATTTCCTGTTTCTGGGTTTACGTTACCGGAAATATTGATTTTTCAATTGGGGCGTGCTGTTGAGTTGAAGTGCTTGGCGGTTCCAAGCAGATGGAATTAATTTAATTAGAGGGAATGTAATATGGTTGGCGCAGTAGAAAGCCTAGGGAAACTCTGAAAAAGCCCCGAATTTGCGAAGCAGCCGCTCTGTAACCCGCATGGTTGCAGGGGCGTATTTTTCAAGGGCTGGCTTTTTCAGACCATCCCTAGGTCAGCTACACGATAACTACTCTGATTTTTCAACAAGTCAAGGCAGTCCGTCGAATTTTGAGGATTGCGTAATTTGGAATCTCATAGATCTTGAGAATGCCAACTATATTCCGCTTCCTCATGCAGTGGCAGCCGATAATGGCGAAGTTACGCTAACAATCGGGTATGGACTAGATGTAGATGGCTGGAGAATAAATATGTCCCCTTTTTTGCTGTCCCTTTTTGCTTTAAGGAAGGAAATGAATGAGACTATTTCGAGTATTTGTGGTTCTGGTTTTTTTCGCTTAGTGCTTATGCCTCTGAGTATGTAAGCAAAGAATTGGGCAGGGTGGCGCAAGCAGTAAATGAATGCTTTGATCTTGATGATGTTCAAGTCAATTTGTGTGTCGAGCATTTCTATACGCAGTCAACAAAGGAATTTGATTTCGTCGTAATGAGTGTTCGGAAGAGACTGAAGCAGGATATTGAATTGTTTGATGATGTTCAAGAAAAATGGGTGGCCTTCAGAAGTAGTGAGTGCGCTGTTCGGTCTATAGGCGCCCGAGCTTTTCGAGATGCAGAGGCTCAAAGACAGCTTTTAATTAAAGCGTGTGCGGTCGAGCTAAATAATGAGCGAATTATACAACTCAAAAAAGTCCAATTAGAGTGTGACTCATGCTTGCAATAGTTAGAAAGCTAGGTGGGCAACCAAAATTTTCTGTGAGGTTTTCTGATGTGTAATTTAAAAGTCGAGTTCTTAAGAACACATATGGTCACGAAAGCTCTAGCTTTTACTTTGGGGGTTGGTGATCTTGTGGCTTTCCAGGCTTGTGCGGATCAGTCAAGAGAGATGTTTTATTCTGATGTTAGAAAAAATGTTGAAGTGACTGCAGGTTTGCTCCCCGCACTTGGCTCGCTTGATGGTAGGCCGGAGAAGTTCTATCAGGGTGCAGGGTCAGTAAATTCTGAAGTCTGCAATGATATCTTGATGTCTTTAAATAAGTCTAAGAATAGAACTGAGGCGGACTTTGCGGGGTGGCTTTCTGAAAGCGAGGAAAGAGTTGAGTTCAGCGCGCTAGAAAACTCAGGAGGACTACCATCTTGGACTGGGCGTGAGAAGGAAGTGGAGTTTGCTGAAATTGATATCGATCAGGATGGGGAGGTTGAGTATGTCTATAGGCGTACTGGAATAGTAAGTAATCAGACTTATCAGCGGTTAATGATTGTTGATACTCCTCTTCATATATTTCCTAAGGTTCTTGAAGCATACAGATCGCGCTGTGTAACTTGGATGTCTTCAAGTGAAAAGTGTGATAGTGAGTCGGACCTGATTTCATATCTGATGAATGAGTCGCCAAGGCATCGGCTTGCATTTGAATGGGAGTCTACAAAACAGAATTCCCTCTCGAGAGTTATTGGGGATGAGAAGTCAAGAAGTATAATTTTCCATTCTGGAGGTAATTTGGCTGCGCGTAATGTGGGGACAAGCACTAGTGTCCATTGGGAGCTTTATCAGCTTAAAACGAAGGTCGTTATGGTGTCTATTCCGATGTCTTCTTTCGCACCGCCAGAGCTTTTGGTATTTACCCCTGAAAAATACAAAGCAGGTCAGTTGCAGTGTGTTTTAATGCCTGTTTCATGGAAAAAATAAATTTTTACAAAGGAGCTATGTCATGGCAACTGCTACAGAAAAACTTGGAGAGCTTCATTCTAACTATAGTGACTTTCAAACGAGTAGTGGAAGTCCTGCTTCATTTGAGGATTTGGTTGTATGGACGCTAATTGATCTGGAGAATGCAAGTTTTATCCCTCAGATACATGCTGTGACTGCCGATAATGGTGAAGTAACTGCAACCATCGGATATGGCTTGGATATAGACAGGTACGGAGCATGGTCGGAAGTTCGTCAGCTTATTGTTTTTGGGCTCGGAGGACAAGATAACCTGTCGCAGGCGCAGCTTCAGGGGCTGGAGTTGTTGAGCCAATACAAAAGTGGGGCATCTCCTTGGACTGCTGAAAATATCGCATCCATGGCGCGCGGAGAGGTATCGCCAACAGGTTTGTGGACCCAGTTGCAGTCAGATGCATTGGCAAGTCTTTCATTTACCGAAGCGCAGGCAGACTCTGTGCTACGTGCAATAACATTCGGTAACGTCGAGGCGGGGGTTTCTGAACAGAGATCCGTAATGGGTGACGTTCGTCGCTTAATAAATAATAATTACGATATTGCTGAGCCGTTCCCCGTAAGCACAGAGCTTGCTTCCATGATTATTATGAGATTTCGAGGGGATTTTACTGGATTCGGCAATCCGGATAATATATTTACTTCTTCTGGGTATGCAACTCCCGGGGCGCGTCGGGCCGAGTTTTGGTGGCGAATTATTAATAAGATAAATAATGTTGCGGCCGGCATGGGAGGGCTGGTGACAAGGCTGGAGTTGAATGCAAGGATGTTTGGTGCATTCTCATCTGATACTGGCGAGGATAATGTTCGCCCGGTTCTTGAGGCTGTTTCGCATTTGTTTCGAGTCAGGTTGAGTTCCGGGCTGTCGGCGAATGTCAATGATACCATTAGGAGTAATTTTTCAGCTGTATTGTCTGCCGGCATTGACTTGCTTAAGGGCACTTATACCGGTGAGGGGGATGGATTTGATGTGGTTCAACTGGCAAAGTCCTCAGGAGAGTTATTGCAGGTCATTTCTTTTGCGGAAAATAATAATCTGCTTCGTAATTTGATGGTCGGTAGTGACAGCTCCGACACCCTGATAGGAGGTGGTCATACTGACTATTTGTGGGGTATGGGAGGTGCGGACTCAATAAGTGGTGGCGGAGGAGAAGATTATATATATGGGGGTGAAGGAAATGACACCATCTATGGCGGTGCAGATTCGGATGTTTTAAAAGGCGGAGCCGATAACGACGAACTTCATGGAGAGTCAGGAAAGAATCAATTATTCGGCGAAGGAGGTTCTGATACCCTTCATGGCGGCGACGAGTCTGATTACCTGGATGGAGGCGAAGGGGTCGATTACCTTTATGGTGGCGCCGGCTATGATGTTTATGTGGTGGATGATAAAGATGTAATTCAGGACGATGCGAATGGGTTCGGTCGGGTCCAGTTGAATAATAAGTTGCTAACTGGCGGGGTTAGAAAGGAAACCGATCCGGAAAATACCTATAAAGGTGGCGGTAATACCTATGTTCTCAATGGCACAACGCTCGTAGTCAATGGTGGTCTCACCATCAATGATTTCACAGATGGCAAGCTTGGCATCTTTTTGAAATTGGACGACGAAGAGGAAGAAGAGGAGGAAGAAGAAACCCCAGAAACCGACGACGCCGAAAGCCGCACTTCCCCTATCGTTATCGACCTGGACGGCGACGGCATTGAGACGCTCAAGGTGGGTGTTACCTATTTCGACCTGGACAGCGACGGGCTGAGCGAGCGTTCCGGTTGGGTGAGCCCCGACGATGGTTTGCTGGTTCATGATCGGAACGGCGATGGCCGCATCACTGATGGTGCGGAGTTGTTCGGCAACAACAGCATTCTGCGCAATGGCGAGAAGGCTGCGAACGGCTTCCAGGCCTTGGCCGAACATGACGACAACGGTGACGGAATCGTCGATGCGCAGGATGCTTCCTACGCCTCGTTGCAAGTCTGGCGGGACCTGAACGGTAATGGAATCAGCGAGGTTGGCGAGTTGCAGAGTCTGGCTGACGCTGGTGTGGTTTCGATCAGCACCGGTTACAGCAATTCCAGCCAAGTCGATGCATACGGCCATGAGCATCGGCAAGTAGCGACGGTGGTACTTGGCAACGGCACTGCGTCCACTGCGGCGGATGTCTGGTTCAAGGTGGATGCGGCGCGGCGGGTCAACAGCGGCAGTATCGCGCTCACGCCGGATGTCGTGTTCCTGCCTAACGCCAAAGGTTTCGGCAAGGTGCATGACCTGCACCAGGCGATGGTGCTGGATTCGGGGCTGAAGGATCTCTTGAACCAGTACCTGTCGGCCACTGACACCACCAGCCGGGACGCTTTGCTCGACAACCTCATCTACCGCTGGGCCGGTGCGGCCGATGTGGATCCGTATAGCCGCGACCCGAAGAAAGTCTATGGGCATGTCATGGATGCCCGCCAGTTGGTCACCCTGGAAAACCTGGTGGGCCGTCCTTACCTGGGTACCTGGTGCTGGGGCGAGCGGGACCCGAACCCGCACGGACAGGCGGCGCCGATCCTGGTCGCCGAGTACCTGGAGTTCAAGCGATTCACCGCTGCACAGATCTTGGCGCAGACCGAATATGCCAGCGAGCTGGCCATCATCCGTTCGCATTTTGGCTCGGATGCTCAGTCGATCGTCTTGGACTGGGACGCTCTGCAGGGGCGACTGGAAGCTTTGTTCACTTCGGGGCAGACAGAGCGTATCCGGGGCATCGTCACCGTGCTGACGGACCTGGGTACCTATTCACCGAGCTACCGAGCCAAGCGCGATGCCGCCTTCCAGGCCGTCGCCGCATCCAATAGCGATCTGGCCCCGTTCTTCGACTTCTCGACCCGAATCGGTACCACGGATAACGACGTCCTTTATGGCGTAAACGCTGGAACGATCTTCCATGGCCTGGAGGGCGACGACCGCTTCTATGGGGAGGCCGGAGGCGATAGCTATCACTTCTCTCGCGGCCAGGGTAATGACGTCATCCTCGACCGTGGCGGCCTGGATCAGGTGGTATTTAGTCAAGGCATCGGCCCGGCCGATCTGGAGTTTTCCCGCAACACCACGTCGGTGTGGATCAAGGTCAAGCACGTGGATGGTAGTGAGGCTGGCTCACTGCGCATCGACAATTTCTTCGACTTCGACGGCACGCTGGATTTTGGTGCGGTGGAACTGATTCGTTTCGCCGATGGCAGCAGCCTGAACCAGCAGCAGATTCTCGCGATACTCACCGCTTCGTCGATCACGTCGGGCGATGATCTGATCTTCGGTTCCGCTCAGGGTGACAGCATCGATGCCTTGGAGGGCAACGACAGCATCCATGGACTGGGTGGCAACGATCAATTGTCCGGTAATGCGGGCGAAGATGTGCTGATGGGCGACGACGGCAACGACATCCTGAATGGCGGGACCGGCAACGACTCGCTTATCGGAGGGCGCGGCAGCGATACCTATCTGTTCGACTTGGGCCACGGTACCGACGTCGTCGATAACGCAGCGGAAAGTGGCGGCAAGCTGGATCGTATCCTGTTTGGCCAGGGCGTCGAGCGTAGCGCCGTCAGTCTCAAACGGGAGCGCAACGACCTGCTGATCATGACGTCTGCCACGGACAGCATCCGAGTGACCGACTATTTCACCGGCGAGGCAGCCAACGGAACGGCGATCGACCGGATCGAATTCCAGGACGGCACCGTCTGGACCATCGATGACGTCAAGGCGATGGTTCTGCAGGCCGGGGCTGGTGACGACGTCATCGAGGGGTATGCGGCTCACGAGGCGTTGTCCGGTCTCGCCGGAGACGACCGCCTGTCCGGCAATGCCGGCAACGACACGCTGTCTGGCGGGGAGGGCAACGACACCCTGGACGGTGGCGTGGGTGACGACCGTCTGTCCGGCGACGCTGGCAGCGACGTGCTGCGTGGCGGGGAAGGCAACGATGTGCTGGAGGGGGGCGCGGACAATGACCGTCTGGATGGGGGAAGCGGCGACGACCATCTGACTGGCGGTGACGGTGCGGACTATCTGGATGGCGGGGCCGGGCGCGATACCCTGCAAGGAGGCGATGGCAACGACACGCTCGTGGGCGGTGCCGGTGATGATTTCCTCGCCGGAGGCAAGGGAAATGACCGGCTCGATGGGGGCACCGGAACCAACCGATACCTGTTCGCCAAGGGCGACGGCCAGGATGTGATCGTCGATGCGTATGACGATGTCGTGACCATCTACGTGTCCGGATTGCCTCTGGACGAACTGGTCTTCCGGCGCGATGGGACCAGCCTGGTGGTCACCTTCCTCAACAGTCCGGGCGACCAATTGAGCTTGAGCGCCTTCTTCCGCAACGGGCTGCCGGTCAGCGGTATTCGTTTGCAATACGGCGAAGGCTTGGAGACCCTGATCGACCCCGCGCAACTGTGTCTGTTGACCTTGGAGGGGACGGCGTTCGTCGACGTGATCCAGGGGTACTCCAGCGATGATCTCATCGACGCGCGTGGCGGCAATGACACCGTATATGCCGGCGAAGGCAACGACACTCTGCTGGGTGGCGACGGTAATGATCGGCTATTCGCGGGTGGTGGCAGCGATCTGCTCGACGGGGGGCGCGGAGATGATCGGCTGGAGGGTGAGGCCGGGGACGATCGCTATCGCCTGGCCGCAGGCTGGGGAAGCGATGTCATTTTGGACAGTGCGGGCAACGACAGTCTTCATTTTGCCGACGTGGCGCCCGAGGACCTCCTTCTACGCCGGGATGGTGCCGACCTGCTGGTCAACAACCAGGTAACCGGTGATGCGCTGCGCATCCTGGGCCAGTTTTCCTCCCAGGCAGGGGTAGCGGGCGCCACCGCACTGGAACGGTTCGTTTTCGCCAATGGCGTGGAATGGGATTACCAAGCTATCAAGCTGAAGGCATTGGAAGGTACGGCGCAGGACGACGCCATCTACGGCCATGCCGATGCTGACGTCATCGATGCTGGAGAGGGCAACGACCAAGTCTTTGCCGGTGATGGTGACGATATCGTCTCTGGTGGGGCTGGCAACGATACCCTCTATGGCGGTGCAGGCCATGATGAGCTTGTCGGCGGTGCCGGGCTGGATGAGTTGGTAGGCGGAGAGGGCAACGATACGTATCGCTTCAGCCGCGGTATGGGCAGCGATCTGATCTTCGACAACGCAGGTACGGACCGGATTGAGTTTGCCGATATCGCCTCGACAGAGGTTCGGGTTCGTCGTAGTGGTAGCGATCTGACGCTTTACGTTGCCGGTACGGGCGATGTCGTTACCATTCGGAGCCAGCATTACGGCAGTTCTCCCGATGTGATGCCAACCAGCATCGACGAGGTTCGTTTCAGCGATGGCGTCAACTGGAACTATGCCGATCTGATGATACAAGCCGTCGCCGGCACGAGCGGCGATGACCAAATCAATGGCTATGACAATAATGAGGTCATGCAGGGCCTGGATGGTGCCGATCTCATCCATGCCGAAGCGGGCGCCGACACCGTATCCGGTGGAGCAGGCAACGACACGCTCCATGGCGGTGCCGGTGACGACAACTTGAGTGCCGATGCCGGGGATGATCGCCTGTTCGGAGATGCTGGGGGCGATATGCTCTTCGGCGGCGAGGGGAGCGATGAACTCAATGGAGGATCGGGCAACGACATGCTCGACGGCGGCGCAGGCACCGACACCCTCTTCGGCGGTGCCGGGGACGACACGCTGCGCGGCGGATCGGGTGTGGGAGACAGGTTGTCCGGCGACGACGGCAACGACACCTACCTGTTCGCCCTGGGCGATGGGCATACCACTATCGACAATAACCACCGCGATGACGGCAGCATCGACACCCTACGTTTCATGGATGGCATCACCCCCGATAGCCTGCGAGTGACACGCTCCGGCGCTCATCTGCTGCTCACAGAGCTAAGCACGGGCGAGGTGATCACCGTCGAGTACTTCTTCTACAAGACTCGATACGAACTGAACCGCATCGAATTCGCCGACGGTACTGTCTGGTTAACGGACGAGATCAAAGCGATAGCGATACGCGGTAGCGAAGGGATCGATGACCTGACAGGTTATACGACCGATGACGCTATTGCGGGATTGGGCGGTGACGACATCCTGCGCGGCGATGGCGGCAACGACACCCTGGATGGCGGCGCCGGAAACGATCGCATCATGGGCGGTACCGGTGATGATCGGCTGCTGGGCGGCACGGGCAACGACCGCCTCTACGGCGACGAAGGCAATGACGACCTGAATGGCGGCGAGGGCATCGACTACCTGTTCGGCGGCCTGGGCGACGACACCCTGAGCGGTGGCGGCGGGCCAAGAGACGTACTGGACGGGCAGGAGGGCAACGACACCTACCTGTTCGGCCCGAGCGACGGCGACCTCATCATCAACAACAACGACAGCGATGCCGGCAGCATCGACACCCTGCGCTTCCTGGACGGGATCGCCGTCGACGCCGTGAAGGTGAGCCGGGTCGGCGACGATCTTCTGCTCAATGTTCAAAGCAATGGCCGTAGCCTGACACTGACTGGCTTCTTCGTTGATATCCATCATGAGATCGACCAGGTCCGCTTCGCCGACGGCGCCACCTGGACGGCCGACACCCTCAAAACGATGGCGGAACGCCCCCCGGCCGATGACACCGGGACCTCCAGCCTCAACACCCTGACCGGCACGGACAGTGCCGAAGAGCTGCGCGGCACAGCGCTGGATGATCGCATCGATGGCCTGGCCGGCAACGACGTCCTGCGTGGCGAAGATGGCAATGACCTGCTCGATGGCGGTGCCGGCGCTGATACCCTGCACGGCGGTAACGGTAACGACCAGCTCAAGGGTGGCGATGCCCGT
>NZ_MUJY01000061.1 GCF_002286785.1 Pseudomonas sp. PIC25 | reverse complement strand
TCAAACGCCCAGCCCACCCCGGAGCTGGACACCGGCCTCGCCTGTCTGGTGATGCTGGCGCGGTTCCACAACGTGGCCGCTTCCCCCGAACAACTCACCCATGAATTCGCCGAAGACGGCCGCCGGTTCGGCAAGGCCGAGCTGCTGCTGGCGGCGAAGAAACTCGGCCTCAAGGCCAAGCCGGCGCGCAGCACGCTGGCGCGCCTGAGCCACACGCCGCTGCCGGCGATTGCCGCCGATGGGGAAGGGCGGTTCTTCATCATTGCCCGGCTCGACGATGGCAAGGCGCTGATCCACGACCCCCGCACCCAGCGGCCCGACGTGTTGAGCTTCGAAGACCTCGAGGCCCGCTGGACCGGCGAACTGATCCTGGTCCGCTCCGAGGCCTCGCTGGCCGGCGAGCTGTCCAAGTTCGACTTCACCTGGTTCATCCCGGCCGTCGTCAAATACCGCAAGCTGCTTGGCGAAGTGCTGCTGGTGTCCTTCGTGCTGCAGATCTTCGCCCTGCTCACGCCGCTGTTCTTCCAGGTGGTGATGGACAAGGTGCTGGTCCACCGGGGCCTGTCCACTCTCGACGTGATCGCCATCGGCCTGCTCGGCATCATGCTGTTCGAGACGGCCCTGAGCGGCCTGCGCAGCTACGTGTTCGCCCACACCGCCAGCCGCATCGACGTCGAGCTGGGCTCGAAACTGTTCCGCCACCTGGTGACCCTGCCGCTGGCCTACTTCCAGGCGCGGCGGGTCGGCGACTCGGTGGCGCGGGTGCGCGAGCTGGAAAACATCCGCAGCTTCCTTACCGGTAACGCCATCACCCTGATCCTCGACGTACTGTTCTCGGTGGTGTTCATCGCCGTGATGTTCGTCTACAGCGGCTGGCTGACCCTGGTGGTGCTGCTCTCGCTGCCGTTGTACTTCCTGCTCTCGATGTTCATCACCCCGGTCCTGCGTGCGCGCCTCAACGAGAGCTTCAGCCGCGGCGCGGAGAACCAGGCGTTCCTGGTGGAGACGGTCAACGGCATCGACACCCTCAAGGCGATGGCCGTCGAACCGCAGATCACCCGCAAGTGGGACAACCAGCTTGCAGGCTATGTGAGCGCCAGCTTCAAGACCCAGACCCTCTCCACCCTGGCCAACGAAGGTGTCGGCCTGGTCGGCAAGCTGGTCACCGTGGCCACCCTCTGGCTCGGCGCGCGGCTGGTGATCGACGGCGACCTCTCGGTGGGCCAGTTGATCGCCTTCAACATGCTTGCCGGGCGGGTGTCGCAGCCGATCATGCGCCTTGCCCAACTGTGGACCAACTTCCAGCAGACCGGCGTTTCCGTGCAGCGCCTGGGCGACATCCTCAACACCCGCACCGAACTGTCCCAGGACAGCCGCAGTGCGCTGCCGCCGCTGAAAGGGCAGATCGAATTCGACCAGGTGCACTTCCGCTACCGCGCCGACGGCTCGGAAATCCTGCGCGGCATCAGCCTGAGCATCCAGCCGGGCGAAGTGATCGGCGTGGTCGGCCGTTCCGGCTCCGGCAAGAGCACCCTGACGCGCCTGCTGCAGCGCCTCTACACCCCCGAGCGGGGCCGGGTGCTGGTGGACGGCATGGACCTCGCCCTGGCCGACGTCTCCTCGCTGCGCCGGCAGATCGGCGTGGTGCTGCAGGACAACATGCTGTTCAACCGCAGCATCCGCGAAAACATCGCCCTGACCGACCCCGGCGCGCCCATCGAAGCGGTGATGCAGGCGGCCCGGATGGCCGGCGCCCACGACTTCATCCTCGAACTGCCGGAAGGCTACGACACCGTGGTCGGCGAACACGGCGCCTCGCTCTCCGGCGGCCAGCGCCAACGCATCGCCATCGCCCGCGCGCTGATGGGCAACCCGCGCATCCTCATCTTCGACGAAGCCACCAGCGCCCTGGACTACGAGTCCGAACGGGTCATCCAGCAGAACATGAAAGCCATCTGCCAGGGCCGCACCGTCATCATCATCGCCCACCGCCTCTCCGCCGTGCGCGACGCCAACCGCATCCTGGTCATGGACCGCGGGCAGATCGTCGAACAGGGCACCCACGCCGAACTCCTCGCCCACCAGGCCGGGCACTACTCCAGGCTGCACCGTTTGCAACAAGGATGAAGCTGATGACAACCCCTCTCTCTGTAGGAGCGAGCTTGCTCGCGATCAATCTGCCAGGCCGACGCCGCTCGGTAGGACCGTCCCACTCACCGGCGGGCGGCCTCCAAGCATGAGCCAGCCTTCAGCCCGCCGCGACCTGCTCAACCGCTACCGCAGCACCTGGCGCCACGCCTGGCGGCAGCGCAAGGCCATGGACGCGCCGCCGCGCCTGAGCCACGAAGTGCAATTCCTGCCCGCCGCCCTGGCCCTGCAGGAGCAACCGGTACACCCGGCGCCGCGCTACATCCAGTGGACCATCATGGCCTTCGTCGTCATCGCCCTGGCCTGGGCCTGCCTCGGCGAAATCGACGTGGTCGCCACCGCCAGCGGCAAGATCGTCCCCAGCGGCAAGAGCAAGGTCATCCAGCCCAGCGAAGTGGCCGTGGTCAAGGCCATCCACGTTTCCGACGGCGAACAGGTGAAGGCCGGCGACCTGCTGGTGGAACTGGACGCCAGCATGACCGGCGCCGACGTCGACCGCCTGAAGAGCGACCTGCTTGCCGCCCAGGTCGACAGCGCCCGCGCCCGGGCCCTGCTGGACGCCATCGAACACGAACGCGAACCGGCATCCCTGGCGGCCCTGCTGCCTCAGGCCACCGCCGAGCAACAGCGCGCCGCCGACACCTGGCTGCGCGGCCAGTACCTGGAACTGCGCAGCGCCCTCGACCAGGGCGACGCCGAGATCGAACAGCGCCAGGCGGAAATCCAGGCGGCCAAAGCCTGGGTGGGCAAACTGCAGGAATCCCTGCCCATCACCCGCCAGCTCAGCGCCGACTACAAGCGCCTGCTCGACAAAGCCTACGTCGCCAAGCACGCCTACCTGGAAAAGGAACAGGCGCGCCTCGACCAGGAGCGCGAACTGGCCATCCAGCAGGCCCGCGTCCTCGAACTCACCGCCGCCCGGAGCGCCGCCGAACGCCAGCAGCACAGCGTCATCGCCCAAACCCGCCGGGCCATGCTCGACCTCCAGCACGAGTCCGAACAACGCGCCGCCAGCCTGACCCAGGAACTCAAGAAAGCCGAACAACGCGACCGCCTGACCCGCCTCACCGCCCCGGTGGACGGCACCGTGCAACAACTCGCCATCCACACCCCCGGCGGCGTCGTCACCGAAGCCCAACCCCTGATGGTCATCGTCCCCAGCGACCAGCCGGTGGAAGTGGAAGCCATGCTGGAAAACAAAGACATCGGCTTCGTCCACCCCGGCCAGGAAGTCGAAATCAAGGTCGAGACCTTCACCTTCACCAAATACGGCGTCGTCCACGGCACCGTGCAAAGCGTCTCCAACGACGCCATCGAAGACGAAAAACTCGGCCTCGTATACAGCACGCGCATCCAGTTGAAGGAAAAGACCCTCCAAGTCGGCGGCAAGG
>NZ_MUJY01000060.1 GCF_002286785.1 Pseudomonas sp. PIC25 | reverse complement strand
TGCTCATTTACAGCTCGTAAAGTCGAATGCGACCCCAGTCACGTCCTCGCCTGTTTTTGCCTTGCATGGCTCTAGCTCGCGAGATCGTAAACAGGTTCTAAGGTCGTAGACCATGCTGTGGGCCTCGGGGAGTGCTTCCAGATGTTGCGTCACGATCAGTCGTAACTGATCGGTACCTTGCGGATCGGCGTGTCACGGTGCGCCGCCCGCACGTACTGCGCCGGCCAGGCTACCGAGCGGTCGCCCAGCTCGGCGGCGGCGTGCAGCGGCCAGTAAGGATCGCGCAGGAGTTCGCGGGCCAGCAGAATCAGGTCGGCCTGACCGGTACGCAGGATGTGCTCGGCCTGCACCGACTCGGTGATCATGCCCACCGTCCCGCTGGCGATGCCTGCCTCGCGGCGTACCCGTTCGGCGAACTGGGTCTGGTAGCCGGGCCCGGTGGGAATCTCCGCGTTGACCGCGGTCCCGCCCGACGATACGTCGATCAGGTCGACGCCAAGGGCTTTCAGACGGCGCGCCAGTTCGACGGTCTCGTCCGGGTTCCAGCCATCCTCCACCCAGTCGGTGGCGGAGAGGCGCACGAACAACGGCAGGTCGTCCGGCCAGACGCCGCGCACCGCCCCGGTCACCTGCAGCAACAGGCGAATACGATTATCGAAGGAACCACCGTAGGCATCGCGCCGCTGGTTCAACAAGGGCGAGAGGAACTGGTGCAGCAGATAACCGTGGGCGGCATGCACCTCGGCCACCTTGAAACCGGCGGCCAGGGATCGCTCGGCGGCCTCGACGAAGGACTGGATAACCCGGGCGATGCCCGCCTCGTCCAAGGCCGTTGGCACGGCGTGCTCCGGATCGAAGGCGATGGTCGATGGGCCCACCGGAGTCCAGCCGCCAGCGCCGATTGGGACGCTGCCATGCCGGCCGAGCCAGGGTTGCCAGGTACTGGCCTTGCGCCCGGCATGGGCCAGCTGGATACCGGCGACCGCGCCCTGGGCCTCGATGAAGCGAGTGATCCGCCGCAGCGGCTCGACGTGCTCGTCGGACCAGATACCCAAATCCTCGGCGGTGATCCGGCCTTCGGCAGTCACCGCCGTGGCCTCGACGATCACCAGCCCGGCACCACCTACCGCGCGGCTGCCCAGGTGCACCAGATGCCAGTCGTTGGCCATGCCGAGCCTGGCCGAGTACTGGCACATGGGCGAGACGGCGATGCGATTGGGCAGGGTCAGGCCGCGCAGGGTGCAGGGTTCGAACAGCTTGGTCATGATCACCTCGGCAGAACACGGGACGGATGTGATCTGGACCCGCCTGGCGCGGGTCGGTTCATGCCGAAGGATAGTCGCCCCGTCGGGGCTCAGCGCGGCGCGATATGCGCGATCAGCAACTGCACGCTTTCCTGGCCACGGTACTCGTTGACGTCCAGCTTGTAGGCCAGCTCGGCCCAGCGCACGGTCGGGTTCGGCCACTGTTCGCGGTCGATGTTGAAGGCAATGCCATCCAACTGGGTGGAGCCGCATTCGCTGCGCAGCACCAGCTTCAGGTGGCGCTCGCCGACCAGCCGCTGCTGCACCAGTTGGAACACACCATGGAACAACGGCTCGGGAAAATGCTGGCCCCAGGGACCGGCGTTGCGTAGCGCCCTGGCCAGCTCCAGGTGGAATTCCTCGACGCTCAGCTGCCCATCCGAGAGCAACCGTCCGGTGAGGTCGTCCTCGCAGAGCTGGCGACGTACCTCGGCATCGAAGGCCGCGGCGAAGGCGCCGAAGTTTTCCTGCGGCAAGGACAGGCCGGCGGCCATCGCGTGTCCGCCGAACTTGCTGATCAGGCCGGGATGCTTCGCCGCCACCGCGTCCAGCGCATCGCGGATATGCAGCCCCGGCACCGAGCGGGCGGAGCCCTTGAGCAGGCCGTCGCCGGCATCGGCGAAGGCGATGGTCGGCCGGTGGTAGCGCTCCTTCAGGCGCGAGGCGAGGATGCCGATCACGCCCTGGTGCCAATCCGGGTCGAACAGGCACAGGCCGAACGGCAGGTCTTCCAGCGGCAAATCCTTGAGTTGGGCCAGGGCCTCGCGCTGCATGCCTTGCTCGATGGCCTTGCGGTCCTGGTTAAGCTGGTCGAGCTGCACCGCCATGTCACGGGCCAGCGCTTCGTCCTCGCAGAGCAGGCACTCGATGCCGAGGGACATATCGTCCAGGCGCCCCGCAGCGTTGAGGCGCGGGCCGAGAATGAAGCCGAGGTCGGTGGAGGTGATCCGCCGATGATCGCGCCCCGCCACTTCGAGGATCGCCCGCAGCCCCGGCCGCGCCCGCCCGGCGCGGATGCGCGCCAGGCCTTGGTGGACCAGGATGCGGTTGTTGGCGTCCAGCGGCACTACATCGGCCACGCTGCCGAGGGCGACCAGATCGAGCAGATCGCCCAGGTTCGGCTCCTTGATCCCCAGTCGCTCGAACCAGCCCTGCTCGCGCAGGTGAGCACGCAGCGCCAGCAGCACGTAGAAGATCACCCCGACCCCGGCGATGCACTTGCTGGGGAACCGGCACTCCGGCTGGTTCGGGTTGACGATGGCATCCGCGGCCGGCAGCTCCGGCCCCGGCAAATGGTGGTCGGTGACCAGCACGGCGAGCCCGGCAGCCTTGGCGGCGGCTACCCCCTCGACACTGGAGATGCCGTTGTCCACGGTCACCAGCAGGTTCGGCTGGCGCTCCAAAGCGACGGCGACGATTTCCGGGGTCAGGCCATAGCCGTACTCGAAACGGTTTGGCACCAGATAATCGACGTGGGCAGCCCCGAGCTGGCGCAAGCCGAGCACACCGACGCAACTGGCGGTGGCGCCGTCGGCATCGAAGTCGCCGACGAAGAGAATGCGCTGACGGTCCTCCAGGGCACGCGCCAGCAGGGCGACCGCCGCGTCGATGCCCTTGAGCTGCTGGTACGGGATCAGGCGCGCCAGGCTCTTGTCCAGTTCGGCGGCGGATTGCACGCCACGCGCTGCGTACAGGCGGGTCAGCAGCGGCGGCAGATCGCCCAGGTCGGGCAAGGTGTCGGGCAGCGGGCGGGGTTCGATACGCATCGCGAAAAACTCGGTCGGATTCGGAAAAGCGGAAAAGGCGGCGACGGACGACCGCCTCAGAGCGACGTTGCGGCACGCGCCGCCTGGTCGTACAGCCCGGACATGGCCCGCAGCATGCCGGCCAGACGGTGAATTTCCTCCGGGTCGACATTCAGGTTCTCGAACGATGCGATCAGGCATTCGCGGCGGATGTCGGCGTATTCCTGGCAGAGCTGCCGGCCTTTGTCGGTGGTGCGGTAGAACATTTCCTTGCCCTGCTTCTCGCCTTCCACCAGGCCGAGCTTGGCCAGCTTCTTCAGCGCGTAGGTCACCGTGTGGGTGTCTTCGATATTGAGCAGCAGGCAAATGTCCGCCTGGCGCTTGGCGCGGTCCCGGCTGGTCAGGCTGTGCAGCACCATCACATCCAGCGCGTTCATTTCCACCTCGCCGGCGGCCTTCATGCAGCGCTCCATCCAGCGCAGGAAGGCATGGCTGGCGATGATGATGCCGAATTCGAGTTCGGAGAGTTCCTGGGACTGCGCGGCGAGGTGCGCCGACGCCACGATGGGCGAGCGCAACGGACGGGAGGATTTGGCGTCAACCATCTTGCGATCCATGACTGTATGCGGAGCCGGCTCGTCGGAACCGGGCGGCATGGGTTTGGTCGGCAAGCATACAGGAAAGCGGAAAACGACGGACGACGAGCGGACAGAAGAATCAACAAAAATATATTGATAATTTATCGATATTTTATCATCGTAATACCACAAGATTCCGCCCCTTCTCCTGGGGTACCGATAACAACGAGAGGATCCGAGATGAGCCGCCTGCTCCTGAACTGCGACATCGGCGAAAGCTTCGGCGCTTGGCGCATGGGCCTTGATGCCGAGGTCATGCCCTTCATCGACTGCGCCAACATCGCCTGCGGCTTCCACGCCTCGGACCCGGTCACCATGCGCCGTACCGTCGCCCTGGCGGTGGCCCATGGCGTTCGCATCGGCGCCCACCCCGCCTACCCCGACCTAGTCGGTTTCGGCCGCCGCTCCATGGCCTGCTCCCCCGAAGAAGTGGAGAACATGCTGCTCTACCAGATCGGCGCGCTGGACGGCATCTGCCGCGCCGAGAGCAGCAGGGTGAGCTACGTGAAACCTCATGGCGCGTTGTACAACGACATGATGCGCAACCCGGACCTGCTGCGGGCCGTGATGCGCGCCATCGCCGCCTACGACCGGCAGCTCCCGCTGATGCTGATGTCCACCCGCGACAACACCGTTGCCGAGTCGCTGGCCAGGGAGATCGGGATCACCCCCTGGTTCGAGGTGTTCGCCGATCGTGCCTACGACAGCGCGGGCCGACTGGTATCGCGTACGCAACCCGGCGCGGTCCATCACGACGCCGAGACCATTGCCGCCCAGGCCCTCGCCCTGGCCCGTGGAGAACCGCTGGTCGCCAGCGACGACAGCCCGCTGCCGTTGCGGGCCGACACCCTGTGCGTACACGGCGACAACGCCGGCTCGGTCGCCGCGGTCCAGCGCATTCGCGACGCACTGCAGGGCCTGCCGGCATGACGCCGCGCATCGAAGTGGTGGGCATCGATAGCCTGATGCTGCGGCTGTTCGACAGCATCGACGAGGCGCACATGCCCTGGCTGCTGGCAGCGGCGAAGCGTCTGCGTCAAGCCTTCGGCACAGCACTGACGGATCTGGTGCCGTCCTACACCACGCTGCTGGTGCAGTACGACCTCCTGCAACTGGACGACCGCCGTGCCCGTATGTTGATCGACGAAGCCCTGGAAGGGTTGACGCCGGAAGCAAACGACTCAGGCCGCTGCCATGACGTGCCAGTGTGGTACGACCGCCGCGTCGGCCCGGAACTGGAAACGCTCGCCGAACGCACCGGCCTGGGGCTCGCGGGCGTGATCGAGGCCCACAGCCGGCACAGCTACCAGGTGTTCGCCCTCGGATTCGCCCCCGGATTCGCCTTCATGGGGCTGGTCGAACCCATCCTGGCCACGCCGCGCCTGAGCACACCGCGCAAAAGCGTGCCGGCCGGCAGCCTGGGCATCGCCGATCGCCAGACAGCGATTTACCCACAAGCCTCTCCCGGCGGTTGGAACCTGATCGGCCGTTCTCCGCAGCGCCTGTTCGCCCCTGCCGAGGGCAGCCTACTCCAACCCGGCGATCGTGTGCGCTTCGTGCCGGTGGATCGGACGGAATTTATCCGCCTCGGCGGTGACGACACGCCTTTCGAGGTGACGCGATGAGCCTGCTGATCGAACACGGTGGCACGCTCGCCACGCTCCAGGACGGTGGCCGTCATGGCGTGCGTCATCTGGGCGTAACCCAGGGCGGCGCGGCGGATTGGGTCTCCCACGGACTGGCCAACGCGTTGCTCGGCAATCCCCGCCAGGCGGCGGTCATCGAGATTACCTTCGGCGGACTCACGTTGGTGGCGGAAAGCGATGTCTGCCTCGCCCTGTGCGGTGCGGACCTGGGCGCCACTCTCGACGGCGAGCCGCTGCGCCCATGGCGCAGCTTTCGCCTGCACAAGGGGCAGCGCCTGCGCTTCGCCCAACCGCGTCAGGGTGTGCGCGCTTACCTGGCCGCACCCGGCGGCTTCGAGGCGCCGACTATGCTGGGCAGTTATTCCAGCGTCCTGCGCGAGGGGCTGGGGGGCCTGCACGGGGACGGCCGGCCATTGGCCCAAGGCGATCGCCTGAACTGGCCCGGCATTTCATCCTCGCCCCGCGAGTTGTCCGCCGCACAGATTCCCGACCTCGGCTCGCAAACGCCGCTGTCCGTGGTGTTGGGCGCGCAGATTGGCGACTTCACCGGGCAGAGCCTGTTCGACGCCTTCAACAGCGACTGGGAAGTGGACGCCCGGGCGGATCGGATGGGCGTCCGCCTGCTCGGGCCAGAGCTACGCTGCACGCGGCGGTCGATGGTCTCGGAAGGCGTCCCGCTGGGCGCCCTCCAGGTGCCGGCCGATGGCCAGCCCATCGTGCTGCTCAACGACCGGCAGACCATCGGCGGCTACCCGCGCCTCGGCGCACTGACGCCCCTCTCGGTGGCACGCTTGGCGCAGTGCCTGCCCGGCACCCGGCTACGGCTGACACCGGTCGGGCTGGACATCGCTCAACGCCAGCACCGCCACTGGCTGGGGGCGACCTGATCAACGAATCGAACAACAAGAAAGAAAACGCTCACGCGTTCAGCCGTTGCATTGCCGCCGGGCCCGCCCGGCAAAACACATACCTGCCCCTAACGCCAAGAAAAATAGAAGGTGCAACATGCAACCCATCTCCGCTCCCTACAGCGCTCCCCCGTCATCCCAACGCAGCGTTCTGCGCGGCGCCATTTTCATCATGGCGACCTCGTCGATCGGCCCGGCCTTCCTGACCCAGACCTCGCTGTTCACCGAGAAATACCTGGCCAGCTTCGCCTTCGCGATCCTCATCTCGCTGCTGATCGACATCGGTGCGCAACTGAACATCTGGCGCATCATCAGCGTCTCCAACCTACGCGGCCAGGATGTCGCCAACCGGGTACTGCCCGGAGTCGGCCACCTGATCTCGGCTTTCATCGTGCTCGGTGGGATCGCCTTCAACATCGGCAATATCGGTGGGGCCGGATTGGCGATGAACGTGATCTTCGGCGTACCGCCGGTGCTCGGCTCGCTGATCGCCGCCGTGGGCGTGATCGCCATCTTCGTGATGCGCAACGCCAAGCGGATCATGGACATGGTGATGCAACTGCTCGGCGTGATCATGTTGTGCATGATCGGCTACGCCATGCTGCAGTCCAACCCGCCGCTCCTGGAGGCGCTGTCGCACAGCATCAACCCGGACGACCCGCTGATTCTCCTGCTTCCCATCGTCACCCTGGTCGGCGGCACGGTGGGTGGCTATATCTCGTTCTCCGGAGGGCATCGCCTGGTCGAAGCCGGGATCGTCGGCATCCACAATGTCGGCCACGTCACCCGCGCCGCGGTCACCGGCATCCTGACCACCGGCGTGGTACGCGTCTGCCTGTTCCTCGCCACCCTCGGCGTGGTCAGCAAAGGGCTTGCCCTGGACCCGGGCAATCCAGCGGCCTCGGTGTTCTCCCATGCCATGGGCACCGTCGGTTACAAGATGTTCGGCATCGTCCTGCTGGCCGCATCGGTGTCCTCGGTAATCGGCGCCGCCTACACCAGCGTCAGCTTCATGTACTCGCTGCATGACAGCATCCGTCGCTACAACGAACGGATGGTGATCGCCTTCATCGTCTGCTCGACGCTGATCTACAGCCTGGTCGGGCAGCCGGTGAAGGTGCTGGTGGTGGCCGGTGCGCTCAATGCGCTGGTCCTGCCGCTGGCGCTGGGGTGCATCCTCTGGGCCTCGCGCAAGACCGAGATCGTCGGCACCGAGTACCGCCATCCGCGCTGGATGCTGGTGTTCGGCATCCTGGCGGTCATTGCCACGGCGGTCGGCGTGGTGCTGTCGCTCAAATCGCTGCTGCAGTTCTGGCTGTCGTGACGGGAGCGGCCGGCGACGGCATCAGCCGCGTTCGCCGGCCAGCCACTCCAGCGGGATTTCGTGCTGGCCGCGTTCGTCGGTGATGAACAACGAACCCTCGCTGATCATCACGCTCCAGCCCAGCGAACGCGGCAGGTCGGCTGCCAGCGCTTCCAAGGCCTCCTGCCCCACCGCCACCACGTTGAGGTTCTTCAGCCCGCGAACCGAATCCAGCACCTTGCCCTGCCACACCCGCAGGCTGCCGTAAGCCACCAGACTGAAGCGCTCGGCGCGTCGCGAGCACCAAGTGATGCGCTCGGCGTCCGGCTGGCCGACTTCGATCCAGTGCAGGATGCGGTCATCCAGGCTCTTCTCCCACAACGCCGGCTCGTCGACATCCGACAGCCCGCGCCCGAACGCCAGCGACTCGCTGTACCACAGCGCATAAGCGATCAACCGAACCGCCAATCGCTCCTCGGTCTCCGAAGGATGGCGAGCGACGGTGAAACGCAGGTTCTCGTACACCCCGCGATCCAGATCGGTGAGGTTCAGTTCGACTTTATAGGGCGTGGCTTGCAGGGCCATGGGCGGGCTTCTTTGTCGTTCAGGGGGCGGTAAGTCTATCAGTTGCCCATGGCCGATCCCTAACCCTATCGCCACCCTCCCCTCATGCCGCGCAATCGCATAGGCTTAGGCATCCTTTCGTCCTGGAGCCTGCATGAGCCTCTCCGCCAAACCCCTCGCCGGCCTGAAAGTCATCGAACTCGGTACCCTGATCGCCGGCCCGTTCGCCTCGCGTATCTGTGCCGAGTTCGGCGCGGATGTGATCAAGATCGAATCGCCCGATGGCGGCGACCCGCTACGCAAGTGGCGCAAGCTTTACGAAGGCACGTCGCTCTGGTGGTTCGTGCAGGCGCGTAACAAGAAGTCGCTGACGCTGAACCTCAAGCACCCGGAGGGGCAGGCCGTTCTGAAGCGGCTGCTCGGCGAGGCGGATATCCTGATCGAGAATTTCCGCCCCGGCGTGCTGGAGAAACTCGGGCTGGGCTGGGACGCCCTCCATGCCTTGAACCCGAAGCTGGTCATGGTGCGCCTCTCCGGCTTCGGCCAGACCGGCCCCTACAAGGACCAGCCGGGTTTCGGCGCTGTGGGCGAATCCATGGGCGGACTGCGCTACATCACCGGATTCGAGGATCGCCCACCGGTGCGCACCGGCATTTCCATCGGCGACTCGATCGCGGCACTCTGGGGTGTGATCGGCGCGCTCATGGCCTTGCGGCATCGAGAGGTGAATGGCGGCCAGGGCCAGATGGTGGACGTGGCCCTGTACGAGGCGGTGTTCGCCATGATGGAAAGCCTGGTGCCGGAGTTCGACGTATTCGGCTTCATCCGCGAGCGCAGCGGCAACATCATGCCGGGCATCACGCCCTCCTCCATTCACACCTGCGCGGACGGTCGGCACATTCAGATTGGCGCCAACGGCGATGCCATCTTCAAGCGCTTCATGCTCGCCATCGGCCGCGACGACTTGGCGAACGACCCGACCCTGGCCGACAACGCCGGTCGCGATCTGCGCCGGGATGAACTCTACGGGGTGATCGACCGCTGGGCCGCCTCACTGCCATTGGCCGAGGTGGAGGCTATCCTGAACAGGGCGGAGGTTCCGGCAAGCCGAATCTACTCTGCCGCCGACATGTTCGCCGACCCGCAATTCCTGGCGCGGGAAATGTTCCTTTCCGCCCGCCTGCCGGACGGCAAGGCGTTCAAGATGCCGGGAATCGTGCCCAAGCTCTCCGATACCCCGGGCTCGGCGGAATGGGTGGGGCCGCAACTGGGCGAGCACACCGCCGAAGTGCTGGAACGGCTCGGCTACACGACGCAGCAGATCGCCATCTTGCGTGAGCAGGGCGCGGTCTGAGCCAACGAACTGGGAGTCGCCATGAATCGACCGGACAGACTGCTGCCGCCCGAGGTCATTGCGATTCTGCGGCAAGGCGACCGGCAGGGGGCTATCGAATTGCTCCGCGAGCAAGGTGGCATGGATGAGGACAGTGCCCGCGAAGCGGTCGACGACTATCTGGAGAACAACCCGCCGGTACGTCTGCGCGGCGCATCGATCGTTGCGCAGAACAGGCGCAACGGGCTGATCTGGTTCATCTTCATCGTGCTGATGGCCGGCGTTTATCTCTTGATCGCCGGCTAGCACTGAAGCTCAGGAACAAGGGCCGCTCGCATCGAACGAGCGGCCCGCTCCCCTCAGAGCGGCTTGCCGCGATTGCCGTGCTGGCTGACGAAGGCCTGGACAGCCTTGAGGTCATTGGCCAGGACCGTGCAACGCTCTTCGCGCTCGAACAGATCGGTAAGATGCGCCGGCAACGCCGGGGCCTGACCGACGCCCGCCTTGAGCACCGCATCGGGGAACTTCACCGGGTGGGCCGTGCCCAGGGTGATCATCGGGATCGCCAGACTACGGCGGCACTCGCGCGCGGCACGCACGCCAATCGCCGTATGCGGATCGAGCAACTCGCCGCACTCCTTGTAGACCTCGGCGATGGTTTCGCAGGTCTGTTCGTCATTCACCGCCAGGGAATCGAACAGCTTGCGCGCCTCGGTCCAGCGATCTTCCTCGACACTGAAACCACCACCCTGCTTGAAGGTATCCATCAGCGCGGCGATGGCGGCACCGTTGCGCCCGTGCAGGTCGAACAGCAGGCGCTCGAAGTTCGAGGACACCATGATATCCATCGACGGCGACAGGGTCGGATGCAGGGCATCCTTCACGTACTGGTTGCCGCTCATGAAGCGATGCAGGATGTCATTGCGGTTGGTCGCGACGATCAACTGGCTGATCGGCAGACCCATGTTGCGCGCCAGGTAGCCGGCGAAGATGTCGCCGAAGTTGCCGGTGGGTACGGAGAACGCCACCGACCGGGCCGGCCCGCCCAACTGGATGGCGGCATGGAAGTAGTAGACGATCTGGGCCATGATCCGCGCCCAGTTGATCGAGTTGACCGCCACCAGCCGGGTGCCCTTGAGAAAACCCTGGTCGGCGAAGCTGGCCTTGACCATCTCCTGGCAGTCATCGAAGTTGCCTTCGATAGCGATGTTGTGGATGTTTTCGCCGAGGATGGTGGTCATCTGCCGGCGCTGCACTTCGGATACCCGGTTGTGCGGGTGCAGGATGAAGATGTCCACGTTCTCGCAGCGGCGGCAGCCTTCGATGGCGGCAGAACCGGTGTCGCCGGAGGTGGCGCCCATGATCACAACGCGCTCGCCACGCTTCTCCAGTACATAGTCGAGCAGACGACCGAGCAGTTGCAGGGCGAAATCTTTGAACGCCAGGGTCGGCCCATGGAACAGTTCGAGCACCCATTCATTCGCATTCAACTGGCGCAACGGCGCTACCGCGGCGTGCGCGAAGACACCATAGGTCTCTTCCAGAATTTTCTTGAAGTCGGCATCCGGGATGCTGCCGGTCACGAACGGACGCATCACGCGGAAGGCCAGCTCGTGGTACGGCAGACCGGCCCAGGAGGCGATTTCTTCCTGGGTGAAGCGAGGCAAGTTTTCCGGAACATAGAGACCGCCGTCGCAGGCCAGGCCAGCGAGGAGCACGTCTTCGAAATTCAGCGCAGGCGCCTGGCCGCGGGTACTGATGTAACGCATATCTGCAAACCTTCGGTTTGAGCCTCGAGTTCCGAGCCCCGGACTGCAAGCGATCCAGTCGACTTGCAGCGTGCAGCTCGCCGCTCGCGGCCGCTGTTAATTGAGCTGTTCCACGCGGATGCGGACGACCTTGCCCACTACGTCGCTGAGCGCTTCCAGCGCCGCGATGGCCTCGTTGATCCGCCGCTCCTCGACGCGATGGGTGACCAGGATCATCGGCACCAGGCCGTCATGTTCCTCGGCTTCCTTCTGCATGATCGACTCGATGTTGATGCCGCGCTCGGAAAGGATGGACGCCACCTGGGCCAACACGCCCGGATGATCCTTGGCCTGGATGCGCAGGTAATAGGCACTGACACAGGACTCGATCGGCAGGATCGGATGGTCGGACAGCGAATCGGGCTGGAAGGCCAGGTGCGGCACACGGTTGCCCGGGTCGGTGGTCAGGGCGCGAACCACATCGACCACGTCGGCCACCACCGCCGAAGCGGTCGGCTCCATGCCGGCGCCAGCGCCATAGTAAAGAGTCGAGCCAACAGCATCGCCATTGACCATCACCGCGTTCATCACACCGTTGACGTTAGCGATCAGACGGTCGGCCGGAATCAGTGTCGGGTGCACACGCAGTTCGATACCGCCCTCGGTGCGGCGCGCCACGCCGAGGTGCTTGATCCGGTAACCCAGGGCTTCGGCGTAGTTGACGTCGGCCGTGGTGAGCTTGGTGATGCCTTCCGTGTAGGCCTTGTCGAACTGCAACGGGATGCCGAAGGCGATGGATGCAAGGATGGTCAGCTTGTGCGCGGCGTCGATACCCTCGACGTCGAAGGTCGGGTCGGCCTCGGCATAGCCCAGCGCCTGGGCTTCCTTGAGTACGTCCTCGAAGGCGCGCCCCTTCTCGCGCATCTCGGTCAGGATGAAGTTACCGGTGCCGTTGATGATGCCAGCCAGCCAGTTGATCTGGTTGCCGGCCAAGCCTTCGCGGATCGCCTTGATCACCGGGATACCGCCTGCAACTGCCGCCTCGAAGGCAACGATCACGCCCTTCTCGCGGGCCTTGGCGAAAATCTCGTTGCCATGCACGGCGATCAGTGCCTTGTTCGCGGTGACCACATGCTTACCGTTCTCGATGGCCTTCATGACCAGATCGCGAGCCAGGGTGTAGCCGCCGATCAGCTCGATGACGATGTCGATTTCCGGATTGTTGGCGACTTCGAAGATATCGGCGGTGATGGGGGTGGCACCGGTATCGCACTTCGGGTTGGGTCGACGGGCGGCAATCTGGGCGACTTCGATGCCACGACCGGCGCGGCGCGCGATTTCATCGGCGTTGCGTTTCAGAACATTGAAGGTGCCGCCACCGACGGTCCCCAGCCCACAGATGCCTACTTTCACCGGTTTCACGCTGAACTCCCCATCATTACCGCCAGGAACGGCCGGATGCGCCGGCCGAGGAAAAGAGCCGCACATTACGAAGGGTCAGGTGTTTAGTCAATCGGCGGCAGGCCGCGAGGGGCCTCAGTCGGCGGTCAGGCCCAAGCGTTCGTGCCACTGGGCGAGCGATTCGTCCGGGTACTCGTCGAACAGCTTGTCGTGCGCGCCTCGCTGAACCTCTACCCAGGCGGCCTTGGAACCGAGCATCAGGTGCACATGCTCCGGAGGAACCGGCAGTTGGGTATCGATCGCCGAAGCATGAGGGTGGACCAGATCCGGCCAAGTCGGGTCCCACAGCCAGAGCGCACTGCCGCAGTGCTTGCAGAAATGCCGACGGGCGGAGCTAAGCCCCGCTTCACCCGGCTCGTCGCTCATCCGGGCGCGGTAGACCGAGATATTTTCGCGACCGTCCACCTGCAGTGTGCGGTAGTCGCCGCCGAGGTTGATCGCGAAGCCGCCCGCCCCCGCCGTCTTACGGCAGATTGAGCAATAGCAACGCATGAAGGGATAGGGTTGCGCCGAATCCAGGGAGAAGCGAACGGCGCCACAGTGGCAGGAACCTTCCAGTTTCATCGCGACCTCCATCATGTGAAGCCGCGAATGCGGCCGTCGCCCTTTGGATCGACGACGGCCGCGCGGATTCAGGCCGCTCGGAACAAAGCGATAAGCGGCTTGCCCGTTACTTCGCTTCCAGGGCCAGCTTGGCCAACTGAGGGGCCGGCTGATAACCGGGGATCATCTGGCCGTTGGCCAAGACGATGGCAGGCGTCCCCTGCACACCGATCATCTGCCCGAGCTGGAATTGCTTGGCCACCGGATTCTCGCAGTCGCCCGGGGGCAATTCCTGGCGGGACTTGGCCTTGTTCATCGCCTCCTGGCGATCCTTGGCACACCAGACGCTGACCAGACCGTTGTAACCATGGGAACCGACACCCTGGCGCGGGAAGGCGACATAACGTACCTCGACGCCACGGCGATTCAGCTCTGGAACTTCGCTGTGCAGTTTCTGGCAATAGCCGCAATCGGTGTCGGTGAAGACGGTGATGTGAGTCTTCGGCTCCTTGGGAGCGAACACCACCATTTCGCTGACGGGAATGGCATTGATTTCCTTGGCAACGCCTACCTTTTCCGCCTCTTCGGTGAGATTGATGGTCTTGTCGTCCTTGAGCTGGAATAGATAGCCCTGCATGACGAACTGGCCGTCGGCGCTGGCGTACAGCATACGACCGCCTTTCAACTGGACCTGATACATACCGGGCATGGGGCTTTCGGCGATGGCCTCGATCGGCAGGTCAGGCTGGAGCTTCGTCAGGTTCTGGCGAATGGCCTGATCCGGATCGGCGGAAAGGACCGTGCCGCTGGCCAGGCTGAACGCCATGGCGGCGAATAAGGGGGTCAGGCGCATGGATACTCCTGTCGCGAGACGTCTGGTTGCGGAATGGTCCAGAGCCTACCACAGAAGCCCCGCCGGACCGACGTCAAAGGCCCGAATGGACATTGCAGCGGATCACACTCTAACCGCGCGGGTGATGCCGAGCATGCAGCTCCTGCAAACGGGCGCGGGCTATATGAGTATAGATCTGGGTGGTCGACAGGTCGCTGTGGCCAAGCAGCATCTGCACCACCCGCAGGTCCGCGCCATGATTCAGCAAATGGGTGGCGAACGCATGCCGTAACGTGTGCGGCGACAAGGGCTTCACGATCCCGGCAACGCGCGCCTGGTGCTTGATCCGGTGCCAGAAGGTCTGGCGGGTCATCTGCTCGCCCCGCAGGCTGGGGAACAGCACATCGCTCGGCTTACCATCCAGCAGAAAAGGCCGCGCTTCGCGCAGATAACGCTCGACCCAGACGATCGCCTCCTCGCCCATCGGCACCAGGCGCTCCTTGCTGCCCTTGCCGAACACTCGAAGTACCCCTTGGCGCAGATTGACCTGCTCCAGCGTCAGACTGACCAGCTCGGTGACCCGCAGACCGCAGGCATAGAGAACTTCGAGCATGGCACGGTCGCGCAGGCCGATGGGATCGTCCAGCTCCGGCGCCGCCAGCAGCGCCTCCACATCCGTCTCGGACAACGACTTCGGTAAAGGACGGCCGAGCTGAGGAAGCTCCACCTGTAAGGTAGGGTCGACTTCGATCACGCTCTCGCGCAGCAGGAAACGATAGAACCCGCGCAAACCGGAAAGGAAACGCGCCGTGGAGCGTGCCTTGTAGCCATTGTCGAGACGCCAGCCCAGGTGATCCAGAATCGCATCGCGCCCCGCCTTTGCCAGCTCGATATCGCGCTCCTGCAACCAGCCATGGAACAGGGAAAGATCGCTGCGGTAGGCGGACAGGGTATGGGCGGACAAGCCCTTTTCCATCCAGAGGGACTCAAGGAAACGGTCGATCAACGGGTGGTCGATGGCAGGCATGTCTTGTCGGGGTGATTCAGGAAGCGGCTAGTCTTTCACAGCACGACCGCTCGCAGCCAGAGGGCGGTCGAGGTGATCCCGCAGGAAACACCCGATCGACCATGATGCGGGAAGAAGAGACGAACGGCTTGTCAGCCTATCTTTTGGGTGGGTGACAGGAGACCCGCCCAAAGACATGATCTCATATAGCCATCAAAGCAACCGGACCCTCCGATGCCTCATCAACAGAACTCCCGCCTCGGTCAGATTCTGCTCACTAAAGGGCTCATTACCCGCTCACAATTGGATGAGGCCATCACGCTTCAACTGACTAAGAAGCAGCGCCTGGGCGAAATCCTTATTGCGCAAGGCCTGATCAGCGAACGTCAACTGAAGAAAGCTCTGAAGAAGCAGAACAACCTGCGTGTCGCCGCCACGCTGGTGGCCGCCCTGCTCAGCCCCTTCCAGATGGCCAGCGCGGATATCCAGCGATTGCAGACACCGCAGAGCATCAGCCGGCAGGAAGCCCCTCGCGGCTTGAAACCGCTGACCGACAAGGAGCTGAGCAGCGTCAGCGCCCGTGGCTTGGACGACGTTCTGCAATCACTGTTCCTCCAGGCGGAGAACGGCGATGGCCTAAGCACCATCAGGCAGTTGTCCAGGCTGGTAATGCCAGTGCTGGATAGCCTCGAAGCGGAAACGTCCATCCAGGATGTGAAATACGACACCCAGCGCATGAGTTCGACGATCAACCCGGACGGTACCGTCGAGGTTCGCCTGCCCAGTTCGATCGGTGAGCTGCGTTTCGACAACATTCGCGTCGCCGGCGCACCCCGCAACCAGAGTTTCGGCAGCCTGCACCTGCAGGATATCGACCTGTCCCAAGCCTCGCTCAAGATCAGCCTGCGCCGTTGAAACCCAACAGAACGGCGACTACCGCAGGGCTGTTGAACAGGGTCGACAGGAGCGCCTCATCAGTAATAAGTGCCCCAGAAACAAAAAAGCAGCCCGGAGGCTGCTTTTTCTGAAGGAGCGCCGGATCAGGCCAGCTTTTCCTTGATGCGAGCTGCCTTGCCGGACAGGTCGCGGAGGTAGTACAGCTTGGCCTTGCGCACGTCGCCGCGGCGCTTGACGCTCACGCTGTCGACCAGCGGGGAGTAGGTCTGGAAGGTACGCTCGACACCGACGCCGCTGGAAATCTTGCGCACGGTGAACGCGCTGTTCAGGCCACGGTTACGCTTGGCGATGACCACACCTTCGAAAGCCTGCAGACGCTGACGGTCGCCTTCCTTCACTTTCACTTGAACGATAACGGTGTCGCCCGGGGCGAAAGCCGGAATTTCTTTGTTCATCTGCTCGGCTTCGAGCTGCTGAATGATCTTGTTGGTCATCTGAGTGCTCCTAAGACAAACCCACAGGTTTGCCATCGATACGTTAACTATCGTCCCGCTGGCGAAGATATTCCGCCAACAGCTTTTGCTCTTCTCCAGAAAGCGAGCGGCTATCCAGAAGATCAGCGCGACGTTCGTAGGTCCTTCCAAGGGACTGCTGCAAACGCCAGCGCCGGATGTGTTCGTGATTGCCGCTGAGCAGCACCTCAGGAACACGTTTGCCTTCGTACACCTCGGGTCGGGTGTAGTGCGGGCAGTCGAGCAGGCCGTCGGTAAACGAATCCTCCTCGGCGGAATCCACATGGCCCAATGCACCGGGCAACAAACGGGTTACCGCATCGATCAGCACCATCGCCGGCAGCTCGCCACCGGACAGAACGTAATCGCCAATCGACCATTCTTCGTCGACGTGCGCCTCGATGAAGCGCTCGTCGATGCCTTCGTAGCGACCGGCGATCAGGATCATTGCCTGTTCCTGCGCCAGTTCGCGCACGGCCGCCTGCTTCAACTGGCGACCCTGCGGCGACAGGTAGATCACCTTCGCTGTCTCCCCGGCCGCCTGCTTGGCTGCTGCCAGAGCACGCTCCAGAGGCTGGATCTTCATCACCATGCCTGGTCCACCGCCGAACGGGCGGTCATCCACCGTCTGGTGGCGATCCTCGGTAAAGCTCCGCGGGTTCCAGCAGGTCAGCTGCAGCAGCCCCTGCTTCACCGCACGGCTGGTAATGCCGTACTCGCTGATGGCGGCAAACATCTCCGGGAAGATGCTGATGACCTCGACCCTCATGGTCAGAAGTCCGCGTCCCAGTCCACCCGCATTTCACCGGCCTCCAGATCAACCGACAGCACGCACTGCCCCGTATAGGGCAACAGGCGCTCGCGATCATCCAGGCTGCCCGGGAAGGGCTTGACCACCATCACATCGTTGGAGCCGGTTTCCAGCAGATGATCGATACGCCCGAGCAGCTGCCCAGCCTGGTCGATCACCTTGAGCCCTTCGAGCTGGTACCAGTAGTACTCGCCCTCGGAAAGGCCCGGAAGCTCGCTACGGGGCACACAAATGTCGAAGCCCGCGAGAGTACGTGCCTCTTCACGGTCATCGAGTCCTTTCAGCTTCGCCACCAAGACCTTGCCTTGGAGGCGGCCCCTGCTCACTTCAACCTGCCGCGTCTCGCTGTCACGCCGAAGCGTCCAGCGGCAATAGTCCAGCAGGTTGTCGATCGGATCGGTGAAGGAATACACCTTCACTTCGCCGCGAACGCCATGCACCGAAGTGATCTTGCCGAGGACAATCAGCTCCTCGGAAACCGGCGTCGCGTTCATGCTGCTCAGGCAGTGGCCTTGGCAGCTTCCTTCAGCAGCTGAGCAACGCGCTCAGACGGCTGTGCGCCCTGGCTCAGCCAGTAGTTGGCACGCTCCTGATTGACGGAGAGCTTCACTTCGGCACCCGAGGCGACCGGATTGAAGAAGCCGATACGCTCTACGAAGCGACCGTCGCGCGCATTGCGGCTGTTGGTCACGGTCAGGTGATAGAAGGGGCGCTTCTTGGAGCCGCCACGGGCGAGACGAATGGTTACCATGAGAACATCGTTCCTGTAGTCGGTGCTTGCAAAACTAAATTGCACACTGGGCCCTAGGCCCGAAAGGCCGCATATTCTAAGGATTATCCGGCCGTTTGCAAATCTCTTTTTCCGCCGCCCATCGGTGCGGCCGGAAACGGCCGGCGCACCGGGGCGTCGCCCCATCAGAACTTGGGCATGCCGCCACCGGGGAACATGCCGCCCATCCCCCGCATCATCTTGGCCATGCCGCCCTTGGCGGTGAATTTCTTCATCATCTTCTGCATCTGCTTGTGCTGTTTGATCAGCCGGCCGACGTCCTGCACCTGGGTACCGGAGCCGAGGGCGATGCGGCGTTTGCGCGAGCCGCTGATCATCTCGGGATCACGGCGCTCGGCGGGCGTCATGGAGTTGATGATGGCCTCCATCTGTTTGAACTGCTTCTCCGCCACGCCCTGGGCACTTCCCATCTGCGCCAGGTTCATGCCACCGATCTGCGGCAGCTTGTCCATCAGGCCGCCCAGCCCGCCCATGTTCTTCATCTGTTGCAACTGGTCGCGGAAGTCTTCGAGGTCGAAGCCCTTGCCCTTCTTCAGCTTCTTGGTGAGCTTCTCGGCCTTTTCCCGGTCGAGCGTCTGCTCGGCCTGCTCGATCAAGCTGAGCACGTCGCCCATGCCGAGGATGCGCGAGGCAATCCGGTCCGGATGAAAAGGCTCGAGCGCATCGCTCTTTTCGCCCATGCCGATGAACTTGATCGGCTTGCCCGTGATCGCGCGCACCGACAGGGCCGCACCGCCACGCGCATCGCCGTCCACCTTGGTCAGTACCACGCCGGTCAGCGGCAGCGCCTCGCCGAAGGCCTTGGCGGTGTTGGCGGCGTCCTGGCCGGTCATGGCGTCGACCACGAACAGCGTCTCGGCCGGCTTGACCGCCGCATGCAGCGCCTGAATCTCAGCCATCATGTCGGCATCGATGTGCAGACGACCCGCGGTGTCGACGATCACCACGTCGATGAATTTGAGTTTCGCCTCGCGAATCGCCGCTTCGGCGATGGCCACCGGCTTCTGGCTGGTGTCGGAGGGGAAGAAGGCCACATCGAGGTCGTTGGCCAGGGTTTCCAACTGCTTGATGGCCGCCGGCCGGTAGACGTCGGCGGACACCACCAGAACCGACTTTTTCTTGCGCTCCTTGAGGAAGCGCGCCAGCTTGCCGACTGTGGTGGTCTTGCCCGCACCCTGCAGGCCAGCCATCAGCACTACCGCCGGGGGCGCCACATTCAGTGCCAAATCCTCGTTGGCGGCGCCCATCAGCGCCTCCAGCTCGGCCCGGACGATCTTCACGAACGCTTGGCCCGGCGTCAGGCTCTTCGAGACCTCGGTGCCAACCGCACGGTCTTTCACCCGGTTGACGAAGTCCTTGACCACCGGCAACGCCACGTCGGCTTCGAGCAGGGCCATGCGCACTTCGCGCAGGGTATCCTTGATATTGTCCTCGGTCAGCTTGGCCTTGCCAGTGACGGTACGCAGGGTGTGCGAGAGGCGATCGGTAAGATTTTCGAACATGCGCGTTCCTTTCGGACTCTATTGAACCGAGGTGATCTTGCGGCAGGGCGCGGATTATAGCGAAGACCTGGGATCACCGACACCGCCTGAAGTCTTTCGTGAGACGAGGGTTCTATGCCACACTCACGCCCTTTCGGGCTCGTCTTATACGGATTTATGCACCCTCTGCTGCCCAGCCTCGCGGCCGCCTGCCTATACGCAGGCGCCACCGCCTACCAAGGACTCCGCCTGGCCCGTCGCGAGCTGCCGGACCGGCGCCTGCTGGCTCTCCTGGCCATCCTCGCACTGCTTGCCCATGCCGTCGGCCTGTACAACCAATTGCTGACCCCCTACGGACTCAACCTGGACTTCTTCAACGCCGCCAGCCTGATCGCCGCCGCGGTGATTGCCCTGACACTGCTGGCCTGCGCGCGAATCCCGGTGGAGAACCTGTTGCTTCTGCTACTGCCGCTCGGCGCGCTGACGGCGCTGCTGGCGCAGTTCATGCCCTCTGGCACGATCCAGCCGATCAACGAAGAACCGGGCATCCTGGCGCACATCCTGCTGTCGATCCTGGCCTACGGCATGCTCACCATCGCCATGTTCCAATCGCTGCTGCTTCTCTTGCAGGATCACCAGCTCAAGCACAAGCACCCCTCCGGACTGATTCGCAACTTCCCCCCACTGCAGACCATGGAAAGCCTGCTGTTCGGCTTCCTCTGGGCTGGCTGGGGCCTGCTCTCGCTGTCGCTGCTGTCCGGCTGGCTGTTCCTCGAGGACCTGTTCGCCCAGCATCTGGCGCACAAGACGCTGCTCGCCTGCGTAGCCTGGCTGGTCTTCGGGGTGCTCCTGTGGGGCCGCCATCAGCTCGGCTGGCGCGGGCACAAGGCGATCCGTTGGACGCTGGCGGGCTTCTGCCTGCTGATGCTGGCTTATTTCGGCAGCAAGCTGGTGCGCGAATTCATCCTGCATATTTAGATACCTAGGCCACCGCCCGTGGAAAACGTACATCCTGGCTTCCTGCTCGGCCTGTTAGTCTTCCTGCTGGTCTGTTCGGCGTTCTTCTCCAGCTCCGAGACCGGCATGCTCAGCCTCAACCGCTACCGGTTGAAGCACCTGGCCAAAGAGGGACACCGTGGCGCCAAGCGCGCCAGCGCCCTGCTCAGCCGTCCAGACCGTCTGCTCGGCACCATCCTGATCGGCAACAACTTCGTCAATATCCTCGCCTCGTCGATCGCCACCGTGCTGGCCCTGCAGCTCTGGGGCGAAGCCGGCATCGCCATCGCCACCGTAGGGCTGACAATCGCCCTACTGATCTTCGGCGAAATCACGCCCAAGACCCTCGCCGCGCTCAAGCCGGAAAGCGTCGCCTATCCCGCCAGCCTGCCGCTGTTGTTGCTGCTCAAGCTCTTCTATCCGCTGGTACTGGCGCTCGGCTGGGTCAGCAACGGTCTGCTCCGCCTGTTCGGCATCGACCCGGCGAGCAAGGGCAACGACGCACTGACCACCGAGGAACTGCGCAGCGTGGTCCGCGAGTCCAGCCACGAGCTGCCACTCAACCGACAGAACATGCTGCTCGGCATCCTCGACCTGGAAAAGGTCACGGTGGACGACATCATGATTCCGCGCAGCGAAGTCACCGGGATCAATCTGGAAGACGATCTGGACGATATCGTCACGCAGTTGCGTACCACTACCCATACCCGGCTTCCGGTGTTCCGCAACGACATCAACCAGATCGAAGGCGTGGTGCACATGCGCCAGATCGCCCGCCTGCTCACCCACAACCAGTTGACCAAGGAGTCGCTGAGGGCCGCCTGCCACGAGCCTTATTTCGTGCCGGAAAACACGCCCCTTTCGACGCAACTGATCAACTTCCAGAAGCAGAAACGCCGCATCGGTATCGTCGTCGACGAATATGGCGACGTGCTCGGTATCGTAACGCTGGAAGACATCCTCGAAGAGATCGTCGGCGAGTTCAGCAATCAGGACGCCCTGCGCAGCCCCGATATCCATCCTCAGGAGGACGGCACCCAGGTCATCGATGGCGCCGCCTATATCCGCGAAGTGAACAAGGCGCTCGGCTGGCAATTGCCCTGCGACGGCCCGAAAACACTCAACGGCTTGGTTACCGAGGCCCTGGAAAGCATTCCCGATAGCGGCGTATGCCTGAAGATCGGCCCCTACCGGCTGGAAATTCTCCAGGCGGCAGAAAACCGGGTGAAGACGGTGCGAGTCTGGGAAGTGAAGGTCAAACCACCTGAGCAGGACTGAGCAACTGCGCCAGCCCCTGCGCCCACATGCGATAGCCCAGACTGGACGGATGATAGCCATCCACTGCCAGGTAACCTCGGACGAACTCCAGCGTCATCGGGCAGTAGGCCATGCCGGACGCCTGGGCCACTTCACGCAGTTGCGCATCGAGTAGCCTGGCCCGTGCACCCAGCAGCCGCCGCAGCAACCAGGGCAAGACGAAGAAATGCTGAAGCGGCGGAACGCTGCTGAACGCGACGCGGGCTCCCCGCTTCGCCAGGCTCGTCGCCATCGTTTCCAATGCCGATCTCCACTGCGACGCCGGACTGAGGCGGGTGGTGTCATTGACACCGAAAACCAGCAACGCCAAATCGACCGGCTCTCCCAGAGCCTGGGGCAACAGACGCTCGCAGGCCTCATGCGCCGTGATACCGTTTTCCCCGCAGGCCAGCCAATGCACCGGCCGGCGATAGCGCTCGGCCAATTCCGCCGCCAGACGGCCAGCCAGCGCATATTCGAGGCAGGACGCCCCGACACCTGCCACCGTCGACTCCCCCAGCACCAGCAAGCGCAAGGGTTCGCCCTCCAAGCCCATGCCGGCCCGCCCTCTGGCCGGACCGGCTGCAGGCGACAACCGCAAGGCCTGACGGCGGGTTCGAACGGCCAGCAACAAGGCGATCGGCAGCACCGGCAGTGCCGCCGACCACCAGGCCAGGCCGTGCCACCGACTCACAGATCGACGCTTACCGCTTGAGCCGCGCGGGTCGCCTTGGCCCGCGCCACCTCCACTGACGTGTCGCGTGCCAGTGCGACACCCATGCGCCGCTGCCCCGCCACTTCCGGCTTGCCGAACAGACGCAGCGCGGTATCCGGCTCGCTCAGCGCCGCCGCCAAGTTGCCGAAACTCACCTGCTTCGACGCCCCTTCCACCAGCACCACGGCCGAAGCCGACGGCCCTAATTGACGAATCGCAGGAATCGGCAATCCCAGAATGGCTCGCGCATGCAGAGCGAACTCGGAAAGGTCCTGGGAAATCAGCGTGACCAGCCCGGTATCGTGAGGGCGTGGCGAAACCTCACTGAACCAGACCTGATCACCCTTGACGAACAACTCGACACCGAACAGGCCGCGCCCGCCCAGCGCCTCGGTGACCGCACGGGCAATACGCTCGGATTCGGCCAGCGCCTTCGGGCTCATTGCCTGGGGCTGCCAGGACTCATGGTAGTCGCCCTTGACCTGGCGATGGCCGACCGGCGCGCAGAAATCGGTACCGCCGATGTGCCGGACGGTCAGCAAGGTGATCTCGTAGTCGAAATCGATGAACCCTTCGACGATCACCCGCCCCTTGCCGGCGCGCCCGCCCTCCTGGGCATAGTCCCAGGCCGCCTGGAGATCGTCAGGCCCCTTGAGCAGGCTCTGCCCCTTGCCGGACGAACTCATGATCGGCTTCACCACGCAGGGATAGCCCAGGTCTTCCACCGCCGCACGATAGTCCTCGAAGCTGTCGGCGAAATGGTACGGCGAGGTCGGCAGTTCCAACTCCTCCGCAGCCAGGCGACGGATGCCTTCGCGGTTCATGGTCAATTGCGCAGCCCTGGCGGTGGGAATCACGGTGAAACCCTCGGCCTCCAGCTCGACCAGCGTGGCCGTGGCAATGGCTTCGATCTCAGGGACGATGTAGTGCGGCTGCTCCCGCTCGATCACCGTACGCAACGCAGCGCCATCCAGCATATTGACCACATGACTGCGATGGGCGACCTGCATGGCTGGCGCATCGGCGTAACGGTCGACGGCGATCACTTCGACACCCAGGCGCTGCAGTTCGATGACCACTTCCTTGCCCAACTCACCAGCGCCGCAGAGCAGGACACGGGTCGCACTCGGCGACAAGGGGGTACCAATACGAGGCATGACGTTTTCCTTTGGAACGGTGCGCGACTCGGCGCATTGAAAAAGAGAAGGCGAAGCGCGTCAGGAGAGCAACTGGCCCTTTATCCGGGCTCGCTCATGGCAACGGACCAACACTTGGCGACGCTCGACATTGTCCATGCGCCCCCAGCGAGTGATTTCGGCCACCGTTCGCTGGCAGCCGATACAGATGTCGTCATCATCCAGCGCGCAGACGTGCACACAGGGCGAAGCAACGGGTAACTCGCGCTCCATCAGTCGTCCTGCTCCGCCAGATCACGCGCGTAGCGCTGGGCGTTGTGCACATAGTGCGCGGCACTGGCTTCGAGCATTTTCTTCTGTTGCTCGGTCAGCTCACGCACCACCTTGCCCGGCGAACCCATGACCAGCGAGCCGTCGGGAATTTCCTTGCCTTCGGGAATCAGGGTATTGGCACCGATGAGGCAGTACTTGCCGATCTTCGCTCCGTTGAGCACCACGGCATTGATGCCGATCAGGCTGTAGTCACCCACCGAACAACCATGCAGCATGACGTTATGACCAATGGTCACACCTTTGCCGATGGTCAGCGGATAGCCCATGTCGGTATGCATCACGGTGCCATCCTGCACGTTGCTGTTCTCGCCGATATGGATCTGCTCGTTGTCGCCGCGCAGCACAGCACCGAACCAAACGCTGGCGCCGGACTCCAGCCTGACCTTGCCGACCAGAGTCGCATTGGGTGCGATCCAACTGTCCGGATGGGCATCGACGCGGGCGTCTCCCAGGCGATATTTCATCAGCGCTTCCTCTCAGGCAGGCTCAGCTCAGTTTGATAAAGGTGTTCGGGGCTCGGTGCAGTTGGATATCAGCGTCGTAGAGCAGGTTAACCAGCTCCACCACCATGATCGCCGTCAGGCCCCAGATCTTGTACTCGCCGAAACGGTAGCTGGGCACATACCAGCTATGTCCCAGGTAATCGATGCGATGGGTGACCTCGCGCGGGTCTTCACGGAAGAACGATAGCGGCACGCTGAATACCGAGGCGATCTCACCGTCGTTGGCCTGGTATTCGACGTAGTCGGGCACCAGCCCGACGTAGGGCGTCACCTTGATACCGTGTCGCGACACCAGCGTGCTCAAGGGACCGATGACCTCCACCAGGCCCGGCGGCAGGCCGATTTCTTCTTCCGCCTCGCGCAGGGCGGTGCGGATGAGATCGGGATCTTCGGGATCGCGGCGCCCGCCCGGGAAGGCGACTTCCCCGCCGTGGGTCGACAGGCCGCTGGCGCGCAGGGTCAATACCAGCTCGGGTTCGTCGCTGCGGGTGATAGGCACGAGGACCGCCGCCTCGGGGAAGCTGCGGTCCGTCTCCAAGAGGCGTGGCGAATAGGTGCGCACACGTTGGAGGAGTTCGTCCAGCATGGGCATTCTCGGTCTTTTCCTTTGCTTCGCATCATGGCACGAAGTCCCGCCGCGCCCAAGCCCCGCGCCAACCGGTCACGCCTTTCAGCCGGCCCGGCTTGCCGCCTCGCACCCCTCGCGCCAAGATGGGATCAGGATGAGGGGAACACCATGAAATTCTGCAGCCACTGCGGCAGTCCGGTGACGCAACGTATACCCGACGGCGATAACCGCCCACGTTTCGTCTGCGGCGAATGCCAGACCATCCATTACCAGAATCCGCGTGTCGTCGCCGGTTGCCTGCCCATATGGGGCGACCAGGTACTGCTCTGCCGCCGCGCCATCGAACCGCGCCGAGGCTACTGGACGCTCCCGGCCGGCTTCATGGAAAACGGTGAAACCACCGCCGAGGCCGCCATGCGCGAAACCCTGGAAGAAGCCTGCGCGCGAGTGCGCGACCTCAAGCTCTACACCCTCTTCGACCTGCCGCATATCAGCCAGGTCTATCTGTTCTTTCGGGCCGAGCTGGTCGACCTGGATTTCGCCGTTGGCGATGAGAGTCTCGAGGTTCGCCTGTTTCACGAGCGGGACATCCCCTGGTCCGAGCTCGCTTTCCCGACCGTAGGGCGTACCTTAGAATGCTTCTTCGCCGACCGGGTGGAGCATGTCTACCCGGTACGCAACGAACCTATCGAGGCGTTGCGGGCCTATTCTAAGAAAGTAGAGTAATTGCAGTTCCGGGGAGTCGTTCCAAAATGCGCTGGTTGTTCGCTGCTTTGTGCCTGTCCATCGCCACCTTGTCTCACGCCAACGCAACGCCCACCCTTGAGGGACAGCAGGTCGACAAGGTGCTGGTCGTCAAATCCGAGCGCAAGCTTCATCTCATCAGCAAAGGGCAGACGCTCAAGAGTTATCGCGTCTCCCTGGGCAAGCAGCCAAAAGGACCGAAACTTCGCGAAGGCGACAAGCGGACGCCGGAAGGCTTCTACTGGATCGACTGGCGCAAGCCCAGCGACAAATACAACCTGTCCATGCATATCTCCTACCCCAATGCCCGCGACCTCGCACGGGCCCGTCAGGAAGGCGTGCCGCCAGGCAGCATGATCATGATCCACGGCACGCCGCTGGATGAGGAATATCCCGAATGGTACTTCCAAACCCTGGACTGGACCGAGGGCTGCATCGCCCTGACCAATGCCGACATGAAGGAAATCTGGAGTCTGGTCAAAGACGGCACGCTGATCGAGATCAGACCGTGAGGGAAGGCACGCATGAGGAGCACAACACCAAGCTCCTCATCGTATCGATCGGCTAAAACTCAGAAAACCATATCCGACAGACGCCATACCTGAAACGCCGGCGTTTCGTAGGGGTGCGCCTTCTTCAGCGCCTTCACCACGTCGTGGATCTGCTCGTCAGCCACGACGAGTTCGACCTTCCATTCCGCCACCTGCTCCACACGCCCGGTCACCCCGAGAAACGGTTGGCTTCCCTCCAACGGCCGGAACTGCCCCTGACCCAAGGTCTGCCAGCAGCAACTGTCATATGCGCCAATACGGCCGGCACCGGCCGCGAAAATGGCTTTCTTGACTGCTTCCAGATGGGGTTCCGGAACATAGAAGCACAGCTTGTACATCAGGGTCTCCAAGCGGTTCGTAGGTGGTGCAGGCAGATGAACATCATGCCACAAACATGATGGCACTTTGACCTCAACGCATCGAACGAGAGGGGTTCAGTACGGAAAGTTGGCAGTTTTGACCGGTAAAAAACCCGGATGTTCGAAGAGGGAGGAAAAATGCCAGCATTCAGCGGGGCGAGAGAAAGCGCTTCCATTTCGCCTTGAGCCCCAGGGCGGCGGGGGAGTGGCTGCCATCGCAGTAAGGCAGGCTGCGCGAACGACCGCAGCGGCATAGCAGCAAGAGACGGGATCGAGTGACGACCAGACGGCGACCGTCGACGCAATGGGGCGGGCAGTCCGGCAATATCGGAGAATGACCGCAGCGGCACAGACAGAGGCTGTCGCCGGGTTCTACCTGGCGCACCTCGGGTAGGATGACAGCGACAGACTCGATGTCCGCCATGGCGATCTCCCGGAAGGAGGCGTCGCGACGCCCGGAAAAAAGCGCGTCGCGACGAAGCGCCGGTCAGTCGACCCAGACGCGCGCGTTGCGGAACATACGCATCCAGCCGCCGTCTTCCTGCCAGTCGTCCGGACGCCAGGAGTTCTGCACGGCACGGAAGACCCGCTCGGGGTGCGGCATCATGATGGTCACACGGCCGTCGCGGCTGCAAAGGCCGGTGATACCGCGCGGCGAGCCGTTCGGGTTGGCCGGATAACGCTCGCTGACCTTGCCGTGGTTATCCACAAAGCGCAGCGCCACGGTGCCGGACAGATCGGCTTCCAGCAGGGCTTCTTCGCTTTCATACTCGGCATGGCCTTCGCCGTGGGCAATGGCGATGGGCATGCGCGACCCCGCCATGCCGCGCAGGAAGATCGATGCCGACTCCTGCACTTGGACCATCGCCACCCGCGCTTCGAACTGCTCGGAACGGTTGCGCACGAAGTGCGGCCAGAATTCGCTGCCCGGGATCAGCTCGTGCAGGTTCGACATCATCTGGCAGCCATTGCAGACGCCGAGAGCGAAGCTGTCCTTGCGCTCGAAGAACGCTTGGAAGGCCTCGCGGGCACGGGCGTTGAACAGGATCGACTTGGCCCAACCCTCGCCGGCACCGAGCACGTCTCCGTAGGAGAAGCCGCCGCAGGCAACCAGCCCCTTGAAGTCGTTCAGATCGACGCGGCCCGCGAGAATGTCGCTCATGTGCACGTCGAGGGCGGCGAAGCCGGCGCGGTCGAAGGCCGCGGCCATTTCCACCTGACCATTGACGCCCTGCTCACGCAGCACCGCGACCTGCGGACGCACGCCCTTCTTGATATAAGGCGCGGCGATATCCTGGTTGACGTCGAAGGCGAGCTTGATCGACAGGCCCGGATTGTCTTCCTCGAGAATCGCGTCGAACTCCTGCTCGGCGCACTCGGCGTTGTCGCGCAGACGCTGGATGCGGTAGCTGGTTTCGCTCCACTGGCGCTGCAGCACACGACGCTCGCCGCCGAACACCGGTTCACCGTTGAAGCGGATGGCGACATCGGCACCGTTGACCGGCTGGCCGATCACCGCGACGCAATCGCCCAGGCCGGCAGCACTGAACTGTGCAAGCACTTCCGGGGTGGCATCCTGGCGAACCTGGATCAAGGCACCCAGCTCCTCGTTGAACAGCACAGCCGCAATCTCTTCGCGACTGTCCGCCAGCGCATCCAGTGTCAGGTCGAGCCCACAGTGACCGGCGAAAGCCATCTCCAGGGCGGACGTCAGCAGGCCGCCGTCGGAACGGTCGTGATAGGCCAGCAGATGACCGTCGGCATTCAGGCCCTGGATCACGGCGAAGAAGGCTTTCAGGTCCTCGGCATCGTCGACGTCCGGGGCTTGCCGGCCAAGGCGACCGTAAGTCTGGGCGAGGATGGAACCACCCAGGCGGTTCTGCCCACGGCCCAGGTCGATCAGGATCAGGTCGGTCTCTCCCTTGTCCAGCCGCAACTGCGGGGTCAGGGTCTGGCGGATATCCAGCACCGGCGCGAAGCCGGAAACGATCAACGACAGCGGGGCAGTCACGCTCTTCTCGGCGCCCTCCTCCTGCCAGCGGGTCTTCATGGACATGGAGTCCTTGCCCACCGGTACGGTGATACCCAGCGCCGGGCACAGCTCCATGCCCACCGCCTTGACGGTGTCGTAGAGGCGCGCATCTTCGCCCGGGTGCCCGGCAGCCGCCATCCAGTTGGCCGATAGCTTGATATCGGACAGCTTGCCGATACGCGAAGCGGCCAGGTTGGTGATGGTCTCGCCGATAGCCATGCGGCCGGAGGCCGGTGCGTCGAGCAGGGCCAGCGGCGTGCGCTCGCCCATCGCCATGGCCTCACCGGTGTAGACGTCGAAGCTGGTGGCGGTGACGGCGCAGTCGGCCACCGGCACCTGCCAGGGGCCAACCATCTGGTCGCGGGCGACCAGGCCGGTGATGGTGCGGTCGCCGATGGTGATCAGGAAGCTCTTGCTGGCCACCGACGGGTGACGCAGCACGCGACCGACAGCTTCTTCGAGGTCCACGCCGGCAGCGTCGAAATCGTCGCCCAGGCTGCCTTCGCGGTTGGCGCTGCGGTGCATGCGCGGGGCCTTGCCAAGCAAGACGTTGAGCGGCATGTCCACCGGCCTGTTGCCGAAGTGACTATCGGAAACGGTCAGGTGCTTCTCTTCGGTGGCCTCGCCGACGACGGCGAAGGGGCAGCGCTCGCGTTCGCAGATGGCCTTGAAACGCTCGAAATCGGCAGCATCCACGGACAGGACGTAGCGCTCCTGCGACTCGTTGCACCAGATTTCCAGCGGCGCCATGCCCGGCTCGTCGTTGGGGATTGCACGCAGTTCGAAGCGACCGCCGCGTCCACCGTCGTTGACCAGCTCGGGGAAGGCATTGGAAAGGCCGCCCGCGCCGACGTCATGGATGAACTTGATAGGGTTCTGCTCGCCGAGCTGCCAGCAACGGTCGATGACCTCCTGGCAGCGGCGTTCCATTTCCGGGTTGTCGCGTTGCACCGAAGCGAAATCCAAGTCCGCCGAGCTGGTGCCGGTGGCCATGGACGAAGCGGCACCGCCGCCCAGGCCGATCAGCATGGCCGGGCCGCCGAGCACGATCAGTTTGGCGCCGACCGAAATTTCGCCCTTCTGCACGTGCTCTTCACGGATGTTGCCCATGCCGCCGGCCAGCATGATCGGCTTGTGATAGCCGCGCACCTCTTCGCCGCGCGGGGTTTCCACCGCCTGCTCGAATGTACGGAAATAACCGGTCAGCGCCGGACGGCCGAACTCGTTGTTGAACGCCGCGCCGCCCAGCGGGCCTTCGATCATGATGTCCAGCGCGCTGACGATGCGCTCGGGCTTGCCGTAAGGCTTCTCCCAGGGCTGGAGGAAACCGGGGATGTTCAGGTTCGAGACGGTGAAACCGGTCAGGCCGGCCTTCGGCTTGGCCCCGCGGCCGGTGGCGCCTTCGTCGCGGATTTCACCGCCGGAGCCGGTGGATGCGCCGGGGAAGGGAGCGATCGCGGTCGGGTGGTTATGGGTTTCCACCTTCATCAGGATGTGCACCGGCTCCTGGCTGGCGCCGTACTGCCGGGTTTCCGGGTTCGGATAGAAGCGGCCGGCGACGTGGCCGACGATCACCGCAGCGTTGTCCTTGTAGGCGGACAGCACGCCTTCGCGATGCATCTCGTAGGTGTTCTTGATCATGCCGAACAGCGACTTGTCCTGGGACTCGCCGTCGATGTCCCAGCTGGCATTGAATATCTTGTGCCGGCAATGTTCGGAGTTGGCCTGGGCGAACATCATCAGTTCGATGTCGTGCGGGTTGCGGCCCAGTTCGGTGAAACTCTTCACCAGGTAATCGATTTCATCGTCGGCCAGGGCCAGGCCCAGCTCGACGTTGGCCTTCTCCAATGCCGTACGGCCACCGCCGAGCACGTCCACTGCGGTCAGCGGCTTGGGCTGGGCATGGCTGAACAGGCCGGCTGCCTCGTCGAGGGAGCCGAGCACCAGTTGGGTCATACGATCGTGCAGCGCGGCGGCGATCAACGGCAGATCGGCCTCGCCGATATCGCCGGAAACATAGTAAGCAATGCCCCGTTCCAGACGCTGGATCTTGGCCAACCCGCAGTTGTGCGCGATATCGCTGGCCTTGCTCGACCAGGGGGAAATGGTGCCGAAACGCGGAACCACCAGGAACAGGCGACCGCTCGGCTCTTGCACCGGTACACTGGGGCCGTACTTCAGCAAACGTGCGAGAACCTGCTCTTCTTCACCGCTGAGCACGCCGGTCACGTCAGCGAAGTGGGCAAACTCGGCGTACAGCCCGGTCACGGCGGGGACCCTGGTGGTCAGTTGCTCGAGCAATTTGCCGTGGCGGAAGGCGGAAAGGGCGGGTGCGCCGCGCAGGATCAACATCTTCGGGACAGCCTCTGGGAAGGGGGTGTGCTTGGAGGCCGTGCATTCTAGCCTAAAGCGCCCGTCTCGGCATCCGTGGCGGGCGCGCAGACCGTCGCCTGCCGCTAGCAGAGAAGTGAGACACTGTCGAGATATGGCTGTCATGGCCCTTTGCGTATACTGCGCGGATGTCTTCACATTTTGCGTTCCGTAAGCGCTGCGCCACCTGGCTGCTGGCGACCGGAATCCTCCTGATGTTCGGTGGCTGCGAAAAGACGCCCAGCACCCTCGAACAGGTAAAGGAGGAGGGTGTTCTGCGCGTGATCACCCGCAACAGCCCTGCCACCTACTTCCAGGACCGCAACGGCGAAACCGGCTTCGAGTACGAGTTGGTCAAGCGTTTCGCCGAGGACTTGGGCGTCGAGTTGAAGATCGAGACCGCGGATAATCTCGACGAGCTTTTCGCCAGTGTCGGCCGCCCTGGCGGGCCAGTGCTGATCGCCGCTGGCCTGGTCGACAGCGAAGGGCGCAAGACCCAGGCACGGTTTTCCCACCCTTACCTCGACGTCACTCCCCAGGTGGTCTATCGCCAGGGGCAGCGGCGCCCTACCCGACCGGCCGATCTGGTCGGCAAGCGCATCCTGGTTCTCAAGGGCAGCAGCCACGCCGAGCAGCTGGCGGCGCTGAAAGCGGAATTGCCTGAGCTGACCTATGAAGAGTCGGACGCGGTGGAAGTAGTCGATCTCTTGCGCATGGTCGACGAGGGACAGATCGACCTGACCCTGGTGGACTCCAACGAACTGGCTATGAACCAGGTATATTTCCCCAATGTCCGTGTCGCCTTCGACCTGGACGACGAGCGCAGCCTGCGTTGGGCGGTAGCCGCCGGGGAAGACGACAGCCTGTTGAAAGAGGTCGATGCCTTCCTCGACCGAGCCAAGGAGAACGGCACCCTGCAGCGCCTGACAGAACGCTACTACGGGCATGTGGACGTACTCGGCTACGTCGGCGCCTACACCTTCGCCCAGCACCTGCAACAGCGCCTGCCCCGCTACGAGCAGCATTTCCGCCAGGCCGCCCAGACCTACGACGCCGACTGGCGTCTACTGGCCGCGATCGGCTACCAGGAATCCCTCTGGCAACCCAACGCCACTTCCAAGACCGGCGTGCGCGGGCTGATGATGCTGACCCAGGGCACCGCCCAGGCGATGGGCGTGAGCAACCGCCTCGACCCGCGACAGAGCATCGACGGCGGCAGCAAGTATTTCACGATGATCAAGAAGGGCCTGACCGAGGAACTGACCGAGCCGGACCGTACCTGGTTCGCCCTCGCCGCCTATAACATCGGCATCGCCCATCTGAGCGACGCCCGCAAGCTGGCCGAAGCCGAGGGTCTCGACCCGAATAAGTGGCTGGACGTAAAGAAGATGCTGCCGCGCCTGAGCCAGAAGCAGTGGTACAGCAAGACACGCTACGGCTACGCCCGTGGCGGCGAGACCGTGCACTTCGTGACCAACGTGCGCCGCTACTACGACATCCTCACCTGGGTGACCCAGCCGCAACTGGAATCCAGCCAGATCGCCGAAAGCGACCTGCACGTCCCCGGTGTCTCGAAGAACAAGCCCAGCTCGGATATGCCGCCGCTGTAGCGTTTCTAACCCTTGCCCCGGCGAGCCTTGAAGAACTCGCTGAGCACCGCCCCACACTCCTCCGCCAGCACCCCGCCCTCGATCAGGACGCGATGGTTGAGAAATTCCTGGGCGAAGAACTGGCCACGACTGACCACCACCCCGGCCTTGGGCTCGGTGGCGCCATAGACCACGCGCTGGATACGCGAATGGACGATCAGCCCGGCGCACATGCTGCAAGGCTCCAGGGTCACGTACAGCGTGCTGCCGGGCAAGCGGTAGTTGGCCAGCGCTTCCGCAGCCGTACGGATCGCCACCATTTCCGCATGGGCGCTGGGGTCGTGGCGAGAGATCGGGCAGTTGAAGCCGCGCCCAACGATTTCCCCATTCAGCACCAGCACGGCGCCGACCGGAACCTCGCCCAATGCCGCGCCCTGCCGCGCCAGTTCCAGCGCTTCGCGCATGAAGCGCTCATCCTGGCTACGGTCGATGATCAAGGGTTTCTTCATGGTCACTCAGCTGACTTCGATGGCCGCCATCAGTCCCGTTTCCATGTGATCGACCACATGGCAATGGAACATCCAGACGCCGGGATTATCCGCTACCAAGGCAACGCGAGCGCGCTCGTTCTTGCCCAGCAGGAAGGTATCGGTGAAATACGGCTGGATGCGACGGCGGTTCGACGACAGCACCTTGAAAGTCATCCCGTGGAGGTGGATCGGGTGCTGGTACTGGGTCATGTTACGCAGCTCGAACACATAGCTCTTGCCATGCTCCAGCCGGGCAATCGGCCGATCGGCACAGGTTTTGTCCTTGATGTCCCAGGCCTGCCCGTTGACCTGCCAGAAACTGGGCGCCGCACTGTTCTCCACGTTCACCGAGACCGCACCGACCCACTCGAAGTTGAACCGCAGGGTTTCCGCCGACGCGAGATCGGGCTCCGCCACCGGATTGGCCGGTAGCGCCGGCGGCCAGTCGCCCGGCACTTCCGTGCTTGCCCGGGCGCGCAGGGTCGCCAGCCGCAGCGGCCCGTTGCGCAGCGGCAGTTCCACCCCCTCGGCCGGCACCCGCAGCGCCAGGTCGATGCGCATGCCCGGCCCCAGCCAGTAATCCTTGCCCAGGGGGCGCGGCGCGATCGGATTACCGTCCAGCGCGTAGATCCGCACCTCGGCACCCGGCAGGTTGAGGCGATAGGTGAGCGTGTTATCCAGATTCAACAGACGTAGTCGAACAATCTGGCCCGCCGGCAAATCCAGCACCGGCGCATGCACACCGTTGATCGTGCTCAACCGCCCTGGCGTACCGCCTCGGGCAGCCTCACGAGACACACTGAAATCGGTGAAAGCACCCTGCTCGTCGACATGCCAGCTCTTCAGGCTCAACGTCCGTTCATGACGGAAACCCGTCGGCTCGCGCTCCTCAATGATCAGCGGACCGACCAGCCCGCGCCCGAGCTGTTCGCCGCTGGATACATGTGGGTGATACCAGTAGCTGCCAGCATCCGGCACTCGGAAGCGGTAATCGAAGTACTCGCCCGGCAGCACCGGCAATTGCGACACGTAGGGCACGCCGTCCATTTCCAGCGGCAGGCGGATGCCATGCCAATGGATGGTGGTCGGAACCTCCAGCCGATTGATGAAGCGCACCCGCAGCCAATCACCCTGGCGGGCTCGCAGTTCAAGGCCGGGCGCCCGGCCGCCGTAGGCCCAGGCCGGGGTCTTGTGACCCGGCACCAGTTCGACGTCGAGGGGGGCGGCAATCAGTTCGTAGTCATGGGTTTCGGCGTCCAACGGACGCCCCAGCCAGTAACGCGCGCCACCGGCACCAAGGCCAACCACACCAAGGCCGGCCAGGCCAGCGAGAATTTGTCTGCGGGTGAAGGACATCGTTCTCTCATCAACCGGGATCACTGCCGGATCGCCCTGTGCGTACCCGGTCGAGTCATAGCATAAGGGCAGCCGAAGCTGCCCTCATTGCGCTGAATCATTCCCATTCCAACATTATCCGCACCACGAAGCCAGCCTCGACCATGAACAAGGCGGTTTCCTGAAGCAGGAGCGGTCAAAAGAAAAACGCCGCCATGCCCTGAGGCATGGCGGCGTTCGCGGAGCCTACCGGCGTTTCGACCACGCCGGCATGCCCTCATTCCCACTCGATGGTCGCCGGCGGCTTGCTCGATACGTCGTAAGTGACGCGGGAGATGCCTTCGATCTCATTGATGATGCGGTTGGAAACGGTCTCCAGCAGCTCGTAGGGCAGGTGCGCCCAGCGCGCGGTCATGAAGTCGATGGTTTCCACAGCACGCAGCGCCACGACCCAGGCGTAGCGGCGACCGTCGCCGACCACCCCGACCGACTTCACCGGCTGGAACACTACGAAGGCCTGACTGACCTTGTGGTACCAGTCGGCCTTGCGCAGCTCTTCGATGAAGATATGGTCGGCGCGACGCAGCAGGTCGGCGTATTCCTTCTTCACCTCGCCAAGGATGCGCACCCCGAGGCCCGGGCCCGGGAATGGGTGACGGTAGACCATGTCGTAGGGCAGTCCCAGCTCCAGGCCGATCTTGCGCACCTCGTCCTTGAACAGCTCGCGGAGCGGCTCGACCAGCTTGAGGTTCATCTCCTCGGGCAGGCCGCCGACGTTATGGTGCGACTTGATCACGTGGGCCTTGCCGGTCTTGGCGCCGGCAGACTCGATCACGTCCGGGTAGATAGTGCCTTGGGCGAGGAACTTGATGTTGTGCAGCTTCGCCGCCTCGGCATCGAACACATCGATGAAGGTGCGGCCGATGATCTTGCGCTTCTTCTCCGGGTCAGCCTCGCCTTCGAGGTTGGCGAGGAACTGGGCCTCGGCGTCCGCGCGAATCACCTTCACGCCCATGTTCTCGGCGAACATGGCCATGACCTGGTCGCCTTCGTGTAGACGCAGCAGGCCGTTGTCGACGAACACGCAGGTCAACTGGTCGCCGATCGCCTTGTGCAACAGGGCGGCAACCACGGAGGAATCGACACCGCCGGACAGACCGAGCAGCACGTTGGCGCTGCCGACCTGGGCACGCACCTGGGCAACGGCGTCTTCGACGATGTTGGACGGGGTCCATAGGGCTTCGCAGCCGCAGATTTCCAGGATGAACCGCGACAGGATGCGGCCGCCCTGCTTGGTGTGAGTCACTTCCGGGTGGAATTGCACGCCGTAGTAGCCGCGCTTGTCGTCGGCCATGGCGGCGATAGCGCAGCTGGGTGTGCTGGCCAGGATATGGAAGCCGGCGGGAATCTCGGTGACCTTGTCGCCATGGCTCATCCATACGTCCAGGCCGAAGACCCCATCACCGTCCACATGATCTTCGATGCCATCGAGCAATCTCGACTTGCCGACCACGTCGACGCGGGCATAGCCGAACTCACGGAGCTCGGAGCCCTCGACCTTGCCGCCGAGCTGCTCGGCCATGGTTTGCATGCCGTAGCAGATACCGAGCAGTGGCACGCCGAGTTCGAAGACCGCCTGAGGTGCGCGCGGGCTGTCGGCCTGATGCACCGACTCGGGCCCGCCGGCGAGGATGATCCCCTTCGGCGCGAAGGCCCGGATGTCCTCGTTGCTCATGTCGAACGGATGCAGCTCGCAGTACACGCCGATCTCGCGCACACGGCGGGCAATCAGCTGGGTGTACTGGGAGCCGAAATCGAGAATCAGGATGCGGTGGGCGTGAATGTCAGGATGGGCCATGGAGTGCCTCTACGAGGCAGCCGCAGACTTCGAGCCGCGAGCTGCAAGTTGTTGGGAGCTGGGCGGCAGCCAGACAGCGTTGACTTATGGCCTGCCGCTTGCAGCTTAAAGCCGTGGGCTTAGCCCACCCGGTAGTTCGGTGCTTCTTTGGTGATCTGCACGTCGTGGACGTGGGACTCGGCCATGCCGGCACCGGTAATGCGCACGAACTGCGGCTTGGTGCGCATCTCTTCGACAGTCGCACTGCCGGTGTAGCCCATGGAGGCGCGCAAGCCACCCATCAGTTGATGAACGATCGCCGCCAGCGGCCCCTTGTAGGGAACGCGGCCTTCGATACCTTCCGGCACCAGCTTCTCGGCACCAGCGGAAGAGTCCTGGAAATAACGGTCGGAAGAACCCTGACTCTGCGCCATGGCTCCTAGCGAGCCCATGCCGCGATAGGCCTTGTAGGAACGCCCTTGGAACAGCTCGACCTCGCCCGGCGCCTCTTCGGTACCGGCGAACATGGAACCCATCATCACGCAGGAAGCGCCAGCCACGATGGCCTTGGACAGATCGCCGGAGAAGCGGATGCCGCCATCGGCGATCAGCGGCACACCAGTGCCCTGGAGTGCCGCGGCCACGTTGGCGATGGCGGAAATCTGCGGCACACCGACACCGGCGACGATACGGGTGGTGCAGATGGAGCCGGGACCGATACCCACCTTGACCGCATCCGCGCCGGCCTCGGCCAGCGCCTTCGCCGCCTCGCCGGTGGCGATGTTGCCGCCGATCACCTGTACTTCGGGGAAGGTCTGCTTGACCCAGCGCACGCGGTCGATCACGCCCTTGGAGTGGCCATGGGCGGTGTCGACGATGATCACGTCGACACCGGCGTTGACCAGCGCGGCGACGCGATCGCCGGTATCGGCACCGGTGCCGACGGCGGCGCCTACACGCAGGCGGCCCTGGTCGTCCTTGCTCGCCAGCGGATAGGCCTTGGCCTTCTCGATGTCCTTCACGGTCATCATGCCTTTCAGGTTGAAGGCCTCGTCGACGATCAGGACTTTCTCGATGCGATGCTTGTGCAGCAGGGCGCGTACTTCTTCTTTATCGGCGCCTTCGCGAACGGTGACCAGACGCTCTTTCGGCGTCATCACTTCGCTCACTTTGGCGTCCAGGCGATTCTCGAAACGCACGTCGCGGGAAGTCACGATACCGACCAGGTCACCGTTGGACAGCACCGGTACGCCGGAGATGTTGTGCTGGCGGGTCAGATCGAACAGGTCGCGTACCGTGGCGTCGGCGTCGATGGTGATTGGGTCCTTGACCACGCCGGCCTCGAACTTCTTCACCTTGCGCACCTCGGCAGCTTGCTGCTCGATGGTCATGTTCTTGTGGATGATGCCGATGCCGCCTTCCTGGGCCATCGCGATGGCGAGGCGGGCTTCGGTCACGGTGTCCATCGCAGCGGACACCAGGGGAATGTTCAGCTCGATGCCACGGGTCAGGCGAGTCTTGAGGCTGACATCCTTGGGCAGGACCTCGGAATATCCAGGAATCAGAAGAACGTCATCGAAGGTCAGGGCTTCTTGACTGATACGCAGCATGGCGGGGGCTCCCAGGCGGGAAAATGGAAGCGCGCCATTATACCTAGCTGGACGTTTCCGCTCAATCAGGACTATGGGCCGGATGCCATCGCAGCGGCAATACCCAATCCAACCCGATTCTCATACAATAATAGTTCTCAACAAGCAGTCGGATTGACCAATGCCCTTCTCCCCGCCCCGTCGCCGCGAACTCCGCTGGCGCAAGACCTTGCTCGCCCTCGCGCTGCTCAACCAGACCGCACTGGCCGCCACGACAGAGGAACTCGAGCTGCCCAGCCAAGACGTCACCGCCAGGCTCGAGAGCGATGGATACCGCGCCAGCACGGCCAGCACTGCGAGCAAGAGCGAGATTCCGCTGCTGGAAGAGGCCCAGGCCGTGCAGGTGGTCACCGAGCAGACGCTCGAAGACTACCAGGCCCGCTCGCTGGACGATGCCATGAAGTTCGTCAGCGGCATCACCCAAAGCAACACCCTGGCGAACACCCAGGACGGCTTTATCAAGCGCGGTTTCGGCACCAATGCCGATGGCTCGATCCTGCGCGACGGCATCCGTTCCAGTCTGTCGCGCAATTTCAGCGCCACCACCGAGCGGGTGGAAGTACTCAAGGGGCCGGCCTCGCTGCTCTACGGAGCGCTCGAGCCCGGCGGGCTGATCAATGTCATCAGCAAGCGCCCCGAATACCAGTGGCGCAGCGAGATTTCCGGCGAGACCAGCAGCTTCGGCGGCGGCAGCGCCAGTATCGACGTCACCGGCCCGCTGCTGGACAGCGGCCTGGCCTTCCGTATGATCGCCGAGCGACAGCATGAGGATTACTGGCGTAATTTCGGTACCGACGAACACACCCTGATCGCCCCCTCGCTGAGCTGGACCGGCGAGGACGTCCGCGTACTGTTGGCCTACGAGCGCAAGGAATATTCGACACCAGTGGACCGTGGCACGGTGATCGTCGACGGCAAGCCGGCCAAGGTCTCGTACAACGACCGCTTCGGCGAGGCCTGGGCCAAGGCGGAAGGTACCGACGAACTCTTCACCGCCCGCGTCGAATACCAACTGAACCCCGACTGGCTGAGCCGCCTGACCTACGGCTGGAACCGCGAGCGATACGACTACGCCGAGGCCCGACCGGACAGCCTGTTGGCCGACGGCACGCTGCGCCGCCGCGCCGATGGCAGCGAACACGACAACCAGACCCAGTCCCTGGCCTGGGACTGGATCGGCCAGGCCGAGCTGCTGGGCCAACGTCACGATCTGTTGATCGGCGTCGATCAGGAGCGGGTCGACAACTTCCGCGGCGATACCTGGCGCGGCGCCCGCACCGGCGGTTTCAATATCTACGACCCGGTCTACGGCAACTTGCCGGAACCCTCGGTGCTCAACCTGGCGCAGAGCGACCGACGCGACGAACTGCATTCTCAATCGCTGTATGCCAAGGACAACTGGCACCTGGACGACCGCTGGATTCTGGTGCTCGGCGGTCGCTACCAGCACTACGACCAGTACGTCAGCCAGGGCCGGGTGACGGAAATCCCGTCCACCGACAGCAACGGCGAAACCTTCCTGCCCTTCGCCGGACTGGTCTATCAGGTGACGCCGAACCTGTCCCTGTACGGCAACTACAGCCGCTCGTTCGTCCCCAACAATGCGGACAGCTACACCGGGCAGGCCTTCGATCCCGAAGAAGGTCGCAGCTACGAAGCCGGCCTCAAGCTCGACCTGCCACAAGGGCTGGGCGCGACCCTGGCGGTGTTCGACATCCTGAAGGAGAACGTGGTATCGGATTTCGGAGACCATGCCGAACTCTCCGGCGAAGTGGGCTCGCGTGGCGTGGAGCTGGACGTGACCGGCCGCCTCGGCGAACGCTGGGAACTGATCGGCACCTACGCCTACACAGATACGGAAATCCGCAAACATCCGGAAAACGAAGGCAATCAGCTCGTCAACGCGGCCCGCAATATCGGCAGCCTCTACCTCACCCACCGCCTGGCGCTACCGTCGGACTTGGGCCAATGGCGTATCGGCGGCGGCGCTCGCTACGTCGGCGAGCGCCCCGGCGACAACGCCAACAGCTTCTGGCTGGACAGCTACACCGTAGCCGACGCCTTCGTCGCCTGGGACAGCCGGTTGGTCGGACACAAGACGCGTCTGCAACTGAATCTGAACAACCTGTTCAACGAAGAGTACTACCCCTCCAGCGGCGGCAACCTCCGGGTAAACGTCGGCGAACCGCGCGAAGCCCGGCTCTCCGCCAGCATCGAGTTCTAAGTTGCATCGGGCCAGGGACGGCCATTTTTAAACATCCGTCAGCACCTGTGCCAGGGCGGCGACGATGGCTTCGGGCGCATCCTCTTGAACCAGATGACCGGCCTCGGCAACCGGGATGAAGACCGATCCGGGGATCAGGCCATGCAGCGCATGCCCATGCTCGATGGGAATCCAGTGGTCCCGTTCCCCCCAGAGAATCGTCACCGGGCAGCGGACAGTTCCCAATAAGGGCCGAATCTCGTCCGTATAGCGTTGATCCATCTGGGCGATCTGTCGGTAGAAGGCGGCTTGCCCATCTCCCAGCCACGGTCCGAGGTAGCAGCACCGCGCGTCCTCAGTCAGTTCACGCCACGCCGCGCCTTGCAGGTACGCCTCGATAATCGCCTCGTGGATATACGACGGAAGCTCCGCGAAAGCAGCTTCATGTCGTCTGACATGCTGGACGAAAGGCGACCCCCAGGGCGACAACGCCACCGGGTCCACCAGCGTCAAGCTGCGATAGCCCAGTCCGTCCAACAGATGCCCACGCAGCGCGGTCGCACCGCCGAAGTCATGTGCCAGTACGTCCGGCTCGTGCAGTTCCCAGTGCTCGAACAATGCGGCCAGCAGGCGGTTCTGCACCCCCAAGGACACGTCGGCATCGGGCTGCATGGCGGAGCGCCCATAGCCCAGCAGATCGAAGAGATAAATCCGCCTCCGCTTCTGAAAGTACGGAACCACACGCCGCCAAACCCGAGACGAAAACGGTGTGCCGTGGATTGCCACCAGCGGCGGCCCTTCGCCATACATCTCGGTGTAGACCTCTCGCCCCTCGAACTCGAAGATGGACTCCCTCATGTTATTAACCCTCCAGAGCGCAAACACCCATTAGACAAAGAAGAACACGAAATCTAATTTGTAAAGGGCATTTATATAATTAGAAGGTACAGACCATGGCATTACACCTGTGGAGCGAACAGGACTTCATTGCGGGCAGTCCCTGCCTCGATTTCATCAACACAGTGGGCGATACCGACAAGAACCGCATCCGGGAACGTCTGGTGGATGAACAGTCGTTACTGACCTGGGCGCAATGCAGTGGGATGGCCAGGCCGGATGACCGGGTGCAACTCGGCGCGGATGCCCTCCCCAGGGCCATTTTGCTACGTGAGCAGCTTTACTCGTTCTTCAGTGGGCTGGCTCGGCATACCCCCGATGCCGGCGCCTGGTTCCAGCTCCGCAAAGAGCTGGCCGACGCCGTCGCGCATAGCGAGCTGAGTGCCAGCGACCCGGCGTCGATGCGTCTGGAAGGCATGGACCTGTGCTCACGCATCGCGCTCGACGCATTGGCCTTGCTGCATAGCGGCCAACTGCATCGATTGAAGGAATGCGCACGCTGCACTTGGTTATTCCTCGATCAATCCAAGGCCCAGCGCCGCCGCTGGTGCCGTACGGAGGCGTGCGGCAACCGCGCCCGGGTCGAGCGCCACTACCGCAAGCGGAGCGCAAGGGAACAGGACTGAGCGGAGTCGCTTGGTCCCCTTCTCTCCAGCGCTTATCATCGCGCCCATGCTCAAGGACCCTTTCGAACGCCTCGGCCTCGACCGCGAGGTACTCACTGTCAGCCAGCTCAACGGCCGCGCCCGTGTGCTGCTGGAGGACGTATTCGCCCAGGTCTGGGTCGAAGGCGAGATATCCAACCTCGCCCGCCCGGCCTCCGGCCATATGTATTTCACCCTCAAGGACAGCCAGGCCCAGGTGCGCTGCGCCCTGTTCCGGCAGAACGCCTTGCGTGTGCGCCAGGCGCTGCGCGACGGGCTGGCGGTACGGGTTCGCGGCAAAGTCTCGCTGTTCGAGGGGCGCGGCGACTACCAACTGATCCTCGATAACGTCGAACCGGCCGGTGATGGCGCCTTGCGCCTGGCTTTCGAGGCGCTGAAGGAGAAGCTCGGCCAGGAAGGGCTGTTCGCAGCGGAACGCAAGGTCCCGCTGCCGACACATCCGCGTCGCATCGGCATCGTCAGCTCGCCCACAGGTGCGGTGATCCGCGACATCATCAGCGTATTCCGGCGCCGCGCGCCGCAGGTGGAACTGACTCTGATCCCCACCGCCGTACAAGGCCGCGAGGCCACCGCGCAGATCGTCCGCGCCCTGCGCCTGGCCGACGCCCAAGACTTCGATGCGCTGATCCTGGCCCGAGGTGGCGGCTCGCTGGAGGACCTCTGGTGCTTCAACGAAGAGGCCGTGGCCCGCGCCATCGATGCCTGCGTCACGCCCATCGTTAGTGCCGTGGGACACGAAACGGACGTGTCCATCGCCGATTTCGTCGCCGATGTGCGCGCCCCCACCCCCTCGGCCGCCGCCGAGCTGCTGGCCCCGCATGCCGGCGACCTGCAACAGCGCCTGGAAGCCCTGCGCCGCCGCCTGCTGCACTGTACCCGCCAACGCTTGCAACACGAAGCCTTGCGTCTGGAGGGCCTGACCCGGCGCCTGCGCCACCCGGGCGAACGCCTGCTGCAGCAGTCGCAGCGAGTGGACGATCTCGAACAGCGCCTGGCGCGGGCCATCGACCGCAAACTGTGCGCTGCCCACGAACACTTGGCGCGCCTGGATACCCGCCTCGCTGCCCAGCACCCTGGGCGTCAGTTGAAGCTGCTGCGCCAGCGCCTCGATCATCTGTCCAGTTGCCTGCCCAAGGCGATGCGCGAGATTCTCCGCGAACGCCGCCAGCGCCTGCAGGGCGTAGCGCAGACCCTGAACATCGTCAGCCCGCTGGCGACTCTCGGCCGTGGCTACGCGATCCTCCTCGACGAGCACGGTCGCGCCGTTCGCCGCGCCGGCCAGACCCATGTCGGCCAACGCCTCAGCGCCCGTCTGGCCGAGGGCGAGCTGGAGGTACGGATAGAGGACAACCACTTGGCGCCCGTCACCCTGTCGCTGCTGGACTGACGCACTTCCTCAGGAAAAACATGCCCAACCTCGAACGCCCCATCCCACCCCAGGCCGATCCCGACTGGGATGCCATCGCCGCCATTCCCATCGCCGAGTGCGGCGAACCCATGATGGCCTTCGGCCTGGCGCAGGATTTCCTGGTCTATCCGGCCTATTACAAGCAGGGCATCCGCAACGCCCTGCCGGAATGCCATGGCCGCCTCGGCGTGTTCGAGCGCCTGCTCGCTGCAGCACGCCTGCTGCCGGAAGATGTGCGTCTGGTCGTGCTGGATGGCTGGCGGCCCTTCGCGGTGCAGCAATACCTCTACGAGAGCCTGCTGGATGCCGTTACCGCACGCTATCCGCAGCTTGACGACAGGCGTCGACAACAGTTGACCCGCCAGTTCGTCTCGCCGCCCGACAACAGCCGCAACGCCCCCAGCCCTCATCTCACTGGCGGCGCGGTGGACGTCACCCTCTGCGACCGCCACGGCCGCTGGCTGGACATGGGGACCGGATTCGACGAAGCCAGCCCGCGCTCATCCACCACTGCCTTCGAGCAACTGGAACAGCCCACTGCCGAGCAGGAGCAGGTGCGCCGACATCGACGCTGGCTCTACAACGTCATGATCGAGGCCGGCTTCAGCAACCTGCCCAGCGAGTGGTGGCACTACGATTTCGGCGATCAGCTGTGGGCGCGGCACAGCGGAGCGCAGGCGGCTCTTTACGGCCCCACCCAGGTCCACAGCCTGGAAAGCCTCTGGCATCGTCAACTGGCCGAGCAGACCATCGATCCCACGTGAGCGCTTTCCCCTCCGGCGCGTTTCCGCCAGCATAGGCGCCCCGATTTCGATTCGAGCCCGACCATGCCGCGCCTGCTGTTCAGCTTCCTCGCCCTGCTCCTTGCCCTTCCTGTCCATGCCGAGGGCTTCATCACCCGGCTATTGAACAAGCCGGTGCCGGGGGGCGTGGCGGTGGTCGATCTCGGCCAGGGCGAACAGGCACCCCAAGCCCGCTACCAGGGCAAGCCGGTACTGGTGGTGAAAGAAGACGGTGCTCGGTGGATCGCTATCGTCGGTATTCCGCTCACGGTCAAACCCGGCAAGCAATACATCGAGAGCGGCGGCCAGCGCTGGCCCTTCGTCGTCGCCGGCAAGCATTACCGCGAACAGCGCATCACCCTGAAGAATCAGGAACAAGTCAGCCCCAGCCCGACCAATCTGAAACGCATCGAGCGCGAGCTGGCGGAGCAGACCCGCGCCTACCAGCAATTCAGCCCGCGCCAGCCAAGCAACCTGCTGTTCGACAAACCCGTCGGCGGGCCGCTATCCAGCCCCTTCGGCCTGCGCCGCTTCTTCAACGATCAGGAACGCAACCCGCATTCCGGGCTGGATTTCGCCGTCCCGGCCGGTACGCCGGTCAAGGCGCCGGCGGCGGGTCGGGTGATTCTGGTGGGCGACTATTTCTTTAATGGCAAGACCGTGTTCGTCGACCACGGCCAGGGTCTGATCAGCATGTTCTGCCACCTGTCCCGGATCGACGTCACCGTTGGCCAGGAGTTGCCCCGCGGCGGCGTGCTGGGCCGGGTCGGCGCCACTGGCCGTGCCACAGGGCCCCATCTGCACTGGAATGTCAGCCTCAACGACGCCCGCGTGGACCCGGCGATCTTCATCGGTGCGTTCAAGCCCTGACCGACATGTAAACGAGTCGAACGACCGCCGCAATCAAGCCTCTGCGGCGGCAGCTCTTTCAAAAATAAATAGCGGAAAATCGCTAAAGAAGATGATTCCTACCAATTTTCAAAAGAAGCTTGCCATCCACCGCCAAGCTTCTTAAGGTCGGAAGCATGAACATCTCCCACACGCTCATCCTGCTTCGCCAACACGCCTGCCTGCGCCTGGTCAGCCCGCGACTGCGTGGCTGAAATCCGCCCTCCCCGAACGCACACCGTTGGCCCCGGCCTCCCATGGCCACGACACAAGGATTTCGCCATGCCCATGCTCAAAGACCCGTCGAAGAAATACCGCGCTTTCGCTCCCATCAACCTGCCGGACCGTACTTGGCCGTCGAAGACCATCACCGAGGTGCCGATCTGGTGTAGCTCCGACCTGCGTGACGGTAACCAGTCGCTGATCGAGCCGATGGACGCGGAGAAGAAGATGCGCTTCTTCAAGACTCTGGTGCAGGTCGGCATCAAGCAGATCGAGGTGGGTTTCCCCTCGGCCTCGCAGACCGATTTCGACTTCGTCCGCGAGTTGATCGAGGGTGGCCATATCCCGGACGACACCACCATCCAGGTCCTGACCCAGGCCCGCGAAGACCTGATCACCAGGACCTTCGAGTCGCTCGTCGGGGCGAAGAAGGCCATCGTCCATGTCTACAATGCAACGGCGCCGTCATTCCGCCGCATCGTCTTCAACCAGGACAAGGCTGGTGTGGTGAATATCGCGGTGAACGCCGCGCGCCTCATCAAGGAACTGGCCGCCCGCCAGCCGGAAACCCAGTGGACCTTCCAGTACTCGCCGGAAATCTTCACCTCCACCGAGCTGGAATTCGCCGTGGAGGTCTGCGATGCGGTGCTGGACGTTTGGCAACCGATGCCGGACAACAAGGCCATCCTCAACCTGCCGGCCACGGTAGAAGTGGCCACGCCGAACGTCTATGCCGACCAGATCGAGTGGTTCTGCCGCCATATCAGCCGTCGCGATTCGGTGATCGTCAGCCTGCATACTCATAACGATCGTGGCACCGGCGTAGCCGCCAGCGAACTGGGCCTGCTGGCCGGCGCCGACCGCGTCGAAGGCTGCCTGTTCGGCAACGGCGAGCGTACCGGCAACGTCGACCTGGTGAACCTGGCGCTGAACCTCTACACCCAGGGCATCCATCCGGGGCTCGATTTCTCCGACATCGATGCGGTGCGCAAGGTGGTCGAGGAATGCAACCAGATTCCGGTGCATCCGCGTCATCCCTATGTGGGCGATCTGGTACATACCGCGTTTTCCGGCTCGCACCAGGACGCTATCCGCAAAGGCTTCGCCCAGCAGCAGGAAGATGCGCTCTGGGAAGTCCCCTACCTGCCCATCGACCCGGCCGACATCGGTCGTAGCTACGAGGCCGTGATCCGGGTGAATAGCCAATCCGGCAAGGGCGGCATCACCTACCTGCTGGAGCAGGAGTACGGCATCAGCCTGCCGCGCCGCCTGCAGATCGAGTTCAGCCAAGTGGTGCAGAAGGAAACCGACCGCCTGGGCCTGGAAATGACTGCCCAACAGATCCACACACTGCTGGACACCGAATACCTGCAAGCCAACGTACCCTTTGCGCTGAAAGGGCATCGTCTGCAGGAGGAAAACGGCACCAGCGCCGTGGACGTGGAAGTCCAGGTCAACGGCGAAACCCAACACTGGCGCGGCATCGGCAAGGGGCCGCTGGAAGCCCTGGTAGCCGGCCTGCCGGTTTCCGTGGAAATCATGGACTACTCCGAACACGCCATCGGTGCCGGCACCAATGCCAAGGCAGCGGCCTACATCGAACTACGCGTCAATGGCGGCCGGGCGCTGCATGGCATCGGCATCGACGAAAACCTGACCACCGCCAGCTTCCGCGCACTGTTCAGCGCCCTGAACCGGGCGCTGCGCCAGGAACAGATGCAAGCAGCCTGATCCTTGAGAAAACGAAAAGCCGGGTCTTCACCCTAATGCTGTTCACTTAAGCATTTGAGCCCCGGCGGGGCTTCCCCGAAAATCCGATGCCAGGTCTCTGGCATCGGATTTTTTATGTCTCTCCAACAGC
>NZ_MUJY01000059.1 GCF_002286785.1 Pseudomonas sp. PIC25 | reverse complement strand
CGGATGGACGCGGAGCGTCCGAGGATGCATTCCCACGCGGAGCGTGGGAACGATCCGATGAGTTCTCGGGCTTGATGGTTCCCATGCTCTGCGTGGGAATCCTTGTCAGGACGCTCCGCTGCAGGACGTGAAGCGTGTTCCGTGGGCCGGTTCAATGCTTCGGCAATTGGAGCTGGTAGGCATCCTGCAAGCGTTGGGCGGTGCCGTCGGTCTGGACGGCTTCCACGGCTTCGCGGAGTTGCCGGACCAATTCCGGGTCGCATTTTTTCGAGCAGGCGACATAGAGGTCGGAGGAGGTGACGGCCTTGCCCATCCGCAGGCGGCGCTGGATGCCAGTGTTCTTCCAGATGTAGAGGCTTTCCGGCACGCCGTTGAACCAAGCGTCGATACGGCCGAGTTCGAGCATGTGGGCCGGGTTTTCGCCGATCTTCATGGAATAGATCTGACTTGGCGGGAAGCCCTCGGACAGCAGCGTCGCTTCCTGGGCGCTGCCGAGGCCGACGCCGATCTTGCGGAAGCGCCGCTTCGCTTCGTCGAACGTATCGACTTTGTGCTCCAGGCTAAAGAAGGCGCGATCCATGGTGAGGATCGGTGCGATCCAGGTGTACTGGTCTTCCCGTTCGGGAATCCGCGAGAGCGGGATGATCAGCAGGTCGCTGCCCAGGCTGACGTAGCGTTGCGCCCGCGCCCAGGGCAGCACGCTGAGCTTGGCCTGGTAGCCCGCCCGCTCGATGGCGGCGATGGCCACGTCGCCGATCAGGCCGTGGCCTTGGGGGTCTTCGACGAAGGTCAGCGGCGGCGCATCGATCAGGTAAAGCTCGAGTTCCCTGGCTTGGGCAGGAGCATCGAGACACGACAGGACGAGGGCAGATAGCCAAAGGGCTCGAATATTCACGACGGAGGACTCGCCGACTGCTGAAAATGACCCGAGTATAGTTGAGGTTTCCGAGAGTCAAGGGCCGCGGTTCGACGGCCCATCGGCTCAATCGGCCAGTTCGGGACGGTCGCGGAAGTGCTCCAGCGCCTTTGGGTTGGCCAGCGCATCGGTGTTCTTCACCGGCAGGCCATGGACTACGTTGCGCACCGCCAGCTCGACGATCTTGCCGCTGATGGTGCGCGGGATGTCCGGCACTGCGACGATCTTTGCCGGCACGTGGCGCGAGGTGGTGTTGCGGCGGATGACCTCGCGGATGCGCTCTTGCAAGGGCTCGTCGAGGACGACGCCGTCGCGCAGCCGTACGAACAGCACCACCCGCACGTCGCCGGCCCAATCCTGGCCGATGGCGATGGATTCCAGCACCTCGGGGACCTTTTCCACCTGCCGGTAGATTTCCGCCGTGCCGATGCGCACGCCGCCGGGGTTGAGCACGGCATCCGAGCGGCCATGGATGACCAGGCCGCCGTGGGCGGTCTCTTCGGCATAGTCGCCATGGGCCCAGATGCCGGAGAAGGTCTCGAAGTAGGCCGCGTGGAACTTGGCGCCGTCGGGGTCGTTCCAGAAGCCCACGGGCATCGACGGGAAATGCCGGGTGCAGACCAGCTCGCCTTTTTCCCCGTGTACCGGCTGGCCCGCGTCGTTCCACACCTCGACGGCCATGCCGAGCCCTTTGCACTGCAACTCGCCGCGCCAAACCGGCAGCACCGGGTTGCCGAGGGCGAAGCAGGACACGATGTCGGTGCCGCCGGAGATCGACGACAGGCACAGGTCCGCCTTGATCTCGCGGTAGACGAATTCGAAGCTCTCGTGGGACAGCGGCGAGCCGGTGGAGAGGATCGTCCGCAGGCGCTCCAGGCGATGGCTGGCACCGGGCCGCACGCCGGCCTTTTCCAGGGCGGCGAGGAATTTGGCGCTGGTGCCGAAGATGGAAATGCTCTCGGTATCGATCAGGTCCATCAGCCGCTCCGGGCCGGGTTGGAACGGCGAGCCGTCGAACAGCACCAGGGTGGCGCCCAGGGCCAGGCCGGAGACCAGCCAGTTCCACATCATCCAGCCACAGGTGGTGTAGTAGAACAGGCAGTCGTCTGCGCGCAGGTCGGTGTGCAGGCCCAGTTCCTTGAGGTGCTGGAGCAGCACGCCACCGGTGCCATGGACGATGCACTTGGGCACGCCGGTGGTGCCGCTGGAGTAAAGGATGTACAGCGGCTGCTCGAACGGCACCGGCTGGAAGCGCGGTTCGCCGCCGGGCTGGTAGCTGTCCTGCCAGAGCGTGACCCGGGCCGGGGTCTGGAACGCCTCGGCAGTGACAGCCGGGTTGGAGTAGGGGACGACGATCAACTGTTGCAGCGACGGCAGGCGTTCGAGGATTTCGTTGAGCTTGCCGGTGAGGTCGGTGTTGTTGCCGGCGTAGCGGAAACCAGCGGCGGCGATCAGCACCTTGGGTTCGATCTGGCCGAAGCGGTCGACCACACCCTGGGTGCCGAAGTCCGGCGAGCAGGACGACCAGGTAGCGCCGAGGCTGGTGGTGGCGAGCATGCCGACCACGGTCTGCCAGGTGTTCGGCATAAAGGCCGCGACCCGGTCGCCGGGGCCGATGCCGGCGGCCTCCAGACTGTGCTGCAGGCCGGCGACATGGGCGGCCAGCTCGGCGTAGCTCAACTGCTCGCGCGAGCCGTCCTCGCCGATGGCCACCAGGGCCGGGTGATCGTCACGGCGGCGCAGCAGGTGTTCGGCGAAATTCAGGGTGGCGCCGGGGAACCAGTGCGCGCTGGGCATCGTCGGGCCCTCTTCGAGCACGCTGCGCGGCGGCTGCTGGAAGCGCACGTCGAAGAAATCGACGATGGCCTGCCAGAAGGCGGGCCGATCTTCGATGCTCCAGGCATGTAGGGTGGGGTAGTCGTCCAGCGCCAGGGCATGGCGCTGGTTGACGAAGTGGCGGAAGGCTTCCATGCGGGTGGCGGCGATACGCTCGGGAGAGGGTGTCCAAAGGGGTGTCTGCATGATCTCGACTCCTCACACTGCCAGCAGCGGTCGTTGTGATCGCCAGATGGTGCACCAGCTTTTCAAGCATGGCACGCCCCCGCATGTCCGGCAGGATCACGCCAACAGATAGAACCCGGCGCTGATGACGATGCCCGAATACAGCAGCATCAGCAGGCAGTAGCCCATGATGTCGCGCGCACCGAGGCCGGCGATACCGAGCAGCGGCAGGGCCCAGAACGGTTGGATCATGTTGGTCCAGGCATCGCCCCAGGCGATGGCCATGGCCGTCACTTCGGGCGCCACGCCCAAGGCCTGGCCGGCGGGCAGCATGATCGGCCCCTGTACGGCCCACTGGCCGCCGCCGGACGGCACGAAGACGTTCACCAGTCCGGCGCTGAGGAAGGCGAGCACCGGAAAGGTGTCGGCCGACGACCAGGCGACGAAGGCATCGGTGATCTGCTTGCCCAGCGACACGCCTTCGGCATTGGCGCCCACCATCATGCCCATGATCCCGGCATAGAAGGGGAATTGGATGACGATGCCGCTGATGCCGCCGATGCTGTCCTGCACCGCGTTCATGTAGCGTTCCGGAGTGCCGTGCAGGAGCAGGCCGGCGAACAGGAACAGGGCGATGACGATGTTCAGGCTCAGGGCGAAGCCATTGGCGGCGAAGTAGCCGACGAAGAACACCGCGGCCAGCGCCACCGTGGCCAGGCCGAGCAGGCGGCTGTCATCGAGGCGCTGGGCCGGAGTGTCCCGGGGCAGCGGTTGCGGCTCGGGCTCGTGCAGCAGGGCTGGATCGGCCACCTTCGGCAGCTTCGGCTGCATGGCCCGGTTGAGCAGCGGCAGGCCGATCACCAGCAGGGCGATGATGGTGAGGTTGAGCGGGGTGAAGAGCGTCTGGCCGACGCCGATGGCGGCGGTGACCACGCCGCCGCTCATGCGCTCGGTATCCGCTCCGCCGGTGGCCAGGGACAGCGGGATCGAGCCGGACAGCCCGCCGTGCCAGATGAGGAAGCCGGAGTAGGCCGAGGCCACCAGCAGCGGGTAATCGACCCCCTTCACCTGGCGCGCCAGGGCGCGGGCGAACACCGCGCCGATGACCAGGCCGAAGCCCCAGTTGAGCCAGGCACCGGCCAGCCCGACCAGGGTCACGGTGACGATGGCCTGGCCCGGTGTGGCGGGAATCCGGGCGAGCCGGTCGAGCAGGCGGTTGACCAGGGGCGCGCGGGCCAGCGCATGGCCGGTGACCAGGATCAGCGCCATCTGCATGGCGAACATCAACAGGTTCCAGAAGCCGCTGCCCCAGTGCTTGGCCATCTGAGGCAGGCTCTGCCCGGTGCCGAGCATGCTGGCGACCAGCACGATGAAGCTCAGCAGCAGGGCGAAGACGAACGGTGAGGGGAGGTAGCGTTGCACCAGCTTGACGCTGAGCTCAGTGATGCGGGTCAGCATGACTTCAACCTCTGTCGTTATTGTTCGTGAAGTCGCGGTGCCCTGGAGGGCAAGCGGAGCGGCGGCGCTCGATGGTAAGAGCGCCGCGCTCCGCGGAAGGTTCCTCGGCGATCAGCGTTGCGCCAGGCGGGCGCGGGCGACGCGGGAGCCGTTGGCCTTGCCGAGCACTTGGCAGATGCGCTGGCCGGCGTCGATCAGCTTGTCCATGTCGATGCCGGTGCGGATACCCAGGCCCTCGAGCAGGTAGAGCACGTCCTCGCTGGCGACGTTGCCCGTCGCGCCCTTGGCGTAGGGGCAGCCGCCGAGGCCAGCGACCGAGCTGTCGAACACGGCGATGCCTTCCAGCAGGCTCGCGTAGATGTTGGCCAGGGCCTGGCCGTAGGTGTCATGGAAGTGGCCGGCCAGCTTGTCGCGGGGGATGTCCTTGCCGACCACCTCGAACAACCGGCGCGTATCGCCGGCGGTGCCGGTGCCGATGGTGTCGCCGAGGGAAACTTCGTAGCAGCCCATGGCGTGCAGCTCGCGGGCGACGCCGGCCACCTGCTCAGGGGCGATGAAGCCGTCGTAGGGGCAGCCAAGCACGCAGGAGACATAGCCGCGGACACGGATGCCGTGTTGGCGCGCCGCGTCCATCACCGGCACGAAGCGCTCCAGGCTTTCGGCGATGGAGCAGTTGATGTTGCGCTGGGAAAAGGCTTCCGAGGCGGCGGCGAACACCGCGACTTCCTTCACCCCGCTTTCCAGCGCCGCTTCGAAGCCTTTCAGGTTGGGCGCCAACGCGGCGTAGGTGACGCCGGGCTTCTGCCGGATGCCGGCGAAGACCTCGGCGCTGCCCGCCATCTGCGGCACCCATTTGGGCGACACGAAGCTGCCCACCTCGATATAGCCCAGGCCGGCCTCGGTGAGGTCGTCGACCAGGCGAATCTTGTCCGCCACCTCGATGGGTTGTTTCTCGTTCTGCAAACCATCGCGGGGACCGACTTCGACCAGGCGGACCTGTTGGGGAATATCCATCGTCTTCTCTCTCATACCAGCCGGGAGGGCCATTCGTGTGGGGGCGGAGTCATTTGCCCGACGTTACCTTGGCGGGCGAATGAATTCGCCCCTACAAGCCTCAGCCGTTCGTGTGGGAGCGAATTCATTCGGGATGCCGGTAAGCCTTTTTTCGCGCGCAGAGCTCGCTCCTACAAAGGTTCGGGTAGCCGCACCTGTAGGGGCGAATTCATTCGTCCAATTCAGCCTCGCCCAGCTCCACCAGAGCGGTACCTTCGCTGACCAGCTCGCCTTCGTTGCAATACAGCGCCTTGACCACCCCAGCATGGGGCGCGCGGATGCTGTGTTCCATCTTCATGGCTTCCAGCACCACCAGGGTGGCGCCGGCTTCGACCCGTTGCCCGGTTTCCGCCAGCACGCGGACGATGCTGCCGTTCATCGGTGCGGTCAAGCCGCCGTGGTGGTGATGACTGGCCTCGACGTCGGCGATCGGGTCGACACGCCGGACGCTGCGCAGTTCGCCGTTCCAATGCAGGTGGAGGGTATCGTCACGGCGGATCGCCGCGACCCGGCGGGTGCTGCCGTCCTGCTCGATACACAGGCGCTCGCCCTCCAGGCGCACCGGCGAAACGGCGTTGGCACTGCGCAGGCGCACCACGTGGCGCTCGTCGTCGCAGCGCAGGTGCAGGTCGGTCTCATAGGGCAGGGCGCTGCGCCAGCCGCTGTTCAGGCTCCACGGCGAATGCGGATCGTCGTCGCGTGCGATCTGGGCTTCGCTCTGGCGGAAGGCTTCTCCGGCGATCAACCAGAATTCGGCGGAGAGCGACGCTGCGACCGGTTGCAGGTCCGCCTGGTGACGGGGGATGAAGCCCGTGTCCAGTTCGGCCTGGGCAAAAGCCGGATGGGCCAGCACGCGGCGGAGGAAGGCAAGGTTGGTTTTCACCCCGCCGACTAGCGTTTCGTCGAGCATCGCCAGCAGGCGCTGGCGGGCTTCCTCGCGGTTCTCGCCCCAGGCGATCAGCTTGCCGAGCATGGGGTCGTAGAACGGCGACACCGTGTCGCCCTCGCGCACGCCGGTGTCCACCCGGCGACCCGGGCCGGCGGCCGGTTCGCGGTAGAGGTCGAGGGTGCCGGTGGCCGGCAGGAAGTCGTTGTCCGGGTCTTCCGCGTACAGCCGCACCTCGATGGCGTGGCCGTACAGCGGCACCTGCTCCTGACCGATCGGCAGCGGTTCGCCACGGGCCACGCGAATCTGCCAGGCCACCAGATCGAGCCCGGTGATGGCTTCGGTGACCGGGTGCTCCACCTGCAAACGGGTGTTCATTTCCATGAAGAAGAAATCGCCGCGCTCGTCGAGCAGGAACTCCACGGTGCCGGCACCGACGTAGCCGATGGCTTGGGCTGCTTTCACCGCCGCCTCGCCCATGGCCTTGCGCAGCGCGGGGGTCAGGCCGGGGGCGGGGGCTTCTTCCACCACTTTCTGGTGGCGGCGCTGGATCGAGCAGTCGCGCTCGTTGAGGTACAGGCAGTTGCCGTGGCGGTCGGCGAACACCTGGATTTCCACGTGGCGCGGCTTGAGTACGTACTTTTCCACCAACATGCGCGCATCGCCGAAGGCGGATTGCGCTTCACGCTGGGCCGAGGCCAGGGCTTCGGCGAGATCGGCCTCGCGCTCCACCACCTTCATGCCCTTGCCGCCGCCACCAGCCGCGGCCTTGAGCAGCACAGGGTAGCCGATCCGCTCGGCGGCCTGGCGGAAGGTGTCCAGGTCCTGGGCTTCGCCGTGGTAGCCCGGCACCAGGGGCACGCCAGCCGCTTCCATCAGGGCCTTGGCGGCGGACTTGCTGCCCATGGCGTCGATGGCCGAGGCGGGCGGGCCGAGGAAGATCAGCCCGGCCTCTTCGATGGCGCGGGCGAAACCGGCGTTTTCCGAAAGGAAGCCGTAGCCGGGGTGGATCGCCTGGGCGCCGCAGGCCTTGGCGGCGGCAACGATCCGGTCGGCACGTAGGTAGCTGTCCGCCGGCTTGGCGCCGCCGAGGTCATAGGCAATGTCGGCTTCATGCATGTGCCGGGCGTTGCGGTCGATGGCGCTGTGCACGGCGACCGTGCGGATACCCAGCGCCCGAGCGGTACGCATGACTCGGCAGGCGATTTCGCCGCGGTTGGCGACGAGGAGGGTGGTGATCATGGCGTTGGCTCCTGCGGTGCCTGGCGGATCGCTCCCCTCAGCCTGACCCTCTCCCCAGAGGGGCGAGGGGATGACGAGGTGGGGCGAAGGCTCGGAGTTGAGAATCGGGCACGAACAACCCCCTCTCCCCCTTGGGGAGAGGGCTGGGGTGAGGGGGCGGAGATGGGGGCGGACATCATGTTTGCTCCTGCCATGCTGCTTTGCGCTTCTCCAGAAAGGCGCGCAGCCCTTCCTGGCCTTCGGCGCTCACGCGGATGCGGGCGATGGCGGTTTCGGTGTAGCGGCGCAACGCCGGAGTGAGGACGCCGCTGCCGACCTCCTTGAGCAACTCCTTACTGGTCTGCATCGCCTGCGGGCTGTTCAGTAGCAGGTTGTCGATCCAGCCGGTAAGGGCTTCGTCGAGGCTGTCGGCCGGGTAGGTTTCGGCGAGCAGGCCCAGCTCACGGGCACGTTCGCCGCTGAAGCGTTCGGCGGTCAGGGCATAGCGGCGCGCGGCGCGCTCGCCGATGGCCTGGACCACGAAGGGGCTGATCACCGCTGGGGCCAAGCCGATGCGTACCTCGGACAGGCTGAGCTGGGCATCGCCCGCGCCGATGGCCATGTCGCAGCAGGCGATCAGGCCCAGCGCACCGCCGAAGGCCGCGCCCTGGACCACTGCCAGGGTCGGGACCTTCAGGTGGTAGAGGTTGTACATCAGCTCGGCCAGCTCACGCGCATCGTTGAGGTTGGCGTTGTAGTCGAGGGCGGCGGACTGTTGCATCCAGGCCAGGTCGGCGCCGGCCGAGAAGTGCTTGCCGCGCCCACGCACCACCAGGAAACGCAGCGACTTGTCATCCTGCACCGCGTCCAGGGCGAGGATCAGCTCGCGGATCATCTCGGCATTGAAGGCGTTGTTCTTCTCGGGGCGGTTGAGCCAGAGGGTGGCGAAACCGCGTGGGTCTTTTTCCAGTTGGACGGTGGTGAAATCGGTCATGGCCATTACATCCGGAATACGCCAAAGGTGGTCTTCTCGATCGGGGCATTGAGGCTGGCGGAGATCGCCAGGGCCAACACCGCGCGGGTCTGCGCCGGGTCGATCACGCCGTCGTCCCACAGCCGCGCGCTGGAGTAGAAGGCATGGGCCTGGCGCTCGTACTGCTCGACGATGGGCTGCTTGAGGCGTGCTTCATCCTCGTCGGAGAACGCCTGACCGCTGCGCTCGGCCTGCTCGCGCTTGACCTGTACCAGCACGCCGGCCGCCTGCTGTGCGCCCATCACGCCGATCCGTGCGTTCGGCCACATCCACAGGAAGCGCGGGTCGTAGGCGCGGCCGCACATGCCGTAGTTGCCGGCGCCGAAGCTGCCGCCGATGATCACGGTGAACTTCGGCACACGGGCGCAGGCCACCGCGGTGACCAGCTTGGCGCCATGCTTGGCGATGCCGCCGGCTTCGTATTTCTGGCCGACCATGAAGCCGGTAATGTTCTGCAGGAACAGCAGCGGGATGCCGCGCTGGCAGGCCAGCTCGATGAAGTGGGCGCCTTTCTGCGCCGCTTCGGCGAAGAGGATGCCGTTATTCGCCAGGATCGCCACGGGGTAGCCGTGCAGATGGGCGAAGCCGCAGACCAGGGTGGCGCCGAACAGCGCCTTGAATTCATCGAAGGCCGAGTCGTCCACCAGGCGGGCGATCACTTCGCGCACGTCGAACGGTTGCTTGCTGTCGGCCGGGATCACGCCGTACAGCTCTTCGGCGTCATAACGCGGCGGCTTCGGCGACAGGCTCTGCAGCTCGCCCAGCTTGCGCCAGTTGAGGTTGGCCACGCAGCGGCGGGCCAGGGCCAGGGCGTGTTCGTCGCTCTCCGCGTAGTGGTCGGCCACGCCGCTGGTCTTGCAGTGCACGTCGGCGCCGCCCAGGTCCTCGGCGCTCACCACCTCGCCGGTGGCGGCCTTCACCAGCGGCGGGCCGGCGAGGAAGATGGTCGCCTGGTTGCGCACCATGATGGTTTCGTCGGCCATGGCCGGTACATAGGCGCCGCCAGCGGTGCAGGAGCCCATCACCACGGCGATCTGCGGGATGCCCATGGCGCTCATGGTGGCCTGGTTGAAGAAGATGCGACCGAAGTGCTCACGGTCGGGGAAGACCTCATCCTGGCGCGGCAGGTTGGCGCCGCCGGAGTCCACCAGGTAGATGCAGGGCAGGCGGTTCTCCCGGGCGATGGCCTGGGCGCGCAGGTGCTTCTTCACGGTGAGCGGGTAGTAGCTGCCGCCTTTCACCGTGGCGTCGTTGGCGATGATCATGCATTCGACGCCTTCCACCCGGCCGATGCCGGCCACCACGCCCGCGGCCGGCACGTCTTCGCCATAGACCTCATGGGCGGCGAGCTGGCCGACTTCGAGGAACGGCGAACCGGCATCGAGCAGGCGATTGATGCGCTCACGCGGCAGCAGCTTGCCGCGCGAGGTGTGGCGCAGTTGCGCCTTTTCGCCGCCGCCTTCATGGACGCGGCCGAGCAGGGCGCGCAACTCGTTGACCTGGGCCAGCATCGATTCGCGGTTGGCGGCGAACTCGGGCGAGCGGGGATTGATCTGTGTGTTCAGGATGGCCATTCGGCTCGCTCCATTCGTAGCCCGGATGCAATCCGGGGACTTTGCGTCGTCATACCCACCGTTCCCGGATTGCGCCGAGGCTAATCCGGGCTACGGCTCTGCAAGCCAGAAGCTTCAAGCTGCAAGGAAGCGCCCCGGGCGCATGTGCTTGCCGCTTGTAGCTTTTTATTTCGTTTCGTTGAACAGCTCGCGGCCGATCAGCATGCGGCGGATTTCGCTGGTGCCGGCACCGATCTCGTAGAGCTTGGCGTCGCGCAGCAGGCGTCCGGTGGGGAATTCGTTGATGTAGCCGTTGCCGCCGAGAATCTGGATCGCTTCCAGGGCCATCTGGGTGGCGCGCTCGGCGGTGTAGAGGATCACCCCGGCGGCGTCCTTGCGGGTGGTCTCGCCACGGTCGCAAGCCTGGGCCACGGCATACAGGTAGGCACGGCTGGCGTTGAGCTGGGTGTACATGTCCGCCACCTTGCCCTGGATCAGCTGGAACTCGCCGATGCTCTGGCCGAACTGCTTGCGGTCGTGTATGTAGGGGACGATCACGTCCATGCACGCCTGCATGATGCCCACCGGGCCGCCGGAGAGGACCACGCGCTCGTAGTCGAGCCCGCTCATCAGCACTTTGACGCCGCCGTTGACCGCGCCGAGGACGTTTTCTTCCGGTACTTCGACGTCATCGAAGAACAGCTCGCAGGTGTTGGAGCCGCGCATACCGAGCTTGTCGAACTTCTGGCTGCGGGAGAAACCCTTCCAGTCGCGCTCGACGATGAACGCGGTGATGCCGTGCGGGCCCTTGTCCAGGTCGGTCTTGGCGTAGATCACGTAGGTGTTGGCATCCGGGCCGTTGGTGATCCAGGTCTTGCTGCCGTTGAGGACGAAGCGGTCGCCCTTGCGGTCGGCGCGCAGCTTCATGGAAACCACGTCGGAGCCGGCGTTGGGTTCGCTCATCGCCAGGGCGCCGACGTGCTCGCCGGAGACCAGCTTGGGCAGGTACTTGGCTTTCTGCTCGGCATTGCCGTTGCGCTTGATCTGGTTGACGCACAGGTTGGAGTGGGCGCCGTAGGAGAGAGCGACCGAGGCCGAGCCACGGCTGATTTCCTCCATGGCTACCACATGGGCCAGGTAACCCAGGCCGGAGCCGCCGTACTCCTCCTCGACGGTGATGCCGAGCAGGCCCATGTCGCCGAACTTGCGCCACATGTCCATGGGGAACTGGTTTTCCTGGTCGATAGCGGCGGCGCGTGGAGCCAGCTCGCTGGCGACGAAGGCATGGATCTGCTCGCGCAGCATGTCGATGGTTTCGCCGAGGGCGAAGTTGAGGCTCGGATAGCTCATGGTTCCACCTGTGATTGTCGTTGTTCGGGGGATCAGGCGCTGGCGCCCTGTTTCTGTTTGGTTTCGGCGAGGGCAGCGAGGCAGCGCTCCTCGGCGGTGTCCAGCTCCAGCTTCATCTGCTCGATGTCCAGCAACTGCTGTTCGAGCTGGGCGCGACGGGCGGCGATCTTCTCCATGAAGGTCTCCAGTTGCTTGCGGTTGCCGCTGCTGGGGTCGTAGAGGTCGATCAGTTCCTTGCACTCGGCCAGTGAAAAGCCGATGCGCTTGCCGCGCAGGATCAGTTTCAGGGCCACCAGGTCCTTCGGGCTGTAAATGCGCTCCTGGCCACGGCGCTCCGGGCTGAGCATGCCTTGCTCCTCGTAGAAGCGGATGGCGCGGGTGGTGACATCCAGTTCGCGGGCGAGATCGGAGATGGAGTAGGTCGTCATGGCGGGCCTATGTGGATTACCTTTACGTAAACGTAAACTTGCGTTGACCGACTGTCAATCGGGAAGAGCAGGGAACCCGTACTGCTCATTCGCCATCAGACCAAAGCGTCACTGGACAACCGAATGCATTTACGTTTACGTAAAGGTAATGTGCCAATATGGTAGTCGGCCAGTACTTGTCTATCCCCATCAACAATCACAAGAAGGGAAAGCCAATGACCCACCTCAGCTATACCCGTGGCCCGCAGGACAACCCCCTGCTGGCGATGACCATCGGCGCCGCGTTCGACGATACCGTGCGCCGCTTCCCGCAACGCGAAGCCCTGGTGGTGCGTCACCAGGGGCTGAGGTTCAGTTGGGCCGAGTTATCCAAGGCGGTCAATACTTGCGCACGTGGTCTGCTGGCGCTGGGGCTGCAACCGGGCGATCGGCTGGGCATCTGGGCACCGAATTGCGCGGAATGGTGCATCACCCAGTTCGCCAGCGCCAAGGTTGGCGCCATTCTGGTCAACATCAACCCGGCCTATCGGCTCAACGAGCTGGAGTACGCGCTCAAGCAATCCGGTTGCCGCTGGCTGATCTGCGCCGATGCCTTCAAGACGTCCGACTACCACGCCATGCTCGCCGAGCTGCTGCCGGAGCTGCCCGGTTCGACGCCGGGCCAGCTCGACTGCGCGCGCTTGCCCGAGCTGCGCGGCATCGTCAGCCTCGGTGCCGCGCCGGCACCCGGCATGCTCGGCTGGCAGGCGTTGCAGGCCGGGGCCGAGCATATCCCCGCCGACGCCCTGGCGGCACGCGGGGAACTGCTACAGTTCGACGACCCGATCAACATCCAGTACACCTCCGGCACTACCGGCTTCCCCAAGGGCGCCACGCTCAGCCACTACAACATCCTCAACAACGGTTTCATGGTCGGCGAGAGCCTGGGGCTCACCGAGCACGACCGCCTGGTGGTTCCGGTGCCGTTGTATCACTGCTTCGGCATGGTGATGGCCAATCTCGGCTGCCTGACCCACGGCTCGACGCTGATCTACCCGAGTGCCGCCTTCGAGCCGCTGGCGGTGTTGGAGGCGGTGGCGGAAGAGAAAGCCACCGCGCTGTACGGCGTGCCGACCATGTTCATCGCCGAGCTGGATCACCCGGAACGCCCGCGCTTCGACCTCTCCAGCCTGCGCACCGGGATCATGGCCGGCGCCACCTGTCCGATCGAGGTGATGAAGCGGGTGATCGGCGAGATGCACATGAGCGAGGTGCAGATCGCCTACGGCATGACCGAGACCAGCCCGGTGTCCAGCCAGACCGCGCCCGACGACGATCTGGAGCGCCGTACCTGCAGCGTCGGCCGCACCCAGCCGCACCTGGAGAGCAAGATCGTCGACGAGCACGGCCGCGTCGTCCCGCGCGGGCAGATCGGCGAACTCTGCACCCGCGGCTACAGCGTGATGCTCGGCTACTGGAACAATCCGGAGGCGACCCGCGAGGCCGTCGACGGGGCGCGCTGGATGCATACCGGCGACCTGGCGGTGATGGACGACGACGGCTACCTGAAGATCGTCGGGCGCAATAAGGACATGATCATCCGTGGTGGCGAGAACATCTATCCGCGCGAGATCGAGGAGTTCTTCTATACCCACCCGGCGGTGGCCGACGTGCAGGTGATCGGTATTCCCGACGACAAGTACGGCGAGGAGATCGTCGCCTGGGTCAAGCTGCATCCGGGACACAGCGCCACCGAACAGGAGCTGCGTGCGTTCTGCCAGGGGCGCATCGCCCATTTCAAGGTGCCGCGCTACTACCGCTTCGTGGATGAATTCCCCATGACCGTGACCGGCAAGATCCAGAAGTTCCGCATGCGCGAGATCAGCGTGGCGGAGTTGCGGTTGCCTGTGGCCGGTTGAAAGCTGGCCGGACTGCCGTGCAGACTCTCCGGCCTGACGCAGAGGAAGCATGGCGGGCATGTCGGTAGAAAAGGGCACCATATCCATACGGCTGGTCAACGAGGCATTGCTCGAACTGCGCCGGCAGGGGCACGACGAGCGCGGGTTGCTGGCCCGCGCCGGGATCGCCGCCGAGTGGCTGGACAAGCCATACGCCCGGGTGCCGGCGAAAGCCTACGGGCGGCTCTGGCTGTCCATCGCCGCGTGCATGGACGATGAGTTCTTTGGCATGAACCCGCGGCGGATGAAGGTCGGCAGCTTCGCCTTCCTGTGCCGCTGCGCCGTAGGGGAATCGGACCTGGAGAGGGCGCTGGGCCTGGCCTCGAGATTCCTCGGCCTGGTCTTCGACGACCTGCAGCCGAGGCTGGTGCGTCAAGGCGGCTTGGCGGAAATCCAGTTGCTCGAACGGGCCGCGCCGCGTCGTGCCTTCAGCTATTTCACCTGCTGGATGATCATCCACGGTCTGGCCTGCTGGCTGGTGGGGCGGCGCATCCCGATTCTCGCGGTCGACCTGCGCTGCCCGAAGCCGGACTACATCGAGGACTACCGGGTGATGTTCAGCGACAACCTGCGCTTCGACCAACCGGTGTCGCGCCTGCTGTTCAACGCCGAGAGCCTCGACCTGCCGGTTCGCCGCAGCGAGCTGGAACTGAAGCGGTTCCTCGCCGGCGCACCGGCCAACATCCTGGTCAAGTACCGCGACCCGAAGAGCCTGGCGGCGCGGATCAAGGCTTATCTACGCAGCCTTCGGCCGGAGCGCTGGCCGGACCTGGAGGCGCTCGCCGCGCACTATTTCATGGCGGCCTCGACGCTGCGGCGCAAACTGGCCCAGGAAGGGCAGTCCTACCAGGCACTTAAGGATCAGGTACGCCGCGACCTGGCCATCGCCCGGCTGAACCAGGATGGGGACAGCCAGTTCGAAGCGCTGGCCGCCGAGCTGGGCTTCGCCGACATCAGTGCGTTCTACAAGGCGTTCAAGAAGTGGACTGGCTCGACGCCCGGCCAATATCGCCGGCTGATGCGGCCGGATGACGGCCCCTGAGCCGTAGATTGTCAAAAACGCTCAGGCAGATAGGTTCCTTTCGACATTGCCGCGTACCGGCCGCGGCGCGAATATCCCGGCAGCTCCGATAACAACAAGCCGAGGAGTCATGCCATGCGCGACCATGCCGCCGCCGTTGCCGGGTTCGATCTTGCCGCCGCCGCCCGGGATACCCTGGCCGGTTCCCTGGACGCCCTGAACGCCTGCGTCGAATGCTGCGACCGCCACGCCGGCAGCGACGCGATCGCCCTGCATTGGGAAGGCCGTGACGGCAGCAGCGCCGTCTTTCGCTTCAGTCAGCTCCGCGAACTATCCGCCCGCTTCGCCAATTTCCTGCGCCAACAGGGCGTCCAGCCTGGCGATTGTGTGGCCGGGATGTTGCCGCGCACGCCGGCACTGCTGGTGACCATCCTGGCTACCTGGCGGCTCGGTGCGGTCTATCAGCCGTTGTTCACCGCGTTCGGGCCGAAGGCCATCGAGCACCGGGTCGCCACCGCCGGTACGCGCCTTGTGGTCACCGATCCGGCGAACCGGGCCAAGCTGGACGACGTGAACGGTTGCCCGCCGGTGGTCTGCGTCATGCCGGAGGGGGAGGCTGCACGTCCCGGCGACTTCGATTTCTGGACCGAGGTGGAGCGCCAGTCCGCCGACTGCGAGCCGGTGCCGCGCAGCGGCGAAGACCCCTTCCTGATGATGTTCACCTCGGGCACCACCGGCCTGGCCAAGCCGGTGCCGGTCCCGCTCAAGGCGATCCTCGCCTTCGTCGGCTACATGCGCGACGCCATCGGCCTGCGTCCCGACGACGCCTTCTGGAACCTGGCCGATCCGGGCTGGGCCTATGGGCTCTATTACGCCGTCACCGGGCCGCTCGCCCTCGGCCATGCCACCACCTTCTACGAAGGGCCGTTCACGGTGGAGAGTACCTGCCGGATCATCGACAAGTACGCCATCACCAATCTCGCCGGTTCGCCCACGGCCTACCGACTGCTGCTGGCGGCGGCGGACGAGGTGGAGCCGGCGCTCAAGGGCCGCTTGCGTGCCGTCAGCAGCGCTGGCGAACCGCTCACGCCGGAGGTGATCCGCTGGTTCGCCGACCGGCTGGACACGACCATCCACGATCATTACGGCCAGACCGAACTGGGCATGGTGGTATGTAATCACCATGCGCTGGCGCATCCGGTGCGTCTCGGCGCGGCCGGTTTTCCGGTGCCGGGCCACCGTGTCGTGGTGGTGGACGAACAGGCCCGCGAACTGCCGCCCGGCGTGCCCGGCATCCTCGCCGTGGACCGCGCTCGCTCGCCGTTGTTCTGGTTTCCCGGCTATCAGGGCATGGCGACCGGCGCCTTCGTCGGCGACTACTACCTGAGCGGCGACACAGTCGAACTGAACGAGGACGGTAGCATCAGCTTCGTCGGCCGCTCGGACGACATCATCACCACCTCCGGCTACCGGGTCGGTCCTTTCGACGTGGAAAGCGCGCTGATCGAACACCCGGCGGTGGTGGAGGCGGCGGTGATCGGCAAACCGGACCCGGAGCGCACCGAGATCGTCAAGGCGTTCGTGGTGCTCGGTGGCCGCTACGCCGGCAGCCCGGAGCTGGCGACGGAGCTGCAGCAGCATGTACGCAAGCGACTTTCGGCCCATGCTTACCCACGCGAGATCGAATTCGTCGCCGAATTGCCGAAGACCCCGAGCGGCAAGATCCAGCGCTTTCTGCTGCGCAACCAGGAAATCGCCCGCCAGCAGGCGGCCATGCCGCAAGCGGCGGCGAATTGAATCAGTACTGAGGAGAAAGACGACGTGCGTATCGACAACCGCGTATTCCTGATCACCGGCGGCGGCTCCGGCCTCGGCGCCGCGACCGCGCGCCTGCTGGTGGAAAACGGCGGCAAGGTGGTGCTGGTGGACGTCAACGCCGAAGCCGGCCAGGTCCTGGCGGCGGAGCTGGGCGAGGCGGCGCGATTCGTGCGCGCGGACATCACCCGGGAAGAAGACGGCTGCCAGGCGGTGGAGCAGGCCCTCGATGCCTTCGGCGCATTGCACGGGCTGGTCAACTGCGCAGGCGTGGCGCCGGCGGAGAAGGTCGTTGGGCGCAACGGCGTGCACGGCCTGGAGAGCTTCAACCGGGTGATTGCCATCAACCTGATCGGCACCTTCAACATGCTGCGCCTGGCCGCCGAGGCCATGGCGCGCGGCGAGCCGAACGAGGAGGGCGAGCGTGGGGTGATCGTCAACACGGCCTCGGTGGCTGCCTTCGATGGGCAGATCGGCCAGGCCGCCTATTCGGCGTCGAAGAGCGGCGTGGTTGGTATGACCCTGCCGATTGCCCGCGAACTGGCGCGCTCCGGCATTCGCGTGATGTGCATTGCCCCCGGCATCTTCGAGACGCCGATGATGGCCGCGATGCCGCAGGAAGTACGCGATGGCCTGGGCGCCAGCGTGCCGTTCCCGCCACGCCTGGGCCGGCCGGCCGAGTACGCCGCGCTGGTTCGCCACATCATCGAGAATCCCATGCTCAACGGCGAAGTGATCCGTCTCGACGGCGCCATCCGCATGGCCGCGAAATAAGAGGTGAATGCCATGAACGATCCAATCGTCATCGTCAGTGCCGCCCGCACCCCCATGGGTGGCTTTCTGGGTGACTTCAAGGACGTCACGGCGGCGGAACTGGGTGCCGCCGCCATTCGGGCCGCCGTGGAGCGAGCGGGATTAGCCGCCGACGCGGTGGACGAAGTGGTGATGGGTTGCGTGCTGCCCGCCGGCCAGGGGCAGGCACCGGCACGCCAGGCGGCCTTGGGCGCCGGGCTGGCGCACGGGGCCGTCTGCTCGACCCTGAATAAGATGTGTGGCTCGGGCATGAAGGCCGCGATGCTGGGGCATGACCTGCTGCGTGCCGGCAGCGCCGACGTGGTGGTCGCCGGTGGCATGGAAAGCATGTCAAATGCGCCTTATCTGCTGGAGCGGGCGCGTTCCGGCTATCGCATGGGACATGGCCGGGTGCTCGACCACATGTTCCTCGACGGCCTGGAAGATGCCTACGACAAAGGCCGCCTGATGGGCACCTTCGCCGAGGACTGCGCCGAAGCCTACGGTTTCAGCCGTGAGGCCCAGGACCGTTTCGCCATCGCTTCCCTGACCCGGGCGCAGCAAGCCATCGCCAACGGCCGCTTCACCGACGAAGTCGTCCCGGTGCAGGCCAAGGCTGGCCGGGAGCTGCGTACCGTCGAGCATGACGAGCAGCCGCCCAAGGCGAAGCTGGACAAAATCCCGACCCTCAAGCCGGCCTTTCGCGAGGGGGGCAGTGTCACCGCGGCGAATTCCAGCTCCATTTCCGACGGCGCCGCCGCGCTGGTGCTGATGCGCCTGTCGGAGGCGGAGAAGCGCGGGCTGACGCCGCTGGCGGCGATACGCGGGCATGCCTCCTTCGCCGATGTGCCGAACCTGTACCCCACTGCACCCATCGGCGCCGTGCGACGGCTGATGGAGCGCACCGGCTGGTCCCTGGGTGGGGTCGATCTGTTCGAAGTCAACGAAGCCTTTGCCGTGGTGGCCATGGCGGCTATGCGCGACCTCGATCTACCCCACGATAAACTCAACGTGCACGGTGGCGCCTGTGCCCTCGGCCATCCCATTGGAGCATCCGGGGCACGCATCCTGGTGACACTGCTGTCGGCACTGAAGCAGTACGACCTGAAACGCGGCGTTGCCGCCATCTGCATTGGCGGTGGTGAGGCGACGGCTGTGGCGGTCGAGCGACTATAAGAGCCTATTCAATGTCTGCTGCGCGTCGGCCCTGCTGCGTTGAAAACAGGCTCGGACTTGCTCATTTACAACTCGTAAACTCCGCGTCCTCGCCTGTTTTCGCCTTGCATGGCTCTAGCTCGCGAGACTTTGAGCAGACTCTAAGGAGAACGTCATGCTACCCAGCGAAGAGGCCCTGCAAATCCGCGACGTCGCCCGCCAGTTCGCCCAGGAGCGGCTGAAACCCAACGCAGCCGAATGGGATCGCGAGCACCGCTTCCCCGCCGAGGCCATCCACGAAATGGCCGACCTGGGTTTCCTCGGCATGCTGGTGCCGGAAGAGTGGGGGGGCGCGCAGACCGGCCATCTGGCCTACGCCATGGCGCTGGAGGAGATCGCCGCTGGCGACGGCGCCTGTTCCACCATCATGAGCGTGCACAACTCGGTGGGCTGCATGCCGATTCTCAAGTTCGGCAGCGAGGCGCAGAAGCGCGACTTCCTCATCCCGCTGGCGCGTGGCGAGATGCTCGGCGCCTTCGCCCTGACCGAGCCACAGGCCGGGTCGGATGCCAGCGCGCTGAAAACCCGCGCGCGGCGCGACGGGGCGGACTATGTGCTGAACGGCACCAAGCAGTTCATCACCTCGGGCGCTCATGCCGGGATGGTGATCGTCTTCGCCGTGACCGATCCGGCGGCCGGCAAGAAGGGCATCAGCGCCTTCATCGTGCCCACTGACAGCCCCGGCTATCAGGTGGCTCGGGTGGAGGACAAACTCGGCCAGCATGCCTCGGACACCTGCCAGATCGTCCTCAACGATGTGCGGGTGCCGGCGGAGCTGCGCTTGGGCGAGGAGGGCGAGGGCTACCGGATCGCTCTGGCCAACCTGGAAGGCGGGCGCATCGGCATCGCCGCCCAGTCGGTGGGTATGGCACGCGCCGCCTTCGAGGTTGCCCGCGACTACGCCCATGAGCGCAGCGCCTTCGGCAAGCCGCTGATCGAGCACCAGGCCGTGGCCTTTCGCTTGGCCGACATGGCCACGCAGATCGCCGTGGCCCGGCAGATGGTCCACCACGCCGCCAACCTGCGCGAAGCCGGTCTGGCCTGCCTGACCGAAGCCTCCATGGCCAAGCTGTTCGCCTCGGAGATGGCCGAGAAGGTCTGTTCGGCGGCCATCCAGACCCTGGGTGGCTACGGCTACCTGAGCGACTTCCCGGTGGAACGTATCTACCGCGACGTGCGGGTCTGCCAGATTTACGAAGGCACCAGCGACGTGCAGCGGATGGTGATTGCGCGGGGGTTGTAGAAGAAGGCCGTCGTCCTGGCTTTTGTAGGGGCGAATAAAGTCGCCCCTACAGGTGGCTTCTCTTCGCTCGCTCCCACAAAGGGTAGCGTTCGGCCCTCGTCGTGGGGGAATTCATTCGCGATGGGCCGAAGTCATATTCGTGGAGAGTCTCCCCCTGGCTTGTACGCGTTGAAATGAGACATGGTTTGTGGTCGTGAGCACTATGACTTGGCATATTCGGAATTTCCCGAGAATTCGACGCCTTCGTAGGGACTTGCCCGATTGTCTAACAATCCCCGAAACATATAATCGCCAAACCTCTCGATAATAGGGGCTGTGATCTGGATTTATATCTGACAGCAGTGCCGAAATATATTTGAAGAGGGCTGGGGAAATATAAATCCTCAGTACATCACCGAGTGGCAATTGTATGGGGTTCGCCACTGTTCTAATCGTGTTTGATCTTGGATCGCTTGGCAGTCACCTGCCGGGGCAACGCTTGCGCTTGCTTTCTGAAGGATGGATTTCCTCTTTGGGCATCGGCAAATCCATGTGGATCGAGACGAACCCCGACAATGCATGTTTCAGTCTCGGTAATGCCAATCGGCATTTTTTTCTGATGCCTATGTCAACTAATTGGGAAGGCGATGGATATGTTAGGAAATAGTTTTTCCTTCGTTAAATCGACGGCCATCATTGCGGGGCAAGTCGCAGCGGTGGTCGCCGGTGGTTTTCTGTCATTCGCCGCGCAAGCGGCCAACTGCACCTATATGCCGGTGAGCGGCAAGGTCTACAACATCGTCAATGAAGCCAGTGGCCTGTATTTGGATGTTTCTGGCGGCTCCAAGGAAAACAATGCCAAGATAATCCAGTGGCCGGCAAATGGAGCGGCCAACCAGCGTTGGTTGGTTACCGACCTGGGTAACGGGAAGTGGACGATTCGTCCCACGCACAGCAAGAAAGCCATGGATGTCTATGGCTGGTACACCGTGGACGGCGGCGCCATCAATCAATGGGATTACTCCGGAAACCCCAACCAGCAATGGCAGTTGGTCAGTTCCAAGAGCGGCGGTTTCACGATCGTCGGCGAGCATTCGAAAAAACTCGTGACGGTAGCCGATAAATCCCGTGGTTCGGCAATCTATCAGAATGCCAATAACTCGTCGGCGAATCAGCGTTGGTATTTCAACCCTGTGGACGGCGATTGTGTCGCGCCGACTGCGACGGGTGGTTCGGGGTCGTTCAGCAAGACCTTCATGGGCAGCGACAAAATACTGATCGGCGGAGCGATGGAGGATAAAACCTCTGACGCGGCGCCGTTCCATATACGTTACCACTATGTGCATAGCCAGCCAGCGACCAACCAGGCTTGTTATAACAACTGCGATAATGCCTGCGGCAATATGACTCAATGGTGGGCCTGCTGGTCGCGGTCGCAATGGAACACCAAGCCCGGCTTGTTCGTTTCGATGTGGCGCGAGCGTAAAAACTTTGTGGCTGGACAGAAAAATCTCGCACAGATGAAGCACTGGACGTGGTATTCGCTGAGGGATCTCGGGGACGCGGCGGGCTATTCCGATGGCCCGGGCGAAGTCAACGCCGTCAACGACGCCAAGCTGCTCAAGCGCTACATGGATGACTACCGTTTCTTCCTCCAGCAGGTCGGAGACGAGAAGACCACAATCCACCTGGAGCCGGACTTCTGGGGCTACGTGCGGTCAATCAATAGCAACCCCCGGGCTGTCCCTGCGCAAGTCAAGGCAGCTAACTCGACCGATTGTGCCAACGACGAGAACAATGCTGCCGGATTGGCAAGCTGCTTGATCTCGATGGCGCACAAGTATGCGCCCAACTCCACCGTAGGCATCCACGTTTCCTGCTGGGACTACAACATGGAAGGGAAACCGCAGGAATGTGCAAAGTTCTTTAAGGATCTCGGCGCCGACAAAGGCGACTTCCTCGTGACCGATGCCTCGGACCGGGATGCAGGCTGGTATCAGGAGCAAGGGAAGTCTTACCACTGGTGGGACGACAAAGGCTTCGCCACCTACATGAATCAGATCAAGACGCTCACCGAGACCATCGGCAAGCCCATGATCATCTGGCAGATTCCGCTGGGTAACATGGCCATGAACAATACGTTCCAGCACTACAAGGACAACAAGGTGGATTATTTCTTCTCGCGTATGAACGAGGTCGCGAATGCCCACGTTGTTGCCCTGCTGTTCGGTCCTGGAGATTACCCACAGACCAACCCGGAAACCGATGGTGGTAACTTGATCAGGAAGACCAACAGCTATTGGAAGTCGGGCGGCGTATCGCTGCGCTGATTGACTTCGCCCGCTCGACAACGCGTTCTCCGCGTTGTCGAGCGGTTTTTATCCGCGGTTGTATCGATGACCGCGGATTTGCTTCTCTTCTATCCCGACAGTCACACACCCCAGAGCAGGCAAGCTCTTTGTAGGAGCCAGCTCTGCTGGCGATTCGTGCGTTCGGCGATATCTTGCTTCGCGAGCAGAACTCGCTCCTACGGATCGTTGTGGGCATCGGCTCACACGCCCGACGCGGTATGAGCGCATGCCTTTCACTCACCGATGAATCCGCTCTTGCATCCTTCAGCCCACTTGTGGGCTGGCGGGGCATTTCATTCGTCGTCTTTTCCCAAACCTCTCTTTCCCCTGGCTTGCCGGATAGAATTGTTAGCGCTACCATCGCGCCAAACAATGAACGACCTCACATCGATGGGGTCCCTGGAGAGCGCATGCCTACTGTCCATCCTGCCCGCGTCGAAGAGCCGGCACGCCGCACCCTGGTGGTGATGGGTGTCAGTGGTTCCGGCAAGAGCGACGTCAGCCAGGCCGTCGCCGCCGAACTCGGCTGGCGACATATCGAGGCCGACCATTTCCACCCCCGCGAAAACGTCGAGCGCATGCGCGCCGGCATTCCCCTTGGAGACGAAGACCGCATCCACTGGTTGGACGCGCTGATTGTCGAAATGCAGGCCGCGCTGGCGGCTGGCGAAGGGTTCGTGCTGGCCTGTTCGGCGCTTAAGCGCGCTTATCGCGATCGCCTGCGTGCTGCCGTTCCCGGCTTGCGTTTCGCTCATCTGAGCATCGATCACCCCACCGCGCTGCAGCGGGTCGGGGCCCGTCCCGGTCATTTCATGCCGACTTCCCTGGTCGACAGCCAGTTCGCCACCCTCGAGTCGCCGGAAGGCGAGCCCGGTGTGTTGTGCGTGGATGCCTCCCAGACTCGCCAGGCGGTGGTCGCCGAGGTGTGTGCCTGGGTGTGCCACGTCTCCGTGGGGGAGGCGATTCAGGCGCGCGTGGATTTTTCCGCGCAGCCCGATGATAGCGCTAACCATATCCCCGGCGTGCAACCCCAGTTGACCGGCGAGCCCATCTATAGCGGCGGTATGGCGCGGCTGTTCGACCGCCTTACCGATGGGCTGATGGCGGTGCTGATGGCCTTCATGGTGGTGGTAGTGTTCGGCAACGTAGTAGCGCGCTACGCCTTCGGTACCGGCTGGGCCGGGGCCGAGGAGCTGTCGCGGCTGGCCTTCGTCTGGCTGGTATTCGTCGGCGTCGCCTCAAGCATGCGGCGCGGCGAGCTGATGCGCTTCAGCATGATCCGCGACCGCTTCCCGCACCTGGCTCGGCGCCTGGTGGATTCCGTCAGTTGGCTGCTGGTGGCGGTCGCCAGCGCCTTGTCTACCCTCGGCGCCTGGAACCAAGTGCAGTTCGGCTGGAGCAATTCGAGCCCGGTGGTGGGCTACCCCGTGGTGCTGGCGATGGTTCCGGTGCTGGCCTGCATGGCGGTGCTGGTGCTGCTGGCCCTGGTCCAACTGGTCAACGTCTGGCGCCGTCCCGAAGAGCTGGCCAGCCCGCTGGCTAATGTCACGGCCGACTGAGTCGCGCTTTACCTCCAATAAGAATCGGGCATTGCCCACGAGGACCTGATGACTGTCGCCGTCTTCCTTTCTTCACTGCTGGGTTTCATGGCCTTCGGGATGCCCATCGCCTTCGCCCTGATCCTCACTGGCGTGGTGCTGATGTGGTACCTGGATTTCTGGGACGTGCAACTACTGGCGCAGAACCTGCTGGCCGGCGCCGACAGCTTCCCGCTGCTGGCCGTGCCGTTCTTCATCCTGGCCGGCGAACTGATGAATGCCGGCGGGATTTCCCGGCGGATCATCGCCATGGCCCAGGCCTATGTCGGCCATTTGCGCGGCGGGCTGGGTTTCGTCGCCATTGCCGCCGCCGTGCTGCTGGCCAGCATGTCCGGTTCGGCGCTGGCGGATACCGCGGCGCTGGCTACCTTGCTGCTGCCGATGATGCGCCAGCGTGGCTATCCGCTACATGCCTCGTCGGGCCTGGTGGCGGCCGGCGGGATCATCGCGCCGATCATCCCGCCGTCGATGCCGTTCGTAATCTACGGGGTAGTGACCAACACCTCGATCAGCCAGTTGTTCATGGCCGGACTGGTGCCCGGTCTGATCATGGGCGTCGGCCTGATCATCGCCTGGTCGCTGATCGCCCGTGGCTTCACCGAGCCGACCCCGCCCAAGGCCAGCGCCGCCGAACGCCGGCGCGCGCTGGTGGACGGCGCGGCGGCGCTGATGCTGCCGGTGATCATCGTCGGCGGCCTGCGCTTCGGCATCTTCACCCCGACCGAGGCCGCGGTGGTGGCCGCGGTCTATGCGCTGGCGGTGTCCACCTTGCTCTATCGCGAGCTGAACTGGACCACCCTGGTGGAGGCGCTGACACGCGCCAGCCGCACCACGGCCTCGGTGATGTTCCTTTGCGCCGCTGCCACGGTGTCCGCGTACATGGTGACCCTGGCGCAACTGCCGGACGAGATCGGTGCCATGCTCGGCCCGCTGGCGGATCATCCGCAACTGCTGGTGCTGGCGATCATGGTGTTGATGATCGCGGTGGGCATGGTGCTCGACCTGACCCCGACCATCCTGATCCTCGCTCCGGTGCTGTCGCCCATCGTGGTCAAGGCCGGCGTCGACCCGGTGTACTTCGGCGTGATGTTCGTACTGATCGGCTCCATCGGCCTGATCACCCCGCCGGTGGGCACGGTGCTCAACGTGGTCGGCGGCATCGGCCGCCTGCGCATGGAGGTGCTGGTGCGCGGGGTAATGCCGTTCTTCCTGGTGTACCTGGCCATCGTCGCGTTGCTGATCGCCTTCCCGCAGGTCGTCACGGTGCCGCTGGCATGGCTGCGTTGATCGCCTTCGCTTGTTCCGCCTGGCGCCCTGGCGCCGGGGTAAACCCTCGCTTTGCTCCGGCAAGGCCCAACCCGTCCTCATCCCACAACAACAAAGGTATCGCCCCATGAGACGTTCACTGATCTCCGCCCTGGCTGCCGCCGTTCTGCTCAGCCCCCTCGCCAGCCTGTCGGCGCAGGCCGACGACATCCGTCCGCGCATGATCCGCTTCGGCTACGGCCTCAACGAGAACAGCAACCAGGGCAGGGCGGCCAAGCTGTTCGCCGAGGAAGTGGCCAAGGCCTCCGACGGCAAGCTGAAGGTGCGTACCTTCGGCGCGGCCAGCCTGGGTTCCGATGACCAGATGCAGAACGCGCTGATCGGTGGCGCCCAGGAAATGATGGTGGGTTCCACCGCCACCCTGGTGGGCATCACCAAGGAAATGGCGGTGTGGGACACGCCGTTCCTGTTCAGCAGCGAGAAGCAGGCCGACGCCGTGCTCGACGGTCCGGTCGGCCGGCAGATCATGGACAAGCTGGAAGAGAAGGGTCTGGTTGGCCTGGTCTACTGGGAAAACGGCTTCCGTAACATGACCAACAACGTGCGACCGATCGCGAAGATGGAGGACTTTCAGGGCATCAAGCTGCGTGTGATGCAGAACCCGGTGTTCCTCGACACCTTCAACCGGATGGGCGCCAACGCAGTGCCGCTGCCGTTCTCCGAGCTGTTCACCGCGCTGGAGACCAAGGCCGTGGACGGTCAGGAAAACCCCTACAACACCATCCTCTCGTCGAAGTTCTACGAGGTGCAGAAGTACCTCACCGTGACCAACCACGTGTACAGCCCGTGGATCGTCACCGTGTCCAAGCGCTGGTGGGATGGTCTGTCGCAGACCGAGAAGGACATCCTCATGGAAGCGGCGAAGAAAGCTCGCGACTTCGAGCGTAAGGACACCCGCGAGGAAGCGGCCAAGGCCTTGGCCCAGCTCAAGGAGAAGGGCATGCAGGTCAACGAGATCAGCGCCGAGGAAGTCCAGCGCATGCGCGAGCAGGCTCAGCCGGCGATCCAGAAGGTGATCGACACCGTGGGCGCGGAGCTGTTCCAGCAGGTCCAGGCCGAGCTGGAGAAAGCACCGCAGTGATGCCGATGGATGTCCGCCCTTGGTGGGGCGGGCGTCCAGCGCTGCCCGCCGGTGTGCCGGTCGCGCTAGAATCGCGGGCCTTTTTGCCATGGAACCATCATGAGCCAACGTCGTCGCCGCTCCGCCGAACGTGTCACCCTGTCCGATGTGGCCCAGGCCGCCGGTTGTTCGCTGATGTCCGCCTCGCGGGCGCTGTCGCAGCCGGAGCGGGTATCGGACGCGTTGCGCGAGCAGGTGATGAAGGCGGTCAAGGCACTCGGCTATGTGCCGCACCCGGCGGCGCGGGCGCTGGCCAGTTCCAAGTCGAACCTGGTGGCGGTGGTAATCCCGTCGTTGTCCAACTCGGTATTCGTCGATACCGTCGAGGCCATCCAGCGGGTCCTGATGCCGGCCGGTTTCGAGATGATGATCGGCGTCAGCCACTACCGCGTCGAGGAGGACGAGCGGTTGCTGCGGGCTTTCCTGGCGCATCAGCCGGCCGGGCTGTTGGTCACTGGCTTCGAGCGCAGCGACGCGGCGCGTGAAATCCTCGGCAGTTGCCGGGGGCCCGTCGTCACCTTGATGGAATTGAGCGACACCGAGGACGACTACTGCGTCGGCTTTTCCCAAGTGGAGGCGGGTGCAGCCATGACCCGTGCACTCATCGAGCGGGGCTATCGGCACATCGCTTTCGCCGCGACGCAGCTCGACCCGCGCACCCTGCAGCGCGCTGAAGGCTATCGCCAGGCCATGCGCGAGCACGGGCGCTACGATCCGAATCTGGAGCTGCTGACGTCGGAGCTGTCCTCCATCGGCCTCGGCGCCGATCTGCTGGATCGCTTGCTGGCCCGGCACCCGCAGGTCGATGCGATCTTCTTCAACAACGACGACGTGGCCCTGGGCGCGCTGTTCCGTGCGCGCCAGCTCGAAATCGCCGTTCCGCAGCGGTTGGCTATCGCCGGTTTCAACGACCTGCCGGCCGCCGCTTGGGTGCATCCGGCGTTGACCACCGTGCGGACCGCGCGCGGCCGCATCGGGCAACTGGCGGCGGAAATGCTGCTCGGCCTGATGCGTGGCGAGCCGCCTGCACAACGGCGGATCGACGTAGGGTTCGAAGTCGTCCTGCGCGACAGTGCCTGAGCCTTTCGACAAAAGCGTATTGGTGCACAGGTCAGACAAATTGTTGGCCGACACTGGCCGGGCTCGACTTAGGAATTTTCCTAGTGGCCTAGCTGGCACATTGGCGTCGGCGATGGGGCAATTCGCCATAAAGACGACTGAATTGCCCGGGAATATCAGAATTTTCCGAGCCTCGATGGCTGCGCCTTACCACCAAATCAAGATCGCCTGATAGTGGCCCTCCAGGCCCTCTGACAATTTGCGCTCCGCCTGACAGCGAGTGCTGGCGGTCGAGGGCACAGGAGGTCAATCGGGCTCCTGCCTCCTTTTTTTCTTTCGCCTCGCATTCGCGTTCTCAACCGATACCGGCCAGCCCCTGGGCGGCGGGTATCACGTGCTCGACATGCGAGGATTTGTGGTGCAACGAAACAGCAGGGCGCATCGGCGCAGATTCGGATGGTCGTTCGAACGGTGGGCTTCAAATCGGCGGATTGGATTCGCCTGGCTGTTCTCGCTGATGCTCACCCTGTTGCAGGTGCCCCAGGCATCGGCGGAAGTACTGGGCGAGTGCCGCTTGTCCGACCCGAACTCCCGGGGCGAGCACACCGACGAAATCTGCTGGCTGCAGTTCGGTAGCGCCGGCCAAGTGCTCGCGTCCGGCTACAACGACGATTACCTGTTCACCTTGCCGGACGGCTCCACTCTGCGTCTGCATATGGCGGTGAGCAACGGCGGGACGCTTCAGGTCTCCCAGGCACCGACCTGGACCGGCTCGAACTTCAGCGGCGACACCGACTTCTATCGCTTGCTGACACCGAACGCCGCGGCGCTCTACACGGAAACCAACGGCAGTGCCAACGGGACCGTGGTCACCCTGACGAACATTCGTCTGTTCAACCCAGCCGGCGCCGAGGTGATCGAGCCCTACGAGATCGTGGTGGCGGATGCCGAGCGCCTGAACAGCAACGGGCTGCCCGGTTTCACCCGTGGCGAACGTCTGGACTTCGGTGTGGTGTCCGGCGGTACCGCCTGGCAGACGGTGGAGTTTCTTGGGGATGCGCCCGCCAGCGCGGTGACGCGGCTGTCGCTGCCGGAAGATGGCGGCCCGACCTCGGTCTGCGAAGGGGCCATCGACTGCGTGCGTTTCCGCGGTGAAACCCGTAGCGACGCGAATGCCGTGGTACTGGCCACCCGCAAGGATGTGGCTGGCAGCCAGCCATTCAGCATCGTCGGGCAGATCCATTCCATGGCGTCCCAGGGTTTCGCCTATGGCTTGCGCTGGGGTGGTGCGCGTCTGCGCAAGCGCCTGCCGGCCGGGCGTCTGGAGCCGGCCGATCAGTTCGTCTACCGCATCGAGAACGTGGTGGGCGCGACCATTTCCAGTCGCACCACCAGCGGCAGTGCGTCCGGTAACTATCCCTACATCAGTGGCCAGGTAATGCCCGGCAACACCCTGAACCTGATCGAGGAGATGGCCCCCGGCAGCGCTTCGACGCTGCGCCAGTACGACCGTAGCATCGCCTGTACCAACACCAATGCGGGTTCCACCACGACGCTGCCGAGCGGCGCCTACGATCCAGCCGACCCGCCCAGCCTGGAGCTGCAACTCGCCGACACGGTGGACTGCACGATCAGCAACGTACCGCGCCTGGTCGACCTGTCTATCGCCAAGAGCGCTTCCGCCACTGCCGTGCGGGCAGGGCAGGCGTTCACCTACAACCTGCGGATCGGCAACCGCGGTACCCACGACGCGACCAACGCGACCTTCACCGACCGGGTGCCCGTGGGTATCAGCGGCCTGAGCGCGGCCGGCGTGACCTGCGGCAGTGCCAGCGGCGGCGCGGTGTGCGGCGACCTAGGCATCACCATCAGCGGCGATGCGGCGAGCGGGTTCGTGCTCAGCGGCCGCATCCAGTCGCTGCCCGGCACCAACAGCGCCGGCTCGGCGGGCAGTGCGGTGACCGTGACTGTCCAGGTCACTGCGCCGACGAGCGCCGGGAACATCACCAACAACGCCTCGGTGGCGCTGTCCACGGACGACTCCACCGTCGGCGAACCCACGTCGCGCCAGGACGACAACCAGAGCAGCGTGACGGTGACGGTCAGCGAGCCGACCGTCGATGCGGTGGACGACCGCTATACCCCGACGCGCGGCGAAACCCGTGCCGGCAATGTCTTCGACAACGACAGTCTGAACAGCCGGACGGTGGCGCCGGCCGATGTCACCGCGACCCTGGTTGGCGATCTGCCGCCGGAGCTGACCTTCGACCCGGCGAACGGCGAGGTCGGCGTGCAGCCGGGCAGCCCGGCGGGCTCCTACAGCTTCGTCTACCGGCTGTGCGAATCGGCGAGCACGGTCAACTGTGACGAAGCTACCGTGACAGTGTTGGTGACGGCCCTGGAAATCACCGCAACGGACGATACCTTCGTCACCGGCTCGGGTGCTTCTGGCGATCCGTCGCTGGGCAATCTGTTCGATAACGACAGCCTGAACGGAACTGTGGCCGATCCGTCCACGGTCATCCTGACACTGGTCGGCACGCCGCCGTCGCCATTGCTGGTCGATACCCAGACCGGTGTCGTCGGGGTCAACCCCGGCACCCCGGCGGGCGACTACAGCGTCGATTACCGCATCTGCGAGCGCGCCGTGCCGGATAACTGCGCGACCGCCACCATCACCGTACGGGTCGCGCCGCCGATCATCGACGCGTTGGACGACGACTACAGCACCTCGACCATCGAAGCGCTGACCGGCGGCGCGGTGGGCAACGTCCTGGGCAACGACTCCCTGAACGGCATCGCGCTGGCACAGGGCGCGGTGACCCTGGAGCAGATCGGCAGTTCCAGCCCGGATGTCAGTCTCGATCCGGCGACCGGGGCGATCCGCGTAGCCGCGAGCGCGTCACCGGGGACCTACACGCTCGACTACCGCATCTGCGATGCGCTCAATCCGAGCATCTGCGACACCGCCCGGGCAACGGTGGCGGTGGCCGGCAGCATGCCTGTGCGCTTGAGCAAGCAGGCCAGTCCGCAGAAGGTGAAGACCGGAGATCTGGTGCGCTACACCCTGGTGGCGGAAAACACCGGCAGCACCGACCTGACCGGTGTATCGCTGGTGGATACGCCACCGGCGGGCTTCAGCTATGTCGACGACTCGCTGGCCGTGAGCGACCGCGATGGCGCCGCCCACCTCGCCGGCCTCGATCCGCTGCGGGTTGAGGGCCTGTCCGTGGCTGCCGGCGGGCGCTTGACCATCACCTATTTCCTGCGCGTCGGCGCTGGCGTCGCTGCTCGCGGCGAGTACGTCAACAGTGCGCGCCTGATGCTCGCCGGCAGTGTTATCAGCAATGTGGCGCGGGCCTCGGTCCAGCGTGAGGCCGATCCGCTGTTCGAAGATGCCCGCGTGCTCGGCACGGTCTTCCTGGATCGCGACGGCGATGGCTGGCAGGACAGCGCCAAGGCTACCGGGCTGAAGGTCCGTGGCGGCTTCGCAGCGGACGCCTATGTGCCCGGTTCCACCCTGGTGGACCGTGGCGACGGGCCTCGCCCGGAGCCGGACGCCAGCGCACCGTTGCTGCACGGCATCGTGCTGGGCGACCTCCTCGGTCGCCGTTCGCCGGACGAGCCGGCAGGGCAGCGGCGCATCACCATCAGCCAGCGTCTGCGCAGCCCGGCCTTCACCGATGACTTCGAACTGCGCAGCGCCGAAGGCACGTTGCTGCAAATGCGCGCCGACGGCAGTGAGACGGTGGCGCGTGAGGGGGATGCCGCGCGCGGTCTCGGAACTCAGGATCTGCGTGTTACACGCCATGTCGCGGTGGCCGATGGCGGCGAGTACTGGGTGACTTACGAAATCGTCAATACGGGGGTCGACGAGCCGGGCCTGCCGGGCGTGCGCCTGGGGACGGTGGAAGGGCTACTGGTGGAAACCGATTCGCGTGGGCGTTTCCACTTGGAAGGGCTGGACGTCGAGCATATCGGCCGGGGCCGCAACTTCATCATGAAAGTGGACACGGCGACCTTGCCGCCCGGCAGCCGCTTCGTCGATGGCAATCCGAAGGTCAAGCGCATCACCCAGGGCATGCCGGTCCGTTTCGATTTCGCCGTGCAGGCGCCGGAGCAACCCTGGCGCGCGCCCGAGCGGGTCGAGCTGGAGCTGGGCGAGGTTGTCTTCGCGCCGGGCAGTGCGGAAATCCGTCCCGAGTACACGCCGGCGATCGACACCATGGTGCGCATCCTCGGCGAACACCAGGGCGGCGACGTGGATGTGGTAGGGCATGCCGAACAACCGGCTCTCGCCCTGCGCCGGGCCGAGGCGTTGCGCGATGCCTTGTTCGCCAAGGTCTCTCCGACGGTGCGCGAACGCCTTGGCATCCGTGTGCGGCCGGAAACCCGCAGCCTTCTGCGGCTGAGCGGTGAACAGGTGCGCCTGGGCGAAGTGCTGTTCGAAACGGACAAGGCCGAGGTTCGCCCGCGCTATCGGGCTCTGCTGGATCAGCTCGCGCAGCAATGGCTGGCCCGCCAGGCCGCCGGGATGGACAGCCGTTTGGTGATCGTCGGACATGCCGATCGTCGCGGTTCCCAGGCCTACAACCAGGCCCTGGGGCTGCGTCGGGCGAAGGCGTTGTTCGCCGCGCTCGCCGAACGCCTGCCGCCCAGGGAGAGGGCGAGGCTCAGGGTGGAGGTTGATCACGGAAGCCTCGATCCGGTGCGGGAGGGCGCGCTATGAGCCAGCTCATCCGTAAATACCGTGTCAACCATGGCCTGCCGTTGAAACCACTGGATGCGGCGATCTTCTTCGCCCTGACGATGGGTGCGGCACAGGCGGAAACCCGCGGTCCGCTGGCCTGCGACGCACAGGGCTGCGCCAACGATGGCCAACCGGTGGTCCGGGTGATCAGCAAGGGGGAAAGCGAACCCTTATCCGTTGGTTCCTCGCCGGATACCGATGGCTTGGCGCGCGAACGCCGGGCAACCGTCGATCTGCAACAGGTGCCGCCGGGGAAAGCGTCGGCACGGCTCACTCTGGAACTGCCAGGCGGCGGCTCGATCTGGGCCACCGAGGACCCTGCGCTGACCGAGCCGGTGCTGAACGTCCAGGGCAACCCGCAGGCGGCGTTCGCCCAAGGGCGCTTGACCGAGCCGGTGCGTTTCCACGTCTACAGCAACTACGCCGGGTTCATCGAGCGGATGGAGCTGGTGCTTTATCGCGGCAGCGATGTCGACCGGGTCACGCCGTTGGCGACGCAGGCCATCGAGCCGGGTGTTTCCCGCGAGCTGACCTGGAACATCGACCTGCCGGAAGGCTCCCGCCTGCGCCAGGGCGATGAGTTGCAATACGTGTTGCGGGCCTACGGTGCGGACGGCAGTGTCGACGAGACCTGGGCGCAGCGCATACGACTGGTGCGTCCCGAAGACCGCCGCCGCAGCCTCGAACAGCAGCGACTTTCGGCGGGCAGCGAATTGCGCGATCTTTCCGCCGAGGCGCTGGAGAGCCGCCGGCTGCTGTCCGAAAGCTACGGGCGCGGCAGTGCGTTGCGCCAGCAGAACATCCCGATCCATGGCTCGCGGGTCCGCTTGTCCGGCCAGGACATTCCGGACGGCTACCAACTGAGCATCAACGGGCAGCCGGTGCCGGTCGATCTGGAGCGTAAGTTCGTCGCAGAGTACCTGCTACCGGTGGGCAGCCACACCTTCGACCTGCGTTTGCGTAACCGCGACAAGGCAATCGACCGGCAGTTGCAGGTGGACGTCACCGGCCGCTACCTGTTCCTGGTGGCGATCGCCGATGTCACCGCCTCGGAAAACCGCGTCAGCGGTGCAGTGGAAGCGTTGTCCGCGGACGACCGTTACGAGGACTTCCTGGTGGATGGCCGGCTGGGCTTCTATCTGAAGGGCAAGATCCGTGGCAAATACCTGATCACGGCCCAGGCCGATACACGCGAGCAAAGGGCCGGCGACCTGTTCAGCGGCTTCTTCCGGGCCGATGCCCAGGACATCTTCCGGCGCCTGGACCCGGATGCCTATTACCCGGTCTACGGCGACGACTCGACCACCCGGCGCGACGTCGACACCCAGGGCAAGCTCTACGTCCGGGTCGACTGGGACCGGAACCAGGCGCTCTGGGGCAACTTCCAGACCGGCCTGACCGGCACCGAGTACGCCCAGTACGTGCGCAGCCTGTACGGGGCCGCGTTGAAGTGGCGCAGCCGCGACAGCACGGAACTGGGTGAGGCGCGTAGCGAAGTACGGGTGTTCGGTTCGGAAGCGCAGACGTCGCTGGGGCACAGCGAATTCCTCGGCACCGGCGGTAGCCTCTATTACCTGCGGCATACCGATATCCTCCGGGGCTCCGAACAGGTGGTGCTGGAGCTGCGCGACCCGACCACCGGCCGGGTGGAGGCGCGCACCGCGCTGGTCCGCGACGTCGATTACCAGTTGGACGAGCTGCAAGGGCGCATGATCCTGACCCGGCCGCTGTTGCAGATCAGCCGGGAGAATGCGCCGACGCTGACCCGCGACACGCCGCTGGGCGGTTACACCAATGTCCTGCTGGTCGATTACGAATACCTCAGTCGCGGCATCCGCTACGGCGAAGTCACCGGCGGCCTGCGTGGCAAGCAGTGGTTCGGCGAGCACCTGGCCCTGGGCGGCACCTACGTCGATGAAAACCGGGCCGGCGACGATTACCGCCTGATGGGCGTCGATACCACCCTGCAGGCGGGGCGCGGCACCTACCTCAAGCTGGAGCAGGCCCACAGTGAATCCACCTCCGCACCGGTGTTCTATTCGGACAACGGCGGCCTGAGCTTCGCCCGGCTCAACCCGAACGGTCGCCGCGAAGGCGATGCCCAGGCGCTCGAAGCGCGGGCCAACCTGAAGGAACTGGGGCTGCTCGACAACGAGTGGGCGTTGGCCGGCTGGTACCGGCTGGTGGATTCCGGCTATTCCATCAGCCGCTTCGACATCGGTATGCCGGTGGTGGAGAAGGGTGCGGAGTTCTCCGGCGAGCTGAGCGAGACGCTGGAACTGTCCGGACGGGCGAGCCGTGCCGAGCGCGGTACCGATCGCTTCGACCAGGCCCAGATCGGCGCGGGCTGGCAATTGAGCGAAGATGACCAGCTGGATGCCGAGTTGCGCCAGACCACTGAGACGCGCTCATCGGATGCGGTGGAGGGAACGCTGGGGGCCCTGCGCTATACCCGGCGGATCACCCCGTCGCTGGAGGTCTACGGCGTCGGCCAGCTCACCCTCGACAATGACAATGGCCGTTATCGCGATAACGATGCGCTGACGCTCGGCGGCAAGTACCTGTTCGGCGATCTCTCCAGCGTCGGCGCGGAAGTGACCGGCGGTGATCGCGGCAATGCCGCCAGCGTCAATGGCGAATACCGGGTCGCCGCGGACCACAGCCTGTATGGCGGCTACACGGTGACCACCGACTCCAGCGCGGAGACCGATCCGCTGTTCGGCGGCAAGCCGGGCGGGCTGACCCTTGGCCAGCGCTGGCGGCTGTCGAACCAGGCCAGCCTGTTCAATGAAAGCCAGTGGCTCAAGTCCGGCGAGGAGCAGGGCATCGCCCACACCTTCGGCATGGACTTCTACCCGGTCGAAGGCTGGAACTACGGCTTCACGGTACAGGAAGGCGAGCTGGAGGCCGTCAGCGGCGTCGTCGACCGTCATGCGCTCAGCGTGCGCGGTGGCCATGTCTCGGCGAAGACCACCTGGAGCAGCGCCCTGGAGTACCGCCGCGACACCGGCGCGGAGGAGCGCCGGCAATGGCTGACGACCCATCGCATGCTGCACAAGCTCGACGAATCCTGGCGCATCGCCGGTCGCCTGAACATCTCCGATACCCGCGACCAGATCGACACCCGGGCCGGCGCCCGTTTCGTCGAGTCGAACCTGGGCTTCTCCTGGCGTCCGGCGGACAACACGCGGTGGGGCTTGCTCGGCAAGTACACCTACCTCTATGACCTGTCCACCCTGGGCCAGGAGGGCGATGTGTCCCGCTTCGACCAGCGCTCCCATGTACTCGCGCTGGAAGGCACATACCGCTTCGACCAGCGCTGGGAGTTTGCCGGCAAGCTCGCCGAGCGGCTGGGGCAGGCCAGGGCGGGGCGCTTGGAAGGCGAATGGTTCGACAGTCGGGCGAGCCTGGCGGCGGCGCAGATGCGCTATCGCCTGCAAGGCGCCTGGAGCGCCCTCGGCGAATACCGGGTGCTGGATGTGAAGGACGGTGGCATGCGTCAGGGCTGGTTGGTGGGTGTCGACCGCGATGTCGGCGAGAACTTCCGGGTCGGTGCCGGCTACAACTTCACCGACTTCAGCGATGACCTGACCCGGCTGGATTATCGCTACCAAGGCTGGTTCCTCAACTTCGTCGGCTTTTATTGAGGGCACGTGCGCGATTCGTTGCGCTGGAAACGGGGCGGAGGCGGGTAACCGGCCTTCCGCCCCGTCGGGCGTGTCCGCCTGCTGGCACATGAAGGTGACTCCGCTCGCCGCCTCGACTCTCCGATAGCTATCCCTGCTGCTCTCCTCCGGGGCCAGATATCTGGATTGCCGGCGATTTCGCTTGGCTGCCGATCTGTGAACTGCGAAAGAGTTTTTCAACTGAAGGTTAGTATTATTTTCGCCGAGACCATCTGTTGAGCCGTCCTACCAACATTCTTTCGCTGAGTTTTGCGACATTCTTCATCTTCCTGGCCCGATGCCATCGTGAATATCGGTGGGCAAGGACTACTTCTTGGTAGGGATATCCTGATTTTTTTAGCTCCATGGGGGCTCTTCGCCTCCGTGCATCCATTTTGCCGACGAGGTTGGCAACCCGTATTTTCCCCGTGCTAACGCCAGCTACTCCATTTCTCGTCGCACCCCGCCAGATTGCGAGCGGCGCTGTGGGCGGCGTGGTGGACGCATTCCATCCAGGGTGGGGCCGATTCGTCTGATGTTTGCCCTACGCGGAGTAGGGAAAGGTTGATCAATAAATAGGGCGTGGCTGATCGACTGCTTGTCCTGACGATCTGTACGCTTTTATCGCAATCCAAGCCCGGATATTCATGTCTGCCACGGTCTTCGCCGGATGCGGCTGATCACGCGGTCTTGGCGGAGTATGGGGTTCCGTTCGGGAGTTCAGATGCAGCAGTACGGGTTCGGGCGCTTGATGCGTGGGATGATCGGCTCTTCTCTCGTATGGGGAGGGTTGCTGGCTGCAGTGGCTGTTGCGGTACTTGTCTTCCTGCTTTCGCAGGTCCAGGCGGTCAACTGGCGTGAGCACTATGAAATTCGTGACGCGATTCGTGAATTGCAGGAGCTGGACATGCAACTGAATGTCCGCTTGCTCATGGCACGCCAGGAACTTCCCCAGGAGGAGCATGCGATCGCCGGCGTCCAGGCCCGTATCCGCGAGACCGAAGATCGCGTTTTCGGCGATATCAAGGCCAGCGGTACCAGTCCAGCGGACCCGGCTCGCCTCGGCCACGGCGACGAGGCTGCACTGGTCCTGGAGTACTACGGCGCCAAGAGCAAGAAGCAGGAACTCATCGAACAGTTCCTCTCCCTGAATGCCACCCTCAAGGATACGGTGGACCAGGCCGTCTTCGAGCTGAACCGTCTTTCCGGCCATTCGGCTGCGATGGAGACCCAGGCCAACGCTCTGCGCCTGTTGCTGTTCCTCTACCTGCACGATGGCAGCGAGGATTCCGCGAAAAAGTTGCAGGATCGCCTGGATGGCCTGTCGCAGGATTCGGCCGCACGAGCGGACAACGATACCTTCAAGCTGGTCGAGGCGCTCGGCGCCAACATCCTTTATATCCTGCAGCAACTTCCCAACCGGGACGCGGCGCTGCTCGGTATCGTCAATGCGCCGACGTCCACGCTGAGCGATATCCTCAACGCCTATACCCAGCGCTACTCCGACATCTTCCGGCGTGCCGAGATCTACCGGCTGGCGCTGATCGCTTACGCGGCCATGTTGCTGCTCGTGCTGTTGGTCCTGGCGCTGCGTCTGCGCCACAGCTACGCGACCCTCGAGCATCAGGTGGGCGAGCGCACCCAGCAGTTGGCGAAGGCCTACGACGAGCTGAAGCAGTCTCAGCTGCAGATGATGCAGACCGAGAAGATGGCATCGCTGG
>NZ_MUJY01000058.1 GCF_002286785.1 Pseudomonas sp. PIC25 | reverse complement strand
TCCTCCGCAAGGGGCTTGAAATGGTGTCCACCAAAAACAGGTGGACACCATGCCGAAGCCAGGAGGGATCGAGGAGGCGTGTTCGCCAGACGCTTACATGGGTTTTTCTGGCTTCGACGAAGAGCACCTGAGCATCCTGCAGAGCAGTCTGGTTCGCTTGATCTACATAGCTTTCGGTACTTCCCGACCCGAGCTGGATGAGGTGTATCGAATCGCCTATCTACTTGCGAGCAGTAGCATCGAGGTGCGCTTAGTCCTGCTCCCTCAGGGCCTGGATGGGAACGGCTTTGCCTCGACGGTTAGCGATCCTGATAAGGCTCTCTCGCGAGTTCTCAAGGACGCGTTGGTGTTGCCGGAAAACACGGGAGGTGATCATGTCTGCTGAGACTTATCCGACCAGCCTGTCGGCGTGCGTACCCTTCTACATCGAGGATTGCTTAGCACGCGGACAAAGTGATGCAACGGCCAACACCAAGACAGCGCTGCTGCAGATGTTCGTGCACTGGAGTGAGCACCAAGGCATCAGCGAGGTAACGCAGGTCGATCTGGCGCTCTTAGAGCGCTACCGGAAATACCTATGCCGGTACCGCAAGCGTCGGGACCATGAGCCCTTGGAGCTTTCAACACAGCGTATGCGATTGATGGCCGTGACCGGCCTACTCAAGCGCCTACACACCTACGGCATTGTGCTGTCGGACGACTACTCCAAGTTTCTGTTGCCCAAGGTTCATCGCCAAATACCCAAGCAGATTCCCGACGAAGACGAGATAGACCCGATCCTGCACCAGACGCTCACGAAAGGTCGTATGGGGCTGCGGGATCGCGCCATCCTGGAGGTTTACTACGCCACGGCAATACGCAGAGCTGAACTGGCTGGGCTGGATATACGTGACGTGGACTTCAAACAGCAGATGGTCACTGTACGCAAAGGGAAAGGTGGGCAGGATCGAAGGGTTCCCATAGCGCAGCGAGCGCTCGATTGGGTTGAGAAGTACCTGAACGAGCTGCGTGTCCGCTTGGCAACGATGGCCAGCGGTGAGGCTCTTTTCCTGGGCGAAACGGGCAAACGCATCCAGAAGAGCAAATTGACCACGCTGGTGGGCGGCTATATCCGGCGCTCCGGGATCGGCAAGAGTGGCTCCTGTCACGCGCTTCGTCACGCGACGGCGACGCACATGCTGCGCCATGGTGCTGACATCCGTTATGTGCAGGAGATGCTGGGTCACCAGTGCATCGAGAGCACCCAGATCTACACCCACGTGACCATCACAGACCTGCAGGGTGTGTACAGCAAGACACATCCGGCAGCCCAGGCCAGGTCGCTAAAGGCGGGGAAGCCCGTGCTGCAAGACAATTAACCAAGTTGCCAAATATACCTAATAGGTTAGCGTGGCCGATATGGAAAAAAGAACTCCACACTGCTGGCTGCCAATCGTGAAAGCCTTGGTCGAAGCAGGAAAAGTGCGCTCCACCATGTCTGCCCTGACAGGTGGGGCCGCACTGGGGTTGGACTGTGAGGGGGGCATCAGCGTTGATGACGCTCTCATCGTGTCCTTCAAGGAGCTATGAACATGAAATGTCCATCCTGCACAGCGGCGGAGCTGGTGCACGACACCCGCGACCTGCCGTACACCTACAAGAACGAGTCGACCACCATTCCGGCAGTAACCGGCGACTTCTGTCCGGCCTGTGGTGAGGCGCTTCTGGATGCAGGCGAATCTGCCCGCGTCAGCACGGCGATGCTGGGGTTTAACAAACAGGTGAATGCCTCGATCGTCGACCCGAGCTTCATCGCCAACGTCCGCAAGAAGCTCGCCCTTGACCAGCGAGAGGCGGCCGAGATTTTCGGTGGCGGCGTCAATGCGTTCTCGCGCTACGAGAACGGTAAAACCAAGCCACCACTGGCCCTGGTGAAACTGCTCAAATTGCTTGATCGCCACCCCGAATTGCTGAACGAAGTCAGGACTGCATAGCCTCGTCCAGCCGGGTAATCTAGAGAATTAGTTTACAACTACTTCCGCGATTACGACCCGGAGACCGGGCGGTATGTGGAAAGCGACCCCATCGGCCTGAACGGCGGGTTGAATACCTATGGGTATGTCCTCGGAAATCCTGTTGGAAATTACGATCCCAAAGGACTATGGGCTATCCAAATGGCCCATCCTTATCTCCAGGTGAGCCAACCACCAGGTATGGTGTTACTGGCTGCCTCGGCATGTACTGCGTTTCATATATGCAAGGAGACTCATCTGCCACTGGCTCTCTAGGTGTTGGGGGCTTAGTGGGGCTATTCTTGTTTGCCAACTGCCACCTCCGCCAGAAACAAGTTGCGGGCCAGACTGGAAAGACAAAATACCGTCAGGAGGCGTAGTATCAGGAGCACCCGGTCGTGCTGGTCTTTTTATAGGCGGACAATTAAATCCTGACGGAACTGTATGTGGTTACCTTGGGATTATGGGAGGGATTCCAGGTCCAAACTTCAGTACCGGACCCGCTCAATAAAGGATAAGAATATGTTTATGATATTGTTTTCTTTGGTTGGTTTTGCATACATTGTTTTGGCGGTAATTTCTTTCCCTCATGTCAAGGAAGGGAACGCAATAAGTGCTGCGGGCCCTTGGTGGTGCATTAACAAGGAAAAATATGAGAAGGATGCACATGGTTACTGCGTGGCAGGAAGAATTCTATTATTTATAGACTTAATTTTAGTTGCTGCTTATGTTTTTCTCCCTAGCACCTACACCATGGTTGCCCCTTGAATAAAGAAGCGAGAGATGGAGGCAAGATAAATACCAGGTTTATTTATCTTGCGACGTATATATTTATTGTTGTCGTTGTATATCTAAGCGGGCTATTTTTTGACGAGATATCAAAAAGTAAATTGCTGCAATTCGGGATATTTTTCGCCTTGGCGATCATCGCCGACAAACTACTAAAAAGATACTCAGCACTGACAAACAGTCGAGCAATTAAATGCTACCCGTCCGGCACTGACAATGCCGAACGTACTTATAACATCCGAGCATCAGTGGATGGCCAGAACCATCCACTCTTTTCCCCACATCTTTCACATTCCCCAGCCATAGTTCCCCAACCGACTTGCCTCCCTCCCCCTGAGCCGCTAGAGTCCGCCCCGTCACGGTCAATCCCGTGGCCGGGCGTGACAACCCGTATGTTCGAGGCCCGGTAGCGCCATAGCTGAGTAGCCGGCGCTTTTTTGTGCCTGGCTGCCGCATTTCTATGGTGGGCCGTGCGGGGCAGGCTTCGGCCTGGCCGGTTCCCTCGGACGCCGGTTTGTCACCCCCGTGCGGTCCGCCTCCATTCCGCGTGACAACGGTGAGGCGGTTCCTTAATCGTTCGAGGAACTTTCCATGCGCTTACCGAGCTTTTCCGAAATCCGTTCAGTGTCTCGCTTCGCTATGGCAGAGGTGCGGCATGTCTGACTTCCGTCCGCTTTCTTCCCTGAATACGACCACCCGCCCCGTGCTTTACACCAATACCCGCCTCAGCTCGGACGAGCTATTCGAAGCCGGGCAGGAACGT
>NZ_MUJY01000057.1 GCF_002286785.1 Pseudomonas sp. PIC25 | reverse complement strand
TGTTGGAGAGACATAAAAAATCCGATGCCAGAGACCTGGCATCGGATTTTCGGGGAAGCCCCGCCGGGGCTCAAATGCTTAAGTGAACAGCATTACCGCTCCGGCGGGCTTTTTCATGTCTGCTGCGAGCATCCGGCACGACAAGGCCTTATCATTCGGCCTATCGACTCCGAACCGATTCAGCATGAAATTCGCCATTGCACTTTTTTCCGCCCCCCATGCGCCCTCCTCGCGCCGTGCACTACGCTTCGCCGAGGCGGTATTGGCCAGCAGGCATGAGATCGTCCGCTTGTTCTTCTATCAGGATGCCGTGCACAACGCATCCAATGCCGTCGTTCCTCCCCAGGATGAGCTGAACCTGCCTGCGGAATGGGCCGCCTTCGTTCGGCACCATCAATTGGATGCGGTGGTGTGCATAGCCGCGGCTCTACGTCGCGGAGTTCTCAATGAAGAAGAGGCCCGGCGCTACGGCAGACTCTCCGCCAACCTGGGCGAGCCTTGGGATTTGTCTGGGCTCGGTCAGTTGCATGAAGCTGTGCAGATGGCCGATCGGCTGATCTGCTTCGGAGGTCCGTGATGGCCAAGTCCCTATTGCTCGTCAGTCGCCAGGCTCCCTGGTCGGGCCCTGGCGCCCGGGAGGCCTTGGATATTGCGCTGGCGGGTGGTGCATTCGACCTACCGATCGGCATGCTGTTTCTGGACGACGGGGTCTTTCAGTTGGCACTGACCCAACATCCGGAAGCTATCCAGCAGAAGGACCTGACCGCCAACCTGCAAGCGCTGCCGTTGTTCGGCGTCGACTCGCTCTATGCCGCCCAGCGCAGCTTGGACGAACGTGGCTTGGCGGATACCACCCTCGGCTTGCCGGTTCAGTGCCTGGATGACGCAGCGCTGCGCGACCTGATCGACCGCTACGACTTGGTGATAACGCTCTGATGGCCACTTTGCATCTTCTTTCCCATTCACCTTTTGGCGATAGCCGATTCGCCAGTTGCCTGGCCTTGCTGGGGCGCAACGATGCACTTCTACTGACTGGCGATGCGGTACATGCCCTGCGAGCCGGCAGTACGCCTTGGGAGTCCGTCCAGCAATTGCCCGGAGAGATTGCCGTGTTCGCACTCGACGAGGATCTCGCCGCGCGCGAAATCGAGCCACCGACACGCGTCCACCCCGTTGATTACCCAGGCTTCGTCGAGCTCTGCTGTCGCTACGAGAAGGTCAACAGCTGGCTATGAGCGAACTGATCATCGACGACCGCACCATCGCACTGGACAAGGATGGTTATCTGGCAGACCTGAACGACTGGTCCACATCGGTGGCCGATGCACTGGCCGCCCGGGAAGATTTGTCGCTGAGCCGGGAGCATTGGGAGATTCTGCATCTGCTGCGTGACTTCTATGCCGAGTTTCAGCTTTCCCCGGCTACCCGCCCACTGATCAAGTACGTCGCGCTCAAGCTCGGCCCGGAAAAGGGCAACAGCCTTCATCTGAACCGCCTGTTCAAGGGCACCCCTGCCAAATTGGCCGCCAAGCTGGCGGGCCTGCCCAAACCGACCAATTGCCTATGAACATCGTCACTCCGCCCGAACACCCCTTCGCCCAATTCGTCCGCATCCTTGGGAAGGGCAAGCGTGGCGCACGCAGCCTGAGTCGCGAAGAGGCACGCGAAGCCATGGGCATGCTGCTCGATGGCAACGTGGAAGACGCTCAGCTCGGCGCCTTCCTGATGCTGCTGCGGCACAAGGAAGAAAGCGCCGATGAGCTGGCCGGTTTCACCGAAGCGGTCCGCGCGCGATTGAATGCACCCGCCATTGCCGTGGATATCGATTGGCCCACCTATGCCGGCAAGAAACGCCACCTGCCCTGGTATCTGCTGGCAGTGAAGTGCCTGGCACAGAACGATAGACGCATTCTGTTGCACGGCGGCGGTGCGCACACCGCCGGGCGGATGTACAGCGAGCAGCTCCTGTCCGAGCTGCACATTCCCCTGTGCCAAAGCTGGACTGAGATCGGCGTAGCCCTGGACAACCAGGGCACGGCGTTCATTCCGCTAGGGGCCTGGATGCCGCAGTTGCAGCGCATGATCGATCTGCGCAACGTCCTCGGGCTTCGCTCTCCGATCCACTCTCTGGCACGCATCCTCAATCCCTTGCAGGCCCGTTGCGGCCTGCAGAGCATCTTCCACCCCGGGTATCAGGAAGTGCATCGGCAAGCCAGCCAGTTGCTCGGCGACACGGTCATCGTGATCAAGGGCGAAGGGGGCGAAATCGAAATCAACCCGGACGCCACCAGCCACCTTTACGGCACCATGGAGGGCCAGCCGTGGGATGAAGAGTGGCCCCCGCTCTCCCCTCTGCGCCAGATGAAACCGGAGCGGCTCGACTCGGCGCATCTCACAGCATTCTGGCGTGGCGACGTCGATGACAACTATGGTCGCCAGGCCGTGACCGCCACCATGGCCCTTGCCTTGCGCGGACTCGGCGTGCCACGCGAGCAAGCGCTGAGCCAGGCCAATGACTACTGGAATGCCCGCGACATATCGACGTGATCGATAGTTAACGCCCGCTCTTTGCGCTTTTCGTTCAAACCTTCGTGACTAGACTGACCTCTCACATAGAGAGCCTTCTGGGAGGACACGATGGGATTACTGATCGATGGTCAGTGGCATGACCAATGGTACAAGACGGGCAAAGACGGGCAATTCCAGCGTGAACAAGCACAGCGCCGCAATTGGATCACTCCCGACGGTAGCGCCGGCCCCAGCGGTGAAGGCGGCTTTCCTGCGGAGAGTGGTCGCTATCACCTATACGTCTCCCTCGCCTGCCCCTGGGCCCACCGCACCCTGATCTTTCGCAAGCTCAAGGGCCTGGAGACGCTCATCGACGTCTCGGTGGTCGGTTGGCTGATGGGCGAGAACGGCTGGACGTTCGATTCCGCCACAGATTCGACCGGTGATGCGCTGGATGACCTGGATTACCTGTACCAACGCTACAGACAGGACGACCCTCACTACACCGGGCGCGTAACCGTACCCCTGCTGTGGGATAAACAACGTCGGCGCATCGTCAGCAACGAGTCGGCCGAAATCATCCGCATGTTCAATTCGGCATTCGATGCACTCACCGGCTCACGCCTGGACTTCTATCCACGCCCCCTGCGCGAGGCCATCGAGCAACTGAACCAGCGCATCTATCCCGCAGTGAACAACGGCGTCTACCGGGCTGGATTCGCGACCAGCCAGGACGCCTACGAACAGGCCTTCGACACACTATTCGCCGAACTGGACCGTTTAGACGAACACCTCGGCACGCACCGATACCTGGCCGGTGAATACCTGACCGAAGCCGATTGGCGCCTGTTCACCACGCTGATCCGTTTCGATGCGGTCTACTTCGGCCATTTCAAGTGCAATCTGCGGCGCATCGAGGATTACCCCAACCTGTCCAACTGGCTACGCGAGCTGTATCAATGGCCCGGCGTCGCCGACACGGTGAACTTCGAGCATATCCAGCACCACTACTATTGCAGCCACAAGACCATCAACCCGAATGGAATCGTGCCAAAAGGACCGGAGCGCGCTCTCGACCGCCCGCACGATCGCGAGCGGCTGCCGGGACATGGTATCTGGCAACGTTCCGACTAGTTCTGCGGCTGACCGCCTTCGAACCAGGCCAATTTGTCGCGCAGGCGCACTACCTCGCCAACGATAACCAGCGTGGGAGCATGAACTTCATGCTCGGCCACTTGCCGGGGCAGATCGGCCAGAGTCCCGGTGAAGACCCGTTGGCCAGGGGTGGTGCCTTGTTGGACCAACGCTGCGGGCGTATCCGCAGCGCGACCATGACGAATCAGTTGCTCGAAGATCAAGGGTAGGCCAACCAGCCCCATGTAAAACACCAGGGTCTGCCCTGGCGCGGTCAGGTCGCTCCAAGGGAGATCGCAACTGCCATCTTTCAGGTGCCCCGTAACGAAGCGTACCGACTGGGCATAGTCGCGGTGAGTCAGGGGGATACCGGCGTAAGCGGCACAGCCGCTGGCAGCCGTGATACCAGGCACGACCTGGAACGGAATACCGTTGGCCGCCAACTCTTCGATCTCTTCCCCGCCACGACCGAAAATGAACGGGTCGCCGCCCTTCAGACGCAACACACGCTTCCCTTGCCGGGCCAAGCTGACCAGTTGCTGATTGATCTGCTCCTGGGGAAGCGCATGATCGGCGCGCTGCTTACCGACATAGATTCGCTCGGCGTCACGCCGGCAGAGTTCGATAATGGCGGGCGCCACCAGACGGTCATAAAGCACGACATCCGCCTGCTGCATCAGACGCAACGCTCGGAATGTCAACAGATCGGGATCACCCGGGCCGGCTCCAACCAGGTAGACCTCGCCCAGCGCCTGCACCTCCGCACCGGCAAGCTTCTCTTCCAACAAGCGTTCGGCTTCGCCTTCCTGCCCGGCAAACACCCGCTCGGCGATGCCGCCCTGAAAGACGTCTTCCCAGAACACCCGGCGCTGCTGTACGTCGGGAAGCCGCTTCTTCACCTGACTACGAAATTTCTTCGCCAAACCGGCCAGCCGGCCATAGGCGGCCGGAATCCAAGTTTCGATGCGTGCACGAATCAGACGGGCGAGCACGGGAGCATCACCGCCGCTGGATACCGCAACGAGCAAGGGCGAACGATCGACGATGGCGGGAAAGATCACGCTGCACAGCGCCGGCGCATCGACGACATTGACAGGAACCCCCTTGGCGTGTGCGTCCTGAGAAACCCGGGCGTTCAAGGTTTCGTCATCGGTGGCCGCAACGGCCAGCACACAGCCATCCAGGTCGCTGTCCAGATAGCCGCGCACGACACTTTGTCCAGCCGCCCGCTCCACCAATTCGATCAATTGAGGCTCTATCAGCGGTGCCACAACACGCAGCACCGCGCCGGCGGACGCCAGCAAGCGGGCTTTGCGCAATGCCACCTCGCCGCCACCCACCACGAGAACCTGACGTTTCTGCAGGTTGTGAAAAAGCGGGAGGTAATCCATAGCGCTGCCCTTGATGAATATCGAGCCGCTTGCGGCTCTACTCTCTCGACGAAGAGGCGTGATTTACTCAGCCGATGACCTCGACGCCACCCATGTAAGGCTTGAGCACCTCGGGTACGCGAATGGAGCCATCGGCCTGCTGGTAGTTTTCCAGGACGGCGACCAACGTCCGTCCAACGGCCAAGCCGGAGCCGTTCAGCGTATGAACCAGTTCGGGCTTGCCGGTTTCCGGATTGCGATAACGGGCCTGCATGCGGCGAGCCTGGAAATCGCCGCAATTGGAGCAGGAAGAAATCTCGCGGTACTTGTCCTGGCTAGGAATCCAGACTTCCAGATCATAGGTCTTGGTTGCGCCGAAGCCCATGTCGCCTGTGCACAACGCCAGGACACGATAGGGCAGATCGAGCAGCTGCAGAACGCGTTCGGCGTTGGTCGTGAGACTTTCCAGGGCCTCGTAGGACTTGCCCGGCTCGACGATTTGTACCATCTCGACCTTGTCGAACTGATGTTGGCGAATCATGCCGCGGGTATCCCGGCCGGATGCACCGGCTTCGCTGCGAAAGCACGGCGTGTGGGCGACGAACTTCAGCGGCAGCTGTTTCGCATCCAGGATTTCTCCAGCGACGATGTTGGTCAGGGAAACCTCTGCCGTTGGGATCAGATAGAGGTCTGCCTCGTTTTCACGGGCGATCTTGAACAGGTCTTCTTCGAACTTCGGCAGTTGGCCGGTTCCCTGCAAGGCCGGAGCCTGGACCAGATAAGGCGTATAGGCCTCCTCGTAGCCATGCTCGCTGGTGTGCAGGTTGATCATGAACTGCGCCAAGGCACGATGCAGCCGGGCAATCGGCCCGCGCATCAAGGCAAAGCGGGCGCCGGACAGCTTGGCGGCGGTTTCGAAGTCCAGCCAGCCATTCTGCTCACCAAGGCTGACGTGATCTTTGACCTCGAAGTCGAAGACGCGCGGCGTACCCCAGCGACGAACCTCGACATTCCCCTCCTCGTCTTCGCCCACCGGCACGGACTCGTGCGGCAGATTGGGAATACTCAGCATCAAGCTATCCAGCTCGCCCTGGATCGCATCCAGCTCGCGCTTGCCCGCTTCCAGTTCACTGCCCATACGGTCCACATCGGCCAGCAGAGGAGCGATGTCCTCGCCACGCTGCTTGGCCTGGCCAATAGCCTTGGAACGGGCGTTACGCTCGGCCTGCAGTTGTTCGGTACGGGTCTGCACGGTCTTGCGCTGGGACTCCAGCGCTTCGATCCGCGCCACGTCCAGTTGGAAGCCACGGGTGGCCAGGCGCGCCGCCACTTCATGCAGTTGGGTACGTACCAGTTTGGAGTCGAGCATCGTGGTTCTTCTCTTCTATCAGAGCTTGGTCAGGGACAGCCCGGCCCAGGTTGCGAGCAGGCCGCCGACGACGCTGATGGCCACATAGCCCAACGCGATCGACAGCTCGCCATTTTCCAGCAGGCGCAGCGTATCCAGGGAAAAGGAGGAAAAGGTCGTCAAGGCACCGAGAAATCCGAGCAGCAAACCGCTACGGACTTCGACCGGCAGCCCCGGACGACCTAGAAACAGGCCATACAAATAACCGATCAGCATGCAGCCGACCAGATTCACCGTCAGCGTCGCGATAGGGAAATACTTCGGCAAATGAGCCGTCACCCAACTTGCGACAGCGAAGCGCAACAGGGTACCCGCGATGCCGCCAGCAGCTACGGCCAGGATCAGGCGAATCATGGCTTTCTCCGTTGCCGCGGACTGGCACGGTCAAGGGCTGAGAGATGGTCCAGCTTGTCGCGGATTTTCGATTCCAGGCCGCGCGGAACCGGTTGGTAGTAATGGCGCGGTTCCAGTGCTTCCGGGAAGTAGTCTTCACCGGCGGCATAGGCATCCGGCTCGTCGTGGGCATAGCGGTACTCGTCGCCATAACCCAGTTGTTTCATCAACTTGGTCGGTGCGTTCCGCAGGTGCAGGGGCACCTCCTGCGAACCGTTTTCCGCAGCATCGCGCATGGCCGCCTTGAAAGCCGTATAGACCGCATTGCTCTTCGGCGCGCAGGCCAGGTAGACGATTGCCTGGGCTACCGCGAGCTCGCCCTCGGGGCTACCGAGACGCTCCTGTACATCCCAGGCCGCCAGGCAAAGGCTCAGCGCCCGCGGATCGGCATTGCCGATGTCTTCACTGGCCATGCGCACGACGCGGCGAGCGATATAGAGCGGATCGCAACCGCCATCCAGCATCCGGGCGAACCAGTAGAGTGCCGCATCCGGATTGGAACCCCGGACCGATTTGTGCAGCGCGGAAATCTGGTCGTAGAACGCCTCGCCGCCCTTATCGAAACGACGCCGGCTGTCGCCCAGCAGATTTTGTAGCAGCTCCACCTCGATCGAGCCGCCGTCCTCGACCAGATCGGCGGCGTTTTCCAGGAAGTTCAACAAGCGACGGCCATCGCCATCGGCGGCAGCCATGAGGATCTTGAAACTGTCCTCCGGGAGCTGCAGGCGGCGTTTACCCAGCCCCTTGTCCTCGCCCAACGCGCGCTGGACCAGCTTGAGCAAAGCGGTTTCGTCCAGGCTCTTCAGCACGTAGACCCGGGCTCGCGACAGCAAGGCGTTGTTCAGTTCGAACGAGGGGTTTTCTGTCGTGGCACCAATGAAAATCAGAGTCCCATCTTCGACGTAGGGCAGGAAGGCGTCCTGCTGAGACTTGTTGAAACGGTGCACTTCGTCCACGAAGAGAATGGTCCGCCGGCCATACTGGGCGGCCTGCTGCTTGGCCACCTCGACTGCCTGGCGGATTTCCTTCACACCGGAAAGAACAGCGGAAATCGTCTCGAAATGCGCATCGGAAACTTGTGCGAGCAGACGCGCCAGGGTGGTCTTGCCGACGCCGGGCGGCCCCCAAAAGATCATCGAGTGAAGCGCCCCCTGCTCCAGGGCCTCGCGCAACGGCTTGCCCCGAGCCAACAAGTGTTCCTGCCCGACGTACTCGTCCAGATTGGCTGGGCGCAAGCGCGCGGCCAAAGGTTGGGCAACGGGTTCGGAGCGGAACAGGTCCATGCTCATTCCTGAATGACGTCGGCGCCTTCCGGGATATCGAAACTGAACTGTTTGGAGTCCAGCGGTTCGTTCATCTTCACCCCGAGAAACAGGATATTGGTGCGCTGCCCGACGCTGTCGATCAGTTGCATGTCGTTGACCACGCCATTACGGAAGGACAGGCGCAGGCTGTCGAACAGGCTGTCCTTGGCCTTCGGCTTGAGAATGAAGTCGACCACATCACCGCCTTCCTTGTGGGTGATTTCGAAGTTTTCACTGATCTTCGAAACGTCGCCGGAGAGCAGCAGAGCCGGTGTGTGGGTCAGACGTTGGTCGAGTGTCTGGATAGTGACCTGCTCCAGATCCGGGTCATAGAGCCAGACTTTTTCGCCATTGGATACCAGCAACTGCTCCATCGGCGCGTCCGTATGCCAACGGAACAGTCCTGGCCGCTTGAGCGCCAGTTCGCCGGCCGTCTCCTGCAACTGGGTACCACTGCCATCCAGCGTCAGTTGGGAGAATCGGCCCGTCAGGGTCTGGGCCTGGCTCAGCAACTGAGTCAGGCGCTTGACCGCCTGGTCTTCGGCATGGGCGGGAACAATGGCAAAACTCAGGGCTGCCAACAGCAACATGCGGATCAGGCGCATGAAAGTCCTCATTGATTCGATTAGTCGCGTACCGGCCCCGGCGCTATCACTTCGCGGCTGCCGTTGGTATTCATCGCCGTCACCACACCGGCCATCTCCATGGCCTCGATCATGCGGGCGGCGCGGTTATAGCCAATCTTGAGCTTGCGCTGGACCGCAGAAATCGAAGCGCGGCGGCTCTCGGTAACGAAGCGCACGGCCTCGTCGTACAGCGGGTCCTCTTCGCTCCCCTCTCCGCCTTCGCCGCCTCCGCCATCGAACCCACCGGACGAGCCGCCTTCCTCCACACCGGCAAGAATATCTTCGATGTAATCCGGCGCCCCCCGCATCTTCCAGGCCTCGACAACGCGATGCACCTCGTCATCGGAGACGAAGGCGCCATGGACGCGGATCGGCAAACCGGTACCCGGCGGCAAATAGAGCATGTCACCGTGGCCCAGCAACTGCTCGGCGCCACCCTGGTCGAGAATGGTGCGGGAGTCGATCTTGCTGGATACCTGGAAGGCCATCCGCGTCGGAATGTTGGCCTTGATCAGGCCGGTGATCACGTCCACGGACGGACGCTGGGTCGCCAGAATCAGGTGAATACCCGCCGCACGGGCCTTTTGCGCAATGCGCGCGATCAGCTCTTCGACCTTCTTGCCGACGATCATCATCATGTCGGCGAACTCGTCGACGATCACCACGATCGTCGGCAGGGTCTTCAGCAGCGGAGCCTCGTCATCCATGCTTTCGCGGCGGTAGAGCGGATCGGTCAGCGGCGTACCGGCTTCCTCGGCATCCTTCACCTTGCGGTTGAAGCCGGCGAGATTCCGCACCCCCATCGCCGCCATCAGTTTGTAGCGGCGCTCCATCTCTGCGACGCTCCAACGCAAGGCATTCGCCGCCTCCTTCATGTCGGTAACCACCGGACAGAGCAGGTGCGGAATTCCTTCGTAGATGGACAGCTCCAGCATTTTCGGGTCGATCATGATCAGCCGCGCCTGCTCCGGTGTGGACTTGAACAGGATCGACAGAATCATGGCGTTCACACCCACTGACTTACCGGAACCGGTGGTACCGGCGACCAGCAGGTGCGGCATCTTCGCCAGGTCGGTAATGATCGGCTTGCCGCCAATGTCATGCCCAAGCGCCAACGTGACCGGCGACTTGGCATCGTCGTACTCGGGCGACGAAAGCACTTCGGAGAAACGAACGATCTGGCGGTCTTCGTTGGGTATCTCGATACCCACCGTGGTCTTGCCCGGTATGACCTCGACGACGCGCACGCTGATCACTGCCAGCGAGCGCGCCAGGTCCTTGGCCAGGTTGGAAATCCGGCTGACCTTCACCCCGGCTGCCGGCTGGATTTCAAAGCGGGTGATCACCGGCCCCGGATGGACAGACTCCACCTTCACCTCGACGCCGAACTCCTTGAGTTTGATCTCCAGCAGCCGCGACATCGCCTCCAGCGATTCGGGGGAGTACTTCTTCGGCTTCTTCTCCGCCATGTCGAGAATGGAGATCGGCGGCAACGTGCCTTCCACGGCGGTGTCGACGAACAGCGGGGCCTGTTTTTCCTTGAGTACGCGCTTGCTGGGCTCCGCTGCCTTGGGTGGTGGCGTCGGCGCGATGATCGGCGCGGGTCGGCTTTCCCGCTCGCTCATGTGCTTGGTCAACGCTTCTTCGCGCTCGATCAGGCGCTCCTTGACCTTGGCCTGCTCCCGGCGATCCGGAAGCACCGGTGCGGCCACGGTGTTGACCCGGTCATCCACCTCGCGCAACTGAGCCACCAGTTGCTTGCGCTCGACGCGGGCACTCCACCAGCGATTGATGGCATTGTGGATCAGTTCGAAGAGATCCAGCGTGATCTTGCCGGTCACGTCCATGACCTTGAACCAGGACAGGTCACTGAACACTGTCAGCCCGAACAGGAACAACGCAATGAACAGCAATGTGCTGCCCTGAACATTGAGGGCGTTGATGGCAAGCTGACCCAGGCTTTCCCCAAGCGCTCCGCCGGCCGACGCTGGCATGTTGGAACCGGAATGGAAATGGATATAGGCCAGCCCGGCGCCCGACAGCACGAGGAAAACCAGGCCAATCAGCCGCCAGGAGAAAAGCCAGCCGCTCCACTGCCAGGGTTGATGCCGGCTGCGGAATACCTGCCAGGTTTTGATGGCCAGCAACAGCGGAAACAGGTAAGCGAAATAGCCCAACGCCATGAACAGAATGTCGGCAAACCAGGCGCCCGCACGGCCGGCCGCATTCTGCACCTGCTCGACGCGGCTGGTATGCGTCCAGCCGGGGTCGGCCGGGTCGTAGGTCAGCAGGGCCATCCAGAGGTACAGACAAAGAGCTCCCAGGGCGATCAGCGCACCTTCCTTCAGACGGTAGTGCAGTTGCTGACGCCAGACGGGGGCTTGGGCGGTGGTAGTGGTATTCTTCAAAACGCGTCTTTTCCTGCGCTTTTGGCGCTCCCAACACTGAGTGGACGGCGAAAAACGCCCCTATTGTACGGGTTTGCTCGCCCGATGCCACGCCGGACCAGACCCTGCCGGCGCGTTTTGCCGCCCTCTCCTGCTTCGGTGTAGCATAGCCGGCAGCATCGTCCGGGCGGCTCAATTGGAGCACGCATTTTCTTTTGTGACAAAGGCTTATGAGGTGTTTTTATGAGTGAAGTCAAGCATTCGCGACTGATCATCCTGGGCTCCGGCCCCGCTGGCTACAGCGCCGCCGTCTACGCTGCCCGGGCAAACCTCAAGCCCGTGGTCATCACCGGCATCCAGCCGGGCGGCCAGCTCACCACCACGACCGAAGTGGACAACTGGCCCGGCGACGTCGAAGGGCTGACCGGCCCTGCCTTGATGGAGCGCATGCAGAAGCACGCCGAGCGCTTCGATACCGAGATCGTCTACGACCATATCCATACTGCCGAGTTGCAACAGCGTCCGTTTGTCCTCAAGGGTGACAACGCCACCTATAGCTGTGACGCACTTATCATTGCGACCGGCGCCTCGGCTCAATATCTCGGCCTGCCCTCGGAAGAGGCGTTCGCCGGCAAGGGCGTTTCCGCCTGCGCCACCTGCGATGGCTTCTTCTATCGCAACCAGGTCGTCTGCGTGATCGGCGGCGGCAACACAGCCGTGGAAGAGGCACTCTACCTCTCCAACATTGCCAAGGAAGTGCACCTGATCCATCGCCGCGACAAGCTGCGCGCCGAGAAGATTCTGCAAGACAAGCTGTTCGAGAAGGCCGCCAGCGGCAATATCCGCCTGCATTGGAACCATACCCTGGAAGAAGTATTGGGTGACGCCAGCGGCGTAACCGGCGTGCGCCTGAAAGACACCCAGAGCGGGGAAAACAAGGAACTTCAACTGGCCGGCGTTTTCATCGCTATCGGCCACAAGCCCAACACCGATCTGTTCAAGGGCCAACTGGAAATGCGCGACGGCTATCTGGTCATCCAGGGCGGAAGCGAGGGTAATGCCACCGCCACCAATATCGAAGGCGTCTTCGCGGCGGGCGATGTAGCCGACCACGTTTATCGCCAGGCCATCACCTCCGCCGGTGCCGGCTGCATGGCCGCACTGGATGTTGAGAAATACCTCGACAAATGACGATCAGGCGGGCGTTCTCGCCCGCCCTCCCCCTCCATGCTTACCTGGCTGAAACGCGACGACCTGATCTTTCCACCCTTGGAACGGGCCTTGCGCGAACCCAACGGATTGCTCGCTGCCGGCGGCGATCTTTCCGCTGAGCGCTTGATCCAGGCCTACCGCCATGGCTGCTTCCCCTGGTACCAGGACGGCCAGCCCATCCTCTGGTGGTCACCCGACCCGAGAACGGTTCTGTTTCCCGACGAATTCCATCTTTCCCGTAGCCTGGCAAAATGCATGCGCCAGGGTCGCTATCGGGTGACTTTCGATTGGGACTTCGCTGCCGTTACCCGTGCGTGCGCAGCCCCCCGGGACTATGCCGACGGCACCTGGATTACCGAAGCAATGCAGAATGCCTACCTGGCCCTGCACCAACGCGGCATCGCCCATTCGGTCGAAGTCTGGCAGGGCGACCAGCTGGTCGGCGGGCTTTACGGGCTAGCCATGGGGCAGCTATTTTTCGGCGAATCCATGTTCAGCCGAGCGGACAACGCCTCGAAGGTCGGTTTCGCCACGTTGGTGGCGCACCTGAAGCACTGGAGGTTCGTCCTGATCGATTGCCAGATGCCGACCCAACACCTGCAAAGCTTTGGCGCCCGCCCTATCTCTCGGACCGAGTTCGCCTGCTATCTAAGGTACCATCTGGATCGACCCAGCGCAGCAGACTGGACTGTCTCACTGGAAGCCGGCGCAACGAATACCAGTACAGTCAGTCAAAAAAACACACCACCAACCTCGGAGTGGTAGGCGCATCCCAACGCCTGACATACACTTGCTCTAGGGTTTCCCCGAGGGTTGACCATGACCGAGCTGGCTCGCCTCAAGTTCTACGCCACTCAGCCCCATCCATGCAGCTACCTGCCCGAAGAACAGGCCACGACTTTGTTCCTCGACCCAAGCCAGCCGATGGATGTAGACGTCTATGCCGAACTTTCGGAAATGGGTTTCCGGCGTAGCGGCGACCATCTCTACCGCCCCCACTGTCAGCGCTGCACGGCTTGCGTACCCGCGCGCATTCCTGTCGACAAGTTCGTCCCCAATCGTCAGCAGCGGCGCATTCTCAAGCGCAACATGGATTTGCAGGTTCGCCCGGTACGCCCCAATTTCAATGAAGAGTTCTATGCCCTCTATGTGCGCTACATCGAGCAACGCCATGCCGATGGAGACATGTATCCACCCAGCCGCGACCAGTTCGCCACTTTCCTCGTCCGTGACCTCCCTTTCGCCCGTTTCTACGAGTTCCGACTGGCCGGGCGCCTGGTCGCCGTTGCGGTGACGGACGTTCTGCCTAACGGATTATCTGCTGTCTACACCTTTTACGATCCGGACGAAGAGCGTCGCAGCCTGGGTCGTTACGCCATCCTCTGGCAGATCGGCGAGACTGCACGACTCGGCCTTCACGCGGTCTATCTCGGGTACTGGATCAAGAATTGCCGCAAGATGAATTACAAGACCCAGTACCGCCCGATCGAACTGTTCGTCAACCAACGCTGGGTCACTCTGACCTGAAGCCCTTGGCGGCAAGACAGGTTTTCGGGCACAATGCACGCCGCTTTCGCCTGGGGCCAGTTCGCACCGGGCCATTCATTCGAGACCGAGGGCTTTACTGCATGTCGAAAGAAGACAGCTTCGAAATGGAAGGCACTGTCGTCGACACCCTGCCCAACACCATGTTCCGTGTGGAGTTGGAAAACGGGCACGTCGTTACCGCGCATATCTCCGGCAAAATGCGCAAGAACTACATTCGCATCCTTACTGGCGACAAGGTCCGCGTCGAACTGACGCCCTATGACCTGAGCAAGGGCCGCATTACCTATCGCGCCCGCTAAGCGAGTCGAATGGAAAACGCCCGGCATTGCCGGGCGTTTTCGTTTTGCCACCTGCCTGAGTGAATTAAGCCAGTTCGGCGGTCGTTTCGTAGTCGAAGCTCAGCTCGCCATCCTTGATATCGATGTGCACGATGCCACCATGCTCGGCCAATTCGCCGAACAGGATTTCTTCGGCCAGCGGGCGTTTGATCTTGTCTTGGATCAGGCGAGCCATCGGGCGAGCGCCCATCTGCACATCGTAACCCCGCTCCGCCAGCCAGCCGCGCGCCGCATCGGTGACGTCAAGCTGTACGCGCTTATCCTCCAGCTGCGCCTGCAGCTCGGTGAGGAACTTGTCGACAATGCTCTTGATCACTTCGTGGCCCAATCGGCCGAACTGGATGATGGTATCCAGGCGGTTGCGGAATTCCGGCGTGAAGCTCTTCTTGATCACCTCCATCGCATCCGAGGAGTGATCCTGCTGAGTGAAACCGATGGACGCCCGCGCAGCCGTCTCCGCCCCGGCATTGGTGGTCATGATCAGGATGACGTTGCGGAAGTCCGCCTTGCGCCCGTTGTTATCGGTCAGGGTGCCATGGTCCATCACTTGCAATAGCAGGTTGAAGACTTCCGGGTGTGCCTTCTCGATCTCGTCCAGTAGCAGCACGCAGTGCGGCATCTTGGTGATCGCCTCGGTCAGCAGGCCACCTTGGTCGAACCCTACGTACCCGGGCGGAGCCCCGATCAGACGAGACACCGTATGCCGCTCCATATACTCGGACATATCGAAGCGGATCAATTCGATCCCCAGCGCCTTGGCGAGTTGCCGTGCCGCCTCCGTCTTACCGACACCGGTCGGACCGGCGAAGAGGAAGGAGCCCACAGGTTTGTCCGGTGCCTTGAGGCCAGCGCGAGACAGCTTGATGGCCGTGGCCAGCGAATCGATAGCCGCATCCTGGCCGAATACCGTCAGCTTCAGGTCGCGCTCTAGGTTACGCAGCAGCTCTTTGTCCGAGCTGTTGACGTGTTTCGGGGGAATTCGGGCAATCTTCGCCACAATATCCTCGACCTGGGCCACCTCGATGCGCTTCAGGCGCTTGTCTTCAGGCTGCAGGCGCTGATAGGCACCAGCCTCGTCGATCACATCGATCGCCTTGTCCGGCATGTGGCGATCATTGATGTAACGGGCAGCCAGCTCAGCAGCCGCACGCAACGCCTCGTCGCTGTACTCGATGTGATGATGCTGCTCGAAGCGGGCTTTCAGCCCTTTGAGGATTCCATAGGTGTCATCGACCGACGGCTCGGTCACGTCAACCTTCTGGAAGCGTCGAGCCAGGGCGCGATCCTTCTCGAAGATGCCGCGGAATTCCTGGAAGGTGGTCGAGCCGATGCAGCGGATCTCGCCGGAGGAAAGCAGCGGCTTGAGCAGGTTCGACGCATCCATCACTCCACCCGAGGCCGCACCGGCACCGATGATGGTGTGGATTTCGTCGATGAAGAGAATCGCATGAGGCCGTTTGCGCAGCTCGTTGAGCAGCGCCTTGAAGCGTTTCTCGAAGTCGCCGCGGTATTTAGTTCCCGCCAATAGAGCACCGAGGTCGAGCGAATAAACCACGCTATCGGACAGCAGGTCAGGCACCTGACCATCGACGATCCGCTTGGCGAGTCCTTCAGCAATGGCTGTTTTACCGACCCCGGCCTCGCCGACCAGCAGCGGATTGTTCTTGCGACGACGCGCCAGAATCTGCGCGACACGCTCCACCTCGGACTCACGCCCGACCAGTGGATCGATGCGCCCCTGCCTGGCCAACTCGTTCAGGTTACTGGCGTAAGCATCCAGAGGATGGCCGGCAGAGGAGGCTTCGCCACCCTCTTCGTCCTGCATATCCTCATTGTCGGGTTGCTCGTTATGGCCTGGCACCTTGGAAATACCGTGAGCGATGTAGTTGACGACATCGATGCGGGCCACACTCTGCTGCTTGAGCAGGAAGACCGCCTGGCTCTCCTGCTCGCTGAAAATCGCCACCAGCACGTTGGCACCAGTTACCTCGCGCTTACCGGAACTCTGCACGTGGAAGACCGCCCGCTGCAGAACCCGCTGGAAACCCAAGGTCGGCTGGGTCTCGCGATCCTCGTCGTGCTGCGGAATCAACGGCGTGGTGGAATCGATGAACTCCTGCAAATCGCGCCGCAGCTTCTCCAGATTGGACCCGCAGGCGCGCAGAACAGTTGCAGCGGCCTCGTTGTCCAGCAGGGCCAGCAGGAGATGCTCAACCGTCATGAATTCATGGCGCTTGGAGCGAGCCTCCTTGAAGGCAAGATTGAGGGTGACTTCGAGCTCACGGTTCAACATAGCTTCACCTCATACCCAAGCGGTCGGCGTTAACCGTCCTTCTCGATCTCACAGAGTAGCGGATGCTGGCTTTCCCTGGCGTATTGGTTGACCTGCATGGCCTTGGTCTCGGCGATATCGCGGGTAAATACTCCGCACACCGCCCGCCCCTCGGTATGGACGGTCAACATGATCTTGGTGGCCAGCTCCCGATTCAGGTTGAAAAACACCTCGAGCACCTCAACCACGAAATCCATGGGTGTGTAGTCATCGTTGAACATTACCACCTTGTACATCGGCGGCGCCTGCAACGTCGGCTTAGCTTCCTGTACGGCCAGGCCGGAGGAGTCGTCCTCATGCGTATCGGGACGGTCCTGATTGAATGTTAGTCGAATCTGACTGCTTGCACGCATGCTGGAAAAAAGCTTCTGGTTGGATGAACACGGCTGCTTAGAGGGATTTTGACCGGCTTCTCAGCCAGACGCAGCATTGTCTTGACTATCGGCAAAACAGTGTTACAAACAGAGGATACCCACTTAGGCGGGTACCAGGGGTTCCGCATTTGTCGACATGAGTCGGCGCGCGGAGTCGAAGTGGATGATACTCCATGATGGAGTCCTTGCAGAGGGATATCAGCATGCTCAGCGGTAAGGTCAAGTGGTTCAACAACGCCAAGGGCTATGGATTCATCCTGGCTGACGGCCGAGATGAGGACCTATTCGCCCACTACTCGGCAATCCAAATGGACGGCTACAAAACCCTTAAAGCCGGTCAACTCGTGCGTTTCGATATCCTGCAAGGTCCGAAGGGCCTGCACGCTATCAACATCTGCGCCGTCAATGCGACTGCCGATGAAGCCGCACCCGCAGTGGCCAGTAGCCAGACCCAGAGCAACCCGGTCGAAGCCTAGACCGGAGATCGCTCAAATTGAAAAGGCCGGTCATTCGACCGGCCTTTTTGTTACCGCTTATCGGCTCACATGTGCGAGATCATGGCGTCGCCGAACTCGGAGCAGGACATCAGCTTGGCGCCCTCCATCAGACGCTCGAAGTCGTAGGTCACAGTCTTCGCACCGATGGCACCGTTCATGCCCTTGATGATCAGGTCAGCGGCTTCGCCCCAGCCCATGTGGCGCAGCATCATCTCGGCAGAAAGGATGACAGAGCCCGGGTTGACCTTGTCCTGACCGGCATACTTCGGTGCAGTACCGTGCGTGGCCTCGAACATGGCCACGGAATCGGACAGGTTGGCCCCCGGAGCGATACCGATACCACCCACCTCGGCCGCCAGGGCGTCGGACAGGTAGTCGCCGTTCAGGTTGAGGGTGGCGATCACGTCGTACTCAGCCGGACGCAGCAGAATCTGCTGCAGCATGGCGTCGGCGATCACGTCCTTGACCACGATGTTCTTGCCGGTCTTCGGGTTCTTGAACTGCATCCACGGGCCACCGTCCAGCAGCTCGGCGCCGAACTCGTCGCGGGCGATTTCATAGCCCCACTCTTTGAAGGCACCTTCGGTGAACTTCATAATGTTGCCCTTGTGAACGATGGTCACGGAGCTGCGATCATTGTCCACGGCGTACTGCAGGGCCTTGCGAACCAGACGCTTGGTACCGGCCTCGGAAACCGGCTTGATGCCGATACCGCACATGTCGGTGAAGCGGATCTTCTTGACACCCATTTCCTCGGTGAGGAACTTGATGATCTTCTCGGCTTCCGGAGTACCGGCCTTCCACTCGACGCCTGCGTAGATGTCCTCAGAGTTCTCGCGGAAGATCACCATGTCCACGTCGCCGGGCTTCTTCACCGGGCTGGGCACGCCTTCGAACCAACGCACCGGACGCAGGCAGACGTAGAGATCCAGCTCCTGGCGCAAGGCCACGTTCAGCGAGCGGATGCCACCACCGACCGGGGTGGTCAGCGGGCCCTTGATGGAGACGACATAGTCACGCACCGCTTCGAGGGTTTCTTTCGGCAGCCAAGTGTCCTGGTCGTATACCTGGGTCGCTTTCTCGCCGGCGTAGACTTCCATCCAGGCGATCTTGCGCTCGCCACCGTAGGCTTTCTCGACGGCGGCATCCACCACCTTGATCATTACCGGGCTGATATCGACACCGATGCCGTCACCCTCGATGAACGGGATGATCGGGTTGTTCGGCACGTTCAGGGACATGTCGGCATTAACGGTGATTTTGTCACCGCTCGCAGGCACCTGGATCTTTTGGTATCCCATGCTGGACTCCGTTGTTTTTCGTGGTCTGACATCCTGCCACGCGGATGGCGCAGCAGATGGATCTTTGGGTCTCGGAAAGGCGGGCCATTCTTGTAGTTTTTCTACAGAAAGTCACGCATTTTCCATTACCCGCCGTAGCGGGAAACAGACGCTAGCCCTTCCCGCACAGTGCTTCCGCAAACATGTAGTCACAGCCACACGAATGCTACATACCTGAGTGAGGCGCCCTTCATCCTAGCAGCTCAGCCCTGGATTGCCCCTTCCCTCATGGAGGTAGGTAACATGGCGACACTCAGACGGAGAAACCTATGCGCTTTACCCCCCATGTCACAGTTGCCACCGTGGTGGAAGACCAAGGCCGCTTTCTTCTGGTCGAGGAAGTCGCCGATGGGCGCGCCGTATTTAACCAGCCTGCCGGCCATTTGGAAGCCGACGAAAGTCTCACACAGGCGGCCTTGCGCGAAACCCTCGAAGAAACCGGCTGGGATGTGGAGCTGACCGCAGTTACCGGAATCTACCTGTACACCGCCCCCAGCAATGGCGTGACCTATCAGCGTGTCTGCTTCGCGGCCCGCCCGCTACGCCAGCGCCAGGATCATCCATTGGATGACGGCATCATCGGCCCGCGCTGGCTTACCCGCGAGGAACTCGCCGCGCAACCGGAGCGCTGGCGAAGCGAGCTGGTGCTGCGCTGTATCGATGACTACCTCGCCAAGGAGCGCTACCCGCTGGAACTGATCCGGGATTCCGCCTGAGTCGCTCTCACGGCCCCGGCCCTGATAGAATCGGCGCCTTTTCATGCAGTCAGCATTCAGACCTATGTACGATCCAGCTCAAACCCGCGTCATCGTCGGCATGTCCGGCGGTGTGGACTCGTCCGTTTCCGCCCTCCTGCTGCTCGAGCAGGGGTACCAGGTGGAAGGCCTGTTCATGAAGAACTGGGAAGAGGATGACGGCACCGAATACTGCACCGCCAAGGAAGACCTGGCCGACGCACAGGCCGTCTGCGACAAGATCGGCATCAAGCTGCACACCGCCAACTTCGCAGCCGAGTACTGGGATAACGTCTTCGAACATTTCCTCGCGGAATACAAGGCCGGACGCACACCGAACCCGGACATCCTTTGCAACCGCGAGATCAAGTTCAAGGCCTTCCTCGACTATGCACTGATGCTGGGCGCCGATCTGATCGCGACCGGCCATTATGTGCGCCGGCGCGACATCGATGGCCGCACCGAACTCCTCAAAGGGCTAGACCCGAACAAGGACCAGAGCTACTTCCTTCACGCCGTCGGCGGCGAACAGATCGCCCGCACACTGTTCCCGGTCGGCGAACTGGAAAAACCCGAGGTCCGCGCCATCGCCGAACGTTATGGCCTGGCCACCGCGAAGAAAAAGGACTCCACTGGTATCTGCTTCATCGGTGAGCGCCGCTTCAGCGACTTCCTCAAGCAATATTTGCCCGCCCAACCCGGTGACATCGAAACCACGGACGGCGAAGTCATCGGCCGCCATCACGGTCTGATGTACCACACCATTGGTCAGCGCCAGGGCCTCGGCATCGGCGGCATGAAGGATGCCAGCGATGAACCCTGGTATGTGCTGGCCAAGGATGTCACTCGAAATGTCCTGGTAGTCGGCCAGGGCAACGAACACCCTTGGCTGTTCTCCCGGGCACTGTCGGCATCCGGGATTTTCTGGGTAAACCCGGTGGACCTGAGCAGTCCGCGCCGCCTGACGGCGAAAGTGCGCTACCGCCAGAGCGACCAGGCCTGCACGCTGGAGCGAACCGTCGACGGCTATCGTGCGATCTTCGACGAGCCACAGCGAGCCGTTACTCCGGGCCAGTCCGTAGTGTTCTACGACGGAGAGGTATGCCTGGGTGGCGGCGTGATCGAAACGGCCACGCCGTGGGATGACGAGGTTCGCCGTCCATGACCCCGATCCAGGAACAACTGGTGGCGCTCGGCGCGGTGTTCAACGCCGCCGCGCTGGTGGACAAGGTCGCCAAGACCGGCCAGATCAGCGAAGCGGCCCTGGGCTGCATGCTTGGCAGCCTGCTGGTACGCGACCCTAAGGACACCCTTGAGGTCTACGGCGGAGACGACCTCAACCTGCGTGAGGGTTACCGCGCCCTGGCCAGTGCGCTGGAGCGCGACCCGACCAGCTTGCAGCGTGAACCTCTGCGCTACGCACTGGGCCTGCTCGGCCTGGAGCGGCAATTGGCCAAGCGCGACGACATGCTGCAAGTGATCGGCAGCCGGCTCGATCAGATCCAGCAGCAAGTGCAGCATTTCGGACTGACCCACGAGAACGTGATCGCGGCCTGCGGCGGACTTTACCAGGACACGCTGAGCACCTTTCGCCAGCGCATCCAGGTCCATGGCGACATGCGCTACCTGCAACAGGCCGGCAATGCGGCGAAAATCCGCGCCCTGCTCCTGGCCGGCATTCGCTCCGCCCGCCTCTGGCGCCAACTGGGCGGCAACCGCTGGCAACTGGTCTTCAGCCGGCGCAAGCTGCTGACGAATCTCTACCCGCTACTTCGCGGCTGATGAGCGAGCCGACCAGCCGCTCCGTCCGCCCCGTGCAAGGGGCGCTGCTGCTGGCTCTCTCAGCCTTGCTCTTTTCTCTGATGGGTGTCGCCATCCGCGAAGCATCAAGCACCATCGGCAACGAGTCCGTGGTGTTCTTCCGCAATCTCGTTGGCGTACTGTTTTTCGTTCCGCTGATCCTGCTGCGCGGCATTCGGCCGCTGAGAACGAGCCGCCTGAAATCGCATCTGTGGCGGACCACCTTCGGCCTTGCGGCGATGTACTGTTTCTTCTATGCCATCGCTCACCTGCCCCTGGCAGATGCGATGCTTTTCACCTACTCGGCTCCGGTGTTCACGCCAGTCATCGCCTGGCTTTGGCTTAAAGAGCCGATCAACCGACGCATATTGATCGCCACGAGTATCGGTCTCGCCGGCGTACTGCTGATTTGCAGGCCGTCTACCGCGCTGTTCGGTGGCCAGGCCCTGGTCGGTATGGCTGCGAGCGTGCTGGCCGCGCTGGCGTTCGTTTCCATCCGGGAAATGAGCGACACCGAGCCCGCCTACCGCATGGTCTTTTACTTCTCGCTGTTCAGCGCGCTGATCTCGGCCATCCCCTTGAGCTGGGCCTGGCAACCTCTCGACAGCCACGAATTGGGATTACTGCTCGTCGCCGGCCTGCTTGCCACCAGCAGCCAGATCGTCATGACCAAGGCATACAGCCTTGCACCACCTGGCATGATCGGCCCGGTCGCCTATCTGGCCATCGTCTTCGCCGGCATCATCGCCTGGCTGCGCTGGGGAGAAACCCCGGAACTGCTCTCGATGATCGGCGCGACGCTGATTTTCTCCGCCAGCCTGATCGCGATTCCCCGACGGATACGCTGACGGACGCCAACCTCGCCGCGGCCCGGGCGTCGAATTCGTGTATGATATGCGCCCTTTTCGTTGCCCGATGCCCGAGAACGCCCCCATGCAGCTCTCTTCGCTCACCGCGGTTTCCCCCGTCGATGGCCGCTATGCCGGCAAAACCAGCGCTCTGCGCCCGATCTTCAGCGAATTTGGCCTGGTCCGCTTCCGTGTCATGGTGGAAGTCCGTTGGCTCCAGCGCCTCGCCACCCATGTAGGCATTCCTGAAGTCGCACCTTTCTCCGCCGAAGCCAATGCCTTGCTGAACAGCCTGGCCGACGATTTCCAACTGGAGCATGCCGAGCGCGTCAAGGAAATCGAACGCACCACCAACCACGACGTCAAGGCCGTCGAGTACCTGCTCAAAGAGCAAGTCGCCACGCTGCCGGAACTGGCCAAGGTCAGCGAATTCATCCACTTCGCCTGCACCTCCGAAGACATCAATAACCTGTCCCACGCCCTGATGCTCCGCGAAGGCCGCGATAATGTCCTGCTACCGCTGATGCGCCAGATCGCCGGTGCCATTCGCGAACTGGCCGTGCGCTTCGCCGATGTACCGATGCTTTCGCGCACCCACGGCCAACCGGCCTCTCCGACCACCCTGGGCAAGGAATTGGCCAACGTGGTCTACCGCCTGGAGCGCCAGATCACCCAAGTCGCCACCGTGCCGCTGCTGGGCAAGATCAACGGTGCCGTTGGCAACTACAACGCCCATCTTTCGGCCTACCCGGACATTGACTGGGAAGCCAATGCCCGCGAATTCATCGAAGGCGACCTGGGTCTGACCTGGAACCCCTACACCACCCAGATCGAGCCGCACGACTACATTGCCGAGCTGTTCGATGCCATCGCCCGCTTCAACACCATCCTGATCGACTTCGATCGCGATGTGTGGGGCTATATCTCCCTCGGCTACTTCAAGCAGAAGACCGTCGCAGGCGAGATCGGCTCTTCGACCATGCCGCATAAGGTCAACCCGATCGACTTCGAAAACTCCGAAGGCAACCTGGGCATCGCCAATGCGTTGTTCCAACACTTGGCCAGCAAGCTGCCGATCTCCCGCTGGCAGCGCGACCTGACCGATTCCACCGTCCTGCGCAACCTCGGCGTAGGCTTTGCCCATAGCGTCATTGCCTACGAGGCAACGCTTAAAGGAATCAGTAAGTTGGAACTGAATGCTCAACGAATCGCTGAAGACTTGGACGCCTGCTGGGAAGTCCTCGCCGAGCCGATCCAAACCGTGATGCGCCGCTACGCCATCGAGAACCCCTACGAGAAGCTGAAGGAACTGACACGTGGCAAGGGCATCAGCCCCGAAGCCCTGAAAGCCTTCATCGATGGCCTGGATATTCCGGCTGCCGCCAAGGCCGAGCTGCACAAACTGACACCGGCCAGCTACATCGGTAACGCCGCCGCTCAGGCCAAACGTATCTGATCGATATCTCTCTTTTGCACGCCCGGCTGTGCCGGGCGTTTTTATTTCAAGGGCTTAGCCATGAATCCTGATACTCCACTGCAACTTCTCGGCGGCCTGACAGCCCGCGAATTCCTGCGCGACTACTGGCAACAGAAACCCCTCCTGATCCGCCAGGCCCTGCCCGGTTTCGAAAGCCTGATCACACCGGACGAGCTGGCCGGCCTCTCCCTTGAGGAAGAAGTCGAATCGCGACTGGTCATCGAGCATGGCGAGCGCCCGTGGGAATTGCGCCGCGGCCCGTTCGCCGAAGACACCTTCAGCCAACTGCCGGAGCGCGAATGGACATTGCTGGTACAGGCAGTCGACCAGTTCGTTCCCGAAGTCGCCGAACTACTGGAACATTTCCGTTTCCTGCCGAGCTGGCGCATCGATGACGTCATGATCAGTTTCGCCGCACCAGGTGGTGGTGTCGGCCCGCACTATGACAATTACGACGTGTTCCTGCTCCAGGCCCACGGTCGTCGCCACTGGCGGATCGGCCAGATGTGCGATGCCGACAGCCCGCTTCTGGAGCACTCGGACCTGCGCATTCTCTCGGACTTCCAGGGCACCGACGAATGGGTGCTGGAGCCCGGCGACATGCTTTACCTCCCGCCACGCCTGGCACACCTGGGGATCGCGGTGGACGACTGCATGACCTACTCGGTCGGCTTCCGCGCTCCCAGCGCCGCCGAAGTGCTGACCCATTTCACCGACTTCCTCGCCCAGTTCCTGCCGGATGAAGATCGCTACAGCGATGCCGGAATCGAGCCGAGCGGAGACCCGCACCAGATTCAGCGCGACGCACTGGACCGTCTGAAGGCATTGCTGCAGGAGCACATGAGCGACGAGCGACTGCTGCTCACCTGGTTCGGCCAGTTCATGACCGAGCCGCGCTATCCCGAACTGGTCGCGGGTGAGGAATTGCAACTGGACGATTTCGTCCAGACCCTGGAAGACGGCGCTGTCCTGGTGCGCAACCCCAGCGCACGTCTGGCCTGGAGCGAAGTGGACATCGGCCTGCTGCTGTTCGCCAGCGGTCAGAGCCGACTGCTGCCGAACCATTTGCGCGAATTGTTGAAGTCGATCTGCTCGGCCGATGCGTTGCATCTGGATAATCTCGGCCAATGGCTGGCCGACGAGGATGGGCGTAATCTTCTCTGGGAACTGGTCAAGCAAGGTAGCCTGGAGTTTGCCGATGAGTGATATCCATGTCCGCGTCGCCAGCTGGCAGAAGGATATTGCCGATCTCCGCCGTATCCGCGAGACCGTCTTCATCGCCGAGCAAGCGGTCCCGCCGGAGCTGGAATGGGACTCCGACGACGCCAACGCGGTGCACTTCCTGGCCTTCGAAGGCGATTACGCCATCGGTACCGCCCGCCTGCTGCCGGACGGCCACATCGGCCGGGTCGCCGTGCTTAAGGACTGGCGCGGCTTGAAAGTCGGCGACGCACTGCTGCGCGCAGTGATCGCCGAAGCCGAACGCCAAGGGCTGAAGGAGCAACGGCTGAGCGCCCAGGTCCACGCCACGCCGTTCTACGAAAAGCACGGCTTCCGAATCGTCAGCGACGAATTCCTCGAAGCCGGCATCCCCCATGTGGATATGTTGCGCGAAAGCGCCTGAGACCCCATGAACGAAGACGCCCCGCAAGGAACCGACCTGCCCGAGGAAGCCGAGCTTCCGGCCATCGAATTCCAGTCGCCGGGGCGCTTCGCCGTACACAATCCGCAACCCGATCTGCCGGAAGCCGAGGCATGGGAATCCGCGCCCTTCTTGCTGGGGCGTCACGGCTCGCTGGAACGTTTCGCCCAACCCCATGAAGCCAGGGCCCATGCTCTGGCCCTGCTGAGCCAGGCACAACGCAGCATCAACCTGTACAGCGACGACCTGGAACCCTGGCTCTATCACCACAGCAGTATCCAGGACGCCTGTACCCGCTTTCTCCTGGCCCATCCGAGAAATCGCCTGCGCATACTGGTCCGCGATACAACCCGAGCCGTGAAGGATGGTCATCGCCTGATCACCCTGGCACGAAGACTGCCGAGCAACTGCCAGATTCGCAAACTCCATCCGGACTACCCCACGGAGGAGTCCGCCTACCTGCTGATCGACGATCGCGGCCTCTTGCTGCGACCGCAACTCGACCAGTACGCCGGCTATGCGCTGTACAACGACCCCGGGCGGGTCCGTCTACGTCAGGCGCAGTTCAACCAAGCCTGGGATACCAGCATTACCGATCCCGATCTACGGAGCTTCCTGCTATGACGCCACGCGCGCTGTTCGCTGCCCTACTGCTCGCCGTCTGCCTGCCATTGCAGGCTGCGACGGAGGTCATCCCGCTCAACTACCGGACGGCCGAAGACGTCATGCCGGTGGTCCAGTCCGTGCTGGGTGGCGAAGGCAAGGTGACGGCTTACGGCAATCAACTGATCGTCAACGCATCGCCCACCAAAATCCAAGAGCTTCGCGATCTCCTTTCCCAATTGGATACCCAACCACGGCGCCTGCTGATCACCGTGGATACCAGCGACTCCAACTACCAGGACGACCGTGGCTATGCTGTCGACGGCAGCATCAGCAGCGGTGGCGTGCGCATCGACAGCGGGCGCGGAGAAGTCAACGGCCGCGATCAGGTACGCATCATCCGCCGCAGCACCGACAGCCGCAGCGGAGGTACCCAGCAGGTCCAGGCGACCGAGGGCTACCCGGCGCTGATCCAGATCGGCCAGAGCGTTCCCCTCACCTCTACCAGCGTCGGACCGTACGGTCAGGTTTACCAGGAAACGCACTACCGCAACGTCACCCAGGGCTTCTATGTCACCGCCAGCCTCACCGGCGATATCGTCCATGTGAGCATCAGCAGCAACCGCGATCGCTTGAGCCAGAACATGCCGGGCGCCATCGACATCCAGAGCACCGATACCCGCGTCAGCGGCCGGCTCGGTGAATGGATAACCCTGGGCGGCGTCAATGAAAGCAGCCAGGCCGACCAGAGCGGCTTCGTCCGCCGTCACAGCACCCAGGGACGCAACGATATGACCCTCCGCCTGAAAGTCGAGACCCTCGACTGAAGGTGTATTTTCTGACCGATCGGTTTCCTACTAAAGCACCATGTAGTAGTGATAAAAAAACACTACAAAACGTTTGACGAACACTTGTTTGAAGCGCATCATGGCCTCGCTCCCGCTAGCCAGGGACCTCTAAAGGGTCCCCAGATCGCACCCGTAACACCATTCGGGGCGGTCCGTGTCCTAACAGCCCACAAGGCGGTTCGACGAGGTTGCGACTGGAACGAAGTTGTCCTGAGGGACGGGGAAGCGATCAACGTATCAGCGAGAACGACAGGCACAGCATCAGCGCTCGCCCAGCGGCATCCACGAGCCGGCTAGCGTCCGCATCCTGCGCCCAGTCTCCGAACTGTTCGTCTCGAAACACCCCTCCTCTCCAGCTTCACTCCTCCGGTCAATACTTCGACGTTTTCTGCGGCGTGACGCCCCAGAGCGAGCTCCAGCACGTAGGTTTTGGGTGGGAAAGTCAGTGCTCAACCAAACTCAAACTTTGAAGGATTGACCATGTCCGCATATCAAAACGAGATCAAGGCCGTTGCCGCCCTGAAAGAGAAAAATGGCAGCAGCTGGGGCGCTATCAACCCGGAATACGCCGCTCGCATGCGCATCCAGAACCGCTTCAAGACCGGCCTGGACATCGCCAAATACACTGCGGCCATCATGCGCAAAGACATGGCCGAGTATGATGCCGACTCTTCCGTCTACACCCAGTCCCTGGGCTGCTGGCACGGCTTCATCGGTCAGCAGAAGCTGATCTCCATCAAGAAGCACCTGAAGACCACCAACAAGCGCTACCTCTACCTGTCCGGCTGGATGGTCGCCGCGCTGCGCTCTGACTTCGGCCCGCTGCCGGATCAATCCATGCACGAGAAGACTGCCGTTTCCGGTCTGATCGAAGAGCTGTACACCTTCCTGCGCCAAGCCGACGCCCGCGAACTGGACCTGCTCTTCACCGCCCTGGACAAGGCCCGCGCCGAAGGCGACAAGGCCAAGGAAGCCGACCTGCTGAGCCAGATCGACAACTTCGAAACCCACGTCGTACCGATCATCGCCGACATCGACGCCGGTTTCGGCAACGCCGAGGCCACCTACCTGCTGGCCAAGAAGATGATCGAAGCCGGTGCCTGCTGCATCCAAATCGAAAACCAGGTTTCCGATGAGAAGCAGTGCGGCCACCAGGATGGCAAAGTGACCGTTCCGCACGAAGACTTCCTCGCCAAGATCAATGCCGTTCGCTACGCCTTCCTCGAGCTGGGCGTTGACGATGGCGTCATCGTTGCCCGTACCGACTCCCTGGGTGCCGGCCTGACCAAGCAGATCGCCGTGACCAAGGAGCCGGGCGACCTGGGCGACCTGTACAACAGCTTCCTCGATGGCGATTACGTCGAATCCGCCGCCGACATCGCCAACGGCGACGTGGTGGTCAAGGCCAACGGCAAGCTGCTCAAGCCGAAGCGCCTGGCTTCCGGCCTGTTCCAGTTCCGCAAGGGCACCGGCGAAGACCGCTGCGTCCTGGACTGCATCACCAGCCTGCAGAACGGCGCCGACCTGCTGTGGATCGAAACCGAGAAACCGCACGTGGGCCAGATCAAGGGCATGGTCGACCGCATCCGTGAGGTCATCCCGAACGCCAAGCTGGTGTACAACAACAGCCCGTCCTTCAACTGGACGCTGAACTTCCGTCAGCAGGTGTTCGATGCCTGGGCTGCTGCCGGCAAGGACGTTTCCGCCTACGACCGCGCCCAGCTGATGAGCGTCGAGTACGACGAAACCGACCTGGCCAAGGAAGCCGACGAGCGCATCCGCACCTTCCAGCGTGACGGTTCCGCTCAGGCCGGTATCTTCCACCACCTGATTACCCTGCCGACCTACCACACCGCCGCGCTGTCCACCGACAACCTGGCCAAGGGTTACTTCGCCGACCAGGGCATGCTGGCCTACGTGAAGGGCGTGCAGCGTCAGGAACTGCGCCAGGGTATCGCCTGCGTCAAGCACCAGAATATGGCTGGCTCCGACATCGGCGACAACCACAAGGAGTACTTCGCTGGCGAAGCAGCTCTGAAGGCGAGCGGTAAAGACAACACCATGAACCAGTTCCACTAAGAACCGGTTCGCTCGGCTCCGACCGAGACCGCCAGACTGCAAGCCCCGGCCTCGGCCGGGGCTTTGCATTTCCGGCAGAAAGACTGCTCCATGCAGCATGACGGCCAAATAATGGCCACCTCGAAACCGTGCAATCGATCACACTCCCTGTCATGGTTTTGTCGTGTCCGCTGGTTAGCGTCATGGCTCCGTCGATTCGCCTCACAGAAGAAGGAGCCTCGCCTTGAACCGCGATAACGAGAACGCCGTGCTGTTCGGCAACGGCGATGAGTTGCCCAGCAACCACTCGCAGAACCCGCATATCAATGAATTGATCGAAGGCCTCGGCCGCCGTCAGGTATTGGCCGGTGGTGCCGCGCTCGGTGCTCTCGCCTTCCTCGGCGTCAGCCTGCCCGGCAGTAGCGAGGCGGCCCAAGCCACCACACAAGGCCTGGGTATCTTCAAGCCCCGTTCGCGCCTGCCCTTCACACCGGTGCCGGTGACCCGCGCCGACACCATCACGGTTCCGCAAGGCTACAAGGCTACGGCTTTCATTCCGTGGGGCACCCCGATCACAGGCCGCTACCCGGCGTTCCTGGAAGACGCCAGCAACAGCGCCCAGGACCAGGCAGAACAGACCGGCATGCACCATGACGGCATGCACTTCTTCCCCATCGACGCCCAGTGGGGCTATGGCCGTCGCAGCGACCATGGCCTGCTGGTGCTCAACCACGAGTACATCGACGTCAATCTGCTGCACCCCAACGGTCCGACCGTGGTCAACGGCAAGCGCACCAGCGCCGAGGAAGTCCGCAAGGAGATCAACGCCCATGGCGTCTCGGTGGTAGAAATCCGCCGCAACCAGCAGGGTGAATGGGAAGTCCTGCCGAGCGCACGCAACCGCCGTATCACCGCGGCCACGCCGATGCAGATCCGCGGCCCGGCGCGCGGCCACGCGCTCATGCGCACCCGCTACAGCCCGGACGGCACCGCCACTCGGGGCACCCAGAACAACTGCGCCAACGGCTATACCCCTTGGGGCACCTACCTGACCTGCGAAGAGAACTGGGCCGGCTACTTCGCCACCCAGGACACCACGCTGCCGCGCGAACTGAGCCGCTATGGTCTGCGCAATACCAGCCGCTTCGGCTGGGATACCCTTGCCGGCGACGAGTTCGAACGCTTCGACGCCACCCGCAAGGCGGCGGACGCCACCGGTGACTACCGCAATGAACCGAACCACTTCGGCTGGATCGTCGAGATCGATCCATTCAACCCGGACTCGACGCCGGTCAAGCACACCGCTCTGGGCCGCTTCGCCCACGAAGGACTGGTTTTCGCCCCGACCCGTCCGGGTAAGCGCGTGGTCTGCTATTCGGGTGACGACTCACAGAACGAGTACATCTACAAGTACGTCAGCCGTGGCAAGTTCCGTCCCGGCAGCCGCGCCAATAGCCGCCTGCTCGACGAGGGCACCCTCTACGTCGCCCGCTTCAATGCCGATGGCAGTGGCGACTGGCTGGCCCTGGACATCGACGATCCGGCGTTCCAGGCCGCCTGCGCCGCCGCTGGCGTGAGCTTCGCCGACCAGGGCGAAGTGCTGATCAATACCCGTCTGGCCGCCGATGTCGTCGGCGCCACCAAGATGGACCGCCCGGAATGGGGCGCCGCCCATCCAGACACCGGGGAAATCTACTTCACCCTGACCAATAACAGTTCACGTACCACGGCGGATGCGGCCAACCCGCGTGCCGCCAACGCCTATGGCCACATCATCCGCTGGCGCGAACTGAGCCGCGACCATGCCGGCACCCGCTTCGCCTGGAACCTCTTCCTGCTTGCCGGTCCGACGTCCGACAGCCGTGGCCCGAACGGCCAGCCGCTGAATGCCGACAACATCCTGGCCAGCCCGGACGGTTTGTGGTTCGACGAAGACGGCCGCCTGTGGATCCAGACCGACATGAGCGGCAGCCAGCTCAGCTCGGGTCCGTTCGGTAACAACCAGATGTTGGTGGCCGACCCGCGCACCGGCGAACTGAAGCGCTTCCTGGTCGGCCCGTCGGGTTGTGAGGTGACCGGCATCACCGCGACTCCGGACTTCAAGACGCTGTTCGTGAACATCCAACATCCCGGCGAAGGTTCCACCCCCTCCAACCTGCTGAGCACCTGGCCGGATGGCCCCGGCAAGCGTCCGCGCGCGGCGACGGTCATCGTCACCCGCGAGAACGGCAAACGCCTGCTGTAATTCCACCGCCCCAAAGAAGCCCGGCCCTGGCGCCGGGCTTCTTTATTCTGGCCATCGTCTACCCTGTGAAAGGTCAGCATCGCTCCCCAGGTGTCCCATGCCTCGCTGGACTCCCGTTGCGTTCGGAACGCTTCTCGCCCTAACTGGCGGCCTGGCCTCCATGCTCTGGCTGACGCCAGGCGACGACTCGCCCCCGGCCTCTCAATCGACCGTCACTGGCAGCGATCCAATATCGACACCGCTACCGGAACAGCCCGTTGCATCGCGACGGTCCGGCGCCATCCTCGATTCCGTGATGCTGGCGCAGCAGCAGGAGCGTCTTGTCTTCCGCAACGACTATCGACGCTTCACCAACCGGGCCGCCGACCTCTCCGCCACGGAGAGAGCGCGGCAAGCCAAAAATCTTTCCAGGGAAATCGACCGCTACGAGGAGCGCGGCGAATTGGCACTCAGCGAAGCCCTGCTGCTCCAGATTGGCCTCATCCAGGCCAGCGGACTAGACGAGGCGGAACAAAAAGCCAGGGCCGCCGCCATGACCGCCCGCTACAAGGCACGCAGTGCGGCACGCGAGGCGGAGCGATCGCCCGATGCGAACTTCGCACGCTACAAGACCGAGGAAAAACGAATCGTCGAGGAAGTTCTCGCCATGCAGCAGGTCCCCGGCGGGCTCAGTCGCGATCAATACCTGCGGGAGCGCCTGCAGGAGGCCCGTGAACAAGCCTACCAGGAGCGAATTACGCCGCCCTGAGCGGAAATGGCAATATTTGTGGGTTTATTGTCATTGTCGCCAATAGCACGACGCCGCACACTGGCCACATCTCCTCCGAGGTGCGTGCCGTGGAAAACCAACGCTGGATCGCTTGTTTGATTTACCCCGATGTGATGAGCCTGGACGTGACCGGGCCCATGCAGGTCTTTGCTTCCGCCAATGTCGAACGCCAGCGCCAAGGGCTTCCTCCTGCCTATCGGTTGAACGTGCTCGGCGATGCCGTCGGCCCGGTGGCGACCTCCGCCGGCCTGAGCATTTGCGCCGAACTCAGTTGGCGTGGCCTGGACACTTCGACCTTGGATACGCTGCTGGTGCCCGGCGGCCTGGGTGTCGAGCGGCAATGCGAGGACCAGGCGCTGCTCGACTGGCTACGTCAGACCGAACCTCAGGTTCGCCGGCTCGGCTCGGTCTGTTCGGGTGCGCTATTGCTGGCGGCGGCCGGACTGCTCGACCAGCGCCCCGCCACGACTCACTGGGCGGACCTCGAGACCCTGCGGCGCGAACATCCCGCCGTGCAGGTCCAGGACAACCGCCTGCACACCTACGATCCCTTCGAGCGTGATGGCGATGCCCATGTGTTCACCTCCGCCGGGGTGACCGCCGGAATCGATCTGGCCCTGGCGCTGGTGGAAGCCGACCTCGGTCGCTCGCTGGCCCTCGCCGTGGCCCGGCGCCTGGTGATGTTCCTTCGCCGGCCGGGTGGCCAGGCACAGTTCAGCGCCCTGCTCGCCCCAGACCCCAACCGCACCTCGCGGCTGGCGGCCCTGCTCGACTGGATACCGGCCCACCTTGGCGACGACCTGTCTCTCGAGGCGCTGGCCGAGCAGGCACGCATGGCGCCCCGCACCCTGTCGCGGGTCTTCGTCCAGGAGCTGGGCATGGGCCCCGGTCGCTACGTCGAGCGCGTCCGCCTGGAAGCCGCCCGCGCCTTGCTGCAGGACGCCCAGGCGTCGATCGCCACCGTCGCGCGGCTGACGGGCTTTGGCCACCCGGAGAACCTGCGCCGCACCTTCCATAAACACTTGTCCGTCAGTCCGCAGGAATACGCCGAGCGCTTCGGGCTGCGCCCGCTCAAGGAGACCCGTCATGCTTGAACTGCGCCCTGGTTGCGAATGCTGTGACCGCGACCTGCCACCTGACAGCGCCGATGCGCTGATCTGCTCCTTCGAATGCACCTTCTGCCGCGGTTGCGCGGAAGAAAAGCTCCAGTTGCGCTGCCCGAACTGCGGCGGCGAGCTGGTCAACCGACCGCGCCGCCCCACGGGCAAGTTGGAACGCTTCCCCGCCACCACCTCGCGCACCTTCAAGCCCTGCTGAAAAGGAAACCCCTATGCTGCTGAGCAATCCCTCGATCCGCCTGTTGTTCGCCGGCCAAGCGCTGTACTGGAGTTGCGCCCTGATCGGCATCACCCTCACCTCGCTGGTGGGCATGCAACTGGCGCCGTTGAACATCCTGGCCACCCTGCCCCTGGCCTTGCTGGTCGTCGGCAACCTGCTGGCAGTGCAACCGCTGTCGTTGTTCATGCAGCGCCGCGGACGGCGCGCCGGGCTGATGCTCGGGGCCGGCGGCGGTGTGCTGGGCGGTCTGCTCAGTGCGCTGGGCGTATGGCTGGGCGATTTCCTGTTGTTCTGCCTCGGCAGTCTGGCAATCGGCACCTACCAAGCGTCGGCCATGTATTACCGCTTCGCCGCGCTGGAGTCGGTGAACGAGCAACAGAAAGGCCGGGCGACAGCCTATGTGATCGGTGGCGGGCTGTGTGCCGCCCTGTTCGCCCCGTCGCTGGCGCTGTGGTCGCGCAACGCCCTGGACACTCCCTTCGTTGGCGCCTACCTGGCAATCGCCGTTCTGGCGCTGGTCGGCCTGCTATTGATGGCGCAGCTGCGCGAAGGCGCCGCGCCGCGCCCGGGCAGTGGAGGCCTGGCGATGATCCGGCTGTTGCTGGCCCGCCCGGCGATCCGTACCGCCATGACCATTACCGCCATCGGCCACGGGCTGATGATCCTGGTGATGAACGCCACGCCCCTGGCCATGAGCTTCTGCGGCTTCGATGTGGAAGTTGGCGCCGAAGTGATCCGCTGGCATCTGGTCGGCATGTTCCTGCCCGCCTTCGCTGCCGGTCCGCTTGTGGATCGGCTGGGCAGCCGGAGGGTGGCCCTGATCGGCATCGCCCTCTTGATCGCCAGTGCCGCCATCGCGTTGAGCGGCATCGCCCAGGCGCACTTTCTGGTCAGCTCGTTCCTCCTGGGTGCCGGCTGGAACCTGATGCTGGTCGCCGGCACCACCCTGCTCGCGGAGGGGCACGGGGCGGAGGAAAAAGGCCACGCGCAAGGCCTGATGGAGTTGGGTAATGGCAGCGTGGCGGCCGTCATGTCCCTCGCGTCCGGGGCGATGATCACCAGCATCGGCTGGGGGCCGGTGAATATAGGCATGCTGCCGCTCTTGCTGGTGGCGCTGTCGGCGGTATTGATCGGAGCCCGCCGTCCGGCACCACAACCGTCCTGAAGTCACTCTTCTGACTGGCCGTAGACGCTCACCCGATTGCGGCCCCCCTTCTTGGAGGCATACAGCGCCTGGTCTGCCCGCTCGATCAGTTGGACATGCTCGGTCGTAGGCACGCTCAGATCGGCGACGCCCAGGCTGACGGTGAACGTGATCGTATGCTCCTCATGAGGCGCCCACAGCGACTCGATGGATCGGCGCAAGCGCTCGGCGAAACACACCGCGCCGTTCTGGTCGGTATCCGGCATCAGGACGACGAACTCCTCACCCCCGTAGCGACCGGCCACATCGACATCGCGCACATGCTCGCGCAGCACTTCGGCGACCAACCGTATCACCTGGTCTCCCGCCTGATGGCCATAGGTGTCATTGACGCGCTTGAAGTGATCGATGTCGAACATCACCAAGGCTGCCTTGGTCGCATAGCGGCGGTGCCGGGCGAGCTCATGGCGAAGCCGCTCCTCCCAGTGCCCTCGATTGAACAACCCGGTCAGACGGTCGGTGTTGGACAAATGTTGCAATTGCTCGTTTGCGGCCAGTAGCAGACGGCGGTTCAGCGCCACATGGGTGACGTCATAGATAATCAGGCAGAAGTGTTCGACCTCGCCGTTGGCCGCCCGTAGCGGCAACAACGTAGTGTTCTGATACATGAAGCTTTCCTGCCCGGTGATCGGCTGATAATTCTTGAAACGCACCAGATAGGGGCGCTGCTCCCAGATGGTGAACGATGGGGTACCCAGGGTCGCCACGCTTTCTGCCTTATGCCGGAACCAAGCCTCGTCCACCTCTGGAAACAGGCTGAAAAAGAATTGCTCATGGACCTCGCTCGGCAACCGCCCGGAGCGATTCTCCATAAAGGTGTTCCATACCTCTACGCGGTACTGGCGATCCAGCACAACGACACCGACGTCGATGCTCTGCACCACCGCCAGTAACCAATGGAACTCCTTGAGATCGGCCCCTTCAGTCATGATCAATCCATCAGGTAGTTGAGCTTGCGTGATAGCAGGTCCAGCGAGTCTTCGGTAAACAGGAACAGCAGATCGAAATGAATGGCGTGCCCTTCCAGGCTATAGCTGATTTCAACGGCGAGCGTCTTCTTCCACCGATGTCGATTGAGACGGATCAGTTCGTCGATGGAAGCATGTTCGCCGAGAATCAAAGGATGGCTTTGTGAAAACGCCACATCGATCATCTCGGCCAGACCACTCAGGCAGGCGCCTACCAGCAGACAGGACAGATCCAGCAGCATCTCCAGTTCAGGATAGGCCTGGGCATGCCAACGCATCAGCTTGGCCATGTCGGAAACTTCCGAATCGTGAAAGATCAGCAGGGCCTCGCCGGCGATTCCTCCGCCGATAAAACCCTGGCATATCGCCGTCAGCCGCTCGCCCTCCTGGGCATCGAGCAGCGCCATGTGCAGCTCGCCGGCCTCGAACTCATTCACGTTGGGGATCGGCAACTGGACGAAAACACCCAGTACCCGGGCCAACATGGCACCTGCCCGGCCCATGGCGATGTTGACCACCTCGCGAAACGCATCATGAAAACTGACATCCGGCTCGCCGCCGACCGATATCGTGGCATCGGGCTCAGAAGACGGAGGCGCCAGAAGATCGAGACGCTCCAACGTTTCCTTCAGCAGCACCGGATCGGCGGGCTTCCGGATGAAGGCCAGCGCTCCGAGTTGCTCCACTCGCCGGACCGCTTCGTCCTGCACATCGCCGGACACCACGATCACTCGACTGGGCAAGCCCTCACGCCGCAGCGCTTCGAGCACTTCGTAGCCGTCCACCTCAGGCATGGTCAGGTCGAGCAACACCACATCGCCCCGCCCCTGGCGTATCGCCTCCAACCCCTCACGTCCGTTGGCAGCCTGACTGACGGACACCGGCCAACCTTCCGGCAAGCCACGGATCAGTTGCTTGCGGGCCATCGCCGAGTCGTCGCAGACCAGCAATCGAGTGGCTGACATAAAAGCTCCTGGCGGGTAGTCCTTCATGGCGAAGCGGTCGGGGCATGCCTGTTGGACCGTGAAGTTGCGCCAGTGATCGCCGATCAGCCGGTCTTACGCCAATCGCAGACATGAAAAAGGCGACCCGCGGGTCGCCTTTTCGTGTCGTCGCCTGTCAGTAGTAGGCGTTTTCCCGATTGCTGTGGTCGGTAACGTCACGTACGCCCTTCAATTCCGGGATACGCTCCATAAGTGTCTTTTCCACGCCGTCCTTGAGCGTCACATCGACCATGCCGCAGCCCTGGCAGCCACCGCCGAACTGCAGCACGGCGATGCCTTCCTCGACGATATCGACCAGCGACACCTGACCGCCGTGGCTGGCCAGACCGGGGTTGATCTCGGTCTGCAGGTAGTAGTTGATCCGCTCGTTGAGCGGGCTGTCCTCGTTGACCATCGGCACCTTGGCGTTCGGCGCCTTGATGGTGAGCTGGCCGCCCATGCGGTCGGTGGCGTAATCCACCACGGCGTCGTCCAGAAAGGGCTCGCTCATCGCATCGATCCAGGCCGTGAAGCTTTTCAGCGCCAGGGCGGTGTCTTCCGGCTTCTGTTCGCCCGGCTTGCAATAGGCGATACAGGTTTCCGCATACTGGGTGCCCGGCTGTGTGATGAAGATGCGGATACCGATGCCGGGGGTGTTCTGCTTGGCCAGCAGATCAGCCAGGTAATCGTGGGCCGCGTCGGTAATGGTGATGGCGCTCATGGCAACTCCTCGCAAACATGCACGCAGTGTACGCCAATCGGCTTTGCCAGATAAAGTCCTAGTATTTTTGTCGGAAAAATGACAGCGGCTCGGAAACCACGCCACCCGACGACAACCAGAGCTTCATCCCCAGCATCAGGCGCTTCTCGATCAACTCGTAGCTGCACCAGCCGGCGATGAGGATCAGCGGCACACAGGCGCCCAGCACGGCGTAAGGGTTCAGGGCGAAACGCTGACTCAAGTACCAGCCCAGGGACAGCACGATGACGTGTAGCAAGTACACCGAGTAGGAGCAGTCGCCAAGCATCTTCAGCAACCCGCTCCTGCGGAAATACGGCTCCAGCGACAGGCAGGCCGCAACGATCACCGCACTGGGCAGGCCCCAGTGCGACAGGCGTGGGTACGGCTGCAGATGCAGGATCGCCAGCAATGACGCGACGATCAGCGCAATGGGTATCCAGAACCCCTGGACGATCCAGCCGCGCCGGTAGCACACGCCGATCATCAGGCCGAGGAGAAACTCGAAGACGATGCTGTTGCGGTAGAAATCACTTACCCACTCCTGACGCGCCAGCACCAGGCTCACAACGCCCAACGACGCCGCCGTCAGCCAGGGCCGGAAGCGCTCGTTCACCAGCAGCGAGAGGGAGAACAACAGGTAGAAGAACATTTCGTAGTTGAGCGTCCAGCCCACATAGAGCGTCGGAAACTCACCATAGCCCGCCGGATTTTCCGCCGGGATGAACAGCAGCGAGAGGAGGAAATGGCCAAGCTCGAACGTCTGCGTTGGCATGACCGGATTGAAATACAGGATCAACCCGGCCGCCAGCAGCGAATACAACCAGTAGGCCGGCACGATACGTAACAGACGATTGAGCAGGAAGCGGCCGGGACCGATGTCCTTGCCCTGGGTCGAGAGATAGATGACGGTACCGCTGATGACGAAAAACAGGTCGACGCCCACCGCCCCCTTGTCCGAAAAGAAATCGCCAACCGGTCCATCCGACCGCAAGTCGAAAAAAATCTGCATGAAATGATGAAAAACCACCAACCATGCTGCCAGTGCCCTGAGCGCTTGCAGCGACATCAACATCCCGCGAATACCCTCCTCTCCTGATACACACAGAGGTGCATCGTCGAAATTCGAGGGCAGACACCTGCCCGGTGCCTGCCGTCCCGTCACAGGGTCGGACCGCAGGGTGTAGGAAAAGATTCCCCGTCGGGGCAGGCATCGCGGGCCGCGCACAGCAGCGCGGCCCGTATTGGATGGGTCGGCGCTACAAATTCATGTAGCGGTTCATGTCCAGTTCGCCGTACTCCACCGGCTCGGTTTCCCGGATGTAGTGCGACAGATCATGGAAGTAGCGCCAGAACTCCGGGTGCGTTCGGCGAACGCCCCAGCGCCCGACCACCTTGTCGAAGGTCACGGCATCCTTCGCCTGCTCCAGCGCCGCGACGAAACTCCCGACCTCACCCGCCTCCAGGTTGAACATGAAGTTGGGATAGCTGCTCAGCACACCGGGATAGATCGTCAGGGTATCCAGGGTTGGCTGGTAGCGCAGCGATTCGCCGAGCATGAACGCCACGTTGCTGTGGGCACGATTGCGTAACACGCTGTAGATCTCGCGCGAACCGTCCGGCAGCTCGACGCGCAGCAGCACCGCCTCCGGCAGCATGCCAATCACCGGCAATCCAGCGGCGGGCCGACTGGTCAGGCGGCTGAGGGTCTGATCGATGTCCTGACGGGCCGGGTCGATCCCGGCGCGATAGCAATGCGCCGTGCGGCAACGGTTGATCGGGTCGGGACGCGCATTGAGATCGACATAGCGCTGCAGCAAGGCCTCGGCGAACGCGCGCTTCGGGTCATTGCCGGCGAGTTGCAGGCCGGTCGGTGTGCGCGTGTCGATGGGCTGGTAATCCAGCCATTGCTTCAGTTTGCCGCTGCGCTGGTACCAGTCGTCGAGGATCTCCACACGGGAATCCGCCGGCAGCAAGCGCAGGAAGTTCTGCTCGGCGCCGTTGCGGATCAGATCGAAATACAGCCGGGTCTGTGCCTGGTGAGAGAGATTGCCGTACACATCGAAATTGACCACCAGTTGGTAGTAGGTGCGTTCCAGCAGCGGATAGTCCATCCACCAGAGCGTCTGCGGAATCTCACCGACCAGCCCCTTGCGCACAGAGGCGCTGTCGTACTGGCGGAAGATCGATAGCAGCGCGTTGTTATTGCCGGTCCAGATATGCGACCAGCTCGGCGCGGGTGCTTTCGCATAGACAGCCTGACGCAGCTCTTCGTACTGGTTGCGTTTATCGCGATACGCCCGCCACAGCCCGAGCATGCTGCCCAGATCGTCGATCTGCCCCGGCAGCGCCAGCAATGGCGTGGTCTTTTCGCGATAGGCGGCGTCGGTGATATAGAGGTCGTGTTCGGGCGCCTGGAAGAAGGTCCAGAAGTTATCGCGGATCACATCCGTCGCGATCTGGCCGCGACACACCGGCCCGCGGATGAAGGTGCGCACGAAATACTCGGCGTTATCCAGCATGAACTGGTAACGCGCCCGGGCCGGAATCGCCGCGAACGTCTCGAATGGATTGGCGCGCCGCTGCGGCCCGTAGCCCGGCAACGCATCCACCCGCCAATCACCCTGTAGGAACAGCTCGCGCACCCGCCCCAGCTTTTTCTCGCTGAGGGGATAGGTGATATGCGTCTTGTGCACGATCACACCCTGGATCGGCCGCAGGCGATAGTGGAAATCGATACCGGGATCGTCGTTCGGCCGCCGTGTGGCAATCGGATCGATCGGCTTGCCGCTCGGCGTACGCGAGCGCACCATCTGGAAAAAGTGCCCCGCCTCGTCATCCTCGAAATACAGGTGGGCCAGGAACAGGTGTTCGTAGAGCCAACGGGATACCAGCTCCTCCCGCGCGCCCGGCGCATTCAGCAACGATTCCCAGACAGCGATCTGCCTGGCCTCCGCCGCACTGGGTCGCCACGCCTGTTCGTCCACCGGAGCCCCCTGTGTCAGCCAATCCTGCAGGGTGCGGTATTCCTTCTCGCTCAGGCCGGTTACCGCGAACGGCATACCAACCCGCGGGTTCTTATTGGCGAACTGCTCGAACTCGCCTGGCAACGGGCACTGGTTTTCCCGGGAAATACCGATCGCCAGGTCGTCCGGCAACTTGGCATTGGCCTCGAACGGCGCCTCGTGCCCCAACTCCAGCATCCGCGCCATCAAGGCGGCCTGGCCGCCCTTCGGCTGCAGCACCGAATGGAAACCCCGGCTCCGCCAGGCATCCGCCCCATGGGCATCGAGGAACAGCCGGGTCGTCTCCTGCGCCTTGGTCCGGGTTCCGTCGTAGACCGGCTGCTTATTCGCACCACGGGTCACCCCTTCGGCGCTACCGAGGTTGAGCTGGCACGGTGAGTCGTAGCAGGCATGGCAGGCCACGCACTTGGCGGTGAAGATCGGCTGGACGTCACGGGTGTAGGAAATCGGCTCGGCCTGGGCAGCGCCGTAGATGAACAGAAAGAAAGCGCTGGCGAGCGCGCGGTACGGCATGACAGGGGTCCTTGGCGCGGTTGAGCGGCGATTCTAGCTTGGCGTACCGGCGAAGCGATCCAACTTGAGCATAATTCATGCAAAAGTGTGGTCCACTCCGAAACCGCGCAGGTTTGCTATCATCCCCGACCTCGTTTTCCGGCATTCCCAGGTAGTCCCCATGTCCGACCGCAGCGCACGTCTCGCAGCCCTCCAGCAAGCTCTCAAGGAGCGCATCCTGATCCTGGACGGCGGCATGGGAACCATGATCCAGAGCTACAAGCTGGAAGAGACGGACTACCGTGGCGCCCGCTTCGCCGACTGGCCGAGCGACGTCAAGGGCAACAACGACCTGCTGCTACTGAGCCGCCCGGACGTGATCCAGGCCATCGAAAAGGCTTATCTGGACGCCGGCGCCGACATCCTCGAAACCAATACCTTCAACGCCACCCGCGTATCCCAGGCGGACTACGGCATGGAAGAGCTGGTCTACGAACTGAACGTCGAAGGCGCCCGCCTCGCCCGCCAGGTGGCCGACGCCAAGACCGCCGAGAACCCGGCCAAACCGCGCTTCGTCGCCGGCGTGCTCGGCCCGACCAGCCGCACCTGCTCCATCTCCCCGGACGTGAACAACCCCGGCTACCGCAACGTCACCTTCGACGAACTGGTGGAGAACTACACCGAGGCCACCCGTGGCCTGATCGAGGGCGGCGCGGACCTGATTCTGATCGAGACCATCTTCGACACGCTCAACGCCAAGGCGGCGATCTTCGCGGTCCAGGAAGTTTTCGAACAACTCGGCATCGAGCTGCCGATCATGATCTCCGGCACCATCACCGATGCCTCTGGCCGCACCCTGTCCGGCCAGACCACCGAAGCCTTCTGGAACTCGGTGCGCCATGCCCAGCCGATTTCCGTCGGCCTGAACTGTGCCCTCGGCGCCAAGGACCTGCGCCCGTACCTCGAAGAGCTGGCGACCAAGGCCGAGACTCACGTCTCCGCCCACCCCAACGCCGGCCTGCCCAACGCCTTCGGTGAATACGACGAAACCCCGGCGGAAATGGCCGCGGTGGTCGAGGAATTCGCCGCCTCCGGCTTCCTCAATATCGTCGGCGGCTGCTGCGGCACCACGCCCGCGCACATCCAGGCGATCGCCGAGGCGGTGGCCAAGTACCCGCCGCGCGCCATCCCGGAGATTCCCAAGGCGTGCCGCCTGTCCGGCCTGGAGCCCTTCACCATCGATCGCAACTCGCTGTTCGTGAACGTCGGCGAGCGCACCAACATCACCGGCAGCGCCAAGTTCGCCCGCCTGATCCGCGAGGAAAACTACAGTGAAGCCCTCGAAGTCGCCCTGCAGCAGGTGGAAGCCGGCGCCCAGGTGATCGACATCAATATGGACGAGGGCATGCTGGACTCGAAGAAGGCCATGGTGACCTTCCTCAACCTGATCGCCGGCGAGCCGGACATCTCCCGCGTGCCGATCATGATCGACTCCTCCAAGTGGGAAGTGATCGAGGCCGGCCTCAAGTGCATCCAGGGCAAGGGCATCGTCAACTCGATCTCCATGAAGGAAGGCGTCGACGCCTTCAAGCACCACGCCAAGCTGTGCAAGCGCTACGGCGCGGCCGTGGTGGTGATGGCCTTCGACGAAGCCGGCCAGGCCGACACCCAGGCGCGCAAGGAAGAAATCTGCCAGCGCTCCTACGACATTCTGGTCAACGAAGTCGGCTTCCCGCCGGAAGACATCATCTTCGACCCGAACATCTTCGCCGTGGCCACCGGCATCGAAGAGCACAACAACTACGCGGTCGACTTCATCAACGCCTGCGCCTATATCCGCGACAACCTGCCCTATGCCCTGAGCTCGGGCGGGGTGTCCAACGTGTCCTTCTCGTTCCGCGGCAACAACCCGGTGCGCGAAGCCATCCACTCGGTGTTCCTCTACTACGCGATCAAGAACGGCCTGACCATGGGCATCGTCAACGCCGGTCAGTTGGAAATCTACGACGAGATTCCCAAGGAGCTGCGCGACAAGGTCGAGGACGTAGTGCTCAACCGCCACCCCGGCGCCACCGAAGCACTGCTGGCCATCGCCGACCAGTACAAGGGCGACGGCAGCGCCAAAGAAGTGGAAAACGAAGAGTGGCGCAGCCTGCCGGTGGACAAGCGCCTGGAGCACGCGCTGGTCAAGGGCATCACCACCTACATCGTCGAAGACACGGAGGAGTGCCGCCAGCAATGCGCGCGGCCGATCGAGGTCATCGAAGGGCCGCTGATGGCCGGCATGAACGTGGTCGGCGACCTGTTCGGCTCGGGCAAGATGTTCCTGCCCCAGGTGGTGAAATCCGCCCGCGTGATGAAGCAGGCCGTGGCCCACCTGATCCCCTTCATCGAAGCGGAGAAAGGCGACAAGCCGGAAGCCAAGGGCAAGATCCTCATGGCTACGGTCAAGGGCGACGTGCACGACATCGGCAAGAACATCGTCGGCGTAGTGCTCGGCTGTAACGGCTACGACGTGGTCGACCTCGGTGTAATGGTCCCGGCGGAGAAGATTCTGCAGACCGCCAAGGACGAGAAGTGCGACATCATCGGCCTGTCCGGACTGATTACCCCATCGCTGGACGAAATGGTCCACGTCGCCAAGGAAATGCAGCGCCAGGGCTTCACCCTGCCCCTGATGATCGGCGGCGCCACCACCTCCAAGGCCCATACGGCGGTGAAGATCGACCCGCAGTACAAGAACGACGCGGTGGTTTATGTCACCGATGCCTCCCGTGCCGTGGGCGTGGCAACCCAATTGCTGTCCAAGGAACTGAAAGCCGGCTTCGTCGAGCGCACCCGCGCCGAGTACGTCGAAGTCCGCGAGCGCACCGCCAACCGCAGCGCCCGCACCGAGCGCCTGCCCTATGCCCAGGCCGTGGCCAACAAGCCGCCGTTCGACTGGGCCGGCTACCAGCCGCCGAAGCCCAGCTTCACCGGCATCAAGGTGCTGGAGGATATCGACCTGAAGGTGCTGGCCGAGTACATCGACTGGACGCCCTTCTTCATCTCCTGGGACCTGGCCGGCAAGTACCCGCGCATCCTCACTGACGAAGTGGTCGGCGAGGCCGCCACCGCGCTGTTCAACGACGCCCAGGCCATGCTGAAGAAGCTGATCGACGAAAAGCTCATCCGCGCCAAGGCAGTGTTCGGCTTCTGGCCGGCCAACCAGGTGGATGACGACGACATCGAAGTCTACGGCGGCGACGGCCAGCCACTGGCCCGCCTCCACCACCTGCGCCAGCAGACCATCAAGCCGGACGGCAAACCCAACTTCTCCCTGGCCGATTTCGTCGCCCCCAAGGACAGCGGCCTGACCGACTACGTGGGCGGCTTCATTACCACTGCCGGCATCGGCGCCGAGGAAGTCGCCAAGGCCTACGAGGCCAAGGGCGACGACTACAACGCGATCATGGTCAAGGCCCTGGCCGACCGCCTCGCCGAAGCCTGTGCCGAATGGCTGCACGCCGAAGTGCGCAAGCACTGGTGGGGCTACCAGCCGGACGAGCACCTGGATAACGAAGCGCTGATCAAGGAAGAGTACGTCGGCATCCGCCCCGCCCCCGGCTACCCGGCCTGCCCCGACCACACCGAAAAGGGCACCCTGTTCCAACTGCTCGACCCGCAAGGCCAGAGCGGAGTCACCCTGACCGAACACTACGCCATGTTCCCCGCCGCCGCCGTCAGCGGCTGGTACTTCGCCCACCCGCAAGCGCAATACTTCGCCGTGGGCAAAGTGGACAAGGACCAAGTGGAAAGCTACACGAAGCGCAAGGGCCAGGACCTCGCCGTGACCGAGCGCTGGCTGGCGCCGAATTTGGGGTATGACGGTTGATTGAGCGACGGGCGATCATGGAAGGTCGCCCCTGTACTCAGGATGCAACATGAACAACTCCGAAGAGAACTCTCTACTCAACCAACTCTTTGAATTGCCATTCAAAGCCGCCCTTATCCGCTGCCTAGATGAGCAACGTCAGCCGTTGAGCTACGCCAGTGGCTTCACCGCAGAGAAGGCGAAAAATTTTGAAGAGCTGGACTCCTTCCCGAGCAACACATTGCTTACTGTAGGAGACAAACTGTATGTCGTTGGATTCCCTTATGAGTTTAGTGCTCACGGCGCTAACCAGCCACCCCAGTCGTACTAACTCGATTCGTTGCGGCAACTCGAATTGCCGGCCGCCATCAAGAAATTCTTCTAGAAAGCGCTGGAGCGCCAGGAATGTCAGGGTCTGTATTTGTAGAGCGTGGCAAATCAACTTTTGCTAGGCCTCTACACAGGCTTGTTGTATCCCGACCATGTAATACAGAAAAACGAAAAGTACACAGCGCTTGGTACGTGCTCAGACGTGCGCCTGCATTTGTGGGTCGCCTATAGCTAGTTCAGCATCCAGATGAGAGCTGATTCAGGCGGAGATAGGGGGCACGACCCGTAACTGAATGATCCAGCTCAAGTCTAATCATCATTCCAGCGGGCGCCTTGCGGCGCCGCTGTATCCCACCCAACATGACCCTCTTTATTTGCAATCCAATCTGCCTTTCTAAACCTCCCTCCCCACCTCCGCCAACGCTGCCTGCACCAGGGGATGCAGGGAGGCGCCGCCGTGTTCCACTTGCCAGGCCATCAGCTCGATGCGCATGGCGGGGGTCCAGAAGCTTTGCAGGTGTTGGCGTACACCATGCACGGCCTCTGCATTGTCCGGCTCGGAGTCGAAGAACTGGGCGATCTGGTTGGCCATCTTGATCAGGTTTTCGCTGCTCATCTACGTACCTCTGCTTTCTCGGCGCGGCGGCGCTCCTTGAGCAGGCGCCGTTGTTCGTCGCTGAACGCCTGGTAGCGTTTTTGCCATTCGGAAGGTTGGTAGACCCGCGAGACTTCCACTGCCGTGACCTTGTATTCCGGACAGTTGGTGGCCCAGTCGGAGTTGTCCGTGGTGATCACGTTGGCCCCCGATTCAGGGAAGTGGAAGGTGGTGTAGACCACGCCCGGTGCCACCCGCTCGCTGACCTTGGCGCGCAGCACCGTCTGCCCGGCGCGGCTGCCGACGCCGACCCAGTCGCCATCGACGATGCCACGGCTTTCGGCGTCGGTCGGGTGGATTTCCAGGCGGTCTTCCCCGTGCCAGGCGACGTTGTCGGTGCGTCGGGTCTGGGCACCGACGTTGTACTGGCTGAGGATGCGGCCGGTGGTCAGCAGTAGCGGATAGCGGCTATTGACCTTCTCCTCGGTGGGCACGTAGCCGGTGAGCATGAAGCGCCCCTTGCCACGCACGAATTCCTCGATGTGCATGGTCGGTGTGCCGTCCGGCGCGGTGTCGTTGCAAGGCCATTGCAGACTGCCGTGGCGGTCCAATTCGGCGTAGCTGACGCGGGTGAAGGTCGGGGTCAGACGGGCGATCTCGTCCATGATTTCGGACGGATGCTTGTAGTCCATCTTGTAGCCCAGAGCATTGGCCAGGAGTTGGGTCGCTTCCCAGTCGGCCTTGCCGCCCAGCGGCTCCATCACCTTGCGCACGCGGGAAATGCGCCGCTCGGCGTTGGTAAAGGTGCCGTCCTTCTCCAGGAAGGAGCTGCCCGGCAGGAACACATGGGCGAACTTGGCGGTTTCGTTGAGGAAGATGTCCTGCACCACCACGCATTCCATCGCCGACAACGCAGCGGTGACATGCTGGGTGTTGGGGTCGCTCTGGGCGATGTCCTCGCCCTGGCAGTACAGCGCCTTGAAGCTGCCGTCCAGGGCCGCCTCGAACATGTTGGGGATGCGCAGGCCGGGATCGGGCTGCAGGGTCACACCCCAAGCCTGTTCGAACTGGGCGCGCACCGCCTCGTTGGAGACGTGGCGGTAGCCCGGCAATTCATGGGGAAAGGAGCCCATGTCGCAGGAGCCCTGCACATTGTTCTGCCCACGCAGCGGGTTCACCCCTACCCCTTCGCGGCCGATGTTGCCGGTGGCCATGGCGAGGTTGGCGATGGCCATTACCGCGGTGCTGCCCTGGCTGTGCTCGGTCACGCCGAGGCCATAGTAGATCGCCGCATTGCCGCCGGTGGCATACAGGCGCGCGGCGGCGCGGATCTGCGCAGCGGGCACGCCGCAGACCGGGCCGAGGATTTCCGGAGAGTTCTCCGACTTGCTGACGAAATCGCGCCAGCGGGAGAAATCCGCCGCTTCGCAACGGGCGTCGACGAAATCCTGATTGACCAGCCCTTCGGTGACGATCACATGGGCCAAGGCATTGAGCATGGCCACGTTGGTGCCGGGACGCAGCGCCAGGTGCAGCTCGGCGCGGGCGTGAGGCGAATCCACCAGATCGATGCGGCGCGGGTCGATGACGATCAGCCGCGCGCCCTCGCGCAGGCGGCGCTTGAGCTGGGAGCCGAAGACGGGGTGGGCGTCGGTGGGGTTGGCGCCGATCACCAGAATCACGTCGGCCTGCATGATCGAATCGAAGCTCTGGGTGCCGGCCGACTCGCCCAGGGTCTGCTTGAGACCATAGCCGGTGGGCGAGTGGCAGACCCGCGCACAGGTGTCGACGTTGTTGTTGCCGAAGCCCGCACGTACCAGCTTCTGGACCAGGTAGGCTTCTTCGTTGGTGCAACGGCTGGAGGTGATGCCACCGATGGAGTCGCGCCCGTACTTAAGCTGGATGCGGCGGAATTCGCTGGCCGCGTAGCTCACCGCCTCGTCCCAGCTGACTTCCTGCCAGGGGTCGTCGATGTGTTTGCGGATCATCGGCTTGGTGATGCGGTCCGGATGGGTGGCATAGCCCCAGGCGAAACGCCCTTTGACGCAGGCGTGGCCGTGGTTGGCCCGGCCGTTCTTGTCCGGCACCATGCGTACCAGTTGGTCGCCCTTCACCTCGGCGCGGAAGGAACAGCCCACGCCGCAGTAGGCGCAGGTGGTAATGATGCTGCGCTCCGGCTGGCCCTTCTCCACCACGCTCTTCTCCATCAGCGTGGCAGTCGGGCAGGCCTGCACGCAGGCGCCGCAGGACACGCATTCGGAGTCGAGGAAGTTCTCGCCACCGGCCGCCGCCACGCGGGACTCGAAGCCGCGACCGCTGATGGTCAGGGCGAAAGTGCCCTGGGTTTCCTCGCAGGCGCGCACGCAGCGGTTGCAGACGATGCACTTGCTCGGGTCGTAGTCGAAATAGGGGTTGGATACGTCCTTGGCCTCTTCCAGGTGATTGGCACCGTCATAGCCGTAACGCACTTCGCGCAGGCCCACCTGCCCCGCCACTGTCTGCAGTTCGCAGTTGCCGTTGGCCGAACAGGTCAGGCAGTCCAACGGGTGGTCGGAGATGTACAGCTCCATCACGTTGCGCCGCAGGGTGGCGAGCTTGGAGGTCTGGGTGCGCACCACCATGCCCTCGCTCACCGGCGTGGTGCAGGAGGCCGGATAGCCGCGCATGCCGTCGATTTCCACCAGGCACATACGGCAGGAGCCGAAGGCTTCCAGGCTCTCGGTGGCGCAGAGTTTGGGAATGGTGGTGCCGAGCAGTGCGGCGGCGCGCATCACCGAGGTGCCGGCGGGCACGCTGATCTCGCGGCCATCGATGGTCAGGCTGACCTGCACCTCGCTTTCGCGGGCCGGGGTACCGAGGTCGATATCGCTGGCGGGGTCGAAGATGTTGATCATTGGTCGGCCTCCGAAGACTTCAGCCCGAAGTCGGCAGGGAAATGCTTGAGCGCGCTGGTCACCGGGTAGGCAGTCATGCCGCCCAGGGCGCAGAGAGAGCCATAAGTCAGGGTGTCGCAGAGGTCCTTGAGCAGGATCACCTGCTCATCCCGCGTCGCATCGTCGGGCGCCGCCAAGAGGCGATCCACCACTTCGACACCGCGGGTGGAGCCGATGCGGCACGGCGTGCACTTGCCACAGGACTCCTCGGCGCAGAATTGCAGGGCGAAACGCGCCATGCGCGCCATGTCCAGGCTGTCGTCGGCCAGCACCACACCACCGTGGCCAAGCATTGCGCCCATGGCGGCGAACGCCTCGTAGTCCAGCGGAGTATCGAATTGCGACGGCGGCACCCAGGCACCCAGCGGCCCGCCCACCTGGGCGGCCTTGATCGGCCGGCCCGTAGCCGTACCACCGCCATAGTCTTCCACCAGCTCGCGCAGGGTCAGGCCGAAAGCCCGCTCCACCAAGCCACCGTGACGGATGTTGCCAGCCAGTTGAAACGGCATGGTGCCCAACGAGCGGCCCATGCCGAAGTCGCGGTAGAACTGTGCGCCACGGGCCAGGATGATCGGCACCGAAGCCAGGGTGAGCACGTTGTGCACCAGGGTCGGCAGTCCGAACAGCCCTTGCAGGGCCGGTAGCGGCGGCTTGGCGCGTACCGTGCCGCGCTTGCCTTCGAGGGAATCCAGCAGGGAGGTTTCCTCACCGCAGATGTAGGCACCGGCACCGACCCGCACCTCCAGTTCGAAGACACGTCCGCTTCCCGCCACGTCGGCTCCGAGATAGCCGGCCTCGCGGGCGATATCGATGGCCGCGCGCAGGGTTTGCGCCGCCTGCGGGTACTCCGAGCGCACGTAGATGTAGCCCATGCTGGCACCTACCGCGAGGCCGGCGATGGCCATGCCTTCGATCAACAGGAAGGGGTCGCCCTCCATCAACATACGGTCGGCGAACGTGCCGGAATCGCCTTCGTCGGCATTGCACACCACGTACTTCTGCGCAGCCTTGGCCTCGCGCACGGTGCGCCACTTTATCCCGGCCGGGAACGCCGCACCGCCCCGGCCTCGCAGGCCGGAATCCAGCACAGAGGCGACGATTTCCTCGCCGCTCTGGCCGATGGCGCGGGCCAGCCCTTCGAAGCCGCCCAGGTCCCGGTAGTCGTCCAGGGACAGCGGACGGGTAATGCCGGCGCGGGCGAAGATCAGGCGCTGCTGACTCTTGAGATAGGGCAATTCCTCCACCGGCCCCAGTGCCAGCGGATGGGTGCTGGTATCGCCCTGCAAGGCATCCAGCAAGGACGGGACATCCTTGGAAGTGATCGGGCCGAAGCCCAGGCGGCCGTCGGCGCTCTCAAGCTCCACCAGCGGCTCCAGCCAATAGAGGCCACGGGAACTGGTGCGTTTGAGTTCCAGCGGCAGGTTGCGCCGTTCGGCCTCGCGGGCCAGCGCCACGGCCACCTCATCCGCGCCTACTGCGCGGGCAATCGAATCGCCGGGGATGCACAGCGTCAGCATGTCCCATCCTCCAGGCAACGGTTGACCAGCTCACGCAGCCCCTCGGGGGTGAGCCGTGCGTGCAGTTGGCCATCCAGTTCCAGGGCCGGCGAACAGGCGCAGGCACCCAGGCAATAGACCGGCCGCAGGCTGACCTGCCCGTCGGCCGTGGTGCCGTGGTCGTCCAGCCCCAGGTGCTCGCGCAACTGCGCGGCCAATTGCGCGCCGCCCATGCTCTGGCAGGACTCGGCGTGGCAAAGGCGCAAGATATGACGCGCCGGGGGCGTGGTACGGAAGTCGTGGTAGAAGCTGATCACTCCGCGCACTTCGGCCTGGCTGAGGTTGAGGGCATGGGCGATCTCGGGGACGGCGGCATCCGGGATATACCCGACGCCCTCCTGGATGGCATGCAGGATCGGCAACAGGGCACCGGGGGTGTCCTTCTCGCGCTCCAGCACGCTGAGAATCAGGGGCAGGTGAAGTGTCTCGTCAGGCATGCAGCGTTTTCCTCGGCATCACGGACGACGCTGACCCATACCGGCGGCCATCCGGAAATCTTCGGCTGCAGCGTACGCCACGTCACGGCAGCGTGACCTCGCTGGAGCCATCCTTGTGCATCGCCCAGGCCTCTTCGTGCACTGGTACGGAGCATTGGGGCAGCTTGCCATTCCCAGCGCCTGGAAATTGCCCCTGAACGACCCCCCACATCCTGAAACCGACCCTGGACGAAAGGAGCGGAAACCGCGATGCAGACCTGTCGCTATCCGAAAGCGTAGTACCCCGCCGCAAGCACAGTGGAACCCACGCGCAGGACGGCAACGCAACGCTTGTTCCCCCGACGCGAGCCCCTTACCCTCTCGCCTCGACCAGCCAACCCGGATACGCCCATGACAGACGCTCCCCTCTACCTTCTCGACCAACTGGAAACCGCCGACATGCTGGAAATCGACGGCCTGCACGCCTGGCAGTTCAGCCTCAACGAAGACCTGCTGGACCAGACCGATGCCGCCGCGGAAGCCGACCACCCCTTCGCCAGCGGGGAAACCGTACTCACCATCGAAGCCCTTGACGGCCGCGACCGCCGCACGTGGCGCTTCAGCTACAACCAGGTGATGGAAGCCGAGTATCGAGCCGAGGAAGACGTATGGATGCTCGACGAGGGTAAGCATCGGGTGAAGTGTTTGAGTGCTGTTTCTGCCGATGACGAGCCGGAATAAAAAGTTTGGCCCATTAACATTCATATAAAACCGGCTTAACGATTAGATCCCACCTCGCAAGGCCGCCAACAGCCTTTTCAAGCGAAGCATTTTTAAACTTATCCCAAACGAATAAGCCACTTTCACCTCAAGGATTGGCACTATGACAACTCACAACTGGAACGGCCACACGATTGATATCGAGAGCTACGCCAGCCCTCGCCTACTGTGGTTCGGAATTCGTTTTCGGTTGTTATAGATAGTTCAGTTGAGGGCCACGTTGTTTCAGGGCCGGCCATGCTTCGTATTACATGCGGTTTATCGTGTGATGATCGATAACAATGAAGTAGCCAGAGTCTCCAACTGTATATAACCTACGCAATTATGGAGTAACCCTGTTTGCAATGATGAAATGGCTCTTGTGAGCCTTTCCTAGCGACCATGATCAAACTCTAAGCCAGTGCGGCATTGAACCTCGGCCCGCAGACCGGTGGCTCATCTCCCCCGCTACGCGGCAAGCGCAGCCGGTGGTAGCATGCGCCCCCCATGCGCATCCCTGAAATCCAACAACGCCTCGCCGACCTCGGCGCCAATCCCCGGCATGCCGGACGGATCGTCCGTGCCTGGCTGAAGGGGCTGCCCCTCGACAGCGGTCGGCGCCACCAACAGGCGGAGAACTTCCTGCCGCTCAGCGTGCGCGAGGCGCTTCCCGCACTGTCCGAACAACTCGCCGGGCTGGCGCGGTTGCGCTCGGAACATCCGGCCGCCGACGGTTCCGCCCGGCTGCTGGTGGAACTGAACGATGGCCAGATGGTGGAAAGCGTGCTGCTGCCCCGCGACGGGTTGTGCGTCTCGACCCAGGTGGGTTGCGCGGTGGGTTGCGTATTCTGCATGACCGGTAAGAGCGGCCTGCTGCGCCAGGTAAGCAGCGCCGAAATCGTCGCCCAGGTCGCCCTTGCCCGGCGCTTCCGCCCGGTGAAGAAGGTGGTTTTCATGGGCATGGGCGAGCCGGCGCACAACCTGGACAACGTACTGGAAGCCATCGACCTGCTCGGCACCGAGGGCGGCATCGGCCATAAGAACCTGGTGTTCTCCACGGTCGGCGACATGCGCGTGTTCGAGCGCCTGCCGCAGCAGCGGGTCAAACCCGGCCTCGCCCTTTCCCTCCACACCACCGACGCCGCGCTGCGCGAGAAGCTGCTGCCCCGTGCACCGAAAATCGCTCCCGAGGAGCTGGTCGAACTGGGCGAAGCCTATGCCCGTCAGGTCGGCTACCCCATCCAGTACCAGTGGACGCTGCTCAAGGGCATCAACGACAGCCAGGAAGAAATGGACGGCATCCTGCGCCTGCTCAAGGGCAGGTACGCGGTGATGAACCTGATCCCTTACAACAGCCTGGAAATGGACGACTACCAGCGCCCGGACGGCGAGCGCATCGTGCAGATGGTTCGCTACCTGCACAGCCGCGGCGTACTGACCAAGGTACGCAACTCGGCCGGCCAGGATATCGACGGCGGCTGCGGCCAACTGCGGGCCCGCGCGGTGGATATCGTCAATACGCGGCGGTTGCGAAAACCTGCCTGAGGGCCGTCATACGTCCGCCGGGCGATGAATTCGCCCCCACAGGGTGGACGTGGTGTCGGGGACGGGAACACACCTCTTTGGACAGCTTCTAACAAGGTGTGTCTCCGCTTTTCGAGATCGCCCCATGAACATGAGCAGAATTTATCCCGCGACCGAACCGACGCGCGCCGAAGTGGAAGCCCTGGAAGAACCGACCGTCCTGGAGTTCGGCGCTTCCTGGTGTGGGCACTGCCAGGCGGCGCAACCCCTCCTCGCCAAGGCTTTCGCCCGGCACCCGGAAATCCGCCATATCAAGATCGAAGACGGCAAGGGCCGCCCGCTGGGGCGGTCGTTCCGGGTGACGCTGTGGCCCACGCTGATCTTCCTCGATCAGGGCAAGGAAGTGGCCCGGCTGGTCCGGCCGACCGACTCGAGCGCCATCGAACGCGCCCTGGCCCGGATCAGCCTGGCGGCGTGAGGCGGCGCATTCTGTGGGAGCGAATTCGTTCGCGATGGGCCCAGCCCTCTATCTCGGATGAATTCGCCCTCACAGGCTGAGCCGCATGGCCCCGTTTTTGTAGGAGCCAGCTCTGCTGGCGATTCGTGCGTTCGGCGATACTCCGCTTCGCGAGCGGGGTTCGCTCCTACGAATCAAGCCCGGCGACTGCCCGTTGGGGCGAATTTATTCGCCCGATGGAGGTTGGTTTGGGGGAATGAATTCGCCCCTACAGGAGCCGGCGCTTCGCCAGCAAAGCTGGCTCCTGCAGGTTCATGCCTCGATCATCCGCCCACCGGCGTCGGTCGCAGGATGAGCACCCCCAGCGGCGGCAGGTTCAATGACAGGGAAACCGACTCGCCGTGGCTTTCGATGGTATCGGTCAGCACGCCGCCGGCATTGCCGACGTTGGAGCCGGCGTAGCATTCGGCGTCGCTGTTGAGCACTTCCATCCAGTGCCCCGCCAGCGGCACGCCGATCCTATAGCCATGCCGCACCACCGGGGTAAAGTTGGCCACCACCAATAGCGGATGCCCGGTGGAACTCCAGCGCAGCCAGGCATAGACGCTGTTGGCGCGGTCGTCGCCGATCAGCCACTGGAAGCCATCGGGTTCGCAATCGCGCTCGTACAGCGCCGGTTCCTGGTTGTAGAGCCGGTTGAGGTCGCGCAGCAGGCGTTGCACACCCTGGTGCTCGCCATAGTTGAGCAGGTACCAGTCCAGTTCGGTGTCGTGGTTCCACTCGCGCCACTGGCCGAACTCGCAGCCCATGAACAGCAGCTTCTTGCCCGGCTGGGTCCACATGAAGCTCAGGTAGGCGCGCAGGTTGGCGAACTTCTGCCAGCGGTCGCCGGGCATCTTGTCCAGCAGCGAGCGTTTACCGTGCACCACTTCGTCGTGGGAAATCGGCAGAATGAAGCGCTCGGAAAACGCATAGATCAGCCCGAAGGTCATCTTGTCGTGGTGATAGGAACGGTGCACCGGGTCTTCGGCCATGTACTTCAGGGTGTCGTGCATCCAACCCATGTTCCATTTGTAGGAGAAGCCAAGCCCGCCCTCCTGGGTCGCCTGAGTCACGCCCGGCCAGGCGGTGGACTCCTCGGCGATCACCAAAGCGCCGGGGGTTTCCAGGGCTACCACGTCGTTCAGGTGACGGAGGAACTCGATGGCCTCCAGGTTCTCGCGCCCGCCGTAGCGGTTCGGTATCCACTCGCCTTCCTTGCGCGAATAGTCGCGATAGAGCATCGAGGCCACCGCATCCACCCGTAACCCATCGATGTGGAACTGCCGCAGCCAGTGCAAAGCCGAGGCAATCATGAAGCCATGCACCTCGGTGCGGCCAAGGTTATAGATGTAGGTGTCCCAGTCTTGATGGAAGCCCTCGAACGGGTGCTCGTATTCGTACAGTGCGGTGCCGTCGAAACGCGCCAGGCCGTGTTCGTCGGTGGGAAAGTGCGCGGGTACCCAGTCGAGGATCACGCCGATGCCGGCCACGTGACAGGCGTCGATGAAGGCGGCGAAGTCCTGCGGCGTTCCGTAGCGGCCGCTGGGGGCGAACATCGAGAGCGGCTGGTAGCCCCAGGAGCCACCGAACGGGTGCTCCATGATCGGCAGCAGCTCGATATGGCTGAAGCCCATGTCGATGACGTAGGGGATCAGCCGCTCCGCCAGCTCTCGCCAGTTGTAGAGCTCCCCGCTCTCACGGCGCCAGGAGCCGGCATGCAGCTCGTAGATGGAGATCGGCGCATTGGCCGCCTGGCGTGAGGCGCGTTGCTGCATCCAGGCCTGATCGTTCCAGGCGAAATCCAGCGGCTGCGCCACCACCGACGAGGTGCCGGGCGGCGCTTCGGTGGCCAGGGCGACCGGGTCGGCCTTCAGTGGCAGCAGGCCGTTGGGGCCGAGGATTTCATACTGATAGGGCTCGCCCGGCCCCAGGCGCGGGATGAACAGCTCCCACACGCCCGCCGGATAGCGCAGGCGCATGGGGTGCCGGCGGCCGTCCCAACTGTTGAAATGGCCAACCACCGACACGCGCCGGGCATTCGGCGCCCAGACGGCGAAACGCACGCCCTCCACGCCTTCGATGGTCATCGGCTGGGCCCCCAGGCAGTGGCCCAGGTCACGGTGATTGCCCTCGGCGAACAGATAGAGATCCATCTCGCCGAGCAACGGCCCGAAGCTGTAGGGGTCCTCGGCCTCGTGGTCGCCACCGGCCCAGCGGACACGCAGGCGATACGGCCGGGCCTCCGGCAAACGACCGACGAACAGGCCCGGCGCCTGCACCGGCTCCAATTCGGCCAGGGTTTCCCCGTTGTCACGGGCGATGGCAGTGACCCCCAGTGCCCCCGGCTGATAAGTGCGCACCACCAGCCCATCGCGTACCGAATGGGGGCCGAGCACGGCAAAAGGATCAGCCTGGGTGGCGCTGACCAGCGCATCCACCAGGGCCGTGGGAATCAGCAGCGCCTCGTCCTGCCGGGCGGACTGCGCGAGGCGGTCGATCATGGGTTACCTCCAGCGATGAGCTTATCGGCCAGGGCCGCGAGGCCCTGCAGGGATATGGACAACCAGGCCGGCCGGTTGGCGGCCTCGTAAGCGATTTCGTAGGCGGCCTTCTCCAACGTGAAGAGATCCAGGGCCGCTTGTTCGCCGCGCTCGTCGCGCCAGCGGTGCGGGATGCCTCCGGCGGCCTGGCGATAGGCCTCGAGGAAGGCCTCGCGGGTGGTGCTGCGGTAAGTCGCGGCGGTCTGGCTGCGCGCGAGGTTGGCCTCTTCCGAACTGTCGGCGCTCTGCGCGCGGCGCATGGCCATGGCGGCGGCATACTCGATGGAGCGCAGGATGCCGGCAACGTCCTTGTAGGGGCTGTGCTTCGCCCGACGCTCGTCCAGGGAACGCGCGGGCTCGCCTTCGAAGTCGATGAGGTAGGCATCGCCCTGCACCACCAGGACCTGGCCCAGATGCAGGTCACCGTGCACACGCATGCGCAAACCGCCGATCGCCCGCTGCGCCAGGCCATCGATGGCCCGCAGCAAGGCATCGCCCTCGCCGATCAATTGCTCGACGATGACCCCGTCCTCGGCACGCAGACTGTCACGCCGCGCGGCAAGAATCTCCAGGGCCCCGCTCAGTTGCCGGCCGATCGCCTCGCTCCAGCCCCTGGCATCCGCCTCGTCGCTGACCTTCACGGCAAAGGCCGGATCATCGTTGGCCTGCGCCAGCAGGCTGTGCATCTCGCCCAGGCGCTGGCCGAGCATACGGGCGAAGTTTTCCAGCTCCACCATGGCGCTGAACTGGTTTTCCACTTCGGAAATACCGCCGGTAATGGTGTCGCGGATCGCCCGCTCCAGGGTGTCCTGGGTCCATTCCCAGGCATCGCCCTGGTTGTTCAGGTAGCGCTGCACGATGATCAGCGCATGGGGCGTGCCGTCGGCGGAAACCCTGCGGACCTCGCCGAGCAGCGGCGCGATGTGAGCGAAACCGTGCTCGGTGAGGTAGCGTCCCATCTCCGCCTCGGGATGGACGCCGCCGATGACCCGGCGAATCAGCTTCATCACCAGGGCATCGCCGACCACCACCGAGCTGTTCGACTGCTCGGCGGTGAGGTAGCGCGACTCGGCGTCCGCCGGCAGCTCCAGGCCGGCGAGCAACGACGTGGGCAGGAACTGCAACTCGCCATCCAGGCAGGCGATGCGCCGCTCTTCACGCAGCGCCTTGAGCACCTCGCCGATGAAGCCGTTGAGGGTGAAGGCATCGGTGATCAGCCCCACCTGACGCACCCGGCGCAGACGAGCCATGGCCAACTGCTGGGGCAAGGCGCCGACCTGATCGTCCTCGCCGAACGTGCCGAACGGCAGCAGGTAGCGCTCGGTCCCCTTAGCGTTCTCGACCTCCACCTCGGCTAGCAGGCACGGCTGCGAACCGGTGCAGAACGGCACGCCATAGGCGATCCGGGCACGCTCGATCTTCTCATCCTTGGCGGCGTACCAGCGGCGCTTCGGCAGGTAGGCAGGCAAGGCGTCCTGCTCGAGAATGCGCCGCGCCGGGCCGTCCAGCAGCTCGCTCATGTCGCGCTTGATCACCACCGTGTTGAAGTCCGGCATCGGCTCCGGCGCCTCGGCATGCCAGGCCGGCATCTGCGCCTGCGGCGCGAGCAGGAACCAGTAGAAGCCATAGGGCGGCAGGGTCAGCAGGTAGGTGAGCTGGCCAATCGGCGGGAAAGCGCTGCCACCGACCATCTCCACCGGCACCATACCGGCGAACAGCGAGAGGTCCAGCTCCACCGCCTGCGCCGAGCGCGAAACGTTGGCCACGCAGAGGATGGTCTCGTTGCTGCCGTCGGGCCCGGTGAATTCGCGCAGGTAAGCGAGGATGCGCCGGTTGGCCGGATACAGCAGCTTCAACGTGCCACGGCCAAAGGCCTTCTGGTGCTTGCGGATCGACAACATCCGCCGCGTCCAGTTGAGCAGCGAATGCGGGTCGCGCAGCTGGGCCTCCACGTTGATGGTCTGGAAGCCATACAGCGGGTCCATGATCGGCGGCAGCACCAGGCTCGCCGGGTCGGCGCGGGAGAAACCGCCGTTGCGGTCGATGCTCCACTGCATCGGCGTACGCACGCCGTCGCGGTCGCCGAGGAAGATGTTGTCGCCCATGCCGATTTCGTCGCCGTAGTAGATCACCGGCGTGCCCGGCATCGACAGCAGCAGGCTGTTGAGCAGCTCGATGCGGCGGCGGTCGCGCTCCATCAGCGGCGCCAGGCGCCGACGGATGCCCAGGTTGATCCGGGCGCGGCGGTCGGCGGCGTAGTAGTTCCAGAGGTAGTCGCGCTCCTTGTCGGTGACCATCTCCAGGGTCAGCTCATCGTGGTTGCGCAGGAAGATCGCCCACTGGCAGTTGGCCGGGATGTCCGGCGTCTGGCGCAGGATGTCGGTGACCGGGAAGCGGTCCTCCTGGGCGATGGCCATGTACATCCGCGGCATCAGCGGGAAGTGGAAGGCCATGTGGCATTCGTCGCCACCACCGCCCTCCTTGCCGCCAAAATACAGCTGGGTGTCTTCCGGCCACTGGTTGGCTTCGGCCAGCAGCATGCGATCCGGGTAGTTGGCGTCGATCTCGGCGCGGATCTTCTTCAGGACCTCATGGGTCTCCGGCAGGTTTTCGTTGTTGGTGCCTTCACGCTCCACCAGGTAGGGAATGGCATCCAGGCGCAGGCCGTCGACACCGAGGTCCAGCCAGTAGCGCATGATGCTGAGCACGGCGCGCAACACCTGCGGGTTATCGAAGTTCAGGTCCGGCTGGTGCGAGTAGAAGCGGTGCCAGAAGTACTGGCCGGCGACCGGGTCCCAGGTCCAATTGGACTTCTCGGTATCGAGGAAGATGATCCGGGTTTCCGGGTATTTCTGGTCGCTGTCCGACCACACGTAGAAGTTGCGCGCCGACGACCCCGGCTTGGCCTTGCGCGCCCGCTGGAACCATGGGTGCTGGTCCGAGGTGTGGTTGATGACCAGCTCGGTAATCACGCGCAGCCCGCGCTTGTGCGCCTCGGCGATGAAGCGCTTGGCATCGGCCATGCTGCCGTAGTCCGGGTGAATGCCCCGGTACTCGGCGATATCGTAGCCATCGTCGCGGCGTGGCGACGGGTAGAACGGCAGGAGCCAGATGGTATTGACGCCAAGTTGGGCGATGTAGTCGAGCTTGTCGATCAGGCCGGGGAAGTCGCCGATCCCGTCGTTGTTGGAATCGAAGTACGACTTCACATGCACCTGGTAGATGATCGCGTCCTTGTACCACAGCGGATCGTCGATAAAGGCAGCCGGTTTGCGGGCGCGGGCTTTCTTCGCTTGAGCCATCTTGCCGTCCTTCTATGGGGCCTCAGCGGGCCGGATGGATACGCCAGATGCCAAACGGCATCGTCGGTTCGAGACGCATCCACTGGGTCTTGCCGTACCAGGTCCAGCGGTGCCCGGTCATCAGGTCCTCGCCGTGCATCGCCGCGTCGTCCGGCAGGCCGAACTCCCACAGCGGAATCTCGAAATGCGCCTCCTGGGCGTGGTGCGGGTCGAGGTTCACCGCCACCAGCACGAAGTTGCTCAGGTCGGCCGTGTGCTTGCCGAAATAAAGAATGTGGTCGTTCCAGGCGTTGTAGAGCTTCAGCCCCAAGTGCGTCTGCAGGGCTGCGTTTTCCCGGCGGATGCGGTTGAGCTGGGCGATCTCTGCGACGATGTTGCCCGGTGCCTGGTAGTCCCGTGGGCGGATCTCGTACTTCTCCGAGTCCAGGTACTCTTCCTTGCCCGGCACCGGTGCCGACTCGCACAGTTCGAAGCCCGAATACATGCCCCACAGTCCGGAGCCCATGGTCGCCAGCGCGGCACGGATGAGAAACCCCGGCCGCCCGCTGGTCTGCAGGAAATACGGATTGATGTCCGGCGTGTTGACGAAGAAGTTCGGCCGGTAGCACTCGCTCAACGGTGGCCGGTTCAGTTCGGTCAGGTACTCGCTCAGCTCGGTCTTGCTGTTGCGCCAGGTGAAATAGGTGTAGCTCTGGGCGAAGCCGAGCTTGCCCAGGCGCGCCATCATCGCCGGGCGGGTGAACGCCTCGGCAAGGAAGATCACCTCGGGATACTTGGCCCGCACATCGGCGATCAGCCACTCCCAGAACGGCAACGGCTTGGTGTGCGGGTTGTCCACGCGGAACAGCTTGACTCCCTCTTCCACCCAATGCACAACCACATCGCGCAACGCCAGCCAGAGATCGGGCATCGCGTCCTTTGCGTAGAAATCCACGTTGACGATGTCCTGATATTTCTTCGGCGGGTTTTCCGCATAGCGGATGCTGCCGTCCGGCCGCCAGGCGAACCAGCCGGGATGCTGCTTCAGCCAGGGGTGATCGGGCGAGCACTGAATGGCGAAATCCAGGGCGATTTCCAGGCCGTGGTCCGCCGCGGCGGCCACCAGGCGACGGAAGTCCTCGCGGCTGCCCAGTTGCGGGTGGATGGCATCGTGGCCGCCCTCGACACTGCCAATGGCATAGGGGCTGCCGGGGTCGTCCGGGCCGGCGTTGAGCGAATTGTTGCGGCCCTTGCGGTGCTTGCGGCCGATGGGATGGATCGGCGGGAAATACAGCACGTCGAAACACATGTCGCGAATCTTTGGCAGCCGCGCGATCACATCGTCGAAGGTGCCGTGACGGGCCGGATCGTCGGTCTCCGAGCGTGGAAAGAGCTCGTACCAACTGGCGAACTGGGCCAGGGGCCGATCGACGTCCAGTGGGTATTCCGGGCTACGCACCCGATGGCGATGAGGATCGGCGGCAGCCATGGCGGCGGCCGTCTCGCCGGAGAGCAGCAGCGTCACTTTATCCAGCTCGTGGGGCGCCGCGTTGTAGCGCTCGAGCAGTTCCACCAGCACCGCCCGGGTCTCGCCCTGGCTGCGCTCGACGGCCTGGACGAACTGCAGCCGCCCCTCTTCCAGCTCCAGCGCGATAGGCACGCCGGCGGCATGCTTCTTGGTCAGCTCGTAGCGGTAGGTTTCGAAAAGGTCCCACCAGGCCTCGATGGCGAACTGGTGCGGGCCGATCTTCGTCGGAACGAACTGTGCCTGCCACAAATCGTTGCCCAGGTGCTTCAGGCGGGTACGGTGCCAGCCCTGCTCGCCCTCGGCGCGCCAGAACAGCGCAGCGGCCAGTTGGTCGTGACCGTCGGCGAAAATCTTGCTGGTGACGACGACCGGCAGTCCGACGATGGCCTTGGCCGCGAAACGCCCCTGTTCGATGACCGGCGAGGTGGACTCGATGGCGATGCGCGGGGCCGCCATGGCCCTTTCCAGAGCGTTCCGGGCATCGGTTTCGAACGGGGGTCTGGCTTCGGCCATCGAGCATTCTCCTTCGCCTTCGGGCGCAACGGCACCTTCCCCTTAGGTTTAGCCGGCACCTGGCTTGTCATGTAGCGGAGGAAGGCGGTGATAGACGGGGACAGCAACAAGCCAGCCTGTCTTTTCCGAGCCGTCGACAGGGTAAAAAGTTCACTATCCCGCGGCTTCCCACCGATCGCCCGCCCTGCTGCGAACCGGAACTTCTGCTCGTCCGGGGCCCTCCATTGCAGTGGTGATCGCTTTTTTACGTAGGGAGGAGACAGCCATGTCGCAACACCGTCCTGACGTTCCGCAGCCCGACCCGGTGGTGCACGACAACCCGGGCGACGTTCCCCTGGTCCCGGAATACGAACCGCTCGACGATCAGCCAGGCGTGCCGCTGGTCGGCGAAAAAATTCCGGACAGCGAACCCTCCACTTACTGAGCACGCCAGCACGCACCGCCACGGACAACGAGGCAGGGATGCCGCCTCAATCGACCCGTATGGGGAAACGCTATGAAAGGCATATGGCACAGGAATGGCCTGTCGTTGAGTCTCTTCGGCTTGTTCCTGATATTTCAGATCGGTCTAAGCCTGGTCGGTTTCGAGCAGCACAACCAGGACCAGATCAGCCACCAGCAACCCACGCTCGGCTACCTCGCCTACCTGACCAGCGATCACTTCATGGAGGCGACCATGGAGAACTGGGAGAGCGAGTTCCTGCAAATGTTCGCCTACGTCCTGCTCACCGCTTACCTGTTCCAGAAAGGCTCGGCCGAATCGCGGCCGTTCGGCGACACGCCGCCCTCCGACGTCCCCCCGTACAAGGTCAACCCGGACGCGCCATGGCCGGTCCGACGTGGCGGATGGGTGCTCAGACTCTACGAATACTCGCTCAGCATCGCGTTGTTCGCGCTATTCCTGCTCTCCTTCGTCCTCCATGCCGTCAGCGGTGCCCGCGAGTTCAGCCAGGAGGAGCTGCTCCACGGCGGTACGGCGGTCACCACCCTGGAGTACCTGGGCACCGCCCAGTTCTGGTTCGAATCGTTGCAGAACTGGCAGAGCGAATTCTTTTCCATTGGCTTCATGGTGGTGCTGAGCATCTTCCTGCGACAGAAAGGTTCGCCGGAATCGAAAGCCGTCGATGCCCCCCACAGTAAAACCGGCAGTGAATGAACCAAGGCGCAAAACAACAATTACGCAAGTGCATATGTTCAGCGAATAAATAGCAAAAAATATTATGAACCTTTTTCTGCCGCTTGCTTCTCACTTTATGAGGCGTCATGAAGACGTCCTTAATAGCCCAGCTTCCGTTGGGCAAATTCCTTTTTGAATGCACAGAGGAGTACTCGCAATGGCAGAACATCGCGGTGGTCGTGGCAACTTTGCTGAAGATCCGCAACGCGCATCCGAAGCGGGTCAGAAAGGCGGCCAAGTTAGCGGCGGCAACTTCAAGAATGACCCGGAGCGCGCCTCCGAGGCAGGCCGCAAAGGTGGCAAGAACAGCCATGGCGGACGCAACAACAGCTAAGGCTGGCGTCCGACCGAGGGGCAGGGACGCCCCACTTTTATATCTGTAATCCGTTCTTCTTTTTTAATTAGCAATTCATTTGAAGAAAAATATCAAAGCGATATCAACTTGACTTCAAAACGAGCGAAACGGACAAATTGACACCCTGACAATAACAACGAAGCGGCAATAAAAAGCTGATAGCGCAACGCAATCAACTCTCTGCTTCCAAATCCCAAAAACAAACGATCGCCCGGCAAAGTTCGCCCGGCGATCGTTTGCTGTTTTCGAAAATCGATGTCAGCCGGCCTTCTTCTTCTCACCCTTCGCAGGGGCCGCCTTGCGCGTGCGCTTGGCGGCCGGCTTACTCTTGCTCTCTTCCTTGGTTGCTGTCTTGGCGCGGCTGGGGCTACTTGCCTTGTCGCCGGCCTTGCCACCGCCACCCAGGCTGCGCTTGAGCAGCTCGGTCAAGTCGATGACATCGGCGCTACGGCGTTCATCAGGTTCTTCAGCGGCGCGCACCGACTCGATCTTGCCCTCGGTGGCCTTGCGTTCGACCAGGGCCATGATCTGCTCCTCGAAGCTGTCGCGGTACTGCTCGGGGTTCCACTCCTCGCTCATGTCCTCGACCAGCCGCCGCGCCATGTCCAGCTCCCGCTCCGCCAGCTTGGCGTTCACCGCCTCGTCCTTCAGATCGATCGCCTCCACCCCGCGCACCTCGTCGGCCCAGCGCAAGGTGTTGAGCACCAGCGCTGGGCCAAGCGGCATGACCACCGCCAGGTGTTGCTTGGAGCGCAGCACCACATTGGCCAGGCCGACCTTGCCGGTGGATTCCAGGGTCTCGCGCAGCAACGCATATACCTTCTCGCCGCGCCGGTCCGGCGTCAGGTAGTACGGCGTGTCGATATAAAGGAAGGGAATCTTCTCGGCATCGACGAAGGCAATGATGTCCACCGTCTGCGTGGCCTTGGGATGCGCCGCTCGGATCTCCTCCTCGCTGATCACCACGTAGCGCCCCTTCTCGTACTCGATGCCCTTGACGATGTTCTCCTTCTCGATTTCCTTCCCGGTGATCTTGTTGACCCGCTTGTAGCCCACCGGGTCCATGCTGCGCTTGTCCAACCAATCGAAATCGATGCCCTTGCGGGTCGTCGCCGGCACCAGCGACACCGGAATGTGCACCAGGCCGAAGCTGACCGCGCCTTTCCAGATCACACGAGGCATGCCGTGTCCTCCCGCTCGCGACGGATCAACCGTTGACCACCGAACCGCCGTTGATGTGCATCACTTGGCCGCTGACGTAGGACGAATCGTTGCAGGCCAGGTAGACATAAGCCGGCGCCAGTTCTTCCGGCTGGCCGGGGCGGCCCATCGGTGTGTTGGCACCGAACTCGGAGACCGTCTTCTCGTTGAAGGTGGACGGAATCAGCGGCGTCCAGATCGGCCCCGGCGCCACCGCGTTCACGCGGATACCGCGCGATACGAGGTTCAGCGACAGCGAACGGGTGAAGGCGGTGATCGCGCCCTTGGTGGTCGAATAATCGATCAGCATCGGATTGCCCTTGTAGGCAGTGATCGAGGTGGTATTGATGATCGCCGCGCCGGACTGCAAATGCGGCAGCGCCGCCTTGGTCAGCAGGAACATGCCGAAGATATTGGTGCGGAAGGTGCGCTCCCACTGCTCGTCGCTGATGTCTTCCAGACGCTGCTGCGGGTGCTGCTCGGCGGCATTGTTCACCAGGATGTCGAGATGGCCGAAGGTACTCATCGCCTGCTCCACCGCCTTGCGGCAGAAGGCGGGGTCGCCGATATCGCCGGCGATGGTCAGGCAACGGCGCCCGAGCTTCTCGATCTCGCGGCGGGTCTCCTCGGCATCCTCGCGCTGGTCGAGATAGAGCACCACGACGTCCGCGCCCTCCTTCGCGTAAGTCACGGCCACGGCGCGACCGATGCCGCTGTCAGCGCCGCTGATCATCGCCACCTTGCCTTCCAGCTTGCCCGCCGCCTTGTACTCTTCGGCCTTATAGTCGGGGCGCGGATGCATCAGGCTTTCCTTGCCGGGCGTGCGTTCCTGGTGTTGCGGCGGCATGGTTTGCTTGGCTTGAGACATGCTGTTTTCCTCCCGTCGTCGAAAAATCCAACTTGTCTTTGGAGGACTGACAGAGGGTGGGAAAAGTTTCCATATTCCTGACCGGGGGGCCAGCACCTCTCTCCCGCACGGGAGAGGTCAAATCACATCAAGCCGACTGCCCCTCCAAGCAAGCCACCAGGGTCGCCCTGGCCATATTGATCAGGTAGCCGCAAGCCTCTGCCCGTGTTCGTCGCCGCCCTGACTCGCCAGCACCTCGGCGGCATCCAGCAGATGGCAGGCGCTTTCCAACGCATCGGTCAGAGGGATGTCGGGTTGGACCGAGAACAGACGGCGGATGCCATCGCTGCAAGGGTGGGAGGGTTGGGAGGTGGACTTGCCCCTATCAAACCGGACACCGGCCCCCCGAAGGTGTCCCCACGCAACCTGGATAACGCACGTTGCAGACGCGAAAGTACGTCAGCAGACAGGGAGAGCTGCTGAACCTAACAAATCGGGCGGCCAAGCCCGGACACGGATTCTGCCGCGGCGACGGCATAGGACGTAGGCAAAGAAACGGGCAAGCGCACATTGCGATGGGAGCGAATTCATTCGCGAATGCTGGTTGCACCTAAGCCAATGATCGCCGATGAATTCGTGTCGCCCTCAACTCCGCCCCCACCCCAGCCCTCTCCCCAGTGGGGCGAGGGGCAGTCCGTGCGGGCGTTTAACTTCGCAGATACACCTGTAGGGGCGAATTCATTCGTCCAGCGATGCCCCGGTCGTGACTTGCTGAGCGCGACACCCGCCCGCTTTTCGTAGGAGCCAGCTCTACTGGCGAAGCTCTTTGCATTGCCCCACTCGCAAACAAACTCCGCCCAGCAACCCTCACTCCACCTGCAACACCACCCGGCCGCGGCTCGGGCAGGTTTCCATGTAGCGATGGGCGTCCTGCACCTTGTCGAAGGCGAAAACCCGGTCGATCTGCGGCGTGAGCAGCCGGTCGGCAGTCATCTGGTTGATCCGCGCCAGGGCGCGTTCCAGCGCTTCGCGCTCCTGGACGATGCCCAGTTCGGGGTCACCGGTGAAATCGAAGACACAGTGAACGAAGAACTTGAAGTTCTTCTTGAACGCCGCACAGGCCGGGAACGGCGTCTGGTTACCACCGTTGAGACCGTAGAGGATCAGCTTGCCGCACGGCGCCATCACGTCGCCGAGCATGCACATCTGTGGGCCGCCCAGGGCATCGAAGACCACCTCGACGCCACGGCTGTCGGTGAGCTTGGCGATGCGTCCGACGAGGTCTTCCTCTTCGGTATTGATCACTTTGTCCGCGCCGAGCTGGACCAGGTACTCACGATCGTCTTCCGTCGACGTGGTAGTGATCACCTGGGCGCCCATGGCCTTGGCCAACTGGATCGCAGCCGGTCCGGAACAGCGGCTGCCGTCGGTCACCAATACGCGCTGGCCGGGTTGCAGGCGGGCCAGCTCGGCGAAGGCGAAATAGGCGATCAGCAGCGGCGTGTAATGGACGCTGGCCTCGACCGGGGTCAGCAGGTCCGGATAGCGGGTCAGTGCGGTACGCGGCATCAGCATGCAGTCGCCGTAGGCCGGGTACTGGTTGACGCTATGCGCCGGGAAGCTGGCGACACGCGAGCCCACCGGCAGGTCGTCGACGCCCTCGCCGACGGCCAGCACCTCGCCCGCCAGTTCATGGCCGAGCCCGGCCGGGAGCCGCGCATGCTGCGGAGCCAAGTCCTGGCGCCAGAGCACGTCGCTCCAGCTCACGCCGATGGCCGCCACGCGGACCAGCACCTCGCCCGGCCCCGGCTGCGGCGTGGGTTGCTCTTCGAATTTGAGCACGTCGGCCTGGCCGAACTGGTGAAAACGGATAACCCGGGACATTGCTACCTCACGGATTGACACTTCATTGCTTGGGGACTCTAGCCCCTGTCGTTCGACAAAACTACCCGCCCGGATCGATAGTTGTCATGCCTGAGAGTGATTCAAGGCGGCAGCGGGAGCGCATTATGGGCTCCCGTGCGATGGTTCCGCCAATGCACGTGAGACTGTTCACGTGGAAAAACATGTGTATATTTATACACCCCTGCTGTGGTTACCCTGGCAATTTCGCTTTGAAAGCGCGGTTCGGCTTGGCGGGCACAGGCGTAGCATTGGACACTGATCGAGCCCCCGGCATTTCGAGTGAAAGGGAATGAATCGCAACGACCTGCGCCGCGTCGACCTCAACCTGCTGATCGTGTTCGAAACGCTCATGCACGAGCGCAGCGTGACACGCGCGGCGGAAAAACTCTTCCTCGGCCAGCCGGCGATCAGCGCCGCCCTCGCCCGCCTGCGCTCGTTGTTCGACGACCCGCTGTTCGTCCGTACTGGCCGCAGCATGGAGCCCACCGCCCGGGCCCAGGAGATCTTCAACCACCTGTCGCCGGCGCTGGACTCAATCTCCACTGCCATCAGCCGCTCGCAAAGCTTCGACCCAGCCACCGCCGAGGCGGTGTTCCGCATCGGCCTGTCCGACGAAGTGGAATTCGCCCTGCTGCCGCCGATGCTACGGCGCATCCGCACCGAGGCGCCGGGGGTGGTGCTGGTGGTGCGACGCGCCAACTATCTATTGATGCCCAGCCTGCTGGCCTCCGGCGAGATTTCCGTAGGTGTGAGCTACACCGACGAGCTGCCGGCCAACTCCAAGCGCAAGACGCTGCGACGCAGCCGTCCCAAGCTGTTGCGTGCCGACTCGGCGCCGGGGCCCATGAGCCTGGACGACTTCTGCACCCGCCCGCATGCCATGGTGTCGTTCGCCGGCGACCTCGACGGCTTCATCGATGAAGAACTGGCCGTGCTCGACCGCACCCGCAAGGTGGTCCTGGCGGTGCCGCAGTTCAATGGCCTGGGCAGCCTGCTGGCCGGCACCGATCTGGTCGCCACGGTGCCGGACTACGCCGCCGACGTGCTGGCAGCCGGTGGCGGCCTGCGGGTGGAGGATCTACCCTTCGAGACCGAACGCTCCTTCGAGCTGTCCATGGCCTGGCGCGGTGCCCTGGACAACGACCCCGCCGAGCGCTGGCTGCGCTCGCGCATCCAGATGTTCGTCGGCGATCCGGACAGCCTGCAATGACTTCGGGCGGCACCGTCATGGCTCACGATGCCCGTCCATTCGGGCCGACCGCCGTCTTTCCGTCCATCGATGGCGCCACCTTGGTGCAGTGCAAACATCATTGTTCGTGATAATCAAAATCTTAGCGTTCGATTAGCGCTCGGCAGGGGCCGCCAGCAGACTTCACGGGTCTACTAATCCGACTAGCGGAGTCAGCAATGGAACAGTCACTCAAGGCCTTGCGTTTGCCCCTGGCCGCTCTTGCCGTCGTCGTACTCAGTGCTTGCGGCCGTGCGCCGGAAGCCACTACCGCGGCTCCGGTGCCCAGCGTCAGCGTGGCCAAGGTGATTCAGCAGCCCATCAATGAATGGGACGAACTCACCGGCCGCCTGGAAGCACCGGAATCGGTGGAGATACGCCCGCGCGTTTCCGGCTATATCGACCGCGTCGCCTTCACCGAAGGCTCGCTGGTGAAGAAAGGCGACCTGCTGTTCCAGATCGACCCGCGTCCGTTCGAGGCTGAGGTGAAGCGTCTGGAAGCGCAATTGCAACAGGCCCGCGCCAACCAGACCCGTACCGCCAGCGAGGCCCAGCGTGGCGAGCGCCTGCGTTCGAGCAACGCGATCTCCGCCGAACTGGCCGATGCCCGCGCCAGCGCCGCCCAGGAAGCCAAGGCCGCGGTCGCCGCGATCCAGGCGCAACTGGAGGCTGCCCGCCTCAACCTCAGCTTCACCCAGGTCACCGCCCCCATCGATGGCCGCGTCGGCCGCGCCGAAGTGACCGCCGGCAACCTCGTCAATACCGGCGAATCGCTGCTCACCACCCTGGTTTCCACCGACAAGGTCTACGCCTACTTCGAGGCCGACGAGCGTGTCTTCCTCAAGTACAACGAGCTGGCCCGCCAGGGCGCGCGCAGCGAGGAAAGCCCGGTCTACCTCGGCCTGAGCAACGAGGACGGCCACCCATATCTGGGCCACATGGACTTCATGGACAACCAGGTCGACCCGCGTACCGGCACCATCCGTGGTCGTGCCGTGTTCGACAACCGAGACGGCCGTTTCACCCCCGGCCTCTATGCCCGCCTCAAGCTGGTCGGCAGCGGCACCTACGACGCCGTGCTGATCAAGGACGTCGCGGTGGGCACCGACCTGGGCAAGAAGTTCGTCCTGGTACTCGACGCGGAAGGCAAGGTGAATTACCGCTCCATCGACCTCGGCCCGAAGCTGCACGGCCTGCGAATCGTCCGCAACGGTCTTGGCGAAGGCGACCGCATCGTGGTCAACGGCCTGCAACGGGTACGCCCGGGCATGGCGGTAGAAGCCAAGGACGTACCGATGGCCGACGAGGAAACCATCGCCGCCCTACGGGAAGAGCGCCGTGCCGTGGAAGCGGCCGAGGCGCCACGAGTCGCCGACCAGCGCGCACCGGCCAAACCGAGAAGCTGATAACCGAGCGGCCGGACCAACCCGCCGCCATGACAGAACACCGAAGCGGACTGCTGCCTGCGTGCGGCATTTTCCAGGAGCGCTTCCATGAAATTCTCGCAATTCTTCATCCAGCGGCCGATCTTCGCCGCGGTGCTCTCGCTGATCATCCTGATCGGCGGAGCCATCTCGCTGTTCCAGTTGCCGATCAGCGAATACCCGGACGTGGTACCGCCCACCGTGGTGGTGCGCGCCAACTTCCCCGGCGCCAACCCCAAGGTGATCGGCGAAACCGTCGCCTCGCCGCTGGAACAGGCGATCACCGGCGTCGAGGGCATGCTGTACATGTCGTCCCAGGCCACCGCCGACGGCAAGATGACACTGACCATCACCTTCGCCCTCGGTACCGACCTGGATAACGCCCAGGTCCAGGTGCAGAACCGGGTGACCCGCACCATGCCGACCCTGCCCACCGAGGTGCAGCGTCTCGGCGTGACCGTGGACAAGGCCTCCCCCGACCTGACCATGGTGGTGCACCTGACCTCGCCGGACGACCGCTACGACATGCTCTACCTGTCCAACTACGCCGCGCTCAACGTCAAGGACGAGTTGGCACGGCTGGACGGCGTGGGCGACGTGCAGCTCTTCGGCCTCGGCAACTATTCGCTGCGCGTCTGGCTGGACCCGAACAAGGTGGCCTCGCGCAACCTCACCGCCACCGATGTGGTCAACGCCATCCGCGAGCAGAACCGCCAGGTGGCGGCCGGCTCCCTGGGCGCTCCGCCGGCGCCGGGCGAAACCAGCTTTCAGTTGTCCATCAACACCCAGGGCCGCCTGGTCACCGAGGAAGAGTTCGAGAACATCATCATCCGCGCCGGCGACGACGGCGAGATCACCCGGCTGAAGGACATCGCCCGCATCGAGCTGGGCTCCAGCCAGTACGCCCTGCGCTCGCTGCTGGACAACAAGCCGGCGGTGGCCATCCCGATCTTCCAGCGGCCCGGCTCCAACGCCATCGCCATCTCCGACTTGGTGCGCGAGCGCATGGCGGAATTGAAGAAGAACTTCCCGGAAGGCGTGGACTATTCCATCGTCTATGACCCGACCATCTTCGTCCGTGGCTCCATCGAGGCCGTGGTGCACACCCTGCTGGAGGCCATCGTTCTGGTGGTCCTGGTGGTGGTGCTGTTCCTGCAGACCTGGCGCGCCTCGATCATCCCGCTGGCGGCCGTTCCGGTATCGCTGATCGGTACCTTCGCGGTGATGCACCTGTTCGGCTTCTCGCTCAACGCGCTGTCGCTGTTCGGCCTGGTGCTGGCCATCGGTATCGTGGTGGACGACGCCATCGTGGTGGTGGAGAACGTCGAGCGCAACATCGGCCTCGGCAAGACGCCGGTGGAGGCCACCAAGCAGGCGATGAAGGAAGTGACCGGGCCGATCATCGCCACGGCCCTGGTACTCTGCGCCGTGTTCGTGCCGACCGCGTTCATTTCCGGCCTCACCGGCCAGTTCTACCAGCAGTTCGCACTGACCATCGCGATCTCCACGGTGATCTCGGCGTTCAACTCGCTGACTCTGTCGCCGGCCCTGGCCGCCACCCTGCTCAAGGGGCATCACGAGCCGAAGGACGCTTTCTCGCGCTTCCTCGACAAGCTGCTCGGCGGCTGGCTGTTCAAGCCGTTCAACCGCCTGTTCGACCGTGCCAGCCATGGCTACGTCGGTACCGTGCGCCGCGTGTTGCGCGGCAGCTCCATCGCGCTGATCGTCTACGGCGGCTTGATGGGTCTCACCTACCTGGGCTTCTCCAGCACCCCGACCGGCTTCGTGCCGGGGCAAGACAAGCAGTACCTGGTGGCCTTCGCCCAGTTGCCCGACGCCTCCACCCTCGACCGCAGCGAAGACGTGATCCGCCAGATGTCGGCCATCGCCAGCAAGCATCCAGGCGTGGAAAGCACCGTGGCCTTCCCCGGCCTGTCGATCAACGGTTTCACCAACAGCCCGAACAGCGGCATCGTCTTCGTCACGCTGAAGCCGTTCGACCAGCGCAAGGACCCGTCGCTCTCGGCCAATGCCATCGCCGGCGCGCTGCAAGGGCAGTTCGGTGCGATCCAGGAAGCCTTCATCGCCATCTTCCCGCCGCCGCCCGTCATGGGGCTCGGGACCATCGGCGGTTTCCGCGTGCAGATCCAGGATCGCGGCAGCCTCGGCTATGAAGAACTCTACGCCCAGATGCAGAACGTCATCGCCAAGAGCCAGAGCGTACCGGAGCTGGCCGGGTTGTTCTCCAGCTACCAGGTGAACGTGCCGCAGATCGACGCCGCCATCGACCGCGAAAAGGCCAAGACCCATGGCGTGGCGATCAGCGACATCTTCGATACCCTGCAGATCTACCTGGGCTCGCTGTACGCCAACGATTTCAACCGCTTTGGCCGTACCTATCAGGTGAACGTCCAGGCCGAGCAGCAGTTCCGCCTGGAACCCGAGCAGATCGGCCAGCTCAAGGTGCGCAACAACCGGGGCGAGATGGTCCCGCTGTCCACCTTCGTCAAGGTCAGCGATGCCTCCGGGCCGGACCGGGTGATGCACTACAACGGCTTCCTCACCGCCGAGATCAACGGCGCCGCCGCACCGGGCTACAGCTCCGGCCAGGCCGAGGCCGCCATGGAAAAACTGCTGCGCGAGGAATTGCCCAACGGCATGACCTACGAATGGACCGACCTGACCTACCAGCAGATTCTCGCCGGCAACACCGCGATCTTCGTCTTCCCGCTCTGCGTGCTGCTGGCCTTCCTGGTGCTGGCCGCGCAGTACGAAAGCTGGAGCCTGCCGCTGGCGGTGATCCTGATCGTGCCGATGACCCTGCTGTCCGCCATCACCGGGGTGATTCTCTCCGGCGGCGACAACAACATCTTCACCCAGATCGGCCTGATCGTACTGGTGGGCCTGGCGTGCAAGAACGCGATCCTCATCGTCGAGTTCGCCAAGGACAAGCAGGAGGAAGGCATGGATCGTCTCAGCGCGGTGCTGGAAGCCTGCCGCCTGCGTCTGCGACCGATCCTGATGACCAGCTTCGCCTTCATCATGGGGGTGGTGCCGCTGGTGCTCTCCTCCGGCGCCGGTGCCGAAATGCGCCACGCCATGGGTGTGGCGGTGTTCTCCGGCATGCTCGGGGTGACCTTCTTCGGCCTGCTGCTGACCCCGGTGTTCTACCTGTTGATCCGTGCGTTCGTGGAGAAACGCGAAGCGAAGAAAGCCCTGCTGAAGGAGGCCCACGCATGACGCGGCCGTTCGCAACCCCGACCACCTCGCGGCCCACGGCGCTACACGCGCCGCTGGCCCTGGCGCTGAGCCTGGTCCTTTCCGCCTGTGCCGTGGGCCCCGATTACCAGGCGCCGCAAACCGAGCCGGCGCGCCTCGCCCAAGCACAGGACGCGGACTATGACCGTGCGCGCTTCGAGTCGGCCTGGTGGCACCAGTTCGACGATCCGACCCTGGATCGCCTGGTCGACAAGGCCCTGGCGGAAAACCGCCAACTGCGTGTCGCCTATGCCCGCCTGCAGGCGGCGCGAGCGATCCGCGACGATGTCGGCAACGACCCGTTGCCCACGGTCACCAGCCGCGCCAGCGCCGAGATCGGCAAGGGCCAGCAGCCGGGGCAGACCGAGAACCGGGTCAATGCCGAGCGTTACGACCTCGGCCTGGACATGGCCTGGGAGCTGGACCTGTTCGGCCGCATCCAGCGCCAGATCGAGGCCAGCGATGCCGAGATCGGCGTCGCCGAGGCCGAACTGCAGCAATTGCAGGTCAGCCTGATCGCCGAGCTGGTGGACGCCTACGGCAACCTGCGCGGCGCCCAGTTGCGCGAGCGGATTGCCCGGGAAAACCTGAAGAACCAGCAGGAATCGCGGGCCCTGACCGAGCAACTGCGCGAGGCCGGCGTCGGCAGCGAGCTGGACGTGCTGCGCGCCGATGCCCGTCTGGCATCTACCGAGGCCACGCTGCCGCGCCTGCAAGCCGAACAGGTGCGGGCGCGCAACCGTATCGCCACCCTGCTCGGCCAGCGCCCGGATCAGCTGAGCGAAGACCTGGCACCCCGCGAGCTGCCGGCCATCGCCAAGGCCCTGCCGGTGGGCGACCCGGCCGAGCTGCTGCGCCGCCGGCCGGACATCCGCGCGGCCGAGCGCCAGTTGGCCGCCGCCACGGCGAACGTCGGCGTCGCCACAGCCGACCTGTTCCCGCGGGTCAGCCTGTCCGGCTTCCTCGGTTTCACCGCCGGGCGCGGTTCGCAGATCGGTTCCTCGGCGGCCAGGGCCTGGGGCGTGGCACCGACCATCAGTTGGGCCGCCTTCGATCTGGGCAGCGTCCGCGCCCGCCTGCGCGGTGCGAAAGCCGACGCCGACGGTGCCCTCGCCCAGTACGAGCAGCAGGTGCTATTGGCATTGGAAGAGTCGGAAAACGCCTTCAGCGACTACGGCAAGACCCAGCAACGGCTGCTGTCGCTGCTGCGCCAATCCGAAGCCAGCCGCGCGGCGGCCGAACAGGCGGCGATCCGCTACCGCGAAGGCACGGTGGATTTCCTCGTGCTGCTCGATGCCGAACGCGAACGCCTGTCGGCGGAAGACGCCCAGGCCCAGGCGGAAGTCGAGCTGTACCAGGGCATCGTGGCCATCTACAAGGCGCTCGGGGGTGGCTGGCAGCCCCAGGCCTGATTGTTTCCTCCCTGATCGGTGCTCCTGGCCGATCGCCTAGCCCGCGACCCCCACGCTCCTGGTCGCGGGCTTTTTTATTTAGCTCTGTCTCACCTACGAGGAGGCTCGGCGTTGCCATTGTAGGAGCGAGCTCTGCTCGCGAAATCGACAGCGCAGAAACTTCGTCAGCAGAGTTGGCCTAGAGCGGATCGGCAAAAATCCGCTCACCGCAAAACCAAAAATGGCGAACTTTCGCCACATCCAGCGCTAGACACGTCAATTCGTTGGCTAAAATCAGGCATGGCCAAATGCCAACTATTTGGCACAGGCATTGCGATGCAGTCGCGCCAAAGTTTGGGATGGACCTTCGATGGGGAACGGCGCTTCTCGCCGATCAGGTCATCCGAACCACAGCCGACACACACCGGGCAGCTCCTCGCCGCCCGACATCGATGAATAAAAAAGAAAAAGGACAGCCATGCTCAAGTCACTCTTCGCCTCGGCCGCCTGCGCCCTGCTGCTGGTTTCGACCAGCGCGCACGGCGCCCAACCCGGCTCGCCGATCGTCATCAAGTTTTCCCATGTGGTCGCCGACGACACGCCCAAGGGTCACGGTGCCCTGCTCTTCAAACAACTGGTGGAAGAGCGCCTGGAGGGCCAGGTCAAGGTGGAGGTCTACCCTAACTCCACTCTGTACGGCGACGCTAACGAGCTGGAGGCCCTGGCCAACAACCAGGTCCAGCTGCTGGCGCCGTCGCTGGCCAAGTTCGAGCAGTACACCAAGCAATTGCAGGTCTTCGATCTGCCGTTCCTGTTCGACGACCTGGAAGCGGTCAACCGTTTCCAGAAGCGCTCCAAAGGCCGCCAGTTGCTGCGCGCGATGGAGAAGCACGACATCGTCGGCCTCGCCTACTGGCACAACGGGATGAAACAGTTGTCCGCTACCCACCCGCTGCGTGTTCCGGCGGATGCCGCCGGGCTGAACTTCCGCATCCAGCCCTCCGGCGTCCTTGAAGCGCAATTCGCGCAGATCGGTGCGAAGACCCAGAAGCTGCCGTTCGCGGAGGTCTTCAACGCGCTGAAGAGCGGCACGGTGCAAGGCGCGGAGAACCCCTGGTCGAACATCTACAGCAAGCAGTTGCACCAAGTGCAGCCCTACATCACCGAGACCAACCACGGTGTGCTCGACTACATGCTGGTGAGCAATGCCAAGTTCTGGTACGGCATCCCGCATCGCACCCGCGTCGAGCTGGAAGCGATCATCGATGAAGTGACCTACGCGGTGAACCGCGAGGCCGAAGCCCTCAACACCGCCGACCGCGCCCGCATCCAGGCGTCCGGCAGCACCCAGTTGATCACCCTCAACCCGGAAGAACGCGAAGCCTGGCGCGCCGCCATGCGCCCGGTGTGGCAGCAGTTCGAGGATCAGATCGGCAGGGACGTGATCAAGGCCGCCGAAGCGGTCAACCGCAAGCAACGCCAGTAACCGCCCCTGCGGGCCGCCCGAGCGGCGGCCCGCGCTCAGCCCATGCCCATCGCCCAGCGCACCCCGTAGGCCAGCAGCGACACCGCCGCCACGCCACCGCACCAGAGCCCGACGAACCAGGCCAGTTGCCGCCAGCGCGTGTGCATCAGTGATAGCCCTCGCCGACGTGGATCTTGCCGCGGAACACCCAGTAGCTGTAGACCGTGTAGCTCAGGATGATCGGCAGCAGGATGACCACGCCCGCCAGGGTGAAGAGCTGGCTTTTCTCCGGCGCCGAAGCCTCCCAGATAGAGACCGACGGCGGCACGATGTTCGGCCACAGGCTGATGGCCAGCCCCAGGTAGGAAAGCACGATCAGCACCAGGGTCAGCACGAACGGCTGGACCTCCCGGTGCCGCACCACCGCCCGCACCAGCGCCAGCATGGTCACCCCGACCAGGATCGGCACCGGCATGAAATAGAACAGGTTCGGCAGGCTGAACCAGCGTTCGGCGATGGCCGGATGGGTCCAGGGCGTCCACAAGCTGACGATGGCGATGGCCGCCAGCAGCAGGCAGGCCAGCGGCAGCATCAGCTTGAACATGCGCTGCTGCAGGTCGCCGGCGGTCTTCATGATCAGCCAGCCGCAACCGAGCATGGCGTAGCCGACGATCAGCGCCAGGCCGGTGAACAGCGGGAACGGCGACAGCCAGTCGAACGGTCCGCCGGCAAAGCGTCGCCCCTCCACCGGTATCCCGTCGATGAAGGCACCGAGCACCACACCCTGGGCGAAGGTGGCGAGCACCGAGCCGCCAATGAAGGCGGCGTCCCACAAGTGCCGGGTGCGCTTGGCCTTGAAACGGAACTCGAAGGCCACGCCCCGGAAGATCAGCGCCACCAGCATCAGGATCAACGGCATGTAGAGTGCCGTCAGCACCACCGAATAGGCCAGCGGGAAGGCTGCGAAGAGACCGGCACCGCCAAGCACCAGCCAGGTTTCGTTGCCGTCCCAGATCGGCGCCACGGTGTTCATCATCACGTCGCGGTTGTCCTTTTCCGGAATGAACGGAAAGAGGATGCCGATGCCCAGGTCGAAGCCATCCATCACCACGTACATGAAAATGCCGAAGCCGATGATGGCGGTCCAGATCAGCGGAAGATCAATGTCCATTGCGGTCGCTCCTCACATCCTGACGCTCGTCGTCCTCGATATCCGGCTCGGCGCCCGACAGCGGACGCATCGGATGGCGGGTATGGCCGGGGCCTGAATCTTCCGGCGTGGGAATCTCGCCGATCTCCTGCGGGCCCTTGCGCATCAGGCGCAGCAGATAGGTGATGCCGACGCCGAAGACCACGATGTAGGCCACCACGAAGATGCCGAGCGATACGCTCATCTGCCCCACCCCATGGTCCGACACCGCGTCGGAGGTGCGCAGCAGGCCGTAGACCACCCAGGGCTGGCGGCCGACCTCGGTGGTGATCCAGCCGGCCAGCAATGCCAGCAGCCCCGACGGGCCGAGCAGCATGACGAAGCGGTGAAAGCCGGGAGAGTCGTACAGGCGGCCGCGCCAGCGCAGGTAGCCGCCGATCAGCCCGGCGAGGATCATCAGCAGGCCGAGCCCGACCATGACCCGGAAGCTCCAGAACACGATCAGCGAGTTGGGCCGGTCCTCCTTGGCCCACTCCTTCAGCCCGCGAATCTCGCCCTCCCAGTCGTGCGCCAGGATCAGGCTGCCGAGCCCGGGGATGCCCAGCGCATAGCGGGTGGTCTCCGCCTCCATGTCCGGCAAGCCGAACAGCAGCAGCGGCACGCCGCGCCCGGTTTCCCAGTGGCCTTCGATGGCAGCGATTTTCGCCGGCTGGTGTTCCAGCGTGTTGAGCCCGTGCAGGTCGCCGACCACCGCCTGCACCGGCGCCACCAGCAGCGCCATCCACATGGCCATGGAAAACATCATGCGGATGCCCGGCTCCTCGCTGCGCCCCTTGAGCAGGTGCCAGGCGGCGGTGGCGCCGACGATGAAGGCGGTGCTGATGAACGCGGCGATCGCCATGTGGGCGAGACGGAACGGGAACGAGGGGTTGAAGACGATCTGCAGCCAGTCCACCGGCCGGAACACCCCGTCCACCAGCTCGTGACCCTGGGGTGTGTGCATCCAACTGTTCGACGAGAGAATCCAGAAGGTCGAGATCAACGTGCCGATGGCGACCATCAGCGTGGCGAAGAAGTGCAGCCCCCGGCCCACCTTGTTCCAGCCGAACAGCATGATCCCGAGGAAGCCCGCCTCGAGAAAGAACGCGGTGAGCACCTCGTAGGTGAGCAGCGGCCCCATGATCGCCCCGGCACTCTCCGACAGACCGGCCCAGTTGGTGCCGAACTGGTAGCTCATCACGACCCCGGACACCACGCCCATGGCGAAGGTAACGGCGAAGATCTGCAGCCAGAAGCGATAGAGCTGGCGATAGACCTCCTGGTGAGTGCGCAGCCAGAGCCCCTCCAGCACCGCCAGGTAGCTGGCCAGGCCGATGCTGAAGGCCGGAAAAATGATGTGGAACGAAATGGTGAAGGCGAACTGGATTCGCGCGAGTTCGAAAGCGTCCAGACCGAACATGAATCATCCCCCAGGTGGCGAAACGCCGGGCCCTGGCGACGGGCCAGGCGTTCCAGGTGGCAGGTCGCGATCAGCCGGCATCCGATCCGCTGCGGCGGGTAGCCGCCGATCCTGGCCAACCCATACCCTGGGTTATGACGGGCAAGCGTGGGCAAAGTTTCTCCCTTGCGCTTCTGCGCACCGCCATCCGGCGACACGCCCTGAACTACCGCAAGCGGGTGCGATCCACTCTTTCAAGGGCCGCTTCCGTGGCCCAGCGTTGCCGTGATTCAAAGAAGCCCGTGATAAGGAGACGACATGAAAGACGCAATCGAACTGCTCATCAGCGATCACGAGAAGGTACGCGGCCTCTTGGAGGAACTCAGCCAGACCACCGACCGCGCCGAGAAGAAGCGTCAGGAGCTACTGCAAAAGATCGAAATGGAACTGCACGTTCACACCACTATCGAGGAAGAAATCTTCTACCCCGCCTTCCGCGACGCCGGCACCAAGGAGGACAAGAAGATGTTCTTCGAGGCGGTCGAGGAACACCGCGCAGTGGAAGCCCTGGTGGTACCGGACCTGAAGAAAACCTCGCCAATCGGCACCGAGTTCGCCGGCCGGGTCAAGGTCCTCAAGGAATTGGTCGAGCACCACGTCCAGGAAGAGGAGCAATCGATGTTCCCCCGCGCCCGCGAGCTGTTCGGCAAGCAGCAATTGCAGGAGCTGGGCGAGCGGATGGAGAACCGCAAGAAGGAACTGATGCGCGAGCAGCGCAAGGCTGCCTGATCGCCCGATGCCGGGCGCCGCGGGCCGGACCCGATGTTCGGCCCGCGGCTTGGTCTGCCTTCATCGGAACGACGACCCGACAACCGCCGACCACTCATCCGCCTGGCCCGAACTATCGCTGGTACGGTCGTTCGACTGTTCGAGTGCCCGCGCTCTTGCGAGCCCTCCTCCGCCGGTCTCCGGTGGTTCCGTGATTACGCATGAGGAGTTGCCGTCATGTCCGTCGTCGATAGAAACGAAGTCGAATCCCCGATCCCCAGCACCCATGGAGGAGGCATCGCCGTCGCCACCGCCCGCCTGCCGCGCCACATGGTCCGGCCCGCGCTGCCTGGGATCGCAGGACTGCTTCGTCCACGGCTCTCCCAACCCTGAACGCAACGGCCCCATCCGCAACCCATTGGGAGCAATCATGAAGAAACTATCGAGTCTGCTAGATGCAAAGGGGTACCCGCTCGAGAAACAGAAGTTCACCTGGAAGGACCTGACCGGCAAGCCCATCAGCAAGCTGGATGACGATGCCTTCACCCGGGTGCGGGTCATCCTGATGAATGGCATAGAGAACGATGCCTTGCGCCTGAAGCACATCGGCGCACGCATGAACCGAGAGCTGCGCCTGCCGCTGGCGGAAGTGCGGCGGGTCGAGCACTTCCAGGCCACCATGGTCAACTGGCTGCTGTCCGCCGACCATTCGCCGATCGAAACCACCATCGCCTACGAGCAGGTGGCCATCGAAGTGACCGCCGCGGTCGCCCAGACGGAGCCCGACCCCTATCAGGCCCAGACCTACCGCTACGGTCTGCTGGAGGATTTCGATCACCTCTACCGCTATTCCGCCCTGCTCGACCGGGTGGAAGGCAAGGATGCCAACAACATCCTCCAGGGCTATACCGACATCGTCCCCGGTCGCCGCACCGCCCTGGAATTCCGCGCCCCCGAGGACGACCTGCGGGAGAGTTACGACAAAGAGAACGCCGCGCTGATCACCAAGATCCACGCGGCGATGATCACCGCGGCGGAGTACCAGACCCACGACTACTACATGAACATCGGCCCGACTTTCGCCGACCCGATCGCGCGTCAGCTCTACGCCGAGATCGCCTCGGTGGAAGAGCAGCACGTGACCCAGTACGGCTCGTTGCAGGACCCGGACGAGAGCTTCCTGGAGAAATGGCTGATCCACGAGGCCATGGAGGTCTACAACTACCACGGCTGTGCCGAGCAGGAGCCGAATCCTCGGGTCAAGGCGATCTGGGAGCGCTTCCTGGACTACGAACTGGGCCATCTGAACCTGGTCTGCGAGCTGTTCAAGAAATACGAACGGCGCGACCCGGAAGAAGTGCTCGGCGGCGAGCTGCCGGCCATGGTGGAGTTCAAGAGCCAGCGCGACTTCGTGCGCAAGGTGCTCGCCGAAGAAGTCGACCTGCGCAGCAAGGGCACCGAATACGTTCCGCTGAATCAGGAAAGCAAGGCGAGCATCGCTTACCGCGAACAGCTCAATTCCGAAGGGGTCGCCGCCGACATCGTCTCGGCCGGCTACACCTGGGCACCTGGCACCGAACTGGCACGCAAGCGCGCCTGAGGAGATCAGCATGCAGAACAAAGTGAAGACCGGCCTGAACATGACCGGGGCGCAGATGTCGCCCGATGACAGCGAACGCATGCTCGACGCCGCCTTGTCGATCAAGCCCGACGTCAAGGGCACCACCAAGGGCATCGCCGAACAGCGCCGCCTGCGCGTGGTGGAATCCGACCAGGTGGGTTCGGTGCCGATTCCTGGCACGGCCAAGGGCATGGTAAAAACCGCCATCAACAAGCTGATGGGCAAGCAACCCGAAGTGCTCATCGATAAGCTCGGTGAACGCCTGGCCTTCGAGCGCTCTGGCACCCGCCTGTACGAAGCACTGATCGCCAAGGCGGAAGCCCTGGACGGTACGCCGGAGGCGATGCTGCGCGACCTGCGTCATTTCCAGAAGGAAGAGGCCGACCACATGCAATTGGTGGCGGAAGCCATCGAACGCCTCGGCGCCGACCCGACCGCGCAGACGCCCTGTGCCGACGTCACCGGCGTCGCCTCGATGGGCATCATGCAGGTCATCACCGACCCGCGCACCACCCTGTCGCAATCGCTCAACGCCATCCTCATGGCCGAGCTGACCGATAACGCGGGCTGGGAGTTGCTCATCGCGCTGGCCCGCCAGGCCGGTCAGGCGGAAATCGCCGAAGCCTTCGGCAAGGCGCTGAAGCAGGAGCAGCACCACCTCGTCACCGTCCGCGCCTGGCTGGAAAGAGACCTGACCAGCCAATTGAGCTGAGGCCACTGGTCTTGTGCTCCTTGGGTGAGTAAACATCCACGTTCGTAGAACGTGGACTTGCTTTTGGCCCCCTAGAAGGGGGCACGGCCAGCCCTCAAAGAAGGCTGGCCGTCCGTATCACGCTA
>NZ_MUJY01000056.1 GCF_002286785.1 Pseudomonas sp. PIC25 | reverse complement strand
GCACCGCCATCGAGCAGGTCATTGCCATCTTCGCCACGAAGGACGTCGTTGCCGGCCAGGCCATCGATGCGATCATCCAGCGCTGTGCCGCGCAGCTCTTCGGCACTGTCCGTGCCGGTCAGGGTGTTGAGGCTGGGAGGTGGCGTCGGGGTGGCACCATTGTTTTCTATCTGGGTATCAGTATCAGTGCTTCCCGTTTGGTTGCTGGTATTGTCGATAGGAAGTTCCCAGGCTTCGGTCAGTATCGGTTTCAAGGTGTCTTTCACATCCTGGGGGATCACCTTGCCTTCACCGCTGGGCACATCGAACGCGGCCATGGCGTCGACCAAAGTCTGTACTTTCGACTCAAGCAAAATCCGGCCATCAGCCAAGACAACAGACTCCAATCGATAGGTCGAATCCGAATACCAATCCTTGATCACGAATTGATCATTGGTACCGACTATCGAAACCCTCAGGTTATTGCCCATGCGGTCGAACCAAAGCTGCTCTGCAGTGACAGAGCCTTCTACCTGAAGCTTGTCGATACCTCCGTTGTCTATAAGCGAATCATGTCCGCTTCCTCTGCCCCAAAGGTATATGTCTTGACTGGCGCTTGAAGAATCACGCAACTCATCATCACCGGCGCCGCCAGAATAGGTATCACCCCCTTCTCCACCGCTCAGGGAATCGTTACCTGCGCCGCCTATCAAAGAGTTTCCGTAACGATTACCCGTAATCCTTTCATCTTTTTCACTACCGATAAAACTGGCCCAACCGGACGAATCAGCAAGGATAAAACTCTCAACATTCTGATATGCAGAGGCTGAATAACCAGCAGCGTTTTCCGCCACGAAGGTGACAGAATCATTCCCCTCCCCCTCTAATTCAACAACCTCATCGCCAATACCTAAAATATAACTGTCATCTCCGGCCGCCCCGATCAAGACATTTCGAATGGCACTTTGAGAGCCGTCCAACCTGTTATTAAGCGAATTACCCACCCCGGTAACAGCCTTTTCACCCAGCAAGACCAGATTCTCGACATACTGACCGAGCGTATAATCTATGGTGCTACGCACTTCATCGCCCGAACCGCCAAAGGCAGAGGAGGAGGCCACTACTACATCGCCTGGGTTATCCACATAGTAAATAGCCGAGTCGAAGCCGAGCGCAATCATTGTGTCGGCCCCCAACCCACCATCCAACGTGTCGTTCTGTATGCCCCTTCCTCGTGTATAGAGCGTATTATCCAGACCATTACCTATCGCGGCAATGTTAAATATATAATAATAACTCGTACCATTCCCAAGGTGATAAATCTCCATATTATCTGGCAAAACTCCACCCGTATAACTATACCAAGTATCTATTCCACCATTTTCCTGCTCTATTACAGACTCTACATCGTAATAAATGTCATCCCCTACCCCTCCTATACCTGTATCCTCCCCTTCCCCTCCCCGAATTACATTATCACCGTCATTTCCAACCAATATATTATCGAGTTCATTCCCTGTTGCATTCAAATCAAGGAATCCAGTCAGGGTAAGATTTTCGACATTCTTGGGTAGCGTATATGTGCGCGACGAGTAGGCAATATCCACACCAGCCGCCTCAGATTCAACGATGACATCAAACTCGTTATCAATCACATAGCTGTCATTTGCCCCGGTGCCACTCAACGTATCAGCCGCACCATATTGGACATTATCCAGAATATAGTTCAGATCAGCGGATGAGCCGTCTGCAAACTTCAAAAGTTCTACGCGCCGCGTTTCTTTACCAAAGAAATGCGCCACCGACAGCTCGCTCTTGTCTCGAGAATTATAAATGACAAGATAAGAGCCATAACTGGAGTCAAATAGCCTATGAAACGATAGATCGCTTAAAGAGATTCCAGGGCCATACGATACGACATCAATGTCAGCCCCGTTCTCATCGTATGCCTCAGTGATGACATCGTCACCGCTTCCTAACGTCTGCACATAGGTATCAGCGCCAAAATCTCCCTGCAGACGATCATCTCCAGAACCGCCCTCCAATAAGTCCGAACCTGCCTCACCCCACAGGGTGTCATTTCCATCGCCCCCCAGCAGAGTATCGTTTCCTTCTCCGCCAAACAGACGGTCACCGCCGACTTCTCCATTTATATAATCATTGCCAGCCAGGCCACTAAGTATATCGTTACCTGCGCCCCCCACGATGGAGTCATCTCCAGCGTAACCCAGAATCGAGTCGGCCCCCTCCCCTCCCACTAGCAATCGATCGAGAATATAGCCTCTATTCCATTGCGTTCCGTCGCTGAAACTGATTATCTCAACCTCATCCGAGCCACTAAAATAATTTGATACCGCTATAAGATTGGATATCTCGCCTCCCTCCGACTTTACAGTGAGCCGAAGCGAGTCCTCTCGCAAATTCGCCAAGCGGCTAACCATTACATCAGCCGGCTTTATTGATTCACCAAATTCAATAATCGAGCCTTTTTCATAGTTCCCATTGACCGTATCCACTCCATCGCCACGTTCGAATTTGAAAGTATTCTTACCGGCCCCACCCAACAGCACATCGTCGCCACTACCACCGACTATCGTGTCATCACCGTCGCCACCGGAAACCGTATCATTACCCGCCTCACCGAAGAGAAGATCATTTCCCGCCATGCCCTCCAAATTATCCTGCCCATTTCCACCGGACAGGATATCGTCCGACGAGAAACCATAGAGCTGGTCATTCTCACTCGTGCCGTTCAAGGATAATTTCTTGACATCCTCTACTGACCAACTGACACCATCCGCAAAACGAATCGACTCAACCCGCCAGGGGCTCGTTGCATCCGAGGAAAAGTAGCTGGATACCAAAAGCGAGTCGCCCGTCATAGGGCCTCTCAAAAGCAAACTGTCGGATTCCCGCACCACAATGACTTCGGTAGAAGTCATATTCAGAAATTCGATAGAGTCGATTTTTTCAGCGGCCCCACTATTGGAAGAAATCGTATCGTTTCCAAATCCTTGGCCAAAACGGTAGACATCATTACCCAACCCACCGTCAAGGAGATCGTTGCCAGCCCCCCCATCGAGCGTGTCATCACCCATAGCGCCATAGAGACTGTCATTTCCGAGCGAGCCAGCCAGATAATCGTTATCTGCCCCACCGTCTATATAATCATTCCCTGAACCGCCCTCTATGTGCTCATCTGCGCTAAAACCATAAAGCCGATCATCACCATCGGTCGCGACAAGAGATGCCGCGGCAACATCCTCGGTAGCCCATGCCACGCCATCCGAAAATAGTATTTTCTGGACTTTATATTGCTGATCGGATTCAGCATGAAAATAGTCATTCACCAGTACCGAATCCCCAGTAACGGGCACTGAAAGAAGCAGAGAACTTCCGCTCCGAGTTACGACAACTTCCGTAGAAGCAATGTCCGAAAACTCGATTACGTCCTCTTTTGCAGGTGAATTTTCCCAGGCGCTTATAGTGTCTTGCCCAAAACCACGATAGAAACGATAAACATCATTTCCTTTGCCGCCCTCAAGCCAGTCATTGCCACTCCCACCCACGAGCAGATCCTGGCCATCGCCACCGCGCAACGTGTCGTTGCCTTCATCGCCTGCCAAAGTATCGTTTCCAGCCTCTCCACTTAGCTGGTCGTCTCCATCCTCGCCATGGAGCAGGTCCGGTGTCGAGTATCCGGTCAATGTATCATTGCCCGAAGTAGGCTTGAGAATTTCTTCAAGTAAATCATCTTTCGTAAAAGCCACATCGGAAAACTTGAGCTCATTCACTCTATAAGCACTATTCCCATCTTGAGCGAAGAAGCTCACTATCCGCAAAACGTCGCCGGTGGCAGGTACACTTATCGAAAGATCATCAAAATAACGAGCGAAACTCACTTCTCCGCGAGCGATATCCAGGAATTCAATTCGATCGTACTTATTCGCAGCGGTATCGTATGCATTCAGAGTATCCGAGCCGAACCCCTTGGCAAATAAGTAAACATCATCACCAAGACCGCCATTGAGGCTGTCATTTCCCGCCCCTCCCACAAGCGTATCCGAACCCGCATCACCCATTAGCGTGTCCGCACCACTCCCTCCTTCGAGCAGATCATTACCTGCCTGCCCCAATAGCCTGTCATTTCCTTCGTCTCCCACAAGTCGATCATTCGATGCATAGCCCGTGATCGAATCGTTACCAGCGGTTGGAACAAGAACACGTAGTTTCACCGCATCGATATCCAGGCGGGTTCCGTCCTCGAATTCGATCAACTCCACCGCAGACGAAGTCGTCGCATCCGACAGGAAATAGCCAGAAATCGTCAAAACATCTGATGCATCGGTAATTTTCAACAGTAAATTATTGCCCGACCGCTGAAAAATAATCTCTTCCGGTTTGATCCCCTCAATAATCCTGACGGTATCCGGGCGGACGTTCAAAGAGTCGCTATCAGCATTTGTAATCGTGTCATTTCCCAAGCCTCTTCCAAACAGATAGATATCTGCTCCATTGTTCCCGCTCAGGTTATCGTTACCGGCGCCGCCATCAATAACGTCATCACCGTCGCCGGCCTTGATCGTGTCAACGCCCGCACTACCCATGATAGTGTCATTCAAGATCGTTCCAACGGCAGCGATGGAGCTGGCGGTGGAAGCGTCATAGAGAACACCGCGACTGGCAAGCTCATCCCATGTCAAAACAGTACCGTCTGCAAACTCGAACACGTCAAAAGGCCGCGATACACCTCCAGAAATGGAGGTCAACGTGACCTTGAACATGTCACCCGCATTACCATACCGGACATATAGATTTGCGGCCGAAGATGTCCCACGTGTTGCGATAAGTTGCAATGAGCTGCTTTCGATTCCATCGCCAAATCTGGCGATATTGGCTTTGCGCGAAGCGAGCGATGTGCTCGTTACGGCTCCGTTTACAACATCCTGCCCGTCGCCCTGATTGAAGATCGCAACCAGCCCCGCGCTGGTTCCGCTACCCAGCGTAAGCGTGTCATTGCCTCTACCAGCCTCAACGGTTGCGCTCGAATGATTAATACCAATGACATCCGCGCCGGCACCCGTGAATAGTGTTTCTCCAACTTTCGAGCTGGATAGCGTCAGGGAGTGCGTTACGTTCTCCGCGACCCAATCCTTGAAAGAAATTTCGGACTCAGACCCTATCTGGATCTTTTCGATACTCCCTCTGAGCGCCTCCTTGATATGGATAGACATGGCACCCTGAGGTTCACCAAGCAACAGGACCAGATCGCCCTGCTCTGGCAGCTGTTTGCTTGCGCTGAGTTCACCATTAATCACAAGTACATCGTTACCGCCTGTATCCTGGACCAGCACTGTCTGGCTACCATCGCCTTTTTCGACAACATAGCGATCATCGCCTTCTCCTCCGAGCAAGGAGTCATTTCCGGTGCCGCCGATCAGCAAATCGTCGCCGGCTCCTCCCATCAGGGAATCATTGCCGAGCCCACCCAACAGGGTGTCGTTGCCGTTGCCGCCGATCAGGACGTCATCGCCGTCTCCAGCGTCCAAATAATCGTCTCCAGACAGCGTGGACGATATATTGCCTGTACTTTTCTGATCTTCTCCGGCAAGCCAATCATTTCCAGCCCCGCCGATCAGGGTATCGTTTCCACCATAGCCCCACAGCCCATCGTCTCCATCGCCGCCGTCCAAACGGTCGTCCGCATGAAAAGACTCGGCCAGGTCGTCGCCGTCTCCGTGAAGGAAATCCGCACCGTTTCCGCCTTTGAGAAAATCCTGCCCACCACCGCCCCAAAGGGTGTCATCGCCGTCCCCTCCATCGAGAGTATCCTGGCCATGGCTTTCCCCTTTCAGGAACACCGTATCGGCATCGCCCCAAAGATTGTCATTTCCCGCGCCACCAATAAGAACGTCGTCTTTACCGCCACCCTCCAAGTAATCGTCGTCCTCACCCCCATCGAGATAGTCATCATTGAGCAAGCTGGATGGCGTCAATCCGTTGGTTTCGTTCCAACGTTCGTCTCCGAATAATTTGTCTTTGCCCAATCCACCGGAAAGCGTATCGCGCCCACCTTGACCGACAAGGTAATCGTCACCCTCTCCTCCCAGCAGAAGATCATGACCATCCTTTTCCAATGGGGTATACGAGAAGTATTTGGAACTTCGAACACCATCGCCATAAAGAGTGTCATTACCCTCGCCACCAAGGAGAAAATCATTTCCAGCCATTCCAGAAATGGCGTCGTCGTCTTGATCTCCCTGTACAGTGTCGTTACCCGTGCCCGCATCGATATGATCGTTTCCCTTCCCTCCGGATATGAAGTTTCCTTCATCATCCGAGACCGTTAGCAGGCTGGAGGAACCATAGCCTTTCACGATCTGGGAATCGGAATCCTGATATACCACCCAGTTGAAACCCCGAGTCACTTCCGGCCCGGACGCTACTACCGGGGTGAAATCCACAGCCACTGGGCGCTCGATATGCCCCGTGAGACTCCCAAAGATATAATCGACGCCGTCGCCCCCGAAGATTTGATCGGCACCTTGTCCGCCGATAAGCAAGTCATTGCCTGCGCCACCATCGATCAGGTCATCGCCAGCACCGGCAAGAACGCCATCGTTCCCTCCACCCGCAATGATGTCATCGGCACCACCGGTGCCCAGCAACACATCGTCAGTATCGGCCTGCGGGCCGGCGCTGGCGTAGCCTGTAGCGCTGGTTACGTACTGGGAGCCGTCCCGTTGCTTGATGAAGTCGCCGGTGATGGGAGTGTCGATAACCGGCTCGGAGGCCTCGTCAGCCAGGGTGATACCGAGACTCCGTTCCTTGCTCCAGTTGGCGATGCGAATGGCATCGGTTCTATTCGCGTTGGTAATCAGCAGATCGTTATCGACCCGCGTAAACGTCCATCCCGTGGCAGACTCGCGATAAACACCTTCGGCGATCTTTTCGCCTCCGCTCATGACGGCGCCATCCACCTTGATGCTGCCTTTGCCGTCGCTGTCCTGGATCGTGTCGTAACCGAATTTACCCTCGAATACATAGCTATCATTGTCAGTTCCTCCGCCGAGAACGTCATTACCGGCACCGCCAATCAGAACGTCGTCGCCGGAACCACCCACGAGGGTGTCGCTGCCTCCTCCACCATTGAGCATGTCATCGCCACTGCCGCCTTCGAGGTAGTCCTGTCCGGCTTCGCCGTTAAGGACGTCGTCGCCGGCCATGCCATAAAGATGGTCTGAAACCAGATCGCCCGTCAGCGTATCGCCATCCTTGCTACCAAAGCGGACTCGGTGCACGTAGTTCGGTATGTCGTCGGGATTGAACCCTTGGGCGACTCGATAACCGCTGGCTGCATCCTCATAGAAGGTTGCGAAGTACCCGCCATAGGCGATCGGAGACGGGGCGACCGGATTGATGGGGTTTGCATTCTCACTGCCAAAGCGCAGTTTTAAGGCCAGTAGGTCGGCACGATCCTGCAGCCAGGTATCGCTGAAGTTCGCGAAACCCGCGGCGATGTCGGCAGGGGCGAGCTGCCGATCGCTCTCCCAAGCAGCAGCCAACGGGCCTTGTGCACTCTTGAGGTCGGCCAATGCCGCATCGTCCGCCTTGAATGCAAACGGCGACAGGCTATACAGCGCGAGGAACTGGGCAAAGTCGGTGCGAGCAGCCTGCCCATCCGTGCTCGGGATAACCAGCTCGGCTTTGCCGAGCAATGCCTGATAGGCCGTGCTCTTCTGAACTTCATTCAATGCCGCATACAGCGCTTCACGCCCAGTGTAGGCGTCACTGTTCTCGACCTCGGCCCAGGTGTTGCCATTCGGATTGCCATTGAGCTTGAGGCTTGCCGCTTTATCGTCACCCAGGAACATTTGCGCCAACGCGTTGACCATGTTTTCCAGCACATCGCCTTCGGCTTTGCCTTGGCCGGAATTGGTATCGCGCTGCCACCAGGAGGCACTGCGCAGGATGTCGACCAGCGTGCCTTCCGCCTGCTGACGCTGCGCCTCGGGCACCAGTTGCAGCAGGGTGTTCTGCACGTTCAGCGAGTCGAGGATCAGTACCAGACTGTGAGTGTCACCAAAATCGTTATCCGCATAGTTGGGCACCAGCAGCTTGACGTCCGTGTAGCCAAACGACGCCGCGATGGCCTCTTTAAGGATGTCGCCACGCATCAGCGGCTGATCCTCGATAAAGACCTTGATGTCGGCCCCGTAGTGAATCTGCGAGTTGGCCACCGCCGAGGGCTCGCCGACGCCCATTACGTCGAATTGGTTGCCAGCCAGGTCTGCCTCATCCGCGAACTGCCGGCCGAAAAAGGTCTGCGCCGTATTGCCGAGCAACTGCACGGCTTCGGTACGCTCGGCGGTGAGCAGAACGGCCATCTGGTAGTCGAGACCTTGCTGGGCAATGGAACTGTCGGGAATGTTCGCCGGTTTGCTTGGCGTATCACCGCCCGACGATAACTCAGGCGCGCGATGGGCCTCGACGAAGATCAAGCCGACCCGTTCAAGTGCCGCCTGAATACGTGCTCTGGGCCGTTCCAAAGTATCAATCTCTCGAGCGAGCGGATCGGCTGGCCAAATAGCCATGAGACGATCATCGGCACGCTGCATGAAACTGTCGAACGCACTTTGGGCTTGCTTGCTGCTGTAGGCCGTAGCCGCCTCGATCAGGGCGGAGAGCTCGGTACGCAGTTCAAGATAGAGTTTCAATAATTCCGGTTTGGTAATGGTTGCTTCAATCCGTGCCGGGTCGTTGCGCAAACCATCGAAGTAAGCCATGACGCTGGCCAGGTCGCCCTGCCCGTCCTTGATCTTTCCGACCCCGGCACCGTTGAAGGTCACCACCTGCTGCGCCACGCCCGGGTGCAGCAAGTTGAAGGCCGTGGCCAAATGTCCGCCCAGGCTGTAGCCGGTAACGGACAGTGGGCCGTCAATCAGGCCCCGCTCGCTCAACGACGCGTACCAGTCCTGCATATCGTCGATCTGACCGAAG
>NZ_MUJY01000055.1 GCF_002286785.1 Pseudomonas sp. PIC25 | reverse complement strand
GCGCTTCGACTTCAAGTGTCCCATCGAAGTCATGAGTGAGGTGATGCAGAAAGCCATGGCTATGCAGCATGATGCTCCCGCTTCAATTCAATAACCCTGCTGCACTCAGCTCCTGCAACCGCCCCTTATTTTGTTTGGATTGGTGTTATATCCTAGGGGTAGTATGGGTTTTTTGGTTCTTGCTGCTCTTGGCGAAGCTTCAGCAGTATTGACTGGATTGTTCGCGTATATCGGAAAACTCCCGGATTAATGGGGTAGTGCCATTGATTTACCCCATTGATCCCACGCTGAAGCGTGGGATTGATCAAAAAATATCTGTGCGCCGTGCTAGGTCGGCATGAAGCAACCAAGACTCCTGGCCGGCATGCAAACTAGAAACGCTATTGTGCAGAGAAGATATTTTGGTTTTTAGTTCAAGCTGATTGAATGGATTGTCAGGTTTTCGACCATCCGCTATATCCGACTCAAGCTGCTTATACTCAGTTGTAAGCTTCTGAGCATGCATAAAAATATATGGCTTTATATTTGCAATCTCACTCACGGCTGCCGCGCCTGCATATTTATATGCATCTAATAACGAAATCCGTCCGTCGCCATCAATGTCTCTTGGAGCTGCAATCCATCGAAACAAGTAAAACATAAAGGAGTTTGCAACCCATCCTGAGAGCAACGCCCCTCCAATCCCAATGACAGGATTATTCAAGGTAATCTGAGTGCTAAGGCTTATGCTAAGGTTGGTCGCTCCCAACATCACAATAGGCGGCTTCTTTCTGGCATCAATGAAATTGAAAACTCCTGCAAAGCACTGAGTCAACACAATAACTACAAGTTTAAGCCCGGGCGCAGTACGCACTGCCGAGACCAAGTGATCGGGGGCTATTTTAACTGTCTGGCATCCAATGCCGTCAACATTACCGTGCCCTGTAACCACAACAAAAAGATTAGTAAATCCGTCTAGGTTCTGGAACTCTGCATTGAGACTTGCAATAGGCAGCGGATCTGGGCAGCCAAAGGCTGACGTATACATGGCAGCCTGTGGATCATCCGTGAAAAATTTAATTGCAGTACTATTCACGCCTCTCGCACGCAATACCCATGCGGCATGAATTACATCGTAGGTATGCCTAACCTCGTGCGAATCAGAAATAAATATCCAGCAGGTGTTATCAACCTTAATAGCACTGGCAGCTTCCTCAGTTCCCATCCCTAGAAACCTCTTCAATCTAATATAGAGCTTACGCAGCATTAATTCTAATGGAGTTATTTTTTACGCGAGAAAAAGTAACGGCTTCTTCTAACTCAAGGTCTGAGTATTCAGTTCCTGTTACCACTCGAACAACATTGCCATCTCTATCAAGCAGAAATGCAGTGGAGTCCTGGCTGATAACAACAGCATATTTACCAACATCTTGTCTCAAGGAAAAAAGTGCGTATACGCCATCTGAGACAAGCTCTTTAACATCATTTGAGAGCCTGGGAAGGCTTTCTGAAGCTATCGTTCTCATCTCATCTTCTCCTTGTGATATCAACTTCGCCTTCACTATATGGAACTCATTGAGTCCAAACAGTTTAGGTTAGGTAATTTTTATGATAAAAAATAATAAGTCTATCGCAAAAAAATATATGCCTCAAACAAACTGGTGAATACTACAACATATAAAGCATGCCTGCTAATAAGCGCAAATTTTGCGCTGCATAGTCAGAGATTAAAAGTTACAAACGACACTGCATAAAAATATGCAAGTTTCGGTCCAGCTTTCATTCGTCTAGGAAAATGCAGCATGGTTAAACCTCTCTTATCTAAAGACAGCTGCAAGTGCCGAAAAACGTCGCATACAGCAAAAAATAATCAGCTCATTGCAAGCCTGAGCAAACCTGAAACCTCGCAGAGCGTTGCGAGAAAATGATCGCCTCAACCACCCTCCGACCCATCCTTATCCTCACGCCCGCCAAGGCCCGAAGTCCTTTGATCGCCGCTTCCTTTGCCGCGTCTATCCGGCTCATGCGGATCAGGGCTACACAAAGCTTTGGAGCCAGGATGGCGGGTAATGACCTGGACTCGGGCGCCTCGACATAGACCGTTTGAATGCCGGCAGCCTCCGCATCGCGCTGCATTTGATTCAGCAGGACCGTTTTCCCGACACCACGAAGGCCAACCATGATGACGCTTCTGGCTGGTCGGCCAAGCCGAATGCGTTCGAGTGCAATGCGGACTATTTTGCGCAGTTCGACGTGGCTAGCACGTTCTGGTGGCTTGAACATCCATCCGCTCTCCCTTGCATTCTCTTAACCCCGCAACAAGCCGCCGCAAAGACGGCTTCCAGTCATAAACCCGCGTGCTTGTCCCCAACGCATCGGCCCGGTGCTGTCGGCGGCAGCGTTCCAGCGCTTCGAGGCTGGGGGCGGTGGCGCGCGTGTCGCGGAGGATGAAGCCGGCAGGCAGCACCCGTGTCCACTTATGGGAGACGGGAGCCCAGGGGGCTTGGGGGCGGTAGTGGGTGTGGACGGGGAGGCAGAGGATTCGGCCGTCCGGTGCCTGTTCCACCAGGCAGAACAGCTTGAGCCCGGCGCGGGTGGTGGGTGAGTGGGGGGATGGGCTTCCCTGTCGCATGCGTTCACTCCTGCTCCATGAGTTGGCGCGTCAGCAGCGCCACATTGACCATCAGGCGCCTGCCGACCTTGAGGCTGGGTATGTAGCCTCGCTCCAGCCAGCTTCGAACGACGATGGGTTCGTCGCCCATGCCGATCCATTCGGCGAAGGACTGCCAGGGCATGAGGGGTGGGCATCCGATGAGCTTTTGCGGGTCCAGGCCTTCCGTATCCATCTGCTTTAATCCACTATATTCTGCACTAGTCATATTTCACTGCATTTATTGCAGTGCAATATATCCAAACAATGCCTGATCCTCAGGATCACTGCAATAATTGCAGTGTAAATTATTTAGAACGAAATGGAATCGATGCAGGCAAGAGCCCGCCTTCTCATAGATAAGGCCGGTTTCGACGAGTTGATCAAAGGAAGCGATATCGGCTTGGTCCGCTGGCAAACCGTGCGCTACAAAAACATTCGGATGAGCACCGAGGAGCTCGAAGTGCTGGTTCGATTTTTCCCGCAGTACGCGTTCTGGCTGGCCAGTGGCAAGATTGCGCCGGAGGTTGGTCAGACCAGCCCGGAGTACGATGCGGCGGCAGACTTGTCGGGACAAGGCTGATCGTTTGTGAGGCGGGGATAACCTCTCCAGTTGGATATCCATTGGGCGATGCTCTCGGAGTCCTTCGGAAATATTTACTCTCCGGAAATTGTTTCCCATTTCCCTTGAAAGGGGAAGATATTCCTTGATGAAAATTTATCCATTATGACGACGTCCGCTGATAGAGCCCGCCTATTGATCAAGAAAATAGGTCCGAAAAAGGCCAGCAATTACGGTGGTGATTACGAACGCTGGAGGAGCGTCAGCAAGGGAGCGGTCCGGGTCAGCACTGAAGAAATCGATGTTCTGGTAAATATTTTCCCGAAATACGCACTCTGGCTCGCCAGTGGCAGGATTGCCCCGGAGATCGGGCAGACCAGCCCTGAATACGATGAGGCTCCGCGTGAACCATCCGAGCCAGTTGTCAGACAGCATGAAAGCACCGGCTCGACGCGAGACAGGGCTCTCCCGTTACTCCGAATGATGGGCCCCAAGAAACTCAGTCAGCTCGGGGAGCCGAATTACGAGCGCTGGAGAAACATCAGCAAGGGCGCCATCCGGATGAGTACCGAAGAGCTTGGTGTGCTGGTCAAGGTTTTTCCCCAGTATGCTCTTTGGCTGGTTAGCGGCCAGATTGTCCCGGAGATCATGCAGCTCCGTCCTGAATACAACGAGGCTCATCTTGAGCCATCTGAGCATGATGGTGGCCGGGGTTGAGTCATGGATGAGATTCTGGATAGGGCAATACAATTGCTCCGAATGATGGGGCCAAAGAAGCTCAGCCAGCTTGGCGAAACGAGCCATGAGCGCTGGAAAACCATCAGTAAGCGCGCAGTCAGAATGAATACCGAAGAAATCGATGTGCTGGTGAAGATTTACCCGCAATACGCACTCTGGCTCGCCAGCGGCCAGATCGCTCCGGAATTCGGGCAGACGAGCCCCGAATACGACGAAGCGCATTCGGGCGTATCGACGACGAGCAAGGCTCCGGGACAATCACCGAGCTGAGGTTCGCCCGGACCGGTACGGGCGGATTGATCCGCCCGCGGTGCTTCGACGGGCGAATGAATTCCCCCCTACACCCGGCCATTTCTGTGGGAGCGAATTCATTCGCGATTGACGCGGCAGCATCGCCCCCCATCGCGAATGAATTCGCTCCTACAGAAGCGGTGTTCGTCTCGGGTATGTGGCTGCTGGCTGGGTAGCTGGGAGCAGTCCCAACCATCTTGGCCACATCTGGTTAAGTTATGGGCTCGTGGGCAGAGCCTTGGTTCGCCCTCTCTAGCTCTCCGAAATTGCAAAAGCTGGTGTCATGTAATCCTGCTCACGCGAACCAAGGCCAATGGCTTTTGCAAGGGTTCTCCACTGGCTAACCACGCTTTTGCAGTCCGCAATGATTTCGTCTGCCTTTGTCAGGCGCAAACGAAAGAATTCCGCCACTTCCCTGGCGAGTTCCAGGTCAAGAGCGTTGTCTGCGTCGGTGATATTGAGCTTCAGACCATCGCCGGTAGGCACGGGGTTGATGTCATAGGCTTCGGACAGGCGCCAGCCATTACCCGGATTGAGGATGAATCCGTGATTTCGCAGATGGTCATCCGTGTTGGACACAAGGATGTTGAACACGATGCGCGTCCAAAGCTCCGTAAGGTCGCGGTTTGGCTCAGATCCGAAGCGCATGAGTATCTCCGCCAGCTCAAGGTAGCTGACGCCTGTACTTGCGTCTTCACCATCAACATGGCCTGTCAGGGTCATGGCTGAGGCAAAGTGCAACCGGCCACCGCGTTCGGTTCTGTCGAAGCGTTTAACCCTGAAACAGTGGTAGGGGCTTGCATAGCGCTGAGCTGCACCCTGAGCGACATTTATGCCGCAGCCTTTCGCAAGCGCATTGACCACCATCTCCCAACCACCAACGTCGTACTCGTCGCGAGCGCTCGGGAACTTGGCAATCCACAAATGGCCAGCATCGTCGGCTACGCTGGCCTTGGGGCGGGCGCCGCCAAGGGAGCCACCTGGTGCGATCAGCATGCGCAACCAATCACGACCATCAAGCGAGGTATTGTCAGGGTCGTGCTCGAGGGCCAGGCTTGCGCGTTCGAGATCGGCGATTGCGACGAGTGGCGGGGCGGCGACATTGTCCTGATCGTCGAGGAAAGCCCCTTCGTCAGTGAGTCGATAGCGCAGTGCGCCTACCCGGTACTGATCGTGAACACCGAGTAGATAGTCAGACTCCCGCAGTATCGTGCCTTTGGGGGCAAGGCCATCCCGGATATCGCGTTCCAGTCGGCGCTTCATCAGGAGTCGTCCCCAGCGATCAGGGCAGGAGTCCGCGAAAACACCAAACATGTTTCGGCCATCGGCCGGGTATTGAGAGCCCTCGAACGGATAGATACTCGGGTCGATCTGTACCTGGCTCAGAAGAGGATTCGTAAGGGCCTTGGGGTCGTATTCGAACTTCTCTGCAGCGCCTTTTCTCCGCGCGTGAAGCCAGCCCAATCGCTGCGGGCCGTCTAATCCCTCCCAGTCTGCGCATACCTCGATACATGTCATTTCTTACCTCTGCGCGGGGAGACGATAAGGCCGGCAAGTGCATCCGTGCTGAGCGAGCCACTTGTGTCGAGACGCTCGTTCTGTCCCGGCTGGACGGTACGGGGTGTAGGGGCTTCCTGAATCCTTTGGGCTTTCGGTGGCTCTGCGAGCTTCGGGTTTTCGATTGTCCTGGCTGTGTTTTTGGCGCGCCCGGCGCGAGTCGGTTTTGGGTTCTTTTTCGGTAGAAGTTTGGCGTCCTGAAGGTGCCGGCCGAGTTCGTCTGAGGCAGCCAGTTTGCTCAGGTCCTTCTCCATCCCCAGTACTTGCATGACGGCCAGGTAGGCGCCAATCGTGCTGCCCGAGGACCCGTTTTCGAGGGCGCGAAGCGTCATCAGAGACATACCAGCCCTTTCTGCCGCCTGTTTGGCGGTGATATTTCGCCGTAGGCGGGCAAGCTTGAGGCGCTCGCCAAGCTCGGCCAAAAGGCGTTCTGTAGAGGGAAGAAGGGGAGCCACTTTTTTCGCCATGACGTTATTCCTTCACTTTATGGTGCTAAGTGAAAGAATAATAGCACTTGTGACTGCTCGATACGCATGTGTGCCATTATTCCGGCTAATTGAGGCCGTTACGACTAATTTAATGGCAGCTCTCTCATGCTCATGCCTTGTGCCCCCGGCTTTTCCGACGAAGCGCATCCGGGCGTATCGACGACGGGCAAGGCTCTGGGGCAATCACCGAGCTGAGGTTCGCCCGGACCGGTAGGGGCGGATTTATCCGCCCGCGGTGCTTCGACGGGCGAATGAATTCACCCCTACACCCGGCCATTTCTGTGGGAGCGAATTCATTCGCGATTGACGCGGCAGCATCGTCATCCCGCGAATTCATTGGCTATGTCTGCGTTAGCTGTTGCAAGGGATAGAAGCCGAGCGATTCCTTCATGCAAATCAATGGGTTGAGCTCGTTTCCATAGCGTT
>NZ_MUJY01000054.1 GCF_002286785.1 Pseudomonas sp. PIC25 | reverse complement strand
TGAATGGTGGCGCGCTCTTCGACGCTGAGTTCGGAATAAGACATAGGGGCAGCACCGTACCGGAAAGGTCAGGTGTTGCACTCAGTTTTTGCGGCCGCCCTCAGTTAACCTTGAATACCTTCATCACTTCATCACCTAGGTGATTGATCACCTTTACGGCAATCCGGCCAGACTTCGGTTTTGGAAACGGACGAGAGGTATCACTCTTGAGTGAAGCCCACGCTTCAGCGTCGATCTCGGCTTTTAGCGTGGTCTTTAGCGAATTGTAGGGATCATTCGCACCCAAGAAGTAGGCATGGCGGACGAAAAAACTTTCTTCGTTGTAATCAGTATCTATGAACCAGCAGGCGATTCCGTCGGCACCGTCGCTGATAACTTCTCCAGTCTGCGGCTTGAACACATCCACTCCGAGTACCTTCACACGTATTTGGCCGTCCTCCTGCGAGATAAGATCGATATCCGGCTCACCAAAAATCACGAAAAGGTTGCCCTTGCCCGTGTTCTTCAGGTCTTCAGCCATGTGCAGGTCCGCGTTCATGCGAGCTTTGAGAACAGGCAACTTGCCGAGCTTGGCGAACTCAGTGGTGTGCGCCTCAAAGTTAAAAGCACAGGCAATAAGCACATCGAAACCCGCGTCTGCAGCTTCACGAGCAGCAGCCACCAGGTCAGCGCGCTGAACGGTTCCAAATTCGGGACCGATGAAGATGGCGGCTCGTTTTTCTGACTCACCTTCCAGGTAACGCCCTTCGGCACATACCAACTCTCCCGGCCAGGGAGTGAGCATGGTAAAGCTGATGCGGTCTTCCTTGTGCGCCTGCTGCACGCCAGCCGTTTTCAGATTCGCTAGAATTAGCTGCGGGAATGATTGCTTCGCCGCATAGTCAGCCCCCAGCTCGGACACATGTAGCTGATCGATCAGCTCGTCATTCTCATCCACGCCCAGAGTGCGGTGCGGACTGAGACTTTCCACCGTGAAGGGGCCCGCCACACGCACGGCCTTCTTGTTTTCATAAGGCTTATCGTAGAGGTACTCGAACGCGGCCTTGGCTGCAATCGACGCATCGATTTCCTTTTGCCGCGAGATTCGTGCCTTCCACCAGTCAGCGTGCAACTTCTTGACCTGTTCCGACCATTCTTTACCCGCATCGCGCGGAACATCCCACTCCTGCCAGGACTTCCTCAACAATCCGTTCAGTTGTGCGCGCAACGGTTCCAGCGTCTGCTGCCACTGCTCCCATATCACGTCGATTTCAGCATTGTTGGCGATGGATTTAAGAGTAATATGCGGCACGCGTTCATAAACGAAACCATGGCGGATATTGCCTTGGGTAGGCTGAGAGCTCGGAGCGGTACGCGTAACTTCAGCCTCCTTTTCTTGGCCTTCACGCGAGTCGGCGAGCAGGTAGTACGGATAGCGCGCCCCCATAATGCGAGCGCGTGCTAGTGCCAAAGCAACACGCGATGTGTCGATGGTGATCCAGCGGCGGCCCCATTGCTCAGCGACCATAGCCGTAGTACCGGAGCCGCAGGTCGGATCAAGAACGAGATCCCCTGGGTCGGTGGCCATCAAGATGCATCGCTCAATTACTTTCGTGGATGTTTGAACAACGTAAACTTTCGGGTCAGCTCTACTAGTGATCCCTCCAGAAACATCTCCCCAGAAATTATCAAGAGACAAAGCCTTGAAATCATCAAAAAATTTACGATACGAAATATTTTCTCCAGTTTTCAAAATTCGATCCGCGCGAATCGCACGTTCGACTCCGACCTTAGAAGTTCGCCACCCCCCAGTGGATGGCTCATAGGACTTGCCTCGAAATACGACGGGAAACACAGTAGTAGCAGAGCCAGATCGAGAAGTAAGTCCTTGATCGCGAAAAAGCCGGGCACCTTCGGGCAGTTTGTCTGGGTCCGCAAGTTCATCGGCCTTTGCTATACGCTCACCAAGGTCAGAAAGACGCATTTTTTTATAGCGCGTCGCACCTTCTTTACCTGCTTCAAGCAACCGATAGAGCGGCCGATATTTCAGCGCCCCCCGCTCCTTACAGTACCAAAGAATATAATTGCAAGTATTATCGATGTACTCAGACCCAAGCCCAACAGATGTTTTGTAACTAATCACACTTACAAAATTTTCTGCACCAAAAACCTCGTCCAACAAGATACGCAAACGGTGAACATTCTCGTCCCCAATCTGTACAAAAATCGATCCTGCACTTGTTAAAAGATCACGCGCCACAGTGAGCCGATCACGCAGATAGGTGAGGTAAGAATGAATGCCATTACTCCAAGTGTCTCGAAACGCCTTAACCTGCTCCGGCTCTCGTGAAATATGCTTTCGATCACCATCCTTCACCTTCGTGCTGGCCGTGCTCCACTGGAAGTTACTATTAAATTTTATGCCATATGGTGGGTCGAAATAGATGCACTGTACTTTGCCCCGCAGGCCCTCTCGCTCCGCAAGGCTAGCCATAACCTGCAGGCTATCACCCAAAATCATGCGGTTGGTCCAGTTCTGGTCGTGCTGGTAAAACTCCGTCTTGTCCGCCCCCTTGGGGATGCCGTTGAAGTCTGAAAACAGGTCAGCCGTGGCCTGCCCAGCATCGTGTTCACGCTCCCGTGTCTCGCGCAGCAGCTCGTCGATCAGCGCCTTGGGATGCACCTTTTCCTGGATGTAGAGCGGCGGCGCATGGACGATGAGGTCACTCCAGTCTTGCTCATCTTTGCCGCGCCATACGAGCTGAGGATCTAGATCGGTGTTACGCAGATAACGAATCTGCGTTGGCGTTGCAGGCTCTTGAACAAAGGATTGCTGCTCGGCGGAAGGTATGTTCTTGCGCTTGGCGTCGTCGTGTTTAATTATTTCGACAGTCGTGGTAGAGGGCTGCTTGGCCATAAACTAACTCGCTTAATGCTATTTTTATTTCACAAAGAGATTGCAGCCAACGTGACCAACCTCGAGAGTTTCGCCGCAAGGGTGGGCGTGTCTCGATAGAAAAGACCACTTAAAGATGTGGTCACTGGTCTTTCCTTGCTGGGAGCACGGAGAGTATTTATCCATTTTCTCACGGACCTCCTTTATCGCTCCAGATATATCCATTTGCCTCACAAAGGAAATGAGTAGACCACGAGTTTCTCTTCCAGTCGAGTATCGATCAATCAGTTGAGATAGTCCTTCTGCATGCCTTTTATAGCCATGGTGAATCTTCGCCTCAGCAAGTTTAATGAACTCTGGAAAGGAGTGATCGGCCATAATCAACAAGTCTACATGACCGTTTGAATGAGCCTCGGGCGTAACAGTCAATCCAGGTATAGAAAGAGCTGAGGCCAGCACACCACTAAGCCCCACCTCATTCAATTTTTTGTAATTTCCGCTCTGTCGCTCAAGGTTTGAAATTGCTTTGCCCAGCACCGCATCAAAGGCCCTATCAAACTCTTCATTCGTTTCTGCTGTCAAAATATCAAGATACTCTGGCGCCTTTCTCTTTATTCTTTCAATAAGCGCAGCAGCGGTGTCGGGATTAGTCATTACCGCCCCCTGCACTCGTGACGCGCTCCCAGCTGACCACAATATCACCCGCCCAGGAATCCCAATCCGCCTGCTGAATGGATTTATCGCGCCACCATTTTTTTAGATTGCCGATAAAAGCCGAAACAGGCACTTCCTCTCCGCCCCTACTTTCCGAACGGAGCTTCATCCGCAGTTGCTTCTCAGAGGAACTTGATAGCATGGAAAGAACACCAAACACTTCCTCATGAGTGCAATTTGCGCTCAGAGCGGCCGCGTCGATGTCAGAGAGATAGAAAACATGATCTTGCTTGCTGGCAAGGACTTCAAATATCGCCCTCCGAATATTGGATAAAAATTCGTCGGAGCTTGTGTCTTTTACGCCCACAACAGATGCGATCAATTTATTGAATTCGCCTTCGATTTTCTGCGAAAAGTCGTGCTGCATCTGAAATACGTCAGTGAACTCAGCAAAGGCCCAGCGTCCATAGCTTCCGAGATAATTCACGCCAGGCACCCAGTAGGTATCCATGGTGGACTTCTTTTCCACCGCGTCCTCGCCGCGATAGCCCTTAATCTCAACAATGAGATTGAGCAGATCTTCAGGGCCGCGGCCATCGTCGACACGGACGATGAAGTCCGGCAGGTATTTGCGCATCTCGGAGCCAAAGCGGTAAGGCACTTCAAAGCCGAGACCGTGGTTCTTCACGTAGGCCCGCACCAGGGGGTGACGCTCGGCGACGCGGCAAAACTCAGCCTCCCAGTCACTATCGAGGACTACCCAATTGATGTGACTGTGCTGAGAGCTAGTTGCCCAACGGCTGGTCTTGGAGGTGTTAAAGCGCACATTCCGGGTTGATCCACTGGGGTTGTACGGATCAAGCAGTGCCTTGATGGGGCGCTCACCGAAAAAGTGCCGAGTAATGGCCGCGGTGATCTTGTTGCAGGCCATATCGGCCAGTTCCTGATACATCAGCAAGGCGGGATAAGTATCGCCTTTGCAGATCCAGCCATTCCTTGGTAATGCGTTTGAGCTGGCCGAAAAGGTGCAGTTTGGGCTCTTCGCCGGGGTCTCGCCACTTGGTATAGAGCAAGTGCTGGGTAAGGTTGAACACCAGGCTAGAGGGGCGCATGTCACCAAGATGCTGGAGCGTTATATCTGCTGACTCGCCGATGATGCCGGCATTTTGTGTTTGCGATGGACCTACTAGCGCGGGCGTAAGCACGAGTTTGGATTCGTCGTTGAAGTCAGCAACTAGCCGTTCCTCAGGCAGCTCGACCCGATAGCCTTCGACACGAGGAAAGACAATCTCCAGCGTATCTCGCTCAGGACGCATTGCTTTGACCTGCACAGATTCGCGCGGTGTGGATGGCGTTGCGATTACGGGTTTAGCTGTGAAGTCGAAGGGGATGCCGAACACATCGGCGTACTCGACGTTGAACAGGCCCTCGTCATTTAGCTCGTAGGATTGACGTCGCAGGGCGCGACCAATGACCTGCTCACACAAAAGCTGAGTGCCAAAAGCACGGATGCCAAGTACGTGAGTGACGGTATTGGCATCCCAGCCCTCCGTAAGCATTGATACCGATACGACGCAACGGATCGAGCCCCCCAACTGTCCGGCCTTACCGACCGTATTCATGACCTCGCGCAGCAGCTCCTGATCCGTAACATTGTCAGCAGCGCGTACGTCTCCGCTGCGTTCAACGATCTCACGGCGGAAACGTTCAATTTCGTCTGCGGCCATGTTGCGAAAGTTATCGTCCAACGCATCCCCGGCTTCGAGCTGTTCGCTGTCGATTAGTAGGGTGTTTGGGCGTGGTAACGGATTGCCGGTGGTTTCGTCGAAGTTGCGGAACAGGGCAAGACGGCCGTTTTCAAGCGTGGTCGTGCCGTCATCATTCTTGCGTTGGAAACCTGAAATGTAGTCGTACACCAGCTTGGAGATAGCGGTGTTCTGGCAAACGACGATAAAGCAGGGGGGGACGCTGATTCCTGCGTCCTGCCATTTGGCGTAGGTCTTCTCGTAGTGCCCGTAGAGGGCTTGCAGGGCCGTCTGCAGCTTCGTCGGAAGCTTGAGCGGATCGAGATCCTGTTTGGAGCCACGCCCCTTCTTGGGCATGTCTTTGCGGATGTTTTCCCACAGGTTGCGAAACATTGGCATCTCGTCGCCAGTGATGTTTTCCGCAACAGGAACGCGCGGCAGCTTGACGATGCCGCATTCGATGGCGTCCATCAGTGAAAAGTCGCTCATCGTCCACGGGAACAAGGTGCCTTCGACATAGCCAGAACCGGCCAGGAAGAACGGCGTGGCCGAGAGGTCGACGACACGGTTGATTCCCAGCTTGCGATTAACCGCTTCCAACCCGGAAATCCAAAGGCGAGCTGCTTCGTTCTCGTCCTTGGCGTGCGCCTTGGCTTCTTTCAGGGCATCCCCCGTAAGCTGATTGCCCTTGTCATCAATGTAGTCGTCATCCGACGCAGGCTTTTCCCGGTAACAGTGATGCGCTTCGTCGTTGATGACCATGATGTTCTTCATGCCCATCAAATCCGACATCACGCGCTGAATCATCTGTCCTTCAGTTTCAAGCGTTTGGGGATCATCACCAGTTCGCCCCTTTAGTAGTTGCCTGCCGCCCTTTGAAATCTCAATACGCTCGCGAAGCTTGAAGGCGTGGTAGTTGGTTATGACAATCTTGGCTCGGGAAATGTCGTCAAGCATGTCACTCGGAACAAGCTCGCGTTCCTTGTAGTAGCTGTCCGGATCGTTGGGCTGCAGTACGCGCAAACGATCCTTGATGGTGAGGCCCGGAGCGCAGAGCAAGAATCCTCGCGTAAAGTTCTTGCTCGCAGGACTACGCACCGCATTGACGGTCTGCCAGGCGATGATCATCGCCATAACCGTGGTTTTGCCGGCACCCGTAGCGAGCTTGAGCGCCAGGCGCATCAATTCAGGGTTGGCGTCCTTGTTGGCAGCCACAAGGTGTTCCAGTAGCTCTTTCCCAGGCTTGGATAAGGGCGCGACTTCTGTAAGCCAAATCGCCGTTTCAACTGCTTCGACCTGGCAAAAGAACGGGCGCACGCCATGAAAATCGTGATGTCGCCAATGCTGGAGCAAGCGTGCCGTTTCGGGGGTAACCTGCCATTGGCTCGCAGGCAGCGCACGCCATGTGTCTACATGGCCACGGACCTTGTTGATGATCGAGGTGGGGTCGTATTGCTGCTTGCCTGTAGAAAGCCCCTTGCCTTCGTCGAAGAGGAAATCTCCCTGCTTCGGAGTCGCTTTCTGTTTCTTGGGCTTTGGAATCGGCGTGATGAACTGCGCTTTGCGCCGGTCCTCAACAATCTTCTGCGTCGGCTGACCGGTCTCGTCTAGCTCCCAGTGACGGCTAGGACGCTGGTATGGAGAATTCAGGATTGGGTGATCGAAAAACGGGTTCGACATAGATAGAAACCTGCGCTCCTTGGTCTTATCGTGCGGCGGAGCAACGTACTGGTTACACGATGCATTCCAACCGTATCGGCACATGCTTGGGATTAAGCCTTCCGCGTCCCATTGCCGAAAAAACAAAGGATAACTGTTTGTGATGCCGAATTGGTGGCGATCTGAATTTGCGCAGCGGACGGCTCCTGTAGCCGAAGCGCAATTAGGCCAATGGCCTATCGCGCCGGGAATCCTCACCCTCGGTGCCATAAATCCTGCTGCTTTCAATCACCTAAAGCCTAAACAATTGCCTCAACTGACCGCGCCTGCACCAGCGACTTGACCGCCTGGAAACACTCCACCAGCGGTTGAGCCATGAGGTCGCCGTCCTGCGGCGCCACCGCTTTGCCCTGCCTAGAGAACAGCTCAATGTCGACTAGCTCAACCTGCTGGACGAGATGATCGATGCCGATATCGCCGCCATCGAGTCGGAGCTTGAGGCTGCACGATCGGCCCCTGCCAAGTAGGCGGTACGCCGGCAACCTAAGCCGACGCCTCTGCCGGCAGAACTGCCGAGTACGCTGATCTATCACGAGCCGAACAACACGCAATGTAAGCGTCTGGCGAACACGCCTCCTCGATCCCTCCTGGCTTCGGCATGGTGTCCACCTGTTTTTGGTGGACACCATTTCAAGCCCCTTGCGGAGGA
>NZ_MUJY01000053.1 GCF_002286785.1 Pseudomonas sp. PIC25 | reverse complement strand
CGAAAGCGTCTGGGACCACCCCTTCCTGTGGGGCTCCAAGCGTACCGGCCCGGACCTGGCCCGCGTCGGCGGCCGCTACTCGGACGACTGGCACCGTGCACACCTGTACAACCCGCGCAACGTCGTGCCGGAATCGAAGATGCCTTCTTACCCCTGGCTGGTCGAGAACAAGCTGGACGGCAAGAACACCGCAACCAAGATGGAAGCTATGCGCACCCTGGGCGTGCCCTACACCGACGAAGACATCGCCGGTGCCAAAGACGCCGTGAAAGGCAAGACCGAGATGGATGCCCTCGTGGCCTATCTCCAGTCTCTGGGCACTTCTCTCAAAAACAAACGGTAACGCCTCATGGATATCGGGACTCTTCGCGGTCTGGGCACCCTGCTGGTATTCGTCGCTTTCATTGGTGTCGTGCTCTGGGCCTACAGCAGCAAACGCAAGAAAAGCTTCGACGAAGCCGCCAACCTGCCCTTCGCCGACGAAGAGCCGAAGCCTGAAGAGCGCGAGCAAGCTTCTAGGAGTAAGAAAGAATGACCACTTTCTGGAGTTGGTACGTCACTCTGCTGACCGTCGGCACCTTGCTGGCGTTGACTTGGCTGATCTTCGCCACCCGCAAGGGCCAGCGTAAGGAAGCCACCGAAGAAACCCTCGGCCATGCCTTCGACGGCATCGAGGAATACGACAACCCGCTGCCCAAGTGGTGGTTCATGTTGTTCGTCGCCACCCTGGTGTTCGCCGTTGGCTACCTGGTCCTGTACCCGGGCCTGGGTAACTGGAAGGGCCTGATGCCCGGCTACCAGGACGCCAATGAGTTCGCCAGCAAGGAGAAAGGCTGGACCGGCGTGCACCAGTGGGAAAAGGAAATGGCCAAGGCCGAAGAACAGTATGGCCCGCTGTACGCCAAGTACGCCGCCATGCCGATCGAGGAAGTAGCCAAGGACGAGAAAGCCCTGAAGATGGGTGGCCGCCTGTTCGCCTCCAACTGCTCGGTTTGCCACGGTTCCGACGCCAAGGGCGCCTACGGCTTCCCGAACCTGACCGACAACGACTGGCTGTATGGCGGCGAGGCGGAAACCATCAAGACCACCATCATGCAGGGCCGTCAGGCCGCCATGCCGGCGTGGAAGGACGTGATCGGCGAAGAAGGCATCAAGAACGTTGCCGGCTACGTGCGCAGCCTCTCCGGCCTGAAGAACCCGGAAGGCCTCGACGTTGCCGCAGGTCAAGAGATCTTCAAGGCCAATTGTGTAGCCTGTCATGGTCCTGAGGGCAAAGGTACGCATGCCATGGGTGCTCCGAACCTGACCGACAAGGTCTGGCTGTACGGTTCCAGCTTCGCCCAGGTCCAGCAGACGCTGCGCTATGGCCGTAACGGCCGCATGCCGGCCCAGGAAGAGCACCTCGGTAACGACAAGGTGCACTTGCTGGCGGCCTACGTGTACAGCCTGTCGCAGAAACCCGCGCAGGAGTGAGTCTCCAGCCGCTCAGGCGCGACCTCCTGTCGCATCTGGCACCCCCTCGTCAGGCGTACCATACGCAGCAGGAAATTGACCCCGGCCGGCACGTATCGGCCGGGGCACCAACCCCAAGCCGTGGTACGAATCGATGAGTGAGCAGATTCCCGTTCAAGATGTCACCCCACCGGCCAAGGTCACGGAAAACGTCGACCTCTATGCCAAGCGTGAAAAAATCTACACCCGCGCCTTCACCGGCCTGTTCCGCAATCTGCGCAGGGGCGGCGGCGCCCTCCTCTTCATCCTCTATTTCGGGACCGTCTGGCTGAGTTGGAACGACCGCCAGGCAGTCTGGTGGAACCTGCCGGAGCGCAAGTTCTATATCTTCGGCGCAACCTTCTGGCCCCAGGACTTCGTCCTGCTGTCCTGGCTGCTGATCATCTGCGCCTTCGGCCTGTTCTTCATCACCGTGTTCGCCGGCCGCGTCTGGTGCGGCTACACCTGTCCACAGAGCGTGTTCACCTGGGTGTTCATGTGGGCGGAAAAGGTCACCGAAGGCGACCGCAACAAGCGCATGAAACTGGACAAGGCGCCGATGTCCGGCGAGAAGTTCCTGCGCAAGCTGGCCAAGCACGCGATCTGGCTGGGCGTTTCGCTAGTGACGGCGATCACCTTCGTCGGCTACTTCACCCCAATCCGAGACCTGATTCCCGATCTGCTGACCTTCCAGGCCAACGGCTGGGCGCTGTTCTGGGTAGGCTTCTTCACCCTCGCCACCTACGGCAACGCCGGCTATCTGCGCGAGCAAGTGTGCATCTACATGTGCCCCTACGCCCGCTTCCAGAGCGTGATGTTCGACAAGGACACCCTGATCGTCTCCTATGACCCGCGTCGCGGCGAAAAACGCGGCCCGCGCAAGAAGGAGTTGGACTACAAGGCCAAGGGCCTGGGCGACTGCATCGACTGCCAGATGTGCGTGCAGGTCTGCCCGACCGGCATCGACATTCGCGACGGCCTGCAGATCGAGTGCATCGGCTGCGCGGCCTGCATCGACGCCTGCGACAGCATCATGGAAAAGATGAACTACCCGAAAGGGCTCATCAGCTACACCACTGAACACAACCTGTCCGGCCAGAAGACCCACCTGCTGCGGCCACGCCTGATCGGCTACGCCGTCGCCCTGCTGGCCATGATGGTGCTGTTCGCCTACGCCGTCGCGGTACGCCCGCTGGTCAAACTGGACGTCATCAAGGACCGCGTGCTCTACCGTGAGAACGATCAGGGCCGGATCGAGAACGTCTATACCCTCAAGGTGATGAACAAGGCGCAGCGCGACATGGTCTTCGTCATCGAAGCCGATGGCCTGGACGGTCTGGTCTACGAGGGCAAGCGCGAAGTGAAGGCCCTGGCTGGCGAGGTACTTTCGGTCCCGGTGGAACTGTCCATCGATCCCGAACGCCTGCCGTCGAGCACCAACGAGATCCTCTTCCGCGTCCAGTCGGCAGACGACCCCAGCATCCATAACGACGCCAAGAGCCGCTTCATCGGCCCGAGCGTCCGTTGATATAGGACACGCATGCAGCACGACACTGAAATCAGCCGTTGGTACCAGCAGCCCTGGGCCTGGTTCATCATCGCCATCCTGGCCTCCTCCGTGGTCCTCGGGGTGTCGCTGGTGGTTATCGCCGTCCGCGACGGCGACAGCCTGGTGGTGGACAACTATTACGACGTCGGCAAGGGCATCAACCAGTCGCTGGAGCGCGAGGCCCTGGCCAAGCGCCTGAAGATGAGCGCCGTCCTCACCCTGAACGAGGACACCGGTATCGCCGAGATCAACCTGAGCGGCATCAGCCGCCCGCAGCACCTGGTGCTGAACCTGATCTCGCCGACCCAGCCGGAGCGCGATCGCCGGGTCATCCTCCAGCCTCAGGGCGAAGGGATCTACCAGGGCCAGTTGCAGGATGCCGTCCAGGGCCGCCGCTTCGTCGAACTGCTCGGCACCGAGGGCGGCCAGGACTGGCGCCTGTTCGAGGAGGAAACCCTCGAATCCGGCCAGGCGATTCCGCTCGGCGAACAGTGAGCCAAGGCCGCTCCGCCAAGCGATCCTGACGACCCGGGCGTGATCCGCTACGCTCGGGCCAGGCCCGTCCCTCTCGATGCCCGACCTGACGACTCTCCCCGACGCCATGGCCAGCCCAACCCTCTGCTATCACTGCGGCCTCCCGGTCCCTGCCGGTAGCCGCTTCCAGGCCCGCGTGCTGGGCGAGACGCGGGAGATGTGCTGTCCTGGCTGCCAGGCGGTGGCCGAAGCCATCGTCGCTGGCGGGCTGGAAAGCTACTACAGGCACCGCAGCGAAACCTCCGCCAACCCGGACAGCCTGCCCCAGGCATTGCCCGACGAACTGGCGCTGTACGACCGCGACACGATCCAAGAACCCTTCGTCGAACACCAGGGCGAACTGGCCAGCACCTGCCTGCTGATCGAAGGCATCAGTTGCGCGGCCTGCGGCTGGTTGATCGAAAAACACCTGCGCGGCCTCGACGGTGTCGCCGAAGCCAGCCTCAACCTGTCCAACCACCGCCTACAGGTGCGCTGGGCGGACAGCAGTCTGCCGCTCAGCCAGTTGCTCAAGGAACTGCGTCGGATCGGCTACGCTGCCCACCCCTACCAGCCGGACCGCGCCGCCGAGCATCTGCAACGCGAAAACCGTCGTGCACTCCGCCAGCTCGGCGTCGCCGGCCTGCTCTGGGTACAGGTGATGATGGCGGCCATGGCCACCTGGCCGGAGTTCAACCTGGACCTATCGCCGGAGCTGGACAAAATCCTGCGCTGGACCAGCCTGTTCCTCACCACTCCTATCGTCTTCTACTGCTGCACCGACTTTTTCAAGGGCGCCCTGCGCGACCTACGCACCCGCCACCTGACCATGGACGTCTCGGTCTCCCTGGCCATTGGCGGCGCCTACGGAGCGGGCATCTGGTCGACGGTGACCGGCGTCGGCGAACTGTATTTCGACGCGGTGGGCATGTTCGCCCTGTTTCTGTTGGCCGGCCGCTACCTCGAACGCCGCGCTCGCGAGCGTACCCTGGCGGCCACGGCGCAACTGGTCAACCTGCTGCCCGCCTCCTGCCTGCGTCTGGATGCCGGCGGGCAGAGCGAGCGCGTCCTGCTCAGCGAGATCAAGATCGGCGACCGCGTGCTGGTCCAGCCCGGCGCCCTCCTCCCGGCCGACGGAGTGATCCTCAGCGGCCAGTCGAGCGTCGACGAATCGCTGCTCACCGGCGAATACCTGCCATTGCCACGCGCGGCCGGCGACCGGGTCACCGCCGGCACACTCAACGTCGAGGGTCCATTGACGGTCGAGGTCCAGGCATTGGGCGACGACACCCGGCTGTCAGCCATCGTCCGCCTGCTGGAGCGCGCCCAGGCGGACAAACCGCGCCTGGCCGAGCTGGCCGATCGCGTGGCCCAGTGGTTCCTGCTCGTCGTGCTGGGCGTCGCCGCGGTGGTCGGCCTGATCTGGTGGCAGCTCGATCCGCAGCGCGCCTTCTGGATCGTCCTCGCCCTGTTGGTCGCCACCTGCCCCTGCGCCTTGTCGCTGGCCACGCCGACCGCCCTGACCACCGCCACCGGCAGCCTGCACAAGCTCGGCCTGCTACTAACGCGCGGCCATGTGCTGGAAGGGCTGAACCACATCGACACGGTGATCTTCGACAAGACCGGCACCCTGACCGAAGGTCGCCTGTCGCTCAGCGCCGTGCATCCGCTGGGGGCACTGGACAGCGATGCCTGCCTGGCCCTTGCCGCGGCCCTGGAAAACCGCTCCGAACACCCCATCGCCCGCGCCTTCGGCCGTGCCCCGCTGGCGGCCGAGCGGGTGGACAACGTACCGGGCCTGGGCCTGGATGGTCTCGTCGGCGGGCGCCACCTGCGCATCGGCCAGCCCGACTTCGTAGCCGAACTCAGCGGCCAGCCGGCACCGGCGATTCCCGGCGAGCACGGCCAATGGCTGCTGCTCGGCGATGCGCAGGGAGCGCTGGCCTGGCTTGTGCTGGACGACGCCCTGCGCGAAGACGCTCCTACCCTGCTCGATGCCTGCCGCGCGCGAGGCTGGAAAACCGTGCTGCTGTCCGGCGACAGCTCGCCGATGGTCGCCGAAGTGGCCGGACGACTGGGCATCGACGATGCCCGCGGCGGCCTGACGCCAGATGCCAAGCTGGCCGTACTCAAGCAATTGCACGAAGACGGACATCGCGTCCTGATGCTCGGCGACGGAGTCAACGACGTGCCGGTCCTGGCCGGCGCCGACATCAGCGTGGCCATGGGCTCGGCCACCGACCTGGCGAAGACCAGCGCCGACGCGGTGCTGCTTTCCAACCGCCTGGAGAGCCTGGTACAGGCCTTCGCCATGGCCCGCCGCACCCGCCGGATCATCGTCGAGAACCTGCTCTGGGCCAGCCTGTACAATGGCCTGGTCCTGCCCTTCGCCGCCATCGGCTGGGTCACGCCGATCTGGGCAGCCCTGGGCATGTCCGTCAGCTCACTGCTGGTGGTGCTCAACGCCCTGCGCCTCGCACGTCAGTAAGCCAGTTGCACAGCGCAACGCACCGCCCGGGTCCGCCCGGGCCGCTCATCGAACCGGAGACCGCATGACCGCTCTCTACGTAATGATTCCCATCGCCGTGATCGTAGTCGCCCTGGCCATCTGGCTGTTCTTCTGGGCCGTGGACAGCGGCCAGTACGATGATCTCGACAGCCCGGCACACAGCATCCTGTTCGACGACGAGGACCCCAAGCACAAGAGCGGTGTCGAAGAAGCCCAGGGCCAGACGGAAAACGACCGCCACGACGAGGAAGAACCCCGTGGCTGAACTCGCTCCGCTGCTGGTTTCCGCGCTGATCCTCGGCCTGCTCGGCGGCGGCCACTGCCTCGGCATGTGCGGCGGCCTGATGGGTGCCCTGACCCTGGCCATACCGCCGGAGCAACGCGCCCAGCGCTTCCGCCTCCTGCTCGCCTACAACCTCGGGCGCATCCTCAGCTATACCGTTGCCGGCCTGCTCATCGGCCTCGCCGGCTGGGCCGTCGCCAGCAGCCCGGCGGCCATGGCGCTGCGGGTGGTCGCTGCTCTGTTGCTGATCGCCATGGGTCTCTATCTGGCCGGCTGGTGGAGCGGCCTGACCCGTGTCGAAGCCCTGGGACGCGGCCTCTGGCGGCATATCCAGCCACTGACCCGGCGCTTCATGCCGGTCACCAGCCTGCCACGGGCATTGATCCTCGGCGCGCTCTGGGGCTGGCTGCCGTGCGGGCTGGTCTACAGCACCCTGCTTTGGGCCGCCAGCCAGGGCGATGCGTTGGACAGCGCCCTGCTGATGTTCGCCTTCGGCCTCGGGACCTGGCCAGTGCTGGTCGCCACCGGGCTGGCCGCCGAACGGCTGACCGCCCTGCTGCGCAAGCGCGGTGTGCGGATCGCCGGCGGTCTGCTGGTCATCCTCTTCGGCCTCTGGACGCTGCCCGGTCCTCACCAGGCCTGGATCATGGGACATGACATGGATCATGTTTCGCCGCCTGCGAGCCAGCACGCGCATTGACCCGGTTGATACAGGTCAAGATGCCCCGGCCAGCGGGGCCATAGACTCCTCGCTACTGATTGTTGAACCGGGGACTGCCCGCATGCCGACTTCCATCCGCTGGGATACCGACCTTATCCGCCGTTACGATATGGCCGGCCCACGCTACACCTCCTATCCGACCGCCGTGCAATTCCATGACGGCGTCGGTTCCTTCGACCTGCTGCATGCACTGCGCGAAAGCCGCAAGGCGCTGCGCTCCCTGTCGCTGTACGTACACGTGCCGTTCTGCGCGAACATCTGCTACTACTGCGCCTGCAACAAGGTGATCACCAAGGATCGCGGCCGCGCCCTGCCCTATCTGGAGCGGCTGGAGAAGGAAATCGAACTGGTCGCCTGCCACCTCGACCAGAAACAGGTCGTCGAGCAGTTGCACTTCGGCGGCGGTACGCCGACCTTCCTCAGCCATGACGAACTGCGTCGCCTGATGAAATGCCTGCGCACGCACTTCCACCTGCTCGACGGCAACCTCGGCGACTACAGCATCGAGATCGACCCGCGCGAAGCCGACTGGTCGACCATGGGCCTGCTCCGCGAACTGGGCTTCAACCGCGTCAGCCTCGGCGTACAGGACCTGGACCCGGACGTCCAGCGCGCCGTCAACCGCCTGCAAAGCTTGGAGGAAACCCGCGCCATCGTCGAAGCCGCGCGGACCCTGCAATACCGTTCGGTGAACATCGACCTGATCTACGGCCTGCCCAAGCAGACCCCGGAAAGCTTCGCCCGCACCGTGCGCGAAATCATCGCCCTGCAGCCGGACCGGCTGTCGATCTTCAACTACGCCCATCTGCCGGAACGCTTCCTGCCGCAGCGTCGAATCAACGCAGCGGACCTGCCTGCACCGGGCGACAAGTTGGCCATGCTGCACGACAGCATCGAGCAACTGACCGCGGCGGGCTATCGCTATATCGGCATGGACCACTTCGCCCTACCCGACGACGAGCTGGCCATGGCCCAGGAAGACGGCAGCCTGCAACGCAACTTCCAGGGCTATACCACTCATGGCCATTGCGACCTGATCGGCCTCGGCGTATCCGCCATCAGCCAGATCGGCGACCTCTACAGCCAGAACGACAGCGACATTGCCCGCTACCAGAGCACCCTGGACCAGGGCCAACTGGCGACCTGCCGGGGTCTCGTCTGCAACGACGACGACCGCCTGCGCCGTGCCGTCATCCAACGCCTGATCTGCGACTTCCAGCTGGAGTTCGCCAGCATCGAGAAGACCTTCGGCATCGTCTTCCGCGATTACTTCGCCGATGTCTGGCCGAACCTGGAACAGATGGCCAGCGACAAGCTGATTCAACTCAGCGACACACGCATCGACGTGCTGCCGGCCGGCCGCCTGCTGGTCCGCTCAGTGTGCATGCTGTTCGATCGCTACCTGCCGCAGCAGAGCACCAAGCGCTTCTCGCGGGTGATCTGAGACCCATCGGACCAGCGGCGGCACGGCCCGCCGCTGGTGCCTCACGTCCGCAGAACCGACTGCGACCATCAGCCACTGTCGATCTCCCCCTCCCGCATGCCATGCTTTCGCCATGGTACTCAGCTATCGCTGCAGCCCGAAGGCCGAAGAGAACTTGACACGATCGTCAGGTCTGGATGGCGGGCATACCTCTTGTGGGATATGCTTGCCCGTACTTGCGTTACCCCTTCAGGATTAACTATGCCCGAGAACATCAAATTGCGCGGGATGCATCAAGCCAACTGCCATGACTGCAGCCTCGCAGCGCTCTGCCTTCCCCTGTCGCTGAACATGGAAGACATTGAGTCCCTGGATGAGATCGTCAAGCGCGGCCGGCCGCTGAAGAAGGGGGAGTTCCTGTTCCGCCAGGGCGATAACTTCGGATCCATCTTCGCCGTGCGTTCTGGTGCGCTGAAGACCTTCAGCGTGACCGACGGCGGCGAGGAGCAGATCACCGGCTTCCACTTGCCCAGCGAACTGGTCGGCCTGTCCGGCATGGACAGCGACCTCTGCCCGGTATCGGCGCAGGCGCTGGAAACCACCTCGGTCTGCGAAATCCCGTTCGAACGCCTCGATGAACTGTCGGTCAGGCTGCCGCAGTTGCGCCGCCAGTTGATGCGGGTGATGAGTAGGGAAATCCGCGACGACCAGCAGATGATGCTGCTGCTCTCGAAGAAGACCGCCGACGAGCGCATCGCCACCTTTCTCGTCAACCTTTCCGCCCGCTTCCGCGCCCGTGGCTTCTCGGCCAACCAGTTCCGCCTGGCCATGTCGCGCAACGAGATCGGCAACTACCTGGGCCTGGCGGTGGAAACCGTGTCACGGGTCTTCACCCGCTTCCAGCAAAACGGCCTGATCGCCGCCGAAGGCAAGGAAGTGCACATCCTCAATTCCATCGAGCTGTGCTCCCTGGCGGGCGGTAACCTCGAAGCCTGACCCGATCTATACTGCGAGGCGGCCCGCCCATGCGAGCCGCCCGTTTTTTCGTGCCCATCCGTAATCCACCGCAGGCTCTCGACGATGATCTTCGATGAATTCACCATCAAGTCCCTGATCCGCCCGGTTCCGGACTTCCCCAAGCCCGGCGTGGTGTTCCGCGACATCACCCCGCTGTTCCAGTCGCCCCGCGCCCTGCGCATGGTCATCGACAGTTTCATCCAGCGCTACGTGGAAGAAGACTTCAGCCATATCGGCGCCCTCGACGCACGCGGCTTTCTGCTCGGCCCGATCCTCGCCTATGAGCTGAACAAACCGCTGATCCTGTTCCGCAAGCAGGGCAAGCTGCCCTCGGACTTGCTGGTGGAGACCTACCAAACCGAGTACGGCGACTCCGTCATCGAGGTCCAGGCCGACAGTCTCTGCGAAGGCGACTCCGTCCTGCTGGTGGATGACTTGATCGCCACCGGCGGCACCCTGATCGCCGCGGCCAACCTGGTCAAGCGCATGCGCGCCAGCGTCTACGAAGCCGCCGCCATCATCGACCTGCCGGAGCTCGGCGGCTCGCGCCGGCTGCAGGACATCGGCATCGCTACCTTCACCCTCACCGCCTTCGCCCTCGACGACCGCTGAGTCTTTCCGGCCGCAGGTGCAACCACGTCTTCAGACATGGTTGCGCCCGCAAAAAGACGCTCGACTTATTGCCAGTTCGCCGCGATCACCGCTTCGAGCGATGAGCGATAATTGTCGGGCAGATGAGTCTGCCCCGCGGCAGGAGGAGCGAACGAGGCCATGGCATCCACCAGATTCTGCACCTGGCTATCCAGCAGGGTTTTACCGTCCGTGCTCTTGAATGCCTCGATATGATGCTCAGGGCCGAGATACCAATCCTGGACGACCAGCCTGTCCGACGTGCCGATGATGCCGATCGCCAGATCGTCGTCCTGCTTCTGGAACCATAACTGATCCACAGCGATACCATCGCCGAACAAGACCTCGTCGGAATTGGTTTTCAACTCATAGTCGGCCACCGTATCGACCCCATAATCCCGGCCGAACAGGAAAGTGTCGTTCCCGCCATCCCCGATCAGCGTATCGTTGCCCCCTTTTCCATCCAGTACGTCATGGCCATAGCTACCGTCCAGCACATTGGCGGCGGCGTTTCCCGTCAAACGATTGCTGGAAGCGTTACCTGTGCCATTAATGCTCTTCGTACCGACCAAGAACAGTTCCTCGATCTGCTCGCTCAACTGGTAAGACACACTGGAAATCACCTTGTCACGGCCACCTCCGACCGATTCCCTGACAACGTCGCCTTCGTCATCGACGATGTAGGTATCGTTCCCGGAACCGCCGCTCATCGTATCGTTGCCAGCCCTTCCATCTAGCAGATTGTTGCCGGAATTACCTTCCAGAACATTCGCGTAGGCATTGCCAACCGCATCGATATTGTCATCGCCAGACAATCGAAGGTTCTCGATGGCCAGCAGATTTTCGAGCGAATAGGAAATGCTCGCCTCCACCGTATCGCCCGTGGACAACGGCTGCCGTATACCATCCCGATAGGTGACGGCCCGCTCGACGATGACATCTCCAAGACTGTCGACGACATAGGTATCGTTGAGATCAGTGCCGACCAACGTATCCGCTCCCGCGCCGCCATCGATACGCACCGCCATCTTGTCGAAAGCGGAAAAATCGGCCTGCGAAAGATCGATCACATTGTCCAGAGCGTTGCCCACATAGCGGTATTCCGGCGTCGTGCCCGAACCGAACGCGACGGAGCCATATTTCCGCAACGAAGGCACGACCAGCCTTTCCACCTGGTCGGGAAGCCTGACCGCCCAGGCGTTGGTCTCCAGGGTGTCATAGCCCTCGTTCTCCAGCTCGTGTACGGCCGGGGAAGACAATTGCAGACGCCTGATATCCAAGGTATCCCAACCAGAATCTTGCTCGAACACTCGATAGGTATCGTTCCCCTTACCACCGAAGTAAACATCGGTACCGCCCCCGCCGCTCAAGATGTTGCCACCGGCATTCCCTTTCAGCAGGTTATCGCCGGAATTGCCGAACGCATCGATCCCCGCGGTTCCGCTCAGCTCGATATTCTCCACGCCATCCGGCAGCCGGTAGGAAACCGAAGCGAGAACGGTATCCTCGCCGCCCTCCGCCGCCTCGACGATCCGATCAGCCGCATGATCCACCCTGAACACATCGTTTCCGGACGTTCCCGTGAACATATCGGCCGAACCGCTGATACTGGCGCCCGTACGGGACGCGATATCCGCATACGCCCAAATCGTGCCATCGGCGAAGACGAAGGTGCCGATGGCCACTCCATCCAGCCGAAAGAACCCATCGACCCATATCTGGTCCCCGGTGGACTCCACCATCACGATCAGAGAATCAACCGCCTGCATGGCCCCCGAAGCGTCCTGCCCTGTCCTGACGAAGCGGATGTCGGAAGGCGCGATCCCCTCCCTGAAGCGGATGACATTCGCCCCCTGGCTATCGATCAAACGATCGGAGCCGAAACCGGGGCCGAAAAGGTAGGTATCGTCGCCCTCGCCACCCGCCAGGGTGTCTCGTCCCTCGCCACCCTCCAGAAAATCCGCCAGTCTGCCTCCGCGCAGATAGTCGTCGCCAGCACGGCCGTCCAAGGTATTGGCCTGGTCGCTCAAGCCGCGCAAGTCATCGTTGCTCCCATCGCCCGTCATGGCCAAACGCAGCAAATCGTTGGAAGTCCATACGGCGCCGGGCCGTGCGGCAAAACGCACTTCGGCGACCGGGGCCACCACGCCAGCCGGCTTCAATTGGCCTTTCAGAACGAGGGAGAGTTGCGTCCTGTCCGTGCCGGCTATTTCCAAATAGAGGCCCGCCGACTCGCCATACCTGCGCACCCGGATATCCTCGGGAACCCAGGGCTCTTCGAAGACGACCGCATCGCCCCCCTCTTCGCCGCCGGTCACGGATACCCTGCGATAGTATTTCTCGAATGCGACCCTATAGGTGTCATGCCCGGCTCCGCCCTCCATCACTTCGCCCGACAGCACGTCATCACCGGCACCGCCATATAGCTCGTCGAACCCTTCACCGCCGATCAGCTCGTCGTTCCCGGCATCGCCATACAGCTCATCGTTCCCGGCGCCACCGCTTATCCGGTCGTGTCCGCCCCCGCCATGAACGGTATCGTGACCTCCCAATGCGTCGATCACATCGTCACCGGCCGTCCCATCGAAGGTATCGCTGCCTTCGGTCGGCCGGTTGACCTTGTCGAGCAGCATGCGGTGGGTCCAGACAACACCCGGCGCCCCCTCGAATACGACCCGGTATCCGCCGTCATCGCCAGACAGCTCAACGAACCCTCGAATCACCAGTTCGGCATCCAGCCACTTCACATGCAGATCGGTATCTTTTCGCACGAAGCGCAGCATCTCCGGCGAAACGTCCTTGTTGAAACGCAGCGTCTTGGTTTCACCCGCTACCGGCGTTTTTTCCGCCTCGATAACCGTGAAGGCACGCTCGCCGGTGAGCACCACCGTATCGTTCCCGCTGCCCAGGCTGATCGTGGCGCCCGGCGCCTGGACGAAGTCGTCTCCGGAACCCGCGATCACCCTGCCCCGGCTCCCCCGAAGGACATCATTACCCTCTCCGCCCTCCAGCGTGTCATAGCCGCCCCCGCCCACCAGCGTATCGTCGCCCGCACCGCCCAGGAGGCTGTCGTTCCCCTCGCCGCCATCGAGGGCATCGTCGCCTCCGCCACCTCGCAGGCTGTCGTTACCCGCCCCGCCGGACAGCGTATCGTTCCCTTCGCCGCCATCGACGTCGTCGTTCCCCGCGAGGGCGTCGAAGTCATCATTCCCATCGGACAGCGCCAAGGTGTCGTCGGCGGATGTCGCCAGCCCTTGCAGAGAGAGGCTATCAACCGGAGGGTTGGCATGGTCGAACACATGCCCATCGGCGAACTCGATCCGCTCCTGCCCCGCGTTGGAATAAAAGCCGAGGATGCGTAGCGCATCCCGCTTCCCGGCGAAGCGAATCAGCAGATCATTTTCCCGCTTCGTGAAAAGCGCCTGGGCATACGGCAGGCTCTCGTCGAAGATGATCCGGTCCGTTTCGCCTTCCGTTCCGGAGCGGTTGTCGACCACATCCCGGCCGAAGCCCTGGGTGAACGCATAGGCATCGTTCCCCTGGCCCCCTATCAGGGTTTCATCGCCCGCTCCCGCCTGGATACGATCATCGCCAGTCCAGGCATCGATGGTGCGGTTTCTGGCGCTACCGACGATGACATCATCCCGATCCGTGCCCTCGACCGATGAACGGCTATCCTGTGCCAGATCGATGAGAACGCCCCGGACGACGACCTCCTCCCACGCAAACTCGGCGCCCTCGCTGAAAACGATGCGATCGAAGGGACGGGACGAACCGGCCACCGAGCGCCCGGTTCCCAGCCGAAAGCCAAGTGCATCGCCCCCTTTTCCCACGTTCAGCCGGAACGCTTCCCACCCCGTCTTCTCCAGGCGCAGATCATCCAGGAAAATACCCGCGCCGAGGCGCAGCACGTTCTCGCCGGTCCGCGATGCATAGCTGACCACCCGGTCCACACCGTCTCCCAGGGAAAACAGAACGGTAGTGCCGCCATCGGCTTCCAACTGAAGCGTGTCGTTACCCCGCCCGCCCGACACCAGGGCGCGTGTCGCCGAACGCGTGGCGGTCAGGGTGTCGCCCTGGGAACCGCCAAACAGCTTGCTGTCCGCCGCGGAAGCGGAAAACACGACCGTGCGGGAATAGCTCTCGGCCATCAATCGATCGAAGGAAACCACCCAACCGTCGGCGAACTCGATTTCCCGCAGGGTACCGCCCGCAGCCTGCCTGATCACGACGGCATGGTCGGCGTCGACCGACAGCAAGGCATCACCGCCCTCCCCGTGGGACTTGAGGAAAACATCGCGCTTCGCCACCTCCAGCTTCAGGGTGTTGTCGCCCTGCTTGTCGGCGATGGTCTCGATCCACTCGCCCTCCAGTCGCATATCCGCCAGCGACAGGCTGAAAATATCGTTGCCCCGGCCGCCATCCAGGTAATCCGCGCCTTCGCCGCCATGCAGCAGATCGTCGCCCGCCCCGCCCAGCAGCGTGTCGCGGCCCTCGCCGCCGTCCAGGATATCCGCCCCGCTGCCGCCATCCAGATAATCGGCTCCCACCCCACCCAGCAGCGTATCCGTACCCGCGCCGCCTGCCAGATAGTCGTCACCGCTACCGCCGTCCAGGGAGTCCCGGTCGTTGCCGCCATCGAGGGAGTCGGCACCACTCCCACCGATCAAGGTGTCCCTGTCCGCGCCGCCCCACAGTACGTCGTCGTCGCTGCCACCATCCAGGTAATCCCGGCCATTGCCGCCGATCAGCGTGTCGGCGCCCGCCTCTCCGCGCAGGGTGTCGTTCCCGGTCAGCAGCGACGTGGCGATCGTGCTGGACTGATCCTCCCCGGCCAGCCAGTCGTCACCCTCGCCACCGATCAGTTCGTCGTCGCCGCCACCGCCGTACAACCCATCGTTGCCCGCACCGCCGTCCAGATAGTCATTGCCGTGCCCGGAGGCCGCCACGATGTCGGTGCTGTCGTCGCCCCGCAGAATGTCCGCATCGTCGCCGCCAAACAGCTCGTCCGCCCCACCGCCGCCGATCAGCACATCATCGCCGGCCCCGCCTTCCAGGGTGTCCGCACCATTCGCCGCAAACGCCAGGGCCGCACTCGAAGCATCGCCCCGCAGGGTATCCTTGCCCTCGCCGCCGATCAGCAGATCCGCGCCGCCGTCACCCTGCAAATAGTCGTCGCCCTCGCCGCCATCCAGATAATCGTCGCCATGGCTTGTGCCCTCCAGCACCCTGGCATCCCCGTCGCCCAGCAAGGTGTCCGCGCCCATGCCGCCCAGCAGGGTATCGGCCAGCGCCCCGCCGACCAGGGTGTCGTCGCCGGCCCCGCCGTACAATCGATCGTGGCCATGGTAGTGGGCGTCGAGCTGGCGGGCATCCGCATCCCCCTGCAAGCTGTCGTTTCCGTTCCCGCCGAAAAGCTCGTCGTTGCCGCCTCCGCCTTCCAGATAATCGTTGCCGTCCTCGCCATTCAGGAGATCGCTCCCATGGTGCCGGCCGTCCAACTGATCGCCACGCGCATCCCCCAGCAGGGAGTCGTCGCCCTCCCCACCGAACAGCAGGTCGTCTCCCGCGTCTCCCTCGAGATAATCCTTGCCGGCGCCGCCATCCAGGTAATCGTTGCCGTGGTACGCCACCGGTGTGTCGTCGATTTCCCCTTCCGGCAGCTCATCGCCGATCAGCCGGTCGTCGTCGTCGCCGCCATACAGCTCATCGCTGCCACCCTGCCCCACCAGGGTATCGTTGCCCGTACCGCCCACCAGCATGTCGCGGCCATGCTGGTCGAACGCCGTCCGCTCCACATAATTGCCCTGCGGGCCGTCGCCATAGACCTTGTCGTTACCGGCATCGCCGAACAGCACGTCGTTGCCGTGCATCCCCTTGATCAGGTCGTCGCCGTCACCGCCGTGCACCGAGTCGCCCCCGCTGCCGGCGGCGACGTAATCGTTGCCAGCCCCGCCCTCGATCACATTGCCCATATCGCCGTCCAGACTATGGACATCCACGCCCTTGAACGTCAGCACATTGTGACCCGTGCTGTCCGAGCCGGGCGGATCGTAGACGAGCCAGGCGAAACCGCGTGCCACCTCGGTTCCTTCGCCGAGGGGCGGCTGGAACTCTACCCGGTAGGGATGATCGAACCCGCCGGCGCCGCTGCCGATCAGGAAGTCGTCTCCCGCCCCGCCATGCAACTCGTCGCGCCCCAGGCCGCCGAGCAGCACATCGCTGCCGTCGCCGCCATCCAGGTAATCGTCCCCGGCGAAACCGGCCAGGCCATCATTGCCGCCCAACCCCAGGATGCGGTCGCCCGAGGCGCTGCCCAGCAGGATGTCGGCGGCGCCGGCCTGCTCGCCGGCCGAGACGTAGCCACTGTCCCCGTGCAGGTAGGACGACCCGGACTCATTGGTGGCCTTGCGGAAATCGCCGGTGAGGGTCGTGGACGTCGCACTCGCGGCCTCCACCAGGGTGATGCCGAAACCGGCCGGATCGAAATCGCCCAGCTCCACCACGCTGCCGTTGTCGAACGTCAGCCGCCACGGGCTGTTGTGCGACAGGGTCAGCTTGCCCTCGGCATCGGTCCAGGCATTGCTCGCGCCCTGGCGCTGCAACACCGTGGTGCTCAGCAGCTCGCCGTCCTGGCCGATGACGATGATCTGCCCCTGGCCATCGCTATCGATGATGCGGTCCCGGCCCTCGCCGTCGCGCAGGTCGATCACATAGGTATCGAACCCCTCACCGCCGTAGAGCGTGTCGTTGCCGATACCGCCCTGCAGGTAGTCCCGGCCCTTGCCGCCCACCAGCAGATCGTCGCCCTTGCCGCCCCACAAGATGTCATTACCGAAGCCACCCACCAGCAAGTTCTTGTCCATCCCATTGCCTTTCCCGTCCAACGCACGGGCATCCAGGGTGGACGTCATTTGCCCACGCCCACGGGCAACGGTGGGATAGTCGCTGTAGAGAATCGCGGCGGGGTTCCAATCCGTCCCGTACAGGCGGGCTTCGCCGGCGGGCAACTCGCTGTTGATCCAGGCGATGAGCGCCTCGCGGGCGGGAATCAGGGAATCCACCAGCGTCTGCGGGATCGCCACGGCAGCCTTGAAGGCATCGGTCGCGGCCTCGCCGAGGCGGTTCTTCACCGCCGCCGTGCCGTCGGCCGGCTCGCCGAGCAACGCCTCGTAGGCGAAGATCGCCTCGCGGTGGCGGGTGAACATCGCATAGACCTTCTTCGCCTCCTCGGCGCTGGCATGGTTGCCCGCCGGATCGTCGTACAGGCCGAACAGCTCCGCCTCGACGAAACGCCGCGCCGCCAGCCCGCCGCTGCGCTTCTTGTTGCTGGCGTAGCGAATCTGGAACCAGGCCTCGGCCCGGTCGCCGCGCACGATCGCATCGCGCAGCTTGGCGCCCAGGATGCCACCACCGCCATTCCAGGTCATGGCGGCCAGGGCGATCATTTCCTTGGAAGAGGTGAAAGCAGTGTCCTGCCGCAGCTCGGGCCATGCGTTGAAAATCTTTTCGCTGTAGATATCACGCCACAGTGTGTTGAACACATCGCGCACTTCGGTTTCATCGTTGAAAACGAAGGTCGAGCGGGGTGCCCCCCCGATATAAGTGGCATAGGCGGAGTCGGCTGCCGCAGCGTCGGCCCGTTCCTTCATGATGGCATTGAGGTCGGTCGAACCCTTGTGGTTCTTCAGGGCCGTTCGAATGCGATCGATGAACCCGAACTCCTTTTGCCCCAGCGTATCGGACTCTGGCTCTCTATTAAGCTCTAACATCCTAGAATGAAAGCCCATTCGTCTCATGACGGCATCTTGTGCAGGTTTGTCTCCCGCCACCAAATCAACGCCCACACCGATGGTGAAATTGAATACACCCGCTTCGACTTGGACCAGGACACCGTTCAGCCGATCGTATTGCCGGGGCGCCTCCAACTTCAAAATCGCATGATAGAGCGCATCATCGAATTGTGTTCCGAGTACCTTCCATTGCAGCGCCATGGCTTATTTCTCCTCCGAAGAT
>NZ_MUJY01000052.1 GCF_002286785.1 Pseudomonas sp. PIC25 | reverse complement strand
GGCAACCGAGGCGCCGGGCTGGGTACACTCATCGACGACCTGGGCCTTGAAGGATTTGGGATAGGAGCGGCGTTGGCCTGGCACGGGAGATCCTCCGCATGGGGCTTGAAATGGTGTCCACCAAAAACAGGTGGACACCATGCCGCTAGCTGGAGGGATCAGGGAGGTGTGTTGGCCAGACGCTTACCGTCAGTTTACGAGCTGTCGCCAGCATGAGCTTGAGCTGCAGTTCCAGAGCATGGCGATACAGGAATAACAACGGATAGATTCCGGTGTTGAGTGGCACTTTGCGGTTCGCCATGGCATCCACCAGCCCATCGGCGGCATCCTTGTAGGCGAAGGCGTAGAGGTCAAAGCGGAAGTGAGACCAGTTCAGCATGGCGTTGTACTGCCAGTCTTCCCCCCTGAATGAACAATTGCTGTCCGGCAAAGTCAGATGGCCATTGGATGGGCTCTATTAGGGAGTCAAGCATCAAATTTTCTCGGATTTTAGTGGGAACTGGTGCAACTGAGCAGTGGCAATCATTACCTACATGTACTGCCACTGCCTTGATAGTGCATCTAATGGCTGCTTTTGGCGATTACCAATGGTCAGCGTATTGAGACAACTTTTCTGTCCCGATCCTTAATTGCCGACACCGGCAGGTTGCCCGTGGCTGCTTCCTGAATGTGCTCACTCCACCAGGCCATCATCGGGCGTCTGCGCTCGATGTAGTCCACCCTGTTGTAGGTACTGCGGACCTCGTCCTTGTCGAAGCGAGTCATTGAGCTTCCGTGCAGAATGCAGCCCACTCTCGCATGAGGGCTCTGCGCTTTTCCAAGAAGTCCGAACGCGAGTAGGCTGCTTCGGTCTGATCACGTTCATCATGGGCGAGTGCGAGTTCGCATACCTCCCTCGGATAGTGGGTGCACTCGTTAGCCCAATCACGGAAAGTCGAGCGAAAACCGTGTCGTGTGATGTCCGCGTGCCCTAGCTTGTGCAGCAGGTTGCGTATGGCGTTGGCGTGCATCACGCCGCTTTTGCCTTGACCTGGGAACAGATGGGGTGAGTTAGCGCGAGGTAGGCTTTCCAGCATCTCCACTGCTTGAGGGGGAAGAGGAATGATGAAGGGCTTTCGCATCTTCATACGTTCGGCTGGAAGTGCCCATAATCCCTTTGCAAGATCGAACTCGGTCCATTGGGCGAACTGAATCATGTGGGACCGGGCGCCGGTCAGAATGAGCAGTCGGGTAGCGATTGCGTCTCTTGAATGATGCTGAGCCAGCTTGGCCATCAACTCCGGTAGCTCCTGCCAGCGCATGGCAGGAAAGTGCTGACGCTGCCGAGCCTTCTTCTTCTCTGCTTTGCTGAGGAGATTATCCAGGTGTCCGCGCCAGCGAGCGGGATTGTCGCCTACACGTAAGCGTCGAGCTTTGGCCGCATCCAGTATCTGCTCGATCTGGCCGCGAACCTCGTCGGCGGTTCGGGTCTTTATTGCCCATATTGGACGCAGCACCGCCAGAACATGCTCGGTTTGGATGCTGTCGGCTGATAGCTTACCCAAGGTGGGGAAGGCATAGAGTTCGAGCTTGCGCAGCCAGCCTTTGCGCCACTTGTCGGACCAACTACTCCCATGTGCTTGCTGGTAGTCGCGGGCGAGATCTTCAAATGTTGTGCGGCGTGCTGCCGCTTGGCGCTCGGCTTCGCGCTTTGCTTCCCTTGCTGCGTCGCGTGTAGCCAGTGGGTCGGCGCCAGATGCGAGAATCTTGCGCTGGTCTGCTGCAAGTTGGCGAGCTTCGCTGAGCGTTATTGCGGGAAATGGGCCGAGACCCATTTCGCGGCTGCGACCCTCCAGCTTGTAACGGAAGATCCAGCTTGTGCCGCCAGTCTTGGAAACCTGAAAATACAGTCCATCGCCATCATTGGTTTTCCCTGGTGCCGCAGCTTTGGCCAAGGATTCCACCGTCTTGCTCGTTAGCTTTCCCATGTCAGCTCCTCAACTGACTCACACCATCGTACCCACACTTTGACCCACACCTTGGTGGCGGATTTAATGGGGTTCTCGTGGACGTCTTGGGATAGATGGTACGCTGAAGATCCCTTGTTTCCTAGGGTCCGTAGATGTTGGTGGATTTCTTCAGGCAATAAAAAAGCCGGCTTGTGGCCGGCTTTTAGGGGGTAGCTTTGGCTTATTTTTGATAAGCCGCAACTGCCTTCATGATTTCTGCGCGGGCTTCTTCGGCGTTGCCCCAGCGCTCGACCTTCACCCACTTGCCTTTTTCGAGGTCCTTGTAGTTCTCGAAGAAGTGTTTGATCTGCTCGAGCAGCAGGGCGGGCAGGTCGGTGTATTCCTTGATATCCACATACAGCTGGCTCAGCTTGTCGTGCGGAACGGCGACCAGCTTGGCGTCGCCGCCGGCTTCGTCGGTCATGTGCAGCACGCCGACCGGACGGGCGCGGATCACGGAGCCCGGCGCCACCGGGTAGGGGGTCACGACCAGGACGTCCAGCGGGTCGCCGTCGTCGGCCAGGGTATTGGGGATATAGCCGTAGTTGGCCGGATAGAACATCGGGGTCGCCATGAAGCGGTCGACGAACAGGCAGTCGGTGTCCTTGTCGATCTCGTATTTGATCGGCGCATGGTTGGCCGGGATCTCGATAGCGACGTAGATGTCGTTCGGCAGGTCTTTGCCGGCCGGGATCTTGCTGTAGCTCATGGGGCGACTCCCTGGATGGGCCAAAAAAGTGGCCGCGATTATAGGCACATTCCCTGGCCGTTTCCACGACAAAGGCGTACGCCATTGGTCTTGGTTTCGGTGTCTTTGGTTCCCTGCCTTCAGGCCTCTCGATAGTCCGGGTGCTCGGTCTGCAACTGGCGCAGGCGGGCCAGCGGGTCCTGGCGGTAGAAGGCCTTGAGCTGGGCATAGACCGCCGGGTAGGCCTCATCCAGCAGGTCGGGGGCACTGAAGAAGTATTCGCTGGTGACGGCGAAGAACTCCGCCGGGTCTTCCGCGGCGTAGGGATCGATGGCGGTTTCCGTGTCCGGATCGCAGTCGAGCTGGGCGTTGAGGTCGTCGTAGGCGGACTGCATGGCGGCGGCCCAGTCGGCGATGCGCATGTCGCGGTGCAGCGGCGGCAGGCCGTTGGCGTCGCCGTTGAGCATGTCCAGCTTGTGTGCCAATTCGTGGATGACCAGGTTGTAGCCCTCCCAGCCGCCACTGGCCTGGACGCCGGGCCAAGCCAGGATCACCGGACCCTGGGACCAGGCTTCGCCGCTGCGCTCGTCGTCCCATTCGTGCTCCACGCCGGCGGCGTCGCGGTGGCGCTGCGGGCTGACGAAATCGTCCGGGTAGAGCACCAGCTCGTGGAAGCCCTGGTACCAGTCGAGGTCGGGCAGGTGCAGCAGCGGCAGTTCGGCCTGGGCGGCCAGCAGCAGGCGTTCCTCGGTGCCCAGTTCGACGCCGGGAAGGGCGGTCAGATGTTTGCCATGAAGGAAGAGCACACTGCGTTCACGCAGCCGCTGGTCTTCCGCCGCGCTGAGGCCATCCAGCAGCGGTAGCCGCTGCCGGACCCGGGCCCAGAGCTGCGGGTCGACGGGATGCTTGGCAAGGATGCGCTGGCGGCGCCAGGCACGAAACGACCACATGGAAACGACCTCGGAAACGCGACGCCTGCCACCTTAAGCGGCGCGCCAGAGGCCGGCAAGCGGCACAAAGGCTGCAAGACCGGAGGCGAATCACCTTGTCGAGGAGGGCCGCGATGCTGCTGCAACTCATCGAACATCCCGCCGTCAGCCTGGCCCAGGGCCATGGACTGGACCTTCCGACCCAGGCGGCGCGGGCCAGGGCCACCTGGATGGCCGGACGCCAGGGACGCTCGCCCCTGCTGCTGGTCGCGTTGCTCTGGGCCCGCAATTGCCCCGATGTGGTGCAGGTCCTGGACGATAACCTGGATGCGCTGTTCGCCGATTTCAGTTGCACCCCGGAAAGCTGGAGCGAATCCCAGGCCGCTCGTCAGGTACTGGCAGCATTCATCTGCAGTTGTTCCGCAGTGCTAGCGAGGGCGAGGGGATCGCCGACCTGAGCGCCGGGCTGCTGCTGGTCCAGGCCGGCGAGGCACAGTTTCTCCAGGCTGGCGCCATCGGCTTGCTGCGCTACCAAGGCGGCGCCTTGCAGACCCTGGCCGGGCGCGAAGGCGTGCCGTTGGGTGCCCAGGCCGAGCTGGCGCTGGTGCAGCACAACCTGGCGCTGAACCGAGGCGAGGCCCTGTTGCTGGCGCCGCAGCCGTTGCTCGAAGTGACCGATCTGCAGGATTTCCAGCGCAACTGCCGGGAACTGCGTAGCGGGCAGTTATGCACGCTGCTCGAACCCTTCCTGATGGCCCCCGGCGCGGCGGTGCTGCTATTGCCGGGGGCGGCCGACAACCGCCCGCCGCCCGCGCCGATCGAGCGCTGGCCGGCCCCGGCCGAGGGACGGAGCGGCGACTGGCTGGACGGCTGGCAACTGCTCGAAGCCTGTCCCTATGGCCCACCCCGACGCGTCTTCCGCGCCCGCGACGGCAGTGGCCGCGAGGCCTTGCTGTGGCTGGCCGAAACGGAAGCCGACGAGGCGTTCTGGCAGCGCGAGTGGGTGTTGCGGCGCAGCTCGGTGCCGAGCCTGCCGCGGGTGCTGTCGTCCCATGAACCGCGGCGCCATGCGTTCCAGTTGTTTGCCCGGCCGGAGCCGGGCATGCGCAGTCTGACCGACTGGATGGCGGCGGGTGGCCCGCTGGAGCCGGAAAAGGTGCATGCCGTGCTGCTCCAATTGATCGAGGCGGTGCGGGTATTGCAGCGACGCGGCATGCAGGGGCTGTGGCTGAGCCCGCGGCAAATCCTGATGAATGCGCAGGGGCGTGTGCTGTTGCTGCCGGAGCATGCGGCGATCCTGCCGGGTGTCGGACGCCAGCCGATCCCGCCCGAAGCTGTGCCGCTGGCGCCGGAGCTGCGCAACGGCCGGCGAGCGGATGGCCGCGCCGATCAGTTCGCCCTGGCTACCTTGGCCTATTGGCTGCTCAGCGGTCAGTGGCCGGAAGTAGCGCGGCCGGAGCAGAGCTTGAACGGCCAGTACGTGCCCCTGGCGCGCTTCAACCGGCGCTTGCCGCCGGGATGGGATGGCGTGCTGGCGCGTGCTTTGGCGCCGCAGGCGCGGGTTCGCTTCGAGGCGTTGTCGGAGTTCCAGTTGGCCTTGGAGCGGCCCAAGCCGGCCGCTGCTGTGTGTCACCGTCGTTGGTCGCGGCGTTGGCGGTTGGCATTGCTGGCGGTGTTAGGGCTTCAACTGGCGCTTGGGCTTTGGCTGAGCCTTGGGTAATGGGCTCATGGGCGAATGAATTCGCCCCTACAAAAGTCTGACGCGCCGGCGAGGTATAGTGATTCACCCCCGCATTTCGCCAGCAGAGCTGGCTCCTACAAGGGCGTGGCGGCGCCGAGAGCGTTCGGTGAACTGTAGGGCCGAATTTCGGCCAACGGGACATGGCAGTGGTGTAGGAGCGAGTTCTGCTCGCGATGGGGCGCGACGCTACCGTCCCGGCCCCACGCTTCGCCAGCAGAGTGGGCTCCTACAGAGCCCGCGGTGCCGGTCATTCGTCGTTATTGATCGGCAGCACGTAGTTCTTGAACTGCTTGTCTTCCTTGAATCCGATGGATTCGTAGACCTTCTGTGCCACTTCGTTGTCGGCGTTGGTGGAGACGCGCATGCGCACCGCGTTGGTCTCCTTGGCCATTTTCTTCGCCGTTTGCAGCAGGCGGTCGGCCACCAACTGGCGGCGGGCCTCTTCGGTGACATAGATGTCGTTGAGAATCCACACGCGCTTGAGCGACAGGGACGAATAGCTCGGGTAGAGCTGGCAGAAGCCGAGAATCTTGTCCTCGTCGTCCGGCATGGCCAGGTAGATCACCGATTCCTTGCGGCGCAAACGGGTTTCGAGGAATTTGCGCGACGAGTCGGGGTAAGGCAACTCGCCATAGAATTCGCGGTATTTGACGAATAGCGGGGTCAACTGGTCCAGGTGCTCGAGGGTGGCTTGGACGATGCGCATGGGAAGTCCTCGACGTCGGGTTTGGGGCACCTCTAAAAACTACCTGCGTTGTCATCACTGTTTTTGCCTTGTGCTGACTGCCTCGCCTACGTTTTTAGAAAATGCCCTTTGGGGCTGGCCAAACAATGCAGGTGTTTTGCCATTGCGTTGGATGCTGCATCAAAGGTTGTGGAAAGCGCAATCCAAGCAAGCGTTTGATTATTTATTGATCGTTCGGAATGAGCCGCCATCCGCATGTCCTGCGGCTTTTCCGTTCAGGCATCGAGGCTGGGGAGGAGGAAATTGCCGCGTGTCGGTGCGCCGCCTTCGCCTTCCAGGCTGTGCATTTCCGCTTCGTCCTTCAGGTTGACCCCGGAGAGTTGTCGCCGGCAGGCCTCGCGCATCAGGTAAAGCAGCCGGTGCGCCGCCATGCCGTAGCTGAGCCCCTCCAGGCGCACGTTGGAAATGCAGTTGCGCCAGGCATCGGTCAGTCCGACCCGCGGACCGTAGGTGAAGTACAGGCCGAGGCTGTCCGGCGAACTGAGGCCCGGGCGCTCGCCGATCAGGATCACCGTCATCTTCGCTTTGAGCCGTTCGCCGATCTCGTCGGCCACCGCCACCCGGCCCTGTCGGACCAGGACGATGGGCGCCAGTGACCAGCCGTCGCCGGCCATTTGCTCGTCCAGGCGTTGCAGGAAGGGCGCGGCGTGCCGGTGGATGGCCAGGGCCGAGAGCCCATCGGCGACGACGATGGCCAGGTCGTAGCCCTCGGGATGGGCGGCGGCGTGTTCATCCAGCAACCGTGCCGAGGTTTCGTTCAGGCGGCGGCCGAGGTCGGGGCGTTGCAGGTACTGGTCGCGGTCGCCGGCCGCGCTGTGCAGCAACAGGGTTTCGCGGCCACGGGCGGCCAGTTGTCCGGCGAGGGTTTCCGGCTCGAAGGGCAGGTGCACGGCATCGCGGGCCTGGGCGTGGGCGAACTGGAAATCCAGTTGCGCACCGGTCGGCAGGCTGGTGCCGGCACGGCCGAGAGCGATCCGCGCCGGGGTCAGGCCGCGCAACTGCCGCCAGGGGTTTTCGATTGCGGGAGAGTGGTCGCTCATGTCGCGTCTCGCTTCTATGTAGGGGCGAATTCATTCGCCTGACGGCACATCCATTAACCCAACTGCGCCAACGCCTGGCGGAACGCCGGCGGCAGTTGCTCGCCGAGGCGCACGCGGCCGTCGCGCTGGATGAGGATGCCCATCCGCTCCAGCCAGGCCTCGAATTCCGGCGCCGGCTTCAGGCCCAGGGTCTGGCGGGCGTAGAGCGCGTCATGGAAGGAGGTGGTCTGGTAGTTGAGCATCACGTCGTCGGATCCGGGAATGCCCATGATGAAGTTGATGCCCGCCACGCCCAGCAGGGTGAGCAGCATGTCCATGTCGTCCTGGTCGGCCTCGGCGTGGTTGGTGTAGCAGATGTCGCAGCCCATGGGCACGCCGAGCAGCTTGCCGCAGAAGTGGTCTTCCAGGCCGGCGCGGATGATCTGCTTGCCGTTGTACAGGTATTCCGGGCCAATGAAGCCGACCACGGTGTTCACCAGCAGCGGCTTGTAGGCCCGCGCCACGGCGTAGGCGCGGGCCTCGCAGGTCTGCTGGTCGACGCCGTGATGGGCGTTGGCCGACAGCGCGCTGCCCTGGCCGGTTTCGAAATACATGAGGTTATCGCCGAGGGTGCCGCGCTTTTGCGAGAGCCCCGCCTCGTAGCCTTCCTGGAGAATCTTCAGGCTGATGCCGAAGCTGGCGTTGGCTGCCTCGGTGCCGGCGATGGACTGGAACACCAAGTCCAGCGGCACGCCGCGCTCGATGGCCTCGATGGAGGTGGTGACGTGGGTCAGCACGCAGGCCTGGGTGGGAATCTCGTAGCGCTGGATGATGGCATCGAGCATCTTCAGCAGTTCGGCGATGCCGGCCATGCTGTCGGTGGCCGGGTTGATGCCGATCACCGCATCGCCGTTGCCGTAGAGCAGGCCGTCGAGGATGCTCGCGGCGATCCCGGCCGGATCATCGGTGGGGTGGTTCGGTTGCAGGCGAGTGGCCATCCGCCCGCGCAGGCCTATGGTGTTACGAAAGCGGGTGATCACGCGGATTTTTTGCGCCACCAGCACCAGGTCCTGTACGCGCATGATCTTCGATACCGCCGCCGCCATTTCCGGCGTCAGGCCCGGCGCCAGGGCACGCAGGGCGGCTTCGTCGGCCTGCTCGGAAAGCAGCCAGTCGCGGAAGCCGCCGACCGTGAGATGGCTGACCGGGGCGAAGGCGGCACGGTCGTGGCTGTCGATGATCAGCCGGGTGACTTCGTCGTCTTCGTAGGGGATCAGTGCTTCGTCGAGGAACTGCTTGAGCGGGATGTCCGCCAGGGTCATCTGTGCCGCGACCCGCTCGGCGTCGCTGGCAGCGGCGACCCCGGCGAGAAAGTCGCCGGAGCGTGCCGGGCTGGCCTTGGCCATGACCTCGCGCAGGCTGTCGAAGCGCCAGGTCTCGCCACCGATGGAATGGGAAAAGCTGGACATAGGGGTTCTCCACGACGCCGCGCCAGTCCGTCGCGAGACCGGCGCGGCGGAGTTGTCACTTGAGCGCCGCTTCGGCCTTCTCGATGGCGGCGAATTCCTCTTCCGGCGTACCGGCCACCAGGTGATGGCGGCTGTAGAAGGCGAAATAGGCGATCAGCACGCCATAGATGATAGCTGCGCCGATCACCACCCGCGGGTCGACCAGGAAGCCGGCCACCACCGCGACGCAGGCCAGCACCAGCGCCACGCCCGAGGTGAGGATGCCGCCAGGCGTGCGGTAGGGGCGGTGCATCTCCGGCCGGCGCAGGCGCAGCACGATGTGCGCGGCCATCATCAGCACGTAGGAGATGGTGGCGCCGAACACCGCCACCAGGATCAGCAGGTCGCCCTGGCCTGTCAGCGACAGGGCGAAACCGATGATGCCGGGCACCACCAGCGCCAGCACCGGCGCCTTGCTCTTGTTGGTCAGCGACAGGCTGCGCGGCAGGTAGCCGGCGCGGGAGAGGGCGAAAATCTGTCGCGAGTAGGCGTAGATGATCGAGAAGAAGCTGGCGATCAAGCCGGCCAGGCCGACCAGGTTGACGAAGCCGCTCATCCAGGTGGATTTGCCATAGGCGGTGGTCAATGCCTCCACCAGCGGGTTGCCGGAGGCGACCAGGGTATTGGCGCCGGCGCCGCCCGGACCGACCAGCAGGATCAGCCCGGCGAAGGCCAGCAGCACCAGCATGGCGCCGATCAGCCCGCGCGGCATGTCGCGCTGCGGATCCTTGGTTTCCTCGGCGGCCAGCGGTACGCCTTCTACGGCGAGGAAGAACCAGATCGCATAGGGGATCGCTGCCCAGATACCGACGTAGCCGAACGGCAGGAACGCGCTGGCGCCGGCCGCTTCGCTCACCGGGATATCGAGCAGCTTGTCCACCGAAAAGTGCGGCACCATCCCGACGATGAATACCGCCAGGGCGATGGCGGCGACGGCGGTGATGACGAACATCAGCTTCAGCGCCTCGCCGACGCCGAAGACGTGGATGCCGATGAACAGCACGTAGAAGGCCAGGTAGATCATCCAGCCGCCGAGGCCGAACAGCGACTCGCAGTAGGCGCCGATGAACACCGCGATGGCCGCCGGGGCGATGGCGTATTCGATGAGGATCGCCGTGCCGGTGAGGAAGCCGCCGAGCGGGCCGAAGGCGCTGCGGGCGAAACCGTAGCCGCCGCCGGCGGTGGGAATCATCGAGGACAGCTCGGCCAGGGCGAAGCACATGCACAGGTACATGGTGGCCATCAGCAGGGTGGCGACGAACAAGCCACCCCAACCGCCCTGGGCCAGGCCGAAGTTCCAGCCGGCATAGTCGCCGGAAATCACGTAGGCGACGCCGAGGCCCACCAGCAGGACCCAGCCGGCGGCGCCTTTCTTCAGTTGGCGATGGTGGAAGTAATCGGCACTGACCTGCTCGAAATCGGTGCCTTGCCCGACGGGGGCTGCACTGCTTTGTTCAAGAGCCATGGGTTATGTCCTCGTTATGGCCGCACGGGCAGGATGCCCAGCGGTGCACGCAAGCGCTTTCGGTGCGTTGGCACCAATCGGAAAGCAACGGCGGTGCCAAGCCGGAGGGCGTCCCGTTCGGCGGCTTGGCAAGAGATGGCGCCCTCTCTCTGGGGATAGAGGGCGCAGCTTTTCCAAAGGCTGTAGCCGGGCTTCCCATGGCCCGGCTGCCGTCGAAGATGGGCTAGAAGAATCCCAGCGGGTTGATGTCGTAGCTGACCAGCAGGTTCTTGGTCTGCTGATAGTGGTCGAGCATCATCTTGTGGGTCTCGCGGCCGACGCCGGACTTCTTGTAACCCCCGAACGCGGCATGCGCCGGGTACAGGTGGTAGCAGTTGGTCCACACGCGGCCGGCCTTGATGCCGCGGCCCATGCGGTAGGCGCGGTTGATGTCGCGGGTCCAGACACCGGCGCCGAGGCCGTATTCGGTGTCATTGGCGATGGCCAGGGCTTCGGCTTCGTCCTTGAAGGTGGTGACGCCTACCACCGGGCCGAAGATTTCTTCCTGGAACACACGCATCTTGTTGTGGCCCTTCAGCAGGGTCGGCTGGATGTAGTAGCCGCTGGCCAGGTTGCCTTCCAGTTTGGCCACGCCACCACCGGTCAGCACTTCAGCGCCTTCGCTCTGGGCGATTTCCAGGTAGGAGAGGATTTTCTCGAACTGCTGCTGCGAAGCCTGGGCGCCGACCATGGTGTCGGTGTCCAGCGGATCGCCGCGCTTGATCTGCTCGACCTTCTTCATCACCTCGGCCATGAACGGCTGGTAGATGGATTCTTGGACCAGCGCGCGGGACGGGCAGGTACAGACCTCGCCCTGGTTGAAGAAGGCCAGCACCAGGCCCTCGGCGGCTTTCTCGATGAAGGCCGGCTCGGCCTGCATGATGTCTTCGAAGTAGATGTTCGGCGACTTGCCGCCCAGTTCCACGGTGGACGGGATGATGTTATCG
>NZ_MUJY01000051.1 GCF_002286785.1 Pseudomonas sp. PIC25 | reverse complement strand
GTCGCCGACAACCTGACCAGCCTGCTCACCGTCCTCAAGTCCTTCCAGTAACCCCTCCCCTCGCTGCCTCGGAGTCCGCTCCGGGGCAGCGCTCCTTCCGGGATGCGGAGTCAGGCTTCGAGATAGGCCTGGGCGTCCATCATGTGGCCGATGATGGGCACCGGACAGCTCTCGGGGTCGAGCAGGCCGCCGGGATCGAAGCCGAGTACCCGGACGCCCGCGGCGAGGCCCGCCTCGATGCCCTGCAGGCTGTCGTCGATCAACAGGCAGCGCTCCGGTTTCACGCCCAGCCGCTCGGCAGCGTGCAGGATCAGGCCCGGCTCGGGCTTCCACGAGCCCACTTCGTAGGCACTCACGATATGCCCCTCGAAGGATTCGAGCAGGCCGACCGAGGTGAGGCAGGTTTCGATCTTCGCCCGTGGGCCGTTGGAGGCGACGGCTTTCTTCAGTTCCAGGCCATGGACGAACTCCAGCACCCCCGGCATCGGCTCGAGGTGCTGGCGGAACAACGGCAGGCTGCGTTCACGGTAGTCGCGACGCACGGATTCCGCATCGAGTTGCGGATAGCGCCCGCACAGCCCGGCGAGAAACGCCTCGAACTTCACGCCGCGCACCAAGCGCAGCACCTCGCTCAATCCCAGCGCAATACCAAAGCCGCCGAGCAGTTCCACCAGCAGTGAAGCGGCCAGCTTTTCGCTGTCCACCAACGTGCCATCGCAATCGAACAGTACCGCCTCAATCACCGCCATTTCCCCGCCTGCAGACTTCCAGGGTCGCACCGCAGTGCCGGGGCTACTCTACCCGCCCGGCGCTGCGCTTTCATGTCGAAAGGCGTATCGGCCGATGTGCGGCAAGGTTCAGGGTGGCGTCATGATTCTCCGGCCGGCGCCGGAGCGGCCGAGGCGATGCCCGGCCGGGGCGCGTTCAAGGCGGTCAGGATACGCGCGTCGTGGCCGTACATGTCGGGACGGAACAGCAGCTCGCCATGCTCGCCGACCTGCACCGTCCAGTAGGCCAGCAGCACCGGCACCGGACGCGGCAGGTCGGCCCGCAGGGTACGGCCGCTCTCCCACTGACGCTGGATGCGCTCGCGGTCCTGCGGGCTGGCGTCGGCCAATAGCTGGTCGATGAGCTGCGATACGTTTTCCACCCGCACGCAGCCGGAACTGAAAGTACGTGGCAGGTTGTCGAACAGCCGCTGACTCGGGGTGTCGTGCAAGTACACGGAGAACGGGTTGGGAAAGCGGATCGCCACCTGGCCCAACGCATTGTGCGGCCCGGCATCCTGGCGCAGGCGGATGGCACCGGGGTTGTACCAATCCACGCTGCGCGGGTCCAACTCGTTGCCCTCGCGGTCGAATACCCGCATGCGGTTCTCCGCGAGGTAATCCGGGTTGCGACGGATTTCCGGCAGTTTGTCCACACGCAGGATGGTAGGAGGGACGGTCCAGGTCGGGTTCAGGGTCAAGTGGGTGATCACGGACCTCAGCACCGGCGTCGCCCGTGTCGGGCGTCCCACCTGGGTACGCGCCCGCCACGTAAGCTCGCCGTCGCGGTAGAACATCACCTCCGCTCCCGCGATATCCACCACCACGCCCGTCGGACTGATCTCCCGATAGAGCCAGCGCAAGCGCTCGAGGTTGACGCGAATCTGCTCCATGCGCTCCGCTGGCGAGCGGTTCAGCGCCGCCATGGTCTGTGGCCCGACGATGCCGTCTTCTTTCAGCAGGTGATGGCGCTGGAAGGTCTTCACCGCCATCACCCGTTCCTCGCTGTAGAGGTGCTCGCCCTCCTCATGCTGCTCGTCTTTACGCAGCAATAGTTCCGGCAGGTAGCCCTCGCGCGCCAGGCGCTGCGCCAGCATCGGCACGCGGGCATCCACCGCCCCCGGCTTGAGCAATGGCCCGCTGGGGATCGGCAACCACACGGGCAGCGGCTGGCTGCGCCGGGCCGCATACAGGCGGCGCAACTCACGATAGGGTTTGAAGTTGGGCCGCGCCCGTTCGAAGGCGGCGGGCAGATCGTCGATCCCGGCCTCGACATCGGCCTGCAGTGCCGTCTGGTCGATCACTGGCGCAGTCCCTTCCGCATGCCAGATCGGTTCCACCGTGGCCGGATCGAGCTGGCCGAAACGCAGGTGATGGAGCGCCTGCCAGTAAGCCTGCGTGGCCAGCACATCACGACAGGCGGCAAAGCGCGGCGAGCGCGTTTCGATGGCGCGCAACTGACGCAGGGCGGTGAGGAAGTAGCGCTCAGGGTCCAGTCCGTCGTCGGCCAGGTGTGCCAGTTGCTCGGTCAACGCCCCCAGGCGCTCATCGTCCCAGGCCGGCTGGAAGTCCCGCTTCTGGTAGAGGGCTCGCAGGGCATCGAGGCTGGCGGCATCCAGCGGAATGGCCGGGGCCAGGCAGCTCAAACGGGTATCGATCAGTTGCTGACGAATGCCTTCCGTCGGCTCGTCTGCCGTTTCGGCTCGGATCGGTTGTACAAGGGCCATCAGCCCGACCAACAGGAATGTATATTTCTTGAACAACTTCAGCTCCAGGCGAGGCCCTGATAGAATCCCGCATCTTTTTTGAACCGCATCACATTTCACACGCTAGAGCGGCCGGTGATACGGGTTTCGAAAAAGATGCCTTCTACAAGGTGACAACAGCTCCGGCGCAGAGGTTGCTGGATTTCGAACCACAAGCAGGCGGCAGGAAGCGAAGGCCAGCATCACAGAGACCTTCTTCATGATGACGACTCTTCGGCGGCTCGCGTTGACCGCAATCAGCATTGCGGTGTTTTCCGCCCAGGCCCAGAGCGCCGAACCGGTCCCCACTTCTCCCTTGGTGGACAGCCTTGCCCTGACGGCTCCTACCCTCAACCGCAAGATTCTCCAACACGCCGTCGCCGCCATGGAATGCGCCATCAACAACGGCGCCCGTCCGGCCCAGCGCCTGGCGATCATCGATTTCTCCCTGCCCTCCACCGAGCGCCGCCTGTGGATCTTCGACCTGGCCAGCCAGACGCTGCTGCTGCGCGACTTGGTGGCCCATGGGCAGAAGTCGGGAGACAACTTCGCCACCCGCTTTTCCAACGACACCGGCAGCCACCAGTCCAGCCTCGGCCTGTTCCGCACTAGCGAGAGCTATATCGGCAAGCACGGTTACTCGCTGCGCATGGACGGCCTGGAACCCGGCGTGAACGACCGCGCCCGCGAGCGGGCCATCGTCATCCACCCGGCGGACTACGTGAACCCGGCCTGGATCGCCCGCCAGGGCCGCATCGGCCGCAGCCAGGGCTGCCCGGCGGTGCGCCCGGAGGTGGCGAAGATGGTGATCGACAGCCTCAAGGGCGGGCAGTACATCTTTTCCTACTACCCCGACCAGAAGTGGCTGCAGTCCTCGGTCTATCTGAACTGCCAGCCCCGCCAGGTGGCACGCATCCTGGCCAGCGCGGCGAGCGACTGACGGCTCCCTCAGCGCTCGGCCATGGCCTTGAGGTTCGCCAGCCCCGCCTCGAAATCCGGCCCGACCATGCCATCCATGCTGAAGAACACCTGCATCAGCTTCGCCATGAACGGGCTCGGGCCATACATGGCCCAGGTGACCTGGGTCGCGCCACCCTGCTCCTGCAGCACGAAGTCGGCAGTGTTATGGGCTTCGAATGGCCGGAAGAAGTCCAGGCGGATGCGCACCCGCGACGGTTCGGCCGCCTCCACGATCTCCATCCGCCCGACGCCGACGTTCTCGTCGCCTTCCCATTCGTAGATCGCCCCTTCGCCACGGGCGGGCCCACGAAAATGGCGCCTCATCGCCGGGTCTTTCTTTTCATAGGGCGACCACTCGCGCCACTTGTGCAGATCGACGATCAGCGGAAACACCTTCGCGGCCGGCGCCTCGATGCGCGCGGTCCGCTCGATACGGAAGCTGTCCGGCCGGCTCGCGGCGTAGGCCAGCAGCGCGGCGATCAGCACGCCGAAAACGATAGCAATGGTCTTGAACATGGTTCCCTCCCGTGCGGATTGGCTGACGGTCCTGCGCTCCGGAAATCAGTCTGGACGAATATTCGCAGGATGCACGGTCTAGTCGTTTGGCAATGAGGGCAATCGACAGGGATGGATTTGCGTTTGGTGTTATGGCTTTGGGTGGGGCATTCCAGCCCGATACTTCCATGTGGCAAAACCCTCTCCCCCGGCCCGGCGAAACAAGAGGCCTCTACTGAACTCGATAATCGGTTTGGCTCAGGAGTTAACGCATCGACCCTCTCCGTAGGCCCCTGGACAGCAAAACGACGAACCGGTAGCGTCGGTCGGGTTGTCCAACAGGAAGCCACCACCCCGGAAGGAGCCCATCGCCATGAAACTCTACCCGTTGTTCCTGCTGGTGGCCGCCGCCACGGTGCTGAGCCCCGGGCCCGGCGTGTTGATGACGCTGACCAACAGCCTGCGCCACGGGTTTGCCAATACCCTCGGCGGCATTCTCGGTATCGCCTTCGGTGCCCTGCTGGTCGCCGCGCTCTCCGCTACCAGCGTTGGCCTGATCCTGGCTACCTCGGCAATGGCCTTCACCCTGCTCAAGCTCCTCGGCGCGGCGTACCTGATCTACCTCGGCCTCCGCCTGTGGCGCGCACCGGCGTTCAGCTTCGAGGCGCAGCCGACCCGCCGGACCGGCTTCGCCCGGCGCTTCCTCGAAGGGCTGTCGCTGCAACTGACCAACCCCAAGGCGATCTTCTTCTTCCTCTCGGTGTTTCCGCAGTTCATCGATCCGCAGCAGGACTACGCTACCCAGTTCGCTACCCTGGTCTGTACCTACAGCGCGCTAGTGGTGGCCATTCACTGCCTGTATGCGCTGTTCGCCCACGGCGCCCGCGGCTGGCTCGCTTCCCCGCGCGGCGGCCGGTTGATCAACCGCATCGGCGGCGCGACTTTCATCGGTTTCGGCATCGCCCTGGCCAGCGCCCGGCGTTGACGAGCGGCACGGCCTGCGGGCTCACACCGGCGTCAGCATTTCCCCGCGTTCGAGGAAGGCACTGAGGTTATCCAGCAGCAGGCGTTCCATGGCCAGGCGGGTTTCCTGGGTGGCGCTGCCGATGTGCGGCAGCAGGACCACCTGGGGCATTTCCCGCAGGGCGGCCGGGACCTGCGGTTCGTGGGCGAAGACATCGAGTCCGGCCCCGCCGATGCGACCGTCGCGCAGGGCTTCGACCAGGGCCGCTTCATCCACCACCGAGCCACGGGCGACGTTGACCAGGATGCCTTCCGGCCCCAGCGCTTCCAGCACGTCGCGCCCGATCAGGTGACGGGTGTCGGCGCCGCCGACGCAGGTCAGCACGAGGAAATCCGCCCAGTGCGCCAGCGCCAGCAGGCTGGATTCGTAGCTGTAGGGGCAGTCCGCCACGGGTCGGCGATTGTGATAACGCACCTCCATGTCGAAGCCACTGGAGCGGCGCGCTACGGCCTGCCCGATCCGCCCCAGGCCAACGATGCCCAGGCGCTTGCCGCTGACCTTGCGCGCCAACGGAAAAGCCTGCTCCGGCCAGGCGCCTTCGCGAACGAAGCGGTCAGCGCGGGACATCTGCCTCGCCGTGTCGAGGACCAGGCCGAACGCCAGGTCGGCCACACAGTCGTTGAGCACGTCCGGGGTGTTACTCACCGGAATCCCCCGAGCCCGCGCCGCCTCCACGTCGATGGCGTCGTAGCCGACACCGAAGCTGCAGATGGCCCGCAGCCGGGGCAGTCGCTGGATCAGCTCGGCGCTGCAACCGAAGCGCGATGAGGTGACCACGATGTCGATCCGCTCGCCCCACTCGGCAAGCAGCGCTTCGGCATCGTGCTCCCAGAGGGCATGGACCTCGTAGTCCTCTGCCAATCCCCGGTTGAAACGCTCGGTGAGCGGGCCGACCTGGAGGATGCATGGGCTGCTCATATCGTTTTCCTATGGACTCAGGTAATCGGCGCCGGATTGAACAGGACGATGTCGTTGTGCAGCCGGTGGCGCTCGGCCCAGGTCTGCTTTCTTCCGCTGGCCACGTCCAGGTAGTAGTGGAAAAGCTCCCAGCCCAGTTCTTCGAGGGTCGCGCGGCCGGTGGCGACGCGGCCGGTGTCGATGTCGATCAGGTCCGGCCAGCGCTCGGCCAGTTCGGTGCGGGTCGAGACCTTGACCACCGGCGCCATGGCCAGGCCGTAGGGCGTGCCGCGTCCGGTGGTGAACACGTGCAGGTTCATACCTGCCGCTAGTTGCAGGGTGCCGCAGACGAAATCGCTGGCCGGCGTGGCGCAGAAGAGCAGGCCCTTGCGGGTGAAGCGCTCGCCCGGACCGATCACGCCGTTGATGGCGCTGCTGCCGGATTTGACGATGGAGCCCAGCGCCTTCTCGACGATGTTGGACAGGCCGCCCTTCTTGTTGCCGGGCGTGGTGTTGGCGCTGCGGTCGGCCTCGCCGCGCTGCAGATAGCGGTCGTACCAGTCCATCTCGCGGATCAGCGCGTCGGCGACTTCCGGCGTCTCGGCGCGGGAGGTGAGCATGTAGATGGCGTCGCGCACCTCGGTGTTCTCCGAGAACATCACGGTGGCGCCGGCGCGCACCAGCAGGTCGGCGGCAAAACCCAGGGCCGGGTTGGCGGTGATGCCGGAGAAGGCGTCGCTGCCGCCGCACTGCATGCCGAGCACCAGGTCCGCCGCCGGGCAGGTCACCCGGCGGCGCTGATCGAGCTTGCGCAGGCGGTCCTCGGCCAGGGCCATGATCTGCTCGATCATTTCGCCGAAGCCGGTGCTGGCATCCTGCAGGCGGTACAGCCAGGGCTCGCGCAGATCCACCGAGGGATCGTCGGCGTGCATCACCTGCTCGGCCTGTAATTTCTCGCAGCCGAGGCCGATCACCAGCGCCTCGCCGCCCAGGTTGGGGTTGCGCGCCAGGTTGCGCACGGTCCGAATCGGGATGTAGGCGTCACGGGCATTGATCGCCACGCCACAACCGTAGCTGTGGGTCAGCGCCACCACGTCGTCGACGTTCGGGTACTTCGGCAGCAGTTCGTCGCGGATGCGCTTCACCGCGTGCTCGAGCACGCCGGTGACGCATTGCACGGTGGTGGTAATGCCGAGGATGTTGCGCGTGCCGACCGTGCCGTCGGCATTGCGGTAGCCCTCGAAGGTGTAGCCCTCCAGGGGCGCCAGCGGAGCCGGCACGGCGTCGCAGCGCGGCAGGCTGTCCAGCGGCGGCGCGCTGGGCATGCGCAGTTGGGTCTCGCGTACCCAACTGCCACGGGCGATGGGTTGCAGGGCATAGCCGATGACTTGCCCGTAGCGGCGTATCACTTGGCCTTCGCCAATGTCCGTCAGCGCCACCTTATGGCTCTGCGGCACGGCTTCGACGGTGACCAGGCCGTCGGCAAACTGCGCGCCGGCCGCCACGCCGCCGTCGTTGACCACCACGGCGACGTTGTCTTCCGCGTGCAGGCGGATGTAGCGCGGGGAATCCTGGTGTTGGATCAGTTGCACGATGTCACCTTCGGTTCTCCGGGTTCCGGCCCGGTTGTTGTTCTGGCTGCTCAGGGAAGAGCGAAGAGCCCCCTCTCCCCCAGCCTCTCTCCCGCGAACGGGAGAGAGGAGTACTCATCAGCGCACCATGCACGGCCGCTTGTTGTCGAAACGCCAGTCCTTGATCAGGTACTGCATGGCGATGGCGTCGTCGCGCGCCCCCAGGCCCTTTTGCTTGTACAGCTCGTGGGCCAGCCACAGGGCGTCCCAGTCCAGCTCGATACCGAGGCCCGGCTTCTTCGGTACCTCCACCATGCCGCCTACGATCCGCAGCGGTTCGCGGGTCAGGTGCTGGCCATCTTGCCAGATCCAGTGGGTGTCGATGGCGGTGATCTTGCCCGGCGCGGCCGCCGCCACGTGGGTGAACATGGCCAGGGAAATGTCGAAGTGGTTGTTCGAGTGCGAGCCCCAGGTCAGGCCCCAGTCGTGGCACATCTGCGCCACCCGCACCGAACCGGCCATGGTCCAGAAATGCGGATCGGCCAGGGGAATGTCCACTGACTGCAACTGAATGGCATGGCCCATCTGCCGCCAATCGGTGGCGATCATGTTGGTGGCGGTGGGCAGGCCGGTGGCGCGGCGGAATTCGGCCATCACCTCGCGGCCGGAATAGCCATTCTCGGCACCGCAAGGGTCCTCGGCGTAGGCCAGCACGCCGTGCAGGTCGCGACACAGTTCGATGGCTTCCTTCAGCGACCAGGCACCGTTGGGGTCGAGGGTGATGCGTGCCTGCGGGAAGCGTTCGGCCAGGGCGCGGACCGCCTCGACTTCCTCGGCGCCGCGCAATACGCCGCCCTTGAGCTTGAAGTCGTTGAAGCCGTAGCGGGCATGGGCCGCTTCGGCGAGACGGACCACCGCCTCGGGGGTCAGTGCCTCGTCGTTGCGTACACGAAACCAGGCGTCGTCGGCGTCCGCCTCGCTGCGGTAGCCGAGATCGGTCTTGTTGCGGTCGCCGATGTAGAACAGGTAGCCGAGCATCTCCACCGCATCGCGCTGCTGGCCTTCGCCGAGCAATGCCGCCACCGGCACGCCGAGGTGCTGGCCGAGCAGGTCGAGCAGCGCCGCTTCCACGGCGGTGACGGCATGGATGGCAATGCGCAGGTCGAAGGTCTGCAACCCGCGCCCGCTGGCATCGCGGTCGGCGAAGGCCCGGCGCACGCGGTTGAGGATGGCGTTGAAGTCGCCCACCGGCTGGCCGACGATCAGGTCGCGGGCGTCTTCCAGGGTCTGGCGGATGCCTTCGCCGCCGGGCACTTCACCGACGCCGGTGCGCCCGGCGCTGTCGGTGAGCACGAGGATGTTGCGGGTGAAGTACGGGCCGTGGGCGCCGCTGAGGTTGAGCAGCATGCTGTCCTGCCCGGCCACCGGGACGACCCGCAGTTGCTGGATGACCGGCGTGTCGCTGGACGCCTGGTTCGGGGTGATCATGTTCCGGCTCCTTTCTTGTCGGGAGAAGGCCGGGGCGAGCCGATCGGCCTTCCTTTATCGGGTGTCGCCGCCGGCGTACCGGCGGCATGCGTCAGGACGCGATGTAGCTGGTCTTCACCGTGGTGTAGAACTCCTGGGCATAGCGGCCCTGCTCGCGCGGCCCGTAGGACGAGCCCTTCCGCCCGCCGAACGGCACGTGATAGTCCACCCCGGCGGTGGGCAGGTTGACCATCACCATGCCGGCCTGGGCGTGCCGCTTGAAGTGCTGGGCATACTTCAGCGAGGTGGTGGCAATGCCGGCGGACAGACCGAACTCGGTGTCGTTGGCCATGGCCAGCGCCTCCTCGTAGTTCGCCACGCGAACGATGTTGGCCACCGGCCCGAAGATTTCCTCGCGGCTGATGCGCATGGCGGCGTCGCTGTCGGCGAACAGGGTCGGTGCCAGGAAGTAGCCCTCGGTGTCGCAGCTCACCCGCTGGCCACCGGTCACCAGGCGCGCGCCTTCGTCGCGGCCGATGTCGATGTAGCGCAAGTCCTGTTCCAGTTGCGCCTGGGACACTACCGGACCGATGTCGATGCCAGCCTTCAGCGCGTGGCCCACCTTGAGCTGCCCGACACGCTCGGCCATGGCGGCGACGAAGCGGTCGTAGATGCCGGTGGTGACGATCAAGCGGCTGGACGCCGTGCAGCGCTGGCCGGTGGAGAAGAACGCGCTCTGCACGGACAGCTCGACGGCGGTCTTGAGGTCGGCGTCGTCGAGGATCACCTGCGGGTTCTTGCCGCCCATCTCCAACTGCACCTTGGCGCCACGGGCCACGCAGGCGGCGGCGATGCCGCGACCGACACCCACCGAGCCGGTGAAGCTGATGCCATCGACACGCTTGTCGTTGACCAGCGCCTCGCCTACCACCCGGCCGCTGCCCATCACCAGGTTGAACACTCCGGCGGGGAAGCCGGCGCGGGAAATGATTTCGGCCAGCGCCCAGGCGCACCCCGGCACCAAATCGGCCGGCTTGATCACCACGCAGTTGCCATAGGCCAGCGCCGGGGCGATCTTCCAGGCCGGGATGGCAATGGGGAAGTTCCATGGCGTGATCAGGCCGATCACGCCCAGGGGTTCGCGGGTCACTTCGACGGCGATGCCCGGACGCACCGAGGCCAGCAGTTCGCCGGACTGGCGCAGGCACTCGCCAGCGAAGAATTTGAAGATGTTACCGGCGCGGGCCACTTCGCCGATGGACTCCGGCAGGGTCTTGCCCTCTTCCCGGGCCAGCAACTGACCCAGTTCCTCGCGGCGGGCGAGGATCTCGCTGCCCACCTTGTCCAGCGCGTCGGCGCGCGCCTGGATGCCGGAGGTCGACCAGGCCGGAAAGGCCTCGCGGGCCGCGGCGATGGCGGCGGACACCTGGACCGCGTCGGCTTGGGCGTACTCGCCGAGACTGTCGGACAGATCCGAAGGATTGATGTTGGTGGAGTAGCTGGCGCCTGCCACCCACTCCCCGCCGATGTAGTTATCGAAGCGTTGCGTTGCCACGGGAAACCTCCTGTTCGGTTATTGCGCACCCTGGGCTTCGACCAGTGCGGCGAGTTTTTCGTACTCTTCCGGCAACAGATCGGTGAGCGGCGCGCGGACCGGGCCGGCGTCATGGCCGACGATGCGCGCACCGGCCTTGACGATGCTGACCGCGTAGCCGGCGCGTCGGTTGCGGATTTCCAGGTACGGCAGGAAGAACTCGTCGATCAGCTTGCCGACGGTGGCGTGGTCGTCGGCAGCAATCGCGTTGTAGAACGCCATCGCGGTCTTCGGAATGAAGTTGAACACCGCCGAGGAATACACCGGCACGCCCAGCGCCTTATAGGCGGCGGCATAGACCTCCGCGGTCGGCAGGCCGCCGAGGTAGCTGAAACGGTCGCCCAGGCGGCGGCGGATGGACACCATCAACTCAATGTCGCCGAGGCCATCCTTGTAGCCGATCAGGTTCGGGCAGCGCTCGGCCAGCCGCTCCAGCAGCGCCGGGGTCAGGCGGCAAACGTTGCGGTTGTAAACCACCACGCCGATCTTCACCGACTTGCAGACCTGCTCGACGTGGGCGGCCACGCCCTCCTGGCTGGCTTCGGTCAGGTAGTGCGGCAGCAGCAGCAGGCCCTTGGCGCCGAGGCGCTCGGCCTCCTGGGCGTATTGGATGGCCAGGCGGGTCGGACCGCCGACGCCGGCGAGGATCGGCACGCTGCCAGCACAGGTGTCCACTGCGGTCTTGATCACCGAGGAGTACTCGTCCGGTGCCAGGGAGAAGAACTCGCCGGTACCGCCGGCGGCGAACAGCGCCGAGGCGCCGTAGGGGGCGAGCCATTCCAGGCGGCGCGCATAGCTGGCGGCGTTGAACTCACCCGCCGCATCGAAATCGGTCACCGGGAACGACAGCAGGCCGGTCGAGAGGATGGACTTCAGTTCTTGTGGATTCATTGTGCGAAGACCTTGCAGATGGGACTAAAAAAGGGAGCGGCCACGAAAGCCTGAGAAAGTTATATGTCATCGTACAACTAAAAGTAAAGTCATCGACGAGACTTTCCCGGGTTACATCCCTCGCCGATGTTCCGTTTCATGCCCTCTTTTTCGGGATCATAGGCACGTAAGCCAAGCGGCACAGCAATGCGCATGAGCACCGGTCGCATGCACGTCGATTCGATCACGAATACCCGCCTCGACCTCGACATTCGTCGCGTTGACAAAGGCCATGGGGCGTGTCGATAATTCGGTCAATGTCATACGACAACAGATGACAATTCTAAAAACAAAGGCGAACAAGCCCATGAACACTAGCACTCCAGCCCAGGCTTTCGATCGCATCCTGCTCACAGGCGCTGCGGGAGGCCTGGGCAAAGTCCTGCGGGAAACCCTGCGCCCCTACGCCAAGGTCCTGCGTCTCTCCGATATCTCCCCCATGGCCCCTGCGGCCGGCCCCCATGAGGAAGTGGTTCCCTGCGATCTCGCCGACAAGGCCGCGGTGAACGCCCTCTGCGAAGGCGTCGATGCCATCGTCCACTTCGGTGGCATCTCGGTCGAACGCCCCTTCGAAGAAATCCTCGACGCCAACATCCGCGGCGTCTTCCACATCTACGAAGCCGCCCGCCGCCACGGGATCAAGCGCGTGGTCTTCGCCAGCTCCAACCACGTGATCGGCTTCTACAAGCAGAGCGAAACCCTCGACGCCAACGCCCGCCGCCGTCCGGACGGTTATTACGGCCTGTCGAAGTCGTTCGGCGAAGACACCGCCAGCTTCTACTACGATCGCTACGGCATCGAAACCGTGAGCATCCGCATCGGCTCGTCGTTCCCGGAACCGCAGAACCGCCGGATGATGTCGACCTGGCTGAGCTACCGCGACCTCACCGAACTGATCGGCCGTTCCCTGTTCACCCCGAATGTCGGCCACACCGTGGTCTATGGCATGTCCGACAACCGCGACGTCTGGTGGGACAACCGCCTGGCCGCGCACCTGGGCTTCGTGCCGCAGGACAGCTCGGAAGTCTTCCGCGACAAGGTCGAGGCCCAGCCCGCCCCCGCCGCCGACGACCCAGTGGCGGTCTACCAGGGCGGCGCGTTCGTCGCAGCCGGTCCGTTCGAAGATTGATCCCGGCACAAGGAAACGGCGCCATGCACGCTGAACTCGTCCTCGACGCCCGCAACGGCACCGGCGAAAGCCCGGTCTGGAGCGTCGCCGAGCAGGCCCTCTACTGGGTCGACATCCCCGCCGGCCGTCTCTACCGCTGGAGCGCGCGCGACGAACTGGCGCAGAGCTGGCAGGCGCCGGAGATGCTCGCCTGCATCGCCCGCAGCCGCAGCGGCTGGCTCGCCGGTATGGAGAGCGGCCTGTTCCTCCTGCAACCGCAGGCGGATGGCAGCCTCGCGCCGCAATTGCTGGCCGCCGTGGAGCATGCCACCCCGTCAATGCGTTTCAACGATGGCCGCTGCGACCGGCAAGGACGCTTCTGGGCCGGCACCATGCACACCGATATGGGTGCCGGGCATCGCGTCGGCAGGCTCTACCGCTATGCCGACGGCCGCCTGGAATCGCAACTGGAGGGTTTCATCGTGCCCAACGGCCTGGCCTTCAGCCCGGACGGCCGGACGATGTACCTGTCCGACTCGCACCCCGGCGTGCAGCACATCTGGGCCTTCGACTACGACACCGACAACGGCACCGCGCACAACCGCCGCCTGTTCGTCGACATGAACCAGCACCCCGGCCGTCCCGACGGCGCTGCCGTGGATGAGAGCGGCTGCTACTGGATCTGCGGCAACGATGCCGGCCTGATCCATCGCTTCACCCCAACCGGACGGCTCGACCGCTCCCTCGCCATCCCGGTGAAGAAACCGGCCATGTGCGCCTTCGGCGGCCCTGGCCTGGACACCCTGTTCGTCACCTCGATCCGCCCACAGGGCACCGACCTCTCCGACCAGCCCCTGGCTGGCGGGGTGTTCGCCCTGAGGCCCGGAGTGAAAGGCCTCGAGGAGCCCGCCTTCGGCGCCTGAACGCCAACGACCTGCAACACCGGTAATTCCAACAACAACAAGAGACTGGAGATATCCCATGAACTGCAAACGCACCCTGCTCGCCGCCGCCCTCCCCCTGGTCTTCTGTCTGCCCGGCCTGGCCCAGGCCGCCATGACCCTGAAAATGGCCGAGATCCATCCGGCCGGTTATCCCACGGTGGTCGCCCAGGAGCACATGGCGAAAAAAATCGAGGAAGCCACCAACGGCGAACTCAAGTTCCAGATGTTCGCCGGCGGCGTGCTCGGTTCCGAGAAGGAAGTGGTCGAGCAGGTGCAGATCGGCGCCGTGCAGATGACCCGCGTCAGCCTCGGCACCATCGGCCCAGTGGTACCGGACGTCAACGCCTTCAACATGCCGTTCATCTTTCGCGACAACCAGCACATGCGCAAAGTGATCGACGGCGAGATCGGCCAGGAAATCCTCGACAAGATCACCAACTCCGAATTCAACATGGTCGCCCTGGCCTGGATGGACGGCGGTGTGCGCAACCTCTACACCAAGAAGCCAGTGCGCAGGATCGAAGACCTCAAGGGCATGAAAATCCGCGTGATGGGCAACCCGCTGTTCGTCGACACGCTCAACGCCATGGGTGCCAATGGCGTGCCGATGAACACCGGGGAGATCTTCAGCGCGTTGCAGACCGGCGTGATCGACGGCGCCGAGAACAACCCGCCGACCATGCTCGAACACAACCACTACCAGAACGCCAAGTACTACTCCCTGACCGGGCACCTGATCCTTCCGGAGCCGCTGGTGATCTCCAAGACCACCTGGGAAAAGCTCACCCCCGAGCAGCAGGAGCTGGTGAAGAAGTACGCCAAGGAAGCCCAGATGGAAGAGCGCACGCTGTGGGACGAGAAGTCCGCCAGCAGCGAAGCGAAGCTCAAGGCGGCCGGCGTCGAGTTCATCGAGGTCGACAAGAAACCGTTCTACGACGCCACCGCCCCGGTTCGCGAAAAGTACGGCGCGCCGTTCGCCGAGCTGATCAAGCGCATCGAAGCGGTCCAGTGACCGTCTCCTCCTGAAGAACACCGCGACGCCGGCCACCCCAGCGTCGCGGTTCGGTGAACGTCCATGAAAAACACCCTGCTGCGCTTCAACGACGCCCTCTACACGACCTGCATCTGGGTCGCCGGGCTGGCGGTACTGGCCATGTCGCTGATCATCCCCTGGGGCATCTTCACCCGCTACATGCTCGGTTCCGGCGCCAGTTGGCCCGAGCCGGTGGCGATCCTGCTGATGGTGCTGTTCACTTTCGTCGGCGCCGCCGCCAGCTATCGCGCCGGTGCGCACATGGCGGTCGCCGTGCTGAGCGACCGCCTTCCGCCCGCCCTGCAGCGCTACAACGAACTCTTGGTGCAGTTGCTGATGGCTGCCATCGCCCTGTTCATGACCATCTGGGGCGTGAAGCTGTGCATCGCCACTTGGAACCAGTTCGTCAGCGCCCTGCCCAGCCTGCGGGTCGGCATCACCTATGCGCCCATCCCCGTCGGCGGTTTCCTGACCCTGATTTTCATCCTCGAAAGACTTTTCCTCGGCGACCAGAGCCATCGGCGCGCGGTCAATTACGAGCTGGTCGACGACAGTAAAGAGGCCCTGTAGTCCATGGACGCCTTCATTCTCCTGGGCAGCTTCATCCTTCTGATCCTCCTGCGCATGCCCGTCGCCTATGCCCTGGGCCTGTCGGCGCTGATCGGCGCCTGGTGGATCGACATTCCCCTGCACGCGGTGATGATCCAGGTCGCCGGCGGGGTCAACAAATTCTCCCTGCTGGCCATCCCGTTCTTCGTCCTGGCCGGCGCCATCATGGCCGAAGGCGGCATGTCGCGCCGGCTGGTGGCCTTCGCCGGAGTATTGGTAGGCTTCGTGCGCGGCGGCTTGTCGCTGGTCAACATCATGGCCTCGACCTTCTTCGGCGCGATCTCCGGCTCCTCCCTGGCGGACACCGCCTCGGTCGGCTCGGTGCTGATCCCGGAAATGGAAAAGAAGGGCTATCCGCGCGAGTTCTCCACCGCGGTCACGGTCAGCGGCTCGGTGCAAGCCCTGCTCACCCCGCCCAGCCACAACTCGGTGCTCTACTCCCTCGCCGCCGGCGGCACCGTGTCCATCGCCTCGCTGTTCATCGCCGGCATCGGCCCGGGCCTGCTGCTCAGCGCGGTGATGATGGGCATGTGCCTGTTCTTCGCGAAAAAGCGCAGCTACCCCAAGGGCGACGTCATCCCGCTGCGTCAGGCGCTGAAGATTTGCGTCGAAGCGCTCTGGGGCCTGATGACCATGGTGATCATCCTCGGCGGCATCCTGTCCGGCGTGTTCACCGCCACCGAGTCAGCCTCCGTAGCGGTGGTCTGGGCCTTCTTCGTCACCATGTTCATCTACCGCGACTACAAGTGGCGCGAGCTGCCCAAGCTGATGCACCGTACCGTGCGCACCCTGTCTATCGTGATGATCCTCATCGCCTTCGCCGGCAGCTTCGGCTACATCATGACGCTGATGCAGATCCCGTCGAAGATCACCACGCTGTTCCTGACCCTGTCGGACAACCGCTACGTGATCCTCATGTGCATCAACTTCATGCTGCTAGCCCTGGGCACCTTGATGGATATGGCGCCGTTGATCCTGATCCTCACGCCGATCCTGCTGCCGGTGATCACCGGCCTGGGCATCGATCCGGTGCACTTCGGCATGATCATGCTGGTCAACCTGGGCATCGGCCTGATCACCCCGCCGGTGGGCGCGGTGCTGTTCGTCGGCGCGGCGATCGGCAAAGTCAGCATCGAGACCACGGTGAAAGCCCTGTTGCCGTTCTACGTGGCGCTGTTCCTCGTGCTGATGGCGGTCACCTACATCCCGGCGATCTCCCTCTGGCTGCCCAGCGTCCTGTTGTAACCTGCCGTACCGGCGCCATGAGCGCCTTTTTCCGAAGCCGATGCTGCCTTGCGCGGGCATCGGCTTCTAAGTGAAGGACATGATGTCGAGTTTTGCCCCGCCGTTTCCCCGCCCCCTTGCCGTTCTGATCCTTGCCAGCCTCGCCTGCGCCTTCGCCGGCAACCACGTCGCCGCCCGCGTCGCCTTCGACGACGGTACTGGCGTGCTGCTGGCCATCCTTTGCCGCTCCGGGGCCACCACCCTGGCCCTGTTCGCCATCGTCCTCTGGCAGCGCCAGGGCTTCCGCCTGCCCGCCGGCAGCGGACACTGGCAACTGCTGCTCGGCCTGCTGATTGCTGTGCAGAGCCTCTGCCTGTACTCGGCGGTGGCGCGCATCCCGGTGGCACTGGCGCTGCTGGTGGCCAACGTCTTCCCGATATTGCTGGCGCTGCTCACCTGGCTGCTCGGCGGCCCGGCGCCGACACGGCGCACCGCCAGCCTGATGGGGCTGATCCTGATCGGCCTGTTCCTCGCCCTGGACGTCCCATCCCGCCTGGAGTCCAGCGAGGCGGCCGGACCGCACTGGTGGCTCGGCGTGGGCCTGGCCTTCTGCGCCGCCAGCGTCTTCGCCGCTGCGCTGTGGATAACCGACCACAAGCTGGCCGCGGTGCGCGGCTCGCTGCGCAGCCTGCTGAGCATGTTGGTGGTGTTCAGCGTCACTTCATTGGCCGGCGCCGGCGGCGCGTTGCCGGGCGGCCTGCAAGCACCCGCGCATACCTCCGGCTGGCTGGCGCTGGCCACCCTGGCGCTGCTGTACGGCGTGGGATTCTCCGTGCTGTTCGTCAGCGTGCCGCGGCTGAACATGCCAAAAAACGCCCCGGTGATGAACATCGAACCGGTCGCCACCCTGTTGCTCGGCTGGCTGGTACTGGGACAGATGCTCAGCCCCATCCAGTTGGTGGGCGGCGCCGTGGTGGTACTCGGTATCGTTCTGCTCACCTACAGGCGTGAGAGGTGAGAGGTGAGAGGTGAGAGGTGAGAGGTGAGAGGTGAGAGGTGAGAGGTGAGAGGTGAGAGGATCGTAGCCCGGATAAGCGTCAGCGCAATCCGGGGCCGCCCCCTCGGATTGCGCCAAGGCTTATCCGGGCTACGTGCGTAGGGACGAATTCATTCGCCCAAGGCCGATAGGCCCGCTTTTCGTAGGAGCCAGCTCTGCTGGCGAAGCTTCTGCGTGGCCCATTCGCGAGCAGAGCTCGCTCCTACAAAAGCTGACCCAGGCCATACTTGGAACCGCCATTCCCGGATTGCGCCAAGGCTTATCCGGGCTACGTGCGCAGGGGCGAATCATTCGCGAAAGCCCCGCGAAGCGACCTCAGCGATTGCGCAGGCCTGGCGGCACGCTGGGTAGGTCAACCGGCTCCCAAGGGCCATCGGGGCGGCCGGAGCAGACCCAATTGCCCCTCTCCTTGCGATAAAACAGACGCTCGCGGTAGTAGAGATCGCGCCCCTCCACCACGTAGACACCCAGGCGGTTGTCCCAATGGGAAGCGACGTGCGGCGGCGGCGCATAGCGTGGGTGGGTCTTGCTGATTTGCGGCTTCGGCGCCCTCGAGGGCGGCGGTGCCTGGACCGGCGGCGGGCGCACGATGGGGGCCTGCTGCATGGGAGGCTGCTGTACCGGCGGCTGGGGTTGCGGCGGTTGGCGGGACGGCTGGCCGACATGGACGGCACAGGCGCTGCTCAACAGGATCGGCCCGAGCACGCCGAGCAACCGCACGCGGCGCCCCAAAGGGCGTGTAGCGGAGGGTGACGGGTTGGATACGCTCATCTTCGCCTCGGTTTTTCCGGCTGGATGCCCTTGTAATCTAGCCGATCAACGCTGATCCGGCCGGTCGATGACCACCGACTGCGGCGCGGCCTCCGACGTCTTCACCGCCTCGCTGCGGCCAATCCACTCGCCCGCCGTGGCATTGCCGGCCCGGGAAACCCGTGCCACCAGTTGCACTTCGGGGAAGTTGGAAAGTTTGAGCTGCGGCATCATGGCGTCGGCGTCGCCCAAGGCGACCTCGGCGGGCAGCTCGGCCACGGTCAGGCGCTTCACCGCCAGGGGCATCGGCGGACCGGATACGGCGCGGGCGAAGACGAATACGCTGTCGTCCGGCTGCACCTTGGCCTTGAGCGCCGGGTCCAGGTCGACTTTCACCTTGAGCTCGACACTCGCCACGGCAGCCGGCGCGGGTGCTTCCGCCTCGGCACTGCCCCCTGCCTCGCCCATCTGCTGGCGGGCACGGGTGATGCCGCTCTGGATCGCAGCGCGCGACGGGTCTTCCGGCGGCAGCGAGGCGACCAGGCGCTCCCAATAGCCAATGGCCTCCTTGAAGCGGCCACCCTCGAAGGCGGCGATGCCCAGCAGGCCGAGGCTGGTCAGCTCTTCCGGGTCGCCCTTCAGCGCTTCGTCGGTGAGCGCCTGCATCTGCCCGGTCCACTGCTTATCGCCAGCGAAGTACAGGGCCTGGGCCCACTGGCCGAGCAGTTCGGGCTGGCGCCCGGCGATGTTCACCGCGCGCTCGAAGGCCTGGGCGGCCTCGGCGGGACGGTTCTGCGCCATGTAGGTCCGGCCGAGGAAGAACCAGCCCTCCGCCGAATCCGGCTGGGCCTTCACCGCCTGCTCCAGGCGCGCGGTCATTTCCTCGATGGTCTTCGGCTGCTGGGCGAATTCGCGGGCCAGCTCCAGCTTGTCGCTGGCGCCCCAGTGCAGGTACAGCCCATAGCCCAGCAGCGGCACCAGCAGCGCGGCAACCAGCGGCACGGCCTTGCCCAGGCGGGCACGACCGGTCGGTTCGGTGCCTTCGGTGTCGGCCAGCAACTCACGGGCGGCCTCGGCGCGGCCGGCTTCCTTCTGTTCGGCGCTCAGGGTGCAGGCAGCGAACTGGGCCTCCAGTTCGTCCAGGCGTTCCTGGTACAGCGCAACGTTGAGGGCGGTGCGATCTTCCTCGGCCTGGGCACGCCGGCCACGTACCACTGGCAGCAGGAGAAAGCCCAAGGCGACCAGCAGCAGCAGGCCGGCGGCAAGCCAGAAATCAGTCATTGGTCTTTCTTGTCCTGCGATTCACGTTCCAGAAGCGCGGCGAGGCGCGCGTTTTCTTCGGCGGAGAGCAACGCCTCGCGCGGCGCGTTCTCCACCTTGCGCCGACGCGCCACGATCACCCCGAGGATGCCCAGCCCGCCGACCAGCAGCAGCGCCGGACCGAACCAGAGGAAGAAGGTGCGGGCATTCACCGGCGGTTTGTAGCGGACGAAATCGCCGTAGCGGTCCACCAGGTAGTCGACGATCTCGTCATCGCTCTTGCCCTCTTCCAGCATGCGATGGATTTCGCGACGCAGGTCGGTGGCGATGGGCGCGTTGGAATCGGCGATGTTCTGGTTCTGGCACTTCGGGCAGCGCAGCTCTTCGGTCAGCACGCGAAAGCGCTCGCGCTCGGCCTCGCTGCCGAATTCGTAGGTGTCGATGGCCGCATGAGCGGCACCGCTCAGAGCCAGGCCCAGGCACAGGGCAGCGAGCAGACGGCGGGTCATCGGGCGGCCTCGTCCACCAGTTCCTGATAGAGCGGCGCCAGTTGCTCGCGCCAGGCGCGCTCGTCGATCACGCCGACGAACTTGTGGCGGATGATGCCGTCCTTGTCGATCAGGAAGGTTTCCGGCGCGCCGTAGACACCCAGGTCGAGGCCCAGGGTGCCCTTGGCATCCTCGATGTTCAGTTGGTAGGGGTTGTGGAATTCGGCCAGCCATTTCTGCGCATCGGCATTGACGTCCTTGTAGTTGACGCCATGGATGACCACGCCCCGCTTCGCCAGCTCGTTCAGCACCGGGTGCTCGACGCGGCAGGACACGCACCAGGTCGCCCAGACGTTGACCAGCGCCGGCCTGCCCTTGAGGTCGGCCTCGGTCAGGGTGGCGTCGCCAGCCACGGTGGGCAGCGAGAAGGCCGGGAACGGCTTGCCGATCAGCGCCGAAGGCAGCTCGGACGGATCGAGGAACAGGCCCCGGTAGAGAAACACCGCGACGATCAGAAAGATCGCCAGCGGCAGCAGGAGGATCGCTCGTTTCACACTCAGGCTCCTTGTCCAGCCAGGCCCAGGGCTTCGCGCACACGGGTCTTCACCTTGACCCGGTAGCGACGGTCGGCAGCGGCGAGGATGCCGCCCAGGGCCATCAACAGTCCGCCCAGCCAGATCCAGCGGACGAAGGGTTTGACGTGCACACGCACCGCCCAGGCGCCGTTATCCAGCGGCTCGCCGAGGGCGACGTAAAGGTCGCGGGTGAAGCCGGCGTCGATCCCGGCCTCGGTCATCACCGAATTCTGCACGCGATAGAGACGCTTCTCGGGATGCAGCGTGGCGATTTCCTCGCCGTCATCCAGCACGCGGATGGTGCCGCGGTCGGAGGTGAAGTTCGGCCCTTCGGCATGCCGTGCACCTTCGAATACGAAGCGATAGCCGGCCAGTTCGACCGAGTCCCCCGGCGCCATGCGCAGGTCGCGTTCGGCGCTGCCCTGGCTGGACAGTACGACGCCCAGCGCGCAGACGGCGATACCGGCGTGGGCCAGTTGCATGCCCCAGTAGCTGCGCGACAGGCTGCGCATGCCGTTCAGCAGGCCCTTGTGGCGGGTCTTGTCGAGCAGGTCGCGGACGCCGGCGAGCACCACCCAGGCCGCCAGCAGCCAGGCGGCCAGCACGGCCCAGTGGAAATCGCCGGAGAGCAGGCTGCCAAGCACACCGACCGCCACGCTGAGCAACAGCACCGGGGCGAGCATGCGCAGCAGCCATTGCAGCGGGGTGTCCTTCCAGCGCACCAGCACGCCAACCGCCAGGGCCAGCATGAGCAGGCTCATCAGCGGCAGGAACAACGCGTTGAAATACGGCGGACCGACCGACAGCTTGGCGCCGGTGGTGGCGTCCAGCACCAGCGGGTAGAGGGTGCCGAGCAGGATCATCGAGGCCACCACTACCAGCACCAGGTTGTTGGCCAGCAGCAGGGTCTCGCGCGACCAGAGGGCGAAGCCGACCTGGCTCTTCACCACCGGCGCGCGGATCGCGAACAGGGTCAGCGAGCCGCCGACCACCACCAGCAGGAAGGCGAGGATGAACACGCCGCGCTCCGGGTCGGAGGCAAAGGCATGCACCGAGGTGAGCACGCCGGAACGGACCAGGAAGGTACCCAGCAGGCTAAGGGAGAACGCGGCGATGGCCAGCAGGACGGTCCAGCTCTTGAACACGCCGCGCTTTTCGGTGACCGCCAGGGAGTGAATCAGCGCAGTGCCCACCAGCCAGGGCATGAAGGAAGCGTTTTCCACCGGGTCCCAGAACCACCAGCCGCCCCAGCCCAGCTCGTAGTAGGCCCACCAGGAGCCGAGCACGATGCCGATGCCGAGGAACGCCCAGGCGACGATGGTCCAGGGGCGCGACCAACGCGCCCAGGCGGCATCGAGTCGGCCGCCAAGCAACGCGGCGATGGCGAAGGCGAAGGCGACCGAGAAACCCACGTAGCCCATGTAGAGCATCGGCGGATGGACGATCAGGCCGAAGTCCTGCAGCAGCGGATTGAGGTCGCGGCCGTCCGCCGGCGATTGCGGCAGCAGACGGTCGAAGGGGTTGGAAGTGATGATCAGGAACAGCAGGAAGCCAACGCTGATCATGCCCATGATCGCCAGCACGCGTGCCAGCATCACCTCCGGCAACTGCCGGGAGAATACCGACACGGCGAAGGTCCAGCCGCCCAGAATCAGCGCCCAGAGCAGCAGCGAGCCTTCATGGGCGCCCCACACGGCGCTGAATTTGTAGTACCAGGGCAACGCGCTGTTGGAGTTGCTGGCGACGTAGGCGACCGAGAAGTCGTCGGTCAGGAAGGCATAGGTCAGACAGAGAAAGGCGAACAGCAGGAAGGAGAACTGTCCCCAGGCCGCCGGCTGAGCCAGGCTCATCCACTGGCGGTCGCCGCGCCAGGCGCCGATCAGCGGCAGGGTCGCCTGTACCAGGGCGAGGCACAGGGCGAGGATCATCGCCAGGTGGCCCAGTTCGGGAATCATTGCGCATACCCCTGCTGCTTGCCGCCTTCGTAGTGTTTCATCATGCCGCTCTTCTCCAAGGCCTGGGTGACCTCGGGCGGCATGTAGTTCTCGTCGTGCTTGGCCAGCACTTCGTCGGCCACCAGCAGGCCGTCCTGGTTGATCCGGCCAAGGGCGACGATGCCCTGCCCCTCGCGGAACAGGTCGGGGAGAATGCCCTGGTAGCGGATGGTCACGTCGGCGGCGCCGTCGGTGACCACGAAATCCACCTCCAGCGAGTCCGACGAACGCTTCACCGAGCCTTCCTTCACCAGACCGCCGGCGCGGATGCGGGTATCCTTCGGCGCCTCGCCGCCGGCGATCTGGCTCGGCGTGTAGAACAGGTTGATGTTCTGCTGCAGCGCACTCAACGCCAGGGCCACGGCGATGCCGACACCGGCCAGGATGGCCAGCACGATGAACAGACGCTTCTTACGCTGCGGATTCACTTCGATTCCTCCCGGCGCAAACGACGCGCCTCGTCCAGCAGATAACGCCGGCGTGCCAGCAGCGGCACAGCGACGTTGATGACCAGCACCGCCAGGCTGATGCCGTAGGCGGACCAGACGTAGGGACCATGGGAGCCCATGGCGATGAAATCGGCGAACGAGTCGAAACTCATGACAGCTTCTCCACCTGGGCGCGCACCTCGGCTTTCACCCAACTGCTGCGCGACTCCCGCTTGAGCACTTCCAGGCGCATGCGCATCAGCAGCACGGCGGCGAAGAAGCAGTAAAAGCCGAGCACCATGATCAACAGCGGCACCCACATTTCCGCCGGCATCGCCGGCTTTTCGGTGATCTTGAAGGTGGCCGGCTGGTGCAGGGAATTCCACCAGTCCACCGAGTACTTGATGATCGGGATGTTCACCACACCGACGATCGACAGCACCGCGCAGGCTTTCGCCGCACTGTCACGATTGCTGATCGCCTGGCCGAGCGCAATCACACCGAAGTACAGGAACAGGAGGATGAGCATCGACGTCAATCGGGCATCCCAGACCCACCAGGTGCCCCAGGTCGGCTTGCCCCAGATGGCGCCGGTAAGCAGCGCGATGAAGGTCATCCAGGCACCGATGGGCGCGGCCTGCTGCAGGGCGACGTCGGCCAGCTTCATCTTCCAGACCAGCCCGACCAACCCGGCCACCGCCAGCATGACGTAGCAGGACTGGGCGAGGAACGCCGCCGGAACGTGGATGTAGATGATGCGGAAGCTGTTGCCCTGCTGGTAGTCCGGCGGCGCGAAGGCCAGGCCCCAGACCAGCCCGACACCGATCAGCAGCACTGCCGCCACGGCGAACCAGGGCAGCCAGCGGCCGCTGATCTCGTAGAACCATTTGGGCGAACCCAGCTTATGAAACCACGTCCAGTTCATCGACTAACTCTTCGTTGGCTGAGGCACGGTGAAACCTCCGCACAGTCTTGTAGGTGTTCGTGCCGCCCGCGAGCCCGGATGGCGAAGCCCATCGGCCTCTTCGGCTCGCTCCCGCTCACTCGCCCACGCTGATGGTCAGCCCGGCGGCGATCGCGAACGGAGTCAGGGTGACCGCCAGGGCGGTCAGGCTGGCCAGCCACAACAGGTGGCCGGCCGCCGGCAATCCTTGCAGGGCCGCCTGTAGCGCCCCGCTGCCGAGGATCAGCACCGGGATGTACAGCGGCAGAATCAGCAGCGCCAGCAGCAGGCCGCCGCGCTTGAGACCGACGGTCAGCGCCGCGCCGACCGCGCCGAGCAGGCTCAGCACCGGCGTGCCGAGCAGCAGCGAAAGCAGCAGCACCGGCAGGCAGCGGGCCGGCAGCCCGAGCATCAGTGCCAGCAACGGGGCCAGCAGGACCAGCGCCAGCCCGGAAAACAGCCAGTGTGCCAAAACCTTGGCCAGCACCAGAAGCGGCAGGGGGTGCGGCGAAACGACCCACTGTTCGAGGGAGCCATCCTCGAAATCGCTGCGGAACAGGCCGTCCAGCGAGAGCAGCACGGCGAGCAGCGCGGCGACCCAGACCAGCCCCGGCGAGAGGGTCTGCAACAGTTGCGTCTCGGGCCCCACCGCCAGGGGGAACAATGCGATCACGATAGCGAAAAACACCAGGGGATTGGCCAGCTCCGCCGGACGGCGACAGAGCAGCCGAGCCTCGCGGGCGAGCAAGAGTGTGAAGACATTACTCATGCGCGGTGCTGTCCCAGGTCAAGGTCGCGATAGCCGGCGGGCTTTTCCGTCAGCGTGTGGTGGGTGGTCAGTACCACCAGCCCACCCTGCTCGCAGTGCCGGGCCAGGTGGCTTTCCAATTGCGCCACGCCCTGCTTGTCGAGGGCGGTGAAGGGTTCGTCGAGAATCCACAGCGGCGGCGGATCGAGATACAGCCGGGCCAGGGCGACGCGGCGCTGCTGGCCGGCGGACAGGGTATGGCAGGGGACGTCCTCGAAACCGCGCAGGCCAACGGCCTCCAGCGCCTGCCAGATCGCCTCGCGACCGGCCGGCTGGTGCAGCGCGCAGAGCCAGGTGAGGTTTTCCTCGGCGGTGAGCAGGCCCTTGATGCCCGCGGCATGGCCGATCCACAGCAGGTTGCGCGCCAGCTCGCCGCGTTGGTCGCCTAGGGGGCGGCCGTTCAGGCGCACTTCGCCGGCGGTTGGCTGCATCAGGCCGGAAAGCAGGCGCAGCAGGCTGGTCTTGCCGCTGCCATTGGGGCCGGAGACCTGCAACATCTCACCCGCGGAAAGGCGAAACTCCAGTCGCTCGAAGAGCATGCGCCAGTCCCGCTCGCAGGCGAGCGCCACGGCTTCGAGAAGAGGGCTGGTCACGGCATGGTTACCCATCGGGCGTTCAAGAAGGCGGAGGGCCGGCCGCTATACTGACGCAAGCGCAATGCACGGCCGGCCCGGACGGGGCGGCATTATACATGGCATGCTTCACGCCCGAAGCGGCCATTTTCGACAGGTTGTAAACGGCTCAGATGAACGAGATCAGCGGCGCCCGCCCCCTCCCCTCCGCAACGCCCAGCGTGCGGGCGGCTGCCAGTGCCGCCGACATGGCGGTGAAGCTGTTGCAGCCGCTGGAAGGACTGCTGGCCGCCGGGGAAACCGCCAAGGCCGAGGTGGTGGCGCTGAAGGAGTCGGCGCAGAGCTTCCAGCTACTGCTCCGCCTGACCCTGGACAACGGCCGCCAGACCACCCTGGAGGCCAGTAGCCCCCGCCCGCTGGCCCAGGGCACCGCCCTGGCCGTCACCGCCCTTTCCGATACCCGTCTGCTGCTCGCCCTGCAGGGCGGCGGCGACAAACCGCTCACCCAGCTGGACCTGGAGCAACTGCCGGTCGGTACCCTGCTGCAAGGCAAGGTGGTAGCCAGCCAGCAGATCGCCCAGGCCAAGGCCGAGCAGGCGGTTTACCGGGTGGTGGTCAACCTGCTCAACACCTCCCTGGCCGGCAGCAAGCTATCGCTGGAGACGCCGCTGGCGCTGCCGGTCGGCAGCCTGCTCACCGCCCAGGTGCAAGGCAGCCAGGCGCTGAACTTCCTGCCGCTGAGCGGGCGCCTGGACCAACTGGAACTGGGCCAGCAACTGGCAGCCCAGCAGAATCGCCAGGGTTCGCTGGAGGGGCTGTTCAAGGGATTGCAGGGGATGAGCGGCAAGGCCGGACTTCCCGAAGGATTGCAGGCCGGTATCGACAAGCTGCTTGCCGCCTTTCCCGAGGCCCGGCAACTCACCGACCCCAAGGGACTGGCCCAATCCATGGAGAACAGCGGCCTGTTCCTCGAGACCAAGCTGCTGCACGGCCAGACGGGCAATCTGCCCCAGGACCTCAAGGCCAACCTGCTGCGTCTGGTGGCGCAGATGCTGCCGAACCTGCCGGCCAGCTCGCCGCTGGCCGTGAGCAATGCCAGCGGTGCCCTGGCCCAGGCGCTACCCGCCTTCGTCCGCAATGCCCTGGGCGCGCTTGGCCAACCCAATGCACGCCAGCAGGCACTGAGTTTTCCGCTGCCCTCCAAACTGCTGCAATCCATGGAAGGCGAAGCGGACCTGGAAACCCTGCTGCGCTTGGCAGCCGCTGCCATCTCCCGGCTACAGACACACCAATTGTCCAGCCTGGCGCAGACCCAGACCATGCCGGACGGCACCCTGGTGACCACTTGGCAACTGGAGCTGCCAATGCGCAACCAGCAGGAGCTGGTGCCGCTGCAGGTGAAGCTGCAACGCGAGGACTCACCCAAGGCGGAGAAGAAGGAACAAAAAGAAACCCTGTGGAAGGTGGAGCTGGCCTTCGACCTGGCCCCGCTCGGCCCGTTGCAGGTCCAGGCGCAACTGCTGCGTGGCAGCCTGTCCAGCCAGCTCTGGGCGGAGCGTGTCGGCACCGCGCAATTGATCGGCGAAGAATTGGAGACCCTGCGCGAACGGCTGGTGGCGGCCGGGCTGACGGTCGGCGAGCTGGCCTGCCGCCAGGGCGTCCCACCCCAGGGACCGCGCACCCAACTGGAACAGCGCTGGGTGGACGAAACCGCATGAAAAAACGCCAAGCTCCCCGCCAGGCCATCGCCCTCAACTACGACGGGCAGAACGCCCCGACGCTCAGCGCCAAGGGCGACGACGAACTGGCCGAAGCCATCCTCGCCATCGCCCGCGAGCATGAAGTGCCGATCTACGAGAACGCCGATCTGGTGCGCCTGCTGGCTCGCCTGGAACTGGGCGAGGCCATTCCCGAAGCGCTCTACCGCTGTATCGCCGAGATCATCGCCTTCGCCTGGTACCTCAAGGGCAAGGCGCCGGCGGGGTTTGGCGAGGATCGGGATGTCACCCCGTCCACGCTTCTGCTGGAAGGTCCGGATACCGCGAAGTAGATCGCGAACTCCGCCTACGGCCTGAACGCCACCACTTCCCCGGCCAACCCCTTGCCTTGCGGCAGGTCGTAGAGCTGCCAGGCGAAGTACCCCTCGCGGAAGTAGAACACCTGCTCGTAGCCCCACTCCACCGCCAGGGCGGCAGCCAGGGCGCCGCGGGGGCAGACTTCGCTGTCGCAGTAGATCACCAGCGGTATCCCGCGTGGCCAATGCGGCATCGCCAGACCGGAAAAGCGTTCGGCCAGATCCAGATGGACCGCGCCATGCACATGGCCCCAGCTCCACTCCCGCGACGGGCGCACGTCGATGAAGACCGCTCCCAGGTCATAAAGCCGCTTGGCCTGCTCCACGTTCACCGTGACCGCGCCTTGCACTTCCAGCGGGGCCTCTTGCGCCTGGCCGTAGAGCGGCAAGGCGACCAGCAACACCAGCAGTGTCCTCAGCATGACAGCCCTCCTCCCGGACGGAGGGCCCGGAAATCAACGGAAACCAGCGGGCAGGCACGCGGACGCGCCGGAATCCCGCAGTAAAGTCTTGGAGGGGGTATACGGCCGGGGGTTCCGGCGCGGGGACAAACGGGCTCAGCTTTTGCGGCGTTGCGCCTGATGCAGCTTACTGACCAGCTCGGCTTCCGCCTGGGTCAGCCCACAGGATTGGGTCAAGTCTTCGACACTGGCGCCCATCCCCACCAGGCGAGCGGCCTGGGTAAAGGACAGGCTGGAAGGATCGCGCTGTTCCATCTGGTTCAGCTTGTCCGGCAGCGGCGCGACGATGCGGCGCAGCTCCTGCAGCTCTTCCCCCATGCGCACGCTGCCGGTGAGGTAGGCATCCAGGCGCTTGCTCAGTTCCTTGATGCGCTGGTCGCGCAGGGCATCGCGGGCGTCACGCTCCACCTGCCAGCGCGCATGCTCGCGCTGGTTCGTCAGCAGCCACAGGCAGGTGCCGGTCAGCAGCAGGCAGAGGGTGATCAGGGCCCCCAGCGCGATCTCGATCAACTCAGATACTCTCCAGTTCGGACCATTCCTCTTCGCTCATCATCTTGTCCAGCTCGACCAGGATCAGCAACTCGCCGTTCTTGTTGCAGACGCCCTGGATGAACTTGGCCGATTCCTCGTTGCCGACGTTCGGCGCGGTTTCGATCTCCGACTGACGCAGGTAAACCACTTCGGCGACGCTGTCGACGAGGATGCCCACCACCTGCTTGTCGGCCTCGATGATGACGATGCGGGTGTTGTCGGTGACCGGCGCCGGAGCCAGGCCGAAGCGCTGGCGGGTATCGATCACGGTGACCACGTTACCGCGCAGGTTGATGATCCCCAGCACGTAGCTCGGCGCACCCGGCACCGGCGCGATTTCGGTGTAGCGCAGCACTTCCTGGACCTGCATCACGTTGATGCCATAGGTTTCGTTGTCCAGGCGGAAGGTCACCCATTGCAGAATCGGATCTTCGGAACCTTGTGCGGACGTTTTCTTCATATCGCCAACCTCGTTTGAGCCGCTCGCCGCGGCATGTCCGGTGTTCGGGCACCGCGCAGGCGGTGCCCCTGGAAAGTCAATGCGGCTTGCCGCCGTTCATGCGCTTGACCGCGCCACTGGCGATCAGCTCCGCCAGCGCGGATACATCGAGCAACGCGCACATGTGTTCGATCACCGTACCGGCGAGCCAGGGCCGCTGGCTGCGCTGGGTACGCCATTTGATCTCGCTCGGGTCGAGGCGGATCGAACGGCTCACCTGATGCACAGCCAATCCCCACTCGTAGCCCTGCACGGAAATCACATATTGCAGTCCTTCGCGGAAATCGTCGCGGTAGCGGTCGGGCATCACCCAGCGTGCGGTATCCAGCACCTTCAGGTTGCCCGCCTGGCACGGCAGTATGCCGAGGAACCAGTCCGGCTGTCCGAACAACGGCGTCAGCTCCTGGCCCGCCAGCGGATAGATCGATCCCAGGCAGACCAGCGGCACCGCGAGGGTCAGCCCGGCGACGTCGAACAGCAGGCATTCGAACGGCTCGTCGGCCCAGGCCGGACGCTCGTCGAGGCGCAACGGTGCCGGTTCGCTCTTCGGCGGCACATGGACATCGGCCAGCGGCTCGACCACGGCCGGCGTGGGTACCGGCGCCTCCACGACGGGCTCCGGCATGCGCACGGTAGGCAGCACCGCCGGACGCACTTCGGCCAGCACCGGCCGGGCCACCGGCTCGGCCTGGGCGACGGGAGCGACAGGCGCGGCGGCAGGCACCAGCCGGGCGTCACGCACCTGCTCTTCGAGCACGGCCGCCTCGAACTCGTCGAGGTCGACGCTTTCCGCCAGTTCGACGGAAGCCTCCTGCAGCAAGGCATCCAGATAGGACTGCAAGGCCTGCTGGGGGCGGGTAACGGTAGCGACAGAACGGCTCATGGGGCGAATCCGCGAATATGACCTGAACAGCCTATCGGCCGGACAGGGCTCAGACTTGAGTGACACTTGTCAGCATAGGCCAGCATCTCAGGCCACCTGTGCCGATGTCTGCTGGCCGAGCAGGTGCTTGAGCAAGGCGCGGTAGGCCAGCACGCCCCGGCTCTTGTCGTCGTGCTGCGATGGCGTGACTCCGGCCCGGCTGGCATCGCGCAGGCGCGTATCGATCGGAATGTAGGCCGGCCAGAGGTGCTCGGGGTAGGTGTCGCGCAGCACCCGCAAGGTCCCCAGGGACGCCTGGGTGCGGCGGTCGAACAGGGTCGGCACGATGGTGTAGGGCAACGCCTGCTTGCGCGAGCGGTTGATCATCGCCAGGGTACTGACCATCCGCTCCAGTCCCTTCACGGCGAGGAACTCGGTCTGCACCGGGATCACCAGTTGCTGGCTGGCAGCCAGGGCGTTGACCATCAACACGCCGAGCAGCGGCGGGCTGTCGATGATGGCGTGGTCGAAATCCTGCCAGAGCTGCGCCAGGCTCTTCGAAATCACCAGGCCCAGGCCCGCCTGTCCGGGCGACTGGCGCTCCAGAGTCGCCAGCGCGGTGCTCGACGGCAGCAGGGCGATGCGCTCATGGCTGGTGGGCAGCAGCAGTTCCCGCGGCAGGCCCTGGGGCACGTTGCCCTGATGCTGGAACAGGTCGAAGACGCTGTGCTCCAGGGTGTCGGGATCATGCCCGAAATAGCTGGTCATGGACCCGTGCGGATCGAGGTCGACGACCACCACGCGCTTGCCGGCGTCGGCCAGCAGGCCCGCCAGTGCGATGGAAGTGGTGGTTTTGCCGACGCCACCTTTTTGATTGGCTACTGCCCAGACTCTCATGCTTCTCGTCCTTCCGGCCGACGTTGTCGCCGAAACTGTGCGCCCGCCCCTCAGGGGGCCGACGACGGGGAATTGACGGCACCGCCTTCGGGTGCCTGCGCTGCTGGCGCCGGTGCAGGTTGCGTGCCAGCCCGCCGCAGCGCATCGTCCGGCCGGGCATTGGCGCTGCCCACGCCGCTCACGCTGCGGCGCACGTCCAGGTTGCGCGAAATCACCAGGACCACGCGCCGGTTGCGCGCCCGCCCCTCCGGCGTGGCGTTGTCCGCCACCGGCTGGAATTCGCCATAGCCGACCGCCGCCATTCGTCCGGGGTTGACCCCTTCGTTCGCCATCATCCGCACGATACTCGCTGCCCGTGCCGCCGACAGCTCCCAGTTGGTCGGATATTCGCGCGTGCGAATCGGCTGGTTATCCGTGAAGCCTTCCACGTGTACCGGGTTCTGGTAGGGCGCCAGAATCTTGGCGACCTTCTCGATGATGGCGAAGGCCGCATCGTGCGGGATCGCATCGCCACTGGGGAACAGCAGCGCCGAGTTCATCTCGATTTCCACCCACAGCTCGTTGCCACGCACCGTCAACTGGTCCGACTGGATCAGGTCGCCGAATGCCTCGCGCATGCTCTGGGCGATGTCCTGCAACGGATCGGCGCCGGGGTCGTCGACGGCGATGTCGCTACGGTCGTTCTCTTCCACCTCTGAGCGTGCCGGCTCGGTAGTGCGCGGCCGCTCTTCGCCCACCGGAATCGGCTTGATCGAGCGGTCCGGCTGGTTGAACACGCCGACCAGGGTCTCCGAAAGAATCTTGTACTTGCCCTCGTTGATCGAGGAAATCGAATACATCACCACGAAGAAGGCGAACAGCAGGGTGATGAAGTCGGCATAGGAGACCAGCCAACGTTCGTGGTTCTCGTGCTCCTCGTGGTTGCGCCGGCGCGGCATGCTTCACTCCCCAGGCTCGTGCGAGCCTCAGTCCATGAAGCCCTGCAGCTTCAGTTCGATGGAGCGCGGGTTCTCGCCTTCGGCGATCGACAGGATGCCTTCCAGGAGCATTTCGCGGTAGCGCGACTGACGCTGGGCCACGGCCTTGAGCTTGTTGCCGGCCGGCAGCAGCAGCAGGTTGGCGAAGCCCACGCCGTAGATGGTGGCGACGAAGGCCACGGCGATGCCGTTGCCGAGCTGGCTGGGGTCGGCCAGGTTGCCCATCACGTGGATCAGGCCCATGACCGCACCGATGATACCGATGGTCGGGGCGTAGCCGCCCATGCTCTCGAACACCTTGGCGGCCTGGATGTCGCGGCCCTCCTGGGTGTAGAGATCGACTTCGAGAATGCTGCGGATGGCCTCGGGCTCCGCGCCGTCCACCAGCAGTTGCAGGCCCTTGCGTGCGTAGGGGTCGGGTTCGGCGTCGGCGATCGGCTCCAGGCCGAGCAGCCCTTCCTTGCGCGCCGTCATGCTCCAGCCAACCACCCGGTCGATGCCGCCAGCCAGATCGATCCGCGGCGGGAAGACGATCCAGCGCAGCACCGTCAACGCCCGCTTGAACACGCTCACGGGCGTCTGCAGGAATGCCGCGCCCAGGGTCCCGCCTACCACGATCAGCGCCGCCGGCCCGTTGAGCAGGGCCGCGGCGTGCCCGCCTTCCAGGTAGTTGCCGCCGATGATGGCGACGAAGGCGAGGATGACCCCGATGAGGCTGAGGATATCCATCAGCGGCTATCCCTCATCACAGGCAGGCCTCGGTCAGGTGCCGGCCGATGTCGTCCAGGCCGTAGATGGCGTCGGCCAGGTTGGCCTTGGCCACGGCCATGGGCATGCCGTAGATCACGCAGCTCGCCTCGTCCTGGGCCCATACCTGGCTGCCGCTCTGCTTGAGCATGCGCGCGCCTTCGCGGCCGTCGGCCCCCATCCCGGTGAGCACCACGGCAAGAACCTTGTCGTTGAACGACTTGGCCGCCGAACCGAAGGTGATGTCGACGCAGGGCTTGTAGTTGAGGCGCTCATCGCCGGGGAGGATTTTCACCACCCCGCGCGGGTCGACCATCATCTGCTTGCCGCCGGGCGCCAGCAGGGCCAGGCCAGGACGCAGCATGTCGCCGTCCTCGGCCTCCTTGACGCTGATCCGGCAGAGCTTGTCCAGGCGCTCGGCGAAGGCCTTGGTGAAAGCTGCCGGCATATGCTGGATCAGCACGATGGGTGCCGGGAAGTTGCCCGGAAGCTGGGTCAGCACGCGCTGCAGGGCGACCGGCCCGCCGGTGGAGGTACCGATGGCCACCAGCTTGTAGGCCTTACGCTTTGGGGCGGGCGAGCCTCCCGTCGGCGCTGCCGGGGCCGGCGCGGCGGGTGCCGGGCGCGCCGGAGCGCTGCTGGTCGGGCTGGCGGCGGCCGGGCTCGGGCTGAAGCTGCTGTAGCGGCGGTTGCTGCGCGCGATGGTGTGGACCTTCTCGCAGAGCAGTTGCTTGACCTTCTCCGGGTTGCGCGAGATGTCCTCGAAGTTCTTCGGCAGGTAGTCCACCGCGCCGGCGTCCAGGGCATCCAGGGTGACGCGGGCACCTTCGTGGGTCAGCGAGGAGAACATCAGGACCGGCGTCGGGCAGCGCTGCATGATGTGCCGAACCGCAGTGATGCCGTCCATCATCGGCATCTCATAGTCCATGGTGATGACGTCCGGCTTCAGCGCCAGCGCCTGATCGATCGCCTCGCGGCCGTTGGTAGCCGTGCCGACCACCTGGATATTCGGGTCGGCGGAAAGGATTTCCGAGACGCGGCGACGGAAGAAGCCGGAATCGTCCACCACCAGAACCTTGACTGGCATAAACACTCCTCACAGGCGCTGGACAGAACCAGACCACCAAGTCAATCAGATACGGCGAGCGTAGCGCTTGAGCATGCTCGGCACGTCGAGAATCAGGGCAATGCGGCCGTCGCCGGTAATGGTGGCGCCGGACATGCCAGGGGTGCCCTGGAGCATCTTGCCCAGCGGCTTGATTACCACTTCTTCCTGGCCGACCAGTTGATCGACGACAAAGCCGATGCGCTGGGTACCTACCGAGAGGATCACCACGTGCCCCTCGCGCTGCTCTTCATGGGCGGCGTCGCGCACCAGCCAGCGCTTGAGGTAGAACAGCGGCAGCGCCTTGTCGCGCACGATCACCACTTCCTGGCCGTCCACCACATTGGTGCGCGACAGGTCGAGGTGGAAGATTTCGTTGACGTTGACCAGCGGGAAGGCGAACGCCTGGTTGCCCAGCATCACCATCAGGGTCGGCATGATCGCCAGGGTCAGCGGCACCTTGATGACGATCCGCGAGCCCTGCCCCTTCTGCGAGAACACGTTCACCGTGCCGTTGAGCTGGGAAATCTTGGTCTTCACCACGTCCATGCCGACACCGCGGCCGGATACGTCGGAAATCTCGGTCTTGGTCGAGAAGCCCGGGGCGAAGATCAGGTTGTAGCACTCCAGCTCGGTCAGGCGATCGGCCGCGTCCTTGTCCAGCAGGCCTTTTTCCACGGCCTTGGCGCGCAGGATGTTGGCGTCCATCCCTTTGCCGTCGTCGCTGATCATCAGCAGGATGTGATCGCCTTCCTGCTCGGCGGACAAGACGACCCGGCCAGTACGCGGCTTGCCGGCGGCCTCGCGCTCTTCCGGCGACTCGATGCCGTGGTCGACGGCGTTGCGCACCAGGTGCACCAGGGGATCGGCCAGGGCCTCGACCAGGTTCTTGTCGAGATCGGTCTCTTCGCCCACCAGCTCCAGGTTGATTTCTTTCTTCAGGTTGCGCGCCAGGTCGCGAACCAGGCGCGGGAAGCGGCCGAAGACCTTCTTGATCGGCTGCATGCGGGTCTTCATCACCGCGGTCTGCAGGTCGGCGGTGACCACGTCGAGGTTGGACACGGCCTTGGCCATGGCCTCGTCGCCGCTGTTCAGGCCCAGGCGCACCAGGCGGTTACGCACCAGCACCAGCTCGCCGACCATGTTCATGATCTCGTCCAGGCGCGCGGTATCGACCCGCACCGTGGTTTCCGCTTCGCTGGCCGCGGCCTTCTCGCCAGCGGCAGGCGCCGGCGCGGCGGACGCCGGTTTGGCCGCCTCGGCGGGCTTGGCGGCCGGCTTGGCCGGCGCGGGTTTGCTGGCGGCAGCCGGTTTCGGCGCGGCAGCCGGCTGGGCAGCGGGCTTAGCTGCGGCAGCCGGTTTCTCCGGCGCGGCCTCGGCGGCCGGCGGAACGAACTTGCCCTTACCGTGAAGCTGGTCGAGCAGCGCTTCGAATTCGTCGTCGCTGATCTCGTCGCCGCCTGCGGCCGGCGCGGCGTTGGAAGACGGTGCGACGGCCGGTTTTTCCAGCTCGGCTTCAACAGCCGGCGGAACGAACTTGCCCTTGCCGTGAAGCTGGTCGAGCAGCGCTTCGAACTCGTCGTCGGTGATCTCGTCACCGCCTGCCGCCGGTGCGGCAGGCGCCGGGGCCTCCGCCTTGGGCGGCTCGGCATTGAACTGGCCCTTGCCATGCAACTGGTCGAGCAGCGCCTCGAATTCGTCGTCGGTGATTTCATCGCTCGCCGCGGCAGCGGGCGCGGCTTCGGCCTGCGGCTCGCCCAGGGCGTCGAGCAATTGCTCGAATTCGCTGTCGGTGATATCGGCGGAGGATGCTTCCGGCTCGGGCTCGGCTGCCGCGGCGGGCGCTTCGGCGGCCGGCTCGTCGCCGGCCGGTTCGGCCAGTCGGGCCAGGGCCGCCAGCAGCTCGGGCGATGCAGGCGTCGGTTCGGTGCGGTCGCGCACCTGGCTGAACATCTCGTTGACAGCATCCAGCGCTTGCAGGACGACGTCCATCAGCTCCGCATCGACGCGGCGCTCACCCTTGCGCAAGATGTCGAATACGTTCTCGGCAATGTGGCAGCACTCCACCAGCTCGTTCAGCTGGAGGAAGCCCGCGCCGCCCTTGACCGTATGGAAGCCACGGAAAATGGCATTGAGCAGCGCCATGTCGTCGGGGCGGCTTTCCAGCTCAACCAACTGCTCGGACAATTGCTCGAGAATCTCGCCGGCCTCTACCAGGAAGTCCTGGAGGATTTCTTCATCGGCGTCGAAGCTCATGTTGTGTTCCCCTAGGGCGTGTTCACAGTGGATGACGACCCGCGTGGACGCTGCGATGCGTCCTTAGAATCCCAAGCTGGATAGCAGATCGTCGACATCGTCCTGACCGGATACGACGTCATCACGCTTATCGGCATGAATCTGCGGACCTTCACCCCTGGAAGGTTCTTTTTGTTTTGCCTGCTCGGCGCGCAGCGTTTCGTGATCGTGCTGGATACCGGCGAAACGGTCGACCTGGCTGGCCATCAGCACCAGTTTGACGAGGTTGCTTTCCACCTCGGTGACCAGTTGGGTGACGCGCTTGATGACTTGGCCGGTGAGGTCCTGGTAGTCCTGCGCCAGCAGGATGTCGTTGAGATGGCCGGACAGCTTGTCGCTGTCGCGCTCGCTACGGGCGAGGAACAGTTCGATGCGCTTGGCCAGCTCGCGGAATCCGTCGGCGCCGATTTCCCGGCGCATGAAGCGCCCCCAATCGGCACTGAGGCTCCTGGCTTCGTCGTTGAGGTCATTGACCAGCGGCGCGCACTCTTCCACCAGGTCCATGGTGCGGTTGGCCGCGCGCTCGGTCATCTGCACCACGTAGGAGAGGCGCTCGGTGGCATCGGCGATCTGCGAGACCTCCGTGGCGTGCGGTACGCGGGGGTCGATCTGGAAGTTGACGATGGCATTGTGCAATTCGCGGGTGAGTTTGCCGACTTCCTGATAGAGCCCGTGGTCGCGCGCCTGGCTCAGTTCCTGGATGATCTGGACAGCCTTGCCGAACTGCCCCTGCTCCAGGTTATCGACCAATTCGCGTGCATGATTTTTCAGGGTCGACTCGAAGTCACCCGGTGTGGAGTCTTTGTGATCCATAGGGCCCTCGCGGCTGTCGTCAGCCGTTAACACGCTCGAAGATCTTTTCGATCTTCTCTTTCAGCACCTGGGCCGTGAACGGCTTGACCACATACCCGTTTACGCCGGCTTGCGCGGCCTCGATGATCTGATCGCGCTTGGCCTCGGCGGTGACCATCAGCACCGGCAGGTGCTTCAGGCGCTCGTCGGCGCGCACCGCGCGCAGCAGGTCGATGCCGGTCATGCCGGGCATGTTCCAGTCGGTGACCAGGAAGTCGAAGTTGCCGCTCTGCAGCATCGGCAGCGCGGTGGTGCCGTCGTCCGCCTCGGCGGTGTTGGTGAACCCCAGATCGCGCAGGAGGTTCTTGATGATCCGTCTCATCGTCGAAAAGTCATCCACGATGAGGATTTTCATGTTCTTGTCCAAGTCGACCTCCACAGTCCTGAACGGGCCCGGCACCCGGCCCCGCGTGCAATCGTGAAATCGGCGCCGTTCAGCGCGCCCGCCATTCGCCCAGTCGCGCGCGCAGGCGTGCGGCGCACTGGCTGTGCAGCTGGCTGACCCGCGATTCGCTGACCCCCAGCACCTCGCCGATTTCCTTGAGATTCAATTCTTCGTCGTAATACAACGCCAATACCAGACGCTCGCGCTCCGGCAGGTGGGCGATGGCGTCGGCCAGCGCCGCCTGGAAACGTTCGTCTTCCAGATCGCGTGAGGGCTCGGGATGGGTACTGTCGCTGTCTTCGCGCAGCTCGCCGTGCTCCCCTTCCTCCAACAGATCGTCGAAGCTGAACAGACGGCTGCCCAAAGTGTCGCTCAGGATGCCGTAGTAATCTTCGAGACTCAATTGGAGTTCGGCCGCAACCTCGTGATCTTTAGCGTCGCGCCCGGTTCTCGCTTCGATTTTCCGGATCGCGTCGCTGACCATGCGGCTATTGCGGTGCACCGAGCGCGGTGCCCAGTCGCCCTTGCGTACCTCGTCGAGCATCGCGCCACGGATGCGGATACCGGCGTAGGTCTCGAAACTCGCGCCCTTGCCGGAGTCGTATTTCTTCGCCGCCTCGAGCAGGCCGATCATCCCGGCCTGCATCAGGTCCTCCACCTGCACGCTGGCCGGCAGGCGGGCCAGGAGGTGGTAGGCGATCCGCTTGACCAGAGGCGCATAGCGTTCGATCAACTGATGTTGCGAGTCCTTCGCCTGTGCCTTGTTGTACATACGAAGTCCACTGGCTGGTGTCATACGGTTGAGTCTGCAGCTGGCTGCACCAAGCGTTCGACGAAGAACTCCAGATGGCCGCGCGGGTTGGCCGGCAGCGGCCAGGTGTCGACCTTCTGGGCTATCGCCTTGAACGCCAGTGCGCACTTCGAGCGGGGGAATGCCTCATAGACCGCTCGCTGTTTCTGCACGGCCTTGCGAACGCACTCGTCGTAAGGCACCGCTCCCACATACTGCAGGGCTACATCGAGGAACCGGTCAGTCACCTTGGTGAGCTTAGCAAAGAGATTGCGGCCTTCCTGGGGGCTGTGGGCCATATTGGCGAGCACCCGGAAACGGCTCATGCCGTAATCGCGGTTGAGCAGTTTGATCAGCGCGTAGGCGTCGGTGATGGAGGTCGGCTCGTCGCAGACCACCACGATCACCTCCTGCGCCGCGCGCACGAAGCTCACCACGCCGTCGCCGATGCCGGCTGCGGTGTCGATGACCAGCACGTCGAGGTTGTCGCTGATGTCGCTGAATGCCTGGATCAAGCCGGCATGCTGCATGGGCGAGAGCTGGACCATGGCCTGGGTGCCGGACGACGCGGGCACGATGCGGATGCCGCCGGGCCCCTGGATCAGCACGTCGCGCAAGTCGCATTCGCCATTGATGACGTCAGCCAGGGTGCGCTTGGCGGTGAGGCCAAGCAGCACGTCGACGTTGGCCAGCCCGAGGTCGGCGTCCAGCAGCATCACCCGGCGACCGAGGTCGGCCAGGGCCAGGGACAGATTCACCGACACATTGGTCTTGCCGACGCCGCCCTTGCCGCCGGTCACCGCGATCACCTGTACGGGATGCATACTACCCATGTTCTTCACATACCTTGTCTTGGAGCCTGTCTACGATCCACTGCGCGCTGCCCGTGGCGTTGCGCTGGCTGCTCTGTTGCACGCGTCGCTGCGTGACGCTGTCACCCGTCTCCTGACGGCTTTCCGACGCGGCCCGTGTCGCGACAGGCCCTTGCTTCCGGGGCCACGAATGGCTCCGCTCGGCTCGTCCTGAGCGGTTCATGGCCGATCCTTGTGCCGGACCGCCGCGGTTCCAGCGGCGATCCTGGACGATTCCTACCCGGCACGGCGCGCCGGATTCTGATAGAGGCCGGCGAACATGTCGGCCATGGCCTCTTCGCTCGGGTCTTCCGGTGCTTGCAGGCTGACGGCGCGGCTGACCAGCTGATGACTGCGCGGCACGTGCAGATCATCCGGGATACGCGGCCCGTCCGCCAGATAGGCTACCGGGAGATACTGGCCTATAGCCAGCCCCAAAACTTCGCCGAGGCTGCCCGCCTCGTCCAGCTTGGTCAGAATGCAGCCCGCCAGACCACAGCGCTTATAGCTATGGTAGGCCGACTTCAGCACCTGGCTCTGGCTGGTTGCCGCCAGCACCAGATAGTTACGGGCTTTGACACCGCGTCCGGCCAGGCTTTCCAGTTGCATGCGCAGGGCCGGGTCGCTGGCCGGCAGACCAGCAGTATCGATCAGCACCACGCGCTTGCGTGCCAGCGGCGCCAGGGCTTGGGTCAACGACTGGCCGGGATCGACCATGGTCACCGACACATTGAGGATGCGGCCGAGGGTCTTCAGTTGCTCCTGGGCGCCGATGCGGTAGCTGTCCATGCTGACCAGGGCGATATTCTGCGCGCCGTACTTCAGCACATAGCGCGCCGCCATCTTGGCCAGGGTGGTGGTCTTGCCCATGCCGGCCGGACCGACCAGGGCGATCACGCCGCCCTCTTCCAGCGGCTCGACCTGCGGGGTCTTAATCGCATGCGACAGGTGCGCCAGCAACATGCGCCAGGCCTGGCGCGGCTCCTGTACCGAGGACACTTTCTCCAGCAGGACGCGGGACAGCTCGGCCGGCAGGCCCATGCGCTGCAGGCGGCGCCACAGGCTGGCCTGTTGCGGACGGCGGTTCTGCAACTGCCCCCAGGCGATGGAGCCGAGCTGCACTTCGATCAGTTCGCGCAGGCCGTTCAGCTCGGAGCGCATGGCTTCCAGGGCGCGGTTGTCGGCCGGAGCGGCCGCCGGCGCCGGTGCGACGGGTTTCTGGCGCAGCGCGGCAGCCAACGGGTCGGCCTTAGCCTCCGGCTGGACGCCGAGCAATTGACGGTCCTTGCCGGCATCGCTCTGCGCGCGGGTGGTCAGTTCGGCATGCGCCGAAGCGATCTTCGCCTGGGTCTTGCGCAGCTCGGCCTCCAGCGCCGGATTCGGCTGGCGGGCCGGCTCGGGCGGCAGTTGGTAGTCCAGCGCAGCGGTCAGCTCGACGCCGCCAGCAACCCGGCGATTGCCGATGATGGCCGCGTCCGCACCGAGTTCATCGCGAACCAGCTTCATGGCTTGGCGCATATCGGCGGCGAAAAAGCGTTTGACTTGCATGGTTTGGGACCTCAACCGTTCTGACCCACGGTGGCGACGATAGTGACCTGCTTGTTATCCGGGATTTCCTGGTAGGCCAACACATGCATGTTGGGCACTGCCATTCGAGCGAACCGCGAGAGCATCGCCCGGATCGGACCGGCCACCAGCAGGATCGCTGGCTTGCCGAGCATTTCCTGGCGCTGCGCGGCTTCCACCAGAGAACGCTGCAGCTTCTCGGCCATGCCGGGTTCGAGGAGGATGCCATCCTCGGAGCCCTGACCGGCCTTCTGCAGACTATTGAGCAATATCTGTTCCAACCTGGGCTCGAGGGTGATCACAGGCAGCTGCGGCTCTAGTCCCACAATGCTTTGCACGATCGAGCGGGACAGCGCGACCCGTACCGCCGCCACCATGGCGGCGGGATCTTGACTCTTCGGCGCCACGTTCGCGAGGGCTTCGGCGATGCTGCGCATGTCGCGCACCGGCACCTGTTCCTGCAGCAGCGTCTGCAGCACCTTGAGCAGCGTGGACAGCGAGACCATCCCCGGCACCAGCTCCTCGGCCAGCTTCGGCGAACTCTTGGCCAGCAGTTGCATCAGTTGCTGGACTTCCTCGTGGCCGAGCAGCTCGTGGGCATGCTTGTGCAGGATCTGGTTGAGGTGGGTGGCTACCACGGTGCTGGCATCGACCACGGTGTAGCCGAGCGATTGCGCCTGGTCGCGCTGGTTCGGGTCGATCCACACGGCGTCCAGGCCGAACGCCGGGTCCTTGGCGGCCACGCCGCTGAGGGTGCCGAACACCTGGCCGGGGTTGATCGCCAGCTCGCGGTCCGGATAGACCTCCGCCTCGGCCACGCTGACGCCCATCAGGGTCAGGCGGTAGGCGTTGGGTAGCAGGTCGAGATTGTCGCGGATGTGCACCGACGGCATCAGGAAGCCCATCTCCTGGGAGAGCTTCTTGCGAACGCCCTTGATCCGCGCCAGCAATTGGCCGCCCTGGTTGCGGTCCACCAGGGGAATCAGGCGGTAACCGACCTCCAGGCCGACCATGTCCACCGGGGTCACGTCATCCCAGCCCAGTTCCTTGACCTCCTGGGCCTTCTGCGCCGGCAGCAGCTCCTGCTGGCGCTGGACTTCCTTGGCCGCTTCCTCCTTCACCTGCTTCTGGCGATGCCAGATCCAGTAGGCGCCGCCGGCAGCCATCAGGCCGAGGCCGATGAAGGACACGTGCGGCATGCCGGGTACCAGGCCCATGGCAATCAGGATCGCGGCGGACACCGCCAGCGCCTTGGGCGAGGCGAACATCTGCCGGTTGACCTGCTGGCCCATGTCTTCCGAGGTGGAAACACGGGTCACCATGATGGCGGCGGCGGTGGACAGCAACAGCGAGGGAATCTGCGCCACCAGGCCGTCACCGATGGTCAGCAGAGCATAGACCTGGCCGGCATCGGCGAAGCCCATGGAATGCTGGGCCATGCCGATGGCAATACCGCCGAGCAGGTTGATGAAGAGAATCAGCAGGCCGGCGACGGCGTCGCCGCGGACGAATTTGCTGGCACCGTCCATGGAACCGTAGAAATCGGCTTCCTGGGCCACTTCGGACCGACGCTTCTTGGCCTCGACCTGATCGATCAGGCCGGCGTTGAGGTCGGCGTCGATGGCCATCTGCTTGCCCGGCATGGCGTCCAGGGTGAAACGCGCGCTCACCTCGGAGATACGTCCGGCGCCCTTGGTGACCACCACGAAGTTAATGATCATCAGGATGGCGAACACCACCACGCCGACCACGTAGTTACCGCCGATCACCACTTCGCCGAAGGCCTGGATCACCTTGCCCGCGGCATCGCCGCCGTCATGGCCGTGGAGCAGTACGACGCGGGTGGAGGCGACGTTCAGCGCCAGGCGCAGCAGGGTGGCGACCAGCAGGATGGTGGGGAACACGGCGAAGTCCAGCGGGCGCATGGCGTACACGCAGACCAGCAGAACCACGATGGACAGGGCGATGTTGAAGGTGAACAGCACGTCCAGCAGGAACGGCGGCACCGGCAGGGTCATCATGCCGAGGATGACCAGCAACAGGATCGGCACTCCCAGGTTGCCGCGCCCCAGCCCTGTGAGGTTGCTGCGCATGTTGGTCAACAGTTGCGTGCGATCCACCCGTTTCTCCCACCTGCCCGTTCAAACTTTTGACACTGAATGCGTCACGTCACCCCTTGTGCAAGAAGCTTTCCACTTTGCTTAAGTTTTTGAACCGAGGGCTATTTCATGGCTGACCGAAGGTATGAAGCCCAGTTCCCAGTGGAGGCCGAGAACCCCGCGCGAGAACGGCAGTCTTTACTTACCGGGCGCGCATGACCCGCCCTTTCCCAGACGAAGGAGTTCAAACCTCATGAAACAATGGATGATCGCAGCGCTCGCCGCCTGCTCCGCCATGAGCCTGCATGCCGAGACCCTGTCCATCACCGTCAATCAGGTGAGCGCCGATGGCGTTGGCGACAAGGTCGGTACGGTCAGCGTCGAGCAGACCCCCTATGGCCTGGTATTCCGCCCGTCCCTGCAAGGCCTGCAACCCGGCATTCATGGCTTTCATATCCACACCAACCCCAGCTGCGACGCCGCGCCGAAGGAAGGCAAGCCGTCCGCCGCGGAAGCCGCCGGCGGCCACTGGGACCCGAACAACACCGGCAAGCACGGCGAACCCTGGGGCGACGGCCACTTGGGCGATCTGCCGGCGCTCTACGTTACCAACGACGGCAAGGCCGAACAGCCGGTCCTCGCCCCGCGCCTGAAGAACCTCGACGAAATCAAGGGCCATGCCCTGATGCTGCACGCTGGCGGCGACAACCACGCCGACCACCCGATGCCCCTGGGTGGCGGTGGGGCTCGAGTGGCCTGCGGAGTCATCAAGTAGCGGCGGAAAGCTGCAAGCCAGATTAGACCACTACAGTTTTATTCTGGCCGATAGTTGCTGTGTAGCCCGGACCTCCGTCCCCTCACCCTAACCCTTTCCCCAGAGGGAGAGGGACTGAAGAGCAACTTCCGAACCTTCGGAGCCCGCACAGACTGCCCCTCGCCCCTTTGGGGAGAGGGTTGAGGGCGCCCGGCATAGGGTGAGGGGGCGGAACGTCGGCAAGTACGTCACACAGGCCCGCCACCTCACTCATCCCGCCGTAAATCCGGCGGAATCGGCAAGTCCGGCAGCGGGCCGGGGCGTTTGCCCTTGCCGGCGCGGTATTGCTTGATCTGGTAGACGTAGGCCAGCACCTGGGCCACGGCCAGGTAGAGTCCCGCGGGGATTTCCTGGTCCAGCTCGGTGGAGTAGTACACCGCCCGCGCCAAGGCCGGCGATTCCAGTACCGTCACCTTGTGTTCCTGGGCGATTTCGCGAATTTTCAGGGCGAGGAAGTCGCCGCCCTTGGCCAGCAGCACCGGCGCGTTCCCCTTGGCCGGGTCGTATTTCAACGCGACAGCGAAGTGCGTGGGGTTGGTGATCACTACGTCTGCCTCCGGCACCGCTTGCATCATGCGACGCTCGGCGGCCTGGCGCTGCAACTGGCGGATCTTCGCCTTGACCTCGGGCTTGCCCTCTGCGTCCTTGTACTCGTCGCGGACTTCCTGCTTGGTCATCATCAGCTTCTGCTTGTTGTCCCAGAGCTGGAACGGCACATCCACCGCAGCGATCAAAATCAAGCCGCAGGCCATCCACAGTGCGCTCCAGCCCACCACCTGGACGCTGTGCAGGATCGCCGGTTCCAGCGGCTCGTGGGCGATCGCCAGGAGATCGTCGCGGTCCGCCGACAGCACCAGCAGCGCCACGATCAGAACCACCGCGAACTTGGCCAGGGCCTTGAGCAGCTCGACCAGGGCGCGGACGGAAAACATGCGTTTGATCCCTTCCCAAGGATTCATCCGGCTGAACTTCGGTGCCAGGGCCTTGGTGGAGAACAGCCAGCCGCCCAGCGCGATCGGCCCGGCGATCGCCGCGATCAGCAACGTCATGAATAGCGGCAGCAGTGCGTGCAGGGCGGCCTCCCCCGAGGCGAGGAACCAGAGTGCCATGCTGCGCTCGTCCATGAGAATGTCACGGGACAACGAGAAATTGGCGCTCATCACCCGCATCAGGGTATCGGCCAGGCTGCCGCCCGTGGCGAGCAGACCGCCCGTCCCCCCGAGCAGGACGGCCAGCGTGTTGAGTTCCCGCGAACGGGCGATCTGGCCTTTTTCCCGGGACTCGCGCAGGCGTTTCGCTGTGGGTTCTTCGCTGCGGTCCTGGCCGCTGTCGCTCTCAGCCATGGTTCACCTCGCCTGCGCCACGTCGCGCAGCAGTTGCAGGGCTTCGCTGGCGAGGGTCTGGTACTGCGCCAGGATATCGGCCATGCCGATCCAAACGATGACCATGCCGAGCACCAGGGTCATGGGAAAACCGATGGAGAAGATGTTCAGCTGCGGCGCAGCGCGGGTCATCACACCGAACGCCAGGTTGACCACCAGCAGCGCGGTGATGCCCGGCAGCACCAGCAGCAACCCGGCACCGATCACCCAGCCGAGCTTGCCGGCGATCAGCCAGTGCTGGTCGGTCAGCAATCCGCCCCCCGGCGGCAGCGTCACGAAGCTTTCCGACAATACCTCGAACACCACCAGATGGCCGTTCATGGCGAGGAACAGCAGGGTTACCAGCATGGTGAAGAACTGGCCGATCACCGGTACCGAGATGCCGTTGGTGGGGTCGACCATGGAGGCGAAGCCCAGGCCCATCTGCATCGCCAGGATCTGCCCGGCGACAATGAAGGCGTGGAAGAACAGTTGCAGGACGAAGCCGAACATGGCACCGACGAGGATTTCATGGCCGATCAACAGCAGCGCGCGCAGGCTGAGCGCATCCACCTCGGGCATGGGCGGCAGGTTCGGGACCAGCACCACGCAGATGGCCAGGGTCAGGTACAGGCGGATACGCATGGGCACCAGTTGCGTCCCCACCACCGGCATGGTCATCAGCAACGCGCCAATGCGAAACAGTGGCAGCAGGAACGCGCTGACCCAACCGCCAATCTGCTCCGCGCTCAGTTCGAACATGACCGCCCCGACGGGATGGGCAGGCGGGTATCGATTGGCAGGAACGCGCGCATGCCGGTCAACCGATCAACTGGGGAATGTTCTGGATCAGGGTCTGGGTGTACTCGATCAACTGACGGGTCAGCCAGGGACCGGCCCAGATCAGGGTGAGCATGATCACCAGCAGGCGCGGCAGGAAGCTCAGGGTCTGCTCGTTGATCTGCGTCGCCGCCTGGAACATCGCTACCAGCAGGCCCACCAGCAGGCTCGGCACCACCAGCACGCCGACGATCAGGGCAGTCAGCCAGAGCGCCTCGCGAAACAGGTCTATCGCCACTTCCGGGGTCATACGCCTACACCTCCCGCTTCGTGTCCTAAAGGGTGCCGAAGCTGCCGGCCAGGGTACCGATAATCAGCGCCCAGCCGTCCACCAGGACGAACAGCATGATCTTGAACGGCAGGGAAATGATCAGCGGCGACAGCATCATCATACCCATCGCCATCAGCACGCTGGACACCACCAGGTCGATGATCAGGAACGGGATGAAGATCATGAAGCCGATCTGGAACGCGGTTTTCAGCTCCGAGGTGACGAACGCCGGGACCAGGATGGTCAGAGGCGCCTGGTCGGCACTGATGATGTCGGTGCGCTTAGACAGGCGCACGAACAACTCCAGGTCGGAGGAACGGGTCTGCGCCAGCATGAATTCCTTCAGCGGTACCTCGGCCCGGGCGATCGCCTGCTGGGCCGGCAATTGCTGGTTCAGGTACGGCTGCAGGGCCTCGCGGTTGATCCGCTCGAACACCGGCGCCATGACGAACAGGGTGAGGAACAGGGCCAGGCCGATCAGGATCTGGTTGGACGGCGTCTGCTGTAGCCCCAGGGCCTGACGCAGGATGGAAAAGACGATGATGATACGGGTGAAGCTGGTCATCAGCATGACGAACGCCGGGATAAAGCTCAGCGCCGTCATGATCAGCAGGATTTGCAGGCTGACCGAGTATTCCTGCTGCCCTTCCGGGTTGGTCGACAGGGTGATAGCCGGCACCGAGAGCGGGTTGTCGCCCTGGCCGAACAGCGGCCCGCCTTCCTGGCCGAAGGCCAGCGGGGCCGCTACCACAAAGAGTAGGGCCAGGAGGATGCGCAGCATCAGGTCTTGTCCTTCTGATCCTTGCCCAGCAGTTCCATCAGGCGCTGGGCGAACTCCGGCGTGGCCGGCTCCGCGTCCGGCAGGTGCACCGGCTCGCTCAAGACATGCAGGGTGCTGATGCGCCCGGGCGTCAGGCCCAGGAGAATCTGCTCGCTGCCCACCTGGACCAGCAGCAGACGCTCACGCGCGCCCAGCGGCTGGCTGGCCAGCAGCTTGATGACCTGGCCGCCGCGCGGGCCGATCCGCTGTACCCGGCGCAGCAGCCAGCCGAGCAGGAAGATCAGGCCGACCACTAGCAACAGGCCGAGCAGCAGTTGTGCCAGTTGCCCACCGACGCCGCCATTGGCGGCGACCGGAGCCGCGGCCTGCGCCGCCGGCTCGGCGGCCAGTGCGCCCAACGGCAGTACGAGGAACAGGAAAAGGAGTCTGAACATGATCAGCGCAGCTTCTTGATGCGTTCGCTGGGGCTGATGACGTCGGTCAGCCGGATACCGAACTTCTCGTTGACCACCACCACCTCGCCATGGGCGATGAGGGTGCCGTTGACTAGCACGTCCAGCGGCTCGCCGGCCAGGCGGTCCAGCTCGATCACCGAGCCCTGGTTCAGTTGCAGCAGGTTGCGGATGGTGATGTCGGTGTTGCCGACCTCCATGGAGATCGAGACCGGGATGTCCAGGATCACGTCCAGGTTCGGCCCTTCGAGGCTCACCGGGCCATTCGCCTTGGGTGCGCTGCCGAATTCCTCCATCGGCGCACGCGGCGAAGGCACCGGCGCGCTGACGCCGCCCTGCGACAGCATGGCGTCGATGTCGTCCTGGCTGGCGTCGCCGGCCTCGGCCAGCGCTGCCGCCCACTCGTCGGCGAGCGCCTGTTCTTCCGGGGAAGTGTGTTCGTTGTCGTCTGCCATCGTTGTCCTCGGCTGGCTCGGAAAAGTGGATGAAGGGTGGGCTCAGCGCTGCCGCTCGACCGGATCGAGAATCTGCAACGCCAGGTTGCCCTTGTGCGCACCCAGTTTGACCTTGAAAGCCGGTACGCCATTGGCGCGCATGATGATGTTTTCCGGCATTTCCACCGGGATCACGTCGCCCGGCTGCATGTGCAGGATGTCGCGCAGGCGCAACTGGCGGCGAACCACCGTGGCGCCCAGCGGTACGCTGACGTCGAGGATGTCTTCGCGCAGGGCCTTGATCCAGCGCTCGTCCTGATCGTCGACGTCGGACTGGAAACCGGCATCGAGCATCTCGCGGATCGGCTCGATCATCGAATAGGGCATGGTGATGTGCAGGTCGCCGCCGCCGCCATCCAGCTCGATGTGGAAGGTGGAAACCACCACCACTTCGCTGGGGCTGACGATGTTCGCCAGCGCGGGGTTCACCTCGGAGTTGATGTACTCGAAGTTGACGTCGAGCACCGCGTGCCAGGCTTCCTTGAGGTCGACGAAGGCCTGGTCGAGCACCATGCGCACCACCCGTAGCTCGGTGGGGGTGAATTCGCGCCCCTCGATCTTGGCGTGGCGGCCGTCGCCGCCGAAGAAGTTGTCCACCAGCTTGAATACCAGCTTGGCGTCGAGGATGAATAGCGCGGTGCCACGCAGCGGCTTCATCTTCACCAGGTTCAGGCTGGTCGGTACGTAGAGGGAATGCACGTACTCGCCGAACTTCATCACCTGCACCCCGCCCACCGCCACGTCGGCCGAGCGGCGCAGCAGGTTGAACATGCTGATGCGGGTATAGCGGGCGAAACGCTCGTTGATCATCTCCAGGGTCGGCATGCGTCCACGCACGATCCGATCCTGGCTGGTCAGGTCATAGCTCTTGACGCTGCCCGGTTCGGCAGCGCTCTCGGTCTCGACCAGGCCATCGTCGACGCCGTGCAGCAGGGCGTCGATTTCATCCTGGGACAGCAGGTCTTGTACGGCCATCGCGGTTCCTACTGGAGAACGAAGTTGGTGAACAGCACTTGCTCGACGGTCAGTTTACCCGTCTCTTTCTCCGCCAGCTCCTGGACGCTCGCCGTGGCCTGCTGGCGGAGCATTTCCTTGCCGACCGGGGTCAACATCGCCTCGAAGTCCTGGCTGGAAAACAGCATCACCAGGCGATTGCGCAGCACCGGCATGTGGACCTTGAGCGCATCGAGCGCCGCCTGGTCGCGCGCCATCAGGGCCACGCTCACCTGCATGTAGCGCTGGCGACCCTTATGGTTGAAATTGACCACGAAAGCCGGGGCCAGTTGCTCGTAGATCGCCGGCTGCTTGACGGGCGCGGCGCTTTCGGCAGCGGCATGGGCTTCTTCCTTCGGTTTGTCGCCGCGGCTGAGAAAGAACCAGGTCCCGCCCACGGATGCTCCCACGGCCAGTAGCAAGGCCACGACCACGATGATGATGAGCTTGAGCTTGCCTTTGCCAGCCGGTGCGTCGCCGGCGGGCGGCGGGGTTTGCGGGGCTTCTTTCTTAGCCATGCCAAAAATCCGTCACGTTTTCGAATCCGATCCGCTTTCGAGGGGTATGAGGCAAGTGTTATGCCAGCGCCGGACGAAGCGGCAACCGGCGCGCAGCGGATATACCAGGGTGGCAAGCTGATGTCACCCATAACGACTTCGCCCGACCGCCTGGTGCCGGTCGGGCGAAGTCATGCTTCAGTCTAGCGGATCGCGTCGCGCGAGCGGCGGGTCAGGCGTAATAGTCCACCAGGCCCCGTCCCTGACTGGCGATATTGCTGCGCATCTCGCCGACCGCCAGCGGACGCTCGTCATCGAGGTCTCCCAGCGCGTTGCCATGGCTGCGGCTGCCGCCACGGCCCTGGCCACCGTCGCCCTGCCCCTGCCAGCCACGCGCCAGCGACTGATCGGAGACATTCACATCGAGCTGGTTCATGCCCTGCTGGGAGAACAGCTCGCGCAAGCGATGCACCTGACTTTCCAGCGCCTCGCGAACGCCGGCGTTGGGGCTGGCGAAGGTGACCTGGGTCTGGTCCCGGTTCATCTCGATGCGTACTTCCATGCGGCCCAGTTCGGCCGGATCGAGCTGGATCTCGGCGGACTTGAGGTTCTGGCTGGACAGCCACATCACCCGGTCCACCACGGCCTCGCTCCAGCCGCCCTGCTGCATGGCCACCGGTTGCCCCGGCACCAGCGGTACGCGTTGCGCCTGGCCGGTCTGCTGGGAAATCGCCTGGCTCAGGGCGCTGAGCTTGCTGGCAAAGCTGTCGGCACGCGCCTCGGCCGGGCTCTCCGTCCGCTCGAGCGTCGGCTCGGGCAACAGCAGCGCGGCATCCCCCTCGCCTTCGCCCTCGCCACCCTGCGCCTGCTGCTCGGCGAAGGCGGCCATGGCGTCGGCAAGGTTCGGCTCACCCTTGCCCGCGGAATCGAGGGCAAGCGTCGGCGTGCTGTCCGGCTTGGCGGCCTGTCCCTTGCCGTGCATGTCCAGGGCCAGATTCACACCCTTCGCGCTGTTCAGCGCATCGAGCTGCGGATCGTGACTGGCCGGGGTCATACTCGCCGGAGCGGCGCTGTTCAGCGCGGGCAGCATCAGTGTCAGGTCTTCGCCGGTCTCGTCGCCCTCCTCGCCTTCGCTGTCCAGGCCGACGGTCAGTTCGCCCTCTTCGGGCGGCACCTGGCCGGCCATTGCCATCAACAGCATGGGGTCGAGGGTCGGGTCTTCCTGCGCGGGATCGGTCGGCAAGGAATTGCCGCTATCGGCAACCACTGTCGACTCGGCGGCAGAGGCCTCGTCGGTTTTCTCCGCTTCGCCGGCGTCGGCGGGCTTGGCCGCAGCCGGTCTTTCCGGCTTTTCCGGCTTCTCGCTGCGTTCGGCGGACTTGGCCTGGCGCTCCTTGGCGTACACCTGGGCAAAGCTGGAAGCCTCATTCTTGCGGGGCTCCGGCGCTTTCGCAGGCGCCGCCTTGGGCTTCACCTCGGGCGCGGCCTTGAGCAACAGATCGGGGGCGACGGACATGGAACAGTCTCCGTTCGGGGTTGGTCGTGCCAGGGAAATAGCAAGGCCTGGGCCAACTTCGAACGAAGGAGGAGGAATCAGCGCGTCAGGTAGCGCTGGCGCTCGGCCCGAAAGAGGATGCGGACGATGGCGAACTCGCGCTCGATCTGTTCGATCAGGGCCGGCGTCTCGTCGAGTTGCTCGCGCCGCGCGGTTTCTTCCAGGTCCTTGCACAAGGCGGCCAAGAGCGGCGCACCCATATTGCTGCAACTGCCCTTGAAACTGTGTGCGGCGAGACGCACGCCTTGCGCGTCGGCGGCCAGCTGGGCCTGCTGGATGAGGCGCAGGCGTTCTTCGGAATCGGTCAGGAAAGTCTCGAGCAGCACGGGGTACTCGTCTTCCATGACACCTTGCAAGGCAGCCAGAACCGCGCTGTCGATATGTAGATCGGACACCTGTCACTCCCTGAACCCGAGGGCGCGATTATGCCTGAGCCGCCCAGGAAAACTCCACGCTCACGCCCCGCCCGTCGGAAAGCCAGGTACACCGCTCGGCCAACCGGCGAACCAGTGCCAGACCGCGCCCCGACAAGCAGCCGGCGACCTGCTGCTGGTTGAGCACGCGGCTGACGTCGAACCCCTCGCCGCTATCCTCGACCCGCACGATCAGGCGGCCGCCGCCGATCTCCTGGATCAGATCCAAGTGGAAGCGCACATAGCCGTCCTGCAACCCGGCCAGCCGCTTCGTGCGCTCGCGGTAGTACTGCGCGAAACCCTCGGCATCGCGCTTGAGCGACGAATCCAGGCCAAGCACGCCATGCTCGAGAGCGTTGGAGTACAACTCGGCCAGGACGGTGTAGAGCGCGCCGGCCTGCAGGCGCAGCCCGCGGACCTCCAGCAGCAGTTGCAGCAGGAACGGCAAGGGGTTGAAGTGCTTGAGGGTCTCGGCACGGAACTCGAAACTGGCCGACCAGTCCAGCGGACTGCCCTGGGCGCTGTTGGCGAAGGCCAGTGGCGGACGGACAAGAGTACTGTCCTCGACCAGGCTGACCTCGACCAGGCTGATGTCGTCCTGCGCCTCTCCGCGGAAGGCAGTCAGCGCCTGCTGAATCTCGTCGAACAGCCGTCCCGGTTCGCGATTGGCATCGAACACGGCCTGCAGCCGCGCCTCGCCGAACAACTCATCGGCGCGGTTACGCGTTTCCAGTACGCCGTCCGACAGCAGGAAGATCCGGTCCCCCAGCTCCAGCGGATAGATTTCGTACTTGTCGTCGAAGGCTTCCGGGTCCAGCACGCCCAGCGGCAGGTGACGGGAGACCAGGGCGGTACGCTCCTGGCTGCCGGCACGGCGGATGTAGCCATCGGGCAAGCCGCCGTTCCAAACCTCCACGACCCGACGCTGGAAGCTGAGGTTGAGCAGTGTGGCGCAGCAGAACACGCCGACCGGCAGGATGCGTTTCAGCTTGGCGTTCATCTCACGCAGGATGTCCACCAGCGAATAGCCCTTGGCGGTCATGCCATAGAACACCTCGGCCAGCGGCATGGCGCCGATTGCCGCCGGCAACCCGTGGCCGGTGAAATCGCCGAGCAGGATATGCATGCCGCCGGACGGCTTGAACGCCGCCAGCAGCAGGTCGCCGTTGAACAGGGCGAATGGCGACTGCAGGTAACGGATATTTGGCGCACTGAGGCAACCGGAGTGCGCCACCTTGTCGAACACCGCCTTGGCCACCCGCTGCTCGGTCATCAGATGCTCGTTGTGCCGGGCAATCAGGTCGCGCTGCTTGAGCACGGTGTCCTGCAAGCGGCGCAGGCGATCCATGGCCTTGATCTTGGCATCGAGGATCACCCCGTTGTAGGGCTTGGAGAGGAAATCGTCTCCGCCCGCCTCCAGGCAGCGGACCAGGGCGTCGTTTTCGCTGAGGGAGGTGAGGAAAATGATCGGCACCAGCTCGTCGCCGGCGAGCTGTTTGATCCGCCGCGCCGCCTCGAAGCCGTCCATGACCGGCATCAGCGCATCCATCAGGACCATGCGCGGATGCTCCTGCTGGAACAGGGCCACCGCTTCCATGCCGTTCGCCGCCGTCAGCACCCGGTGCCCCTGGCGGCTGACGATGGTGGACAGCAGCATGCGATCGGCAGCGCTGTCCTCTGCGATCAGGATGGACAGACGCTGGGGCATGGCCGGCCTCGGCTCAGGCAATCTGGAACAATTGTTCGAAGTTGGAAATGGCGAGGATCTTGCGAACGTCGGGGTTGCAGTTGACCAGACGAATCTGCGCGTCGTCCCCACCGGCATGGTCGCGCAACAGGAGCAGCATGCCGAGGGCCGAGCTGTCCAGGTAGGTGGCGTCCTTGAGGTCCACCACATAGCGCCTGGGCGTGACGTTCACCCGTTCGTAGGCATTGCGAAATTCCTGATGTGCACCGAAGTCGAAGCGTCCCTGGACTTGAATGGTCAGTTCTTGCCCGTCAGCCGAGGGCTGCGAGGTAATGGCCATCTGGCACTCCTTGATCCGAAAGCGTTTGCGCGTGCTGGAAGATGTAGCACCGCCTCAGGCATTGGGCAAATCGACCGACCCCACACGGGATTGCCGGAGGCTTCGTCTACGGGCTCGACGTCCCTCCTGCATTGATTCGTAGGAGCCAGCTGGCGAAGCCTTTGTGTGCCCCCATTCGCGAGCAAGCTCGCTCCTACAAAAGGCCAGCATCCGGGTTACGGTGGGGCCATTGGACGAATGAATTTGCCCCTGCGGGAATTCACCCGGGCATCGCCAGCGATCAGTGCCGCTCGCCGTTCGGCAGGCGCTGGGCCAGTTCGTCGAGCAGCCGCTGCTCGCGCTTGTCTTCGGCCAGGCGCGCCTCGTCCATGTAGCGCTGCACCAGCTTGCGCAGCCCCTCCAGGCGGGCGTAGCGCTGTTGCCATTGCTCGCGGGCCTTTTCCAGGTTGGCCCGGTGCCAGTCCACGCTGCGGCTTTGCTGGCCGATGGCGGTTTCCAGTTGGGAAAGGAAGCGCTGGTAGTTCATCAGCCACTGCCCGGAGACACCCTGGCGGCCCTCGGTGATCCATTGCTGCTGGTAGTCGCCGCGATAACGCTCCAGCTCACCCAGCTTCACCTCCGCCTGGCTCAGCAGGCCCTGGCAGTGCCCGAGCTGACGGGCGGCTTCGCGCTCGGCCTTTTCGGCCATCTCGACCACCGGCGCCAGGCGCGCGGCGCGGCTTTTCGTCACGGCTTAGCGCCCCGCCGCGCCCGGGTTGAAGATCGCCGCCAACTGATTGGCGCTCTGCGGCAGGCTTTCGCTTTCGCGCAGCCCCTGGCGGAGGAACTGGACCATCTGCGGCTGGCGGGCGATGGCCAGGTCGGTTTCCGGATCGCCACCCGGCACGTAGGCACCGACGCTGATCAGGTCGCGGCTCTGCTGGTAGCGCGACCAGAGCTGCTTGAAGCGCTGGGCCTCGCGCAGGTGCTCGGGGCTGACTACCTGGGGCATGACCCGGCTGATGGACGCCTCGATGTCGATGGCCGGGTAGTGCCCCTCCTCCGCCAGCCGGCGCGACAGCACGAAGTGGCCGTCGAGCACGCCGCGCGCGGAGTCGGCGATTGGGTCCTGCTGGTCGTCGCCTTCGGAGAGCACGGTGTAGAACGCGGTGATGGAACCACCGCCCTTCTCCGCGTTGCCGGCCCGCTCCACCAGCTTCGGCAGCTTGGCGAACACCGACGGCGGGTAGCCCTTGGTCGCCGGCGGCTCGCCAATGGCCAGGGCGATCTCGCGCTGGGCTTGGGCGAAACGGGTGAGGGAATCCATCAGCAGCAGGACGTTCTTGCCTTTGTCGCGGAAATATTCGGCGATACGTGTGCAGTACATGGCCGCGCGCAGGCGCATCAGCGGCGCGTCGTCGGCTGGCGATGCCACCACCACCGAGCGCTTGAGACCTTCCTCGCCAAGGATGTCTTCGATGAATTCCTTCACCTCGCGACCGCGCTCGCCGATCAGGCCGACCACGATGATGTCCGCCTCGGTGAAGCGGGTCATCATGCCCAGCAACACGCTCTTGCCCACGCCGGTGCCGGCGAACAGGCCGAGACGCTGCCCGCGCCCCACGGTGAGCAGGCCATTGATGCAGCGGATGCCGACATCCAGCGGCTCGCTGATGGGATGGCGCTTGAGCGGGTTGATCGCCGGGCCGTCCATCGGCACCCAGTCTTCCGCTTTCATCCCGCCCTTGCCGTCCAGGGCCCGGCCGGCGCCATCCAGCACCCGGCCGAGCATGCTCATGCCCATCGGCAGGCGGCCGGTGTCCGGCAGCGGAACCACCCGCGCACCGGGAGCGATACCGGCCAGGCTGCCGACCGGCATCAGGTAGATCTTGCCGCTGGAAAAACCCATTACCTCGGCCTCGACCTGCACCGGGTGGTAACTGTCGTCGTTGATCACCAGGCAGCGGCTGCCGATGCTGGCGCGCAGCCCTTCCGCTTCCAGGGTCAGGCCGACCATGCGCAGCAGGCGGCCTTCGACCACCGGCTGACTGGGAAGCTGGATGGCGTCGCTGTAGCTCGCCAGTCGCCTGGCGAAGCTGATGCGATCAAGGCGCATGGTTCAGGTCCAGATGCAGATCGGCTTCCGGTGGGTTGGTGGCGTTTTCCCGCTGCTGCTCGAAGAGCTGCTTGAGCGCCTGGGCCATGCGAGTCTCGACGCTGGCGTCGATCAGGCTGTGCTCGCTCTCGACCCGGCAGCCGCCCGGCAGCAGCGAGTCGTCTTCGAGGATGCGCCAGCTCTCTTCGTGACGCTCGCGCAGCGCCTTGACCATCTCGAAATCCTGCGGGTTGATGTGGATGCGCACGTTGCTGGCGCCCATCGGCAGCAGCTTGAGCGCTTCGCGCAGGACCTGGCGGATCTGGCTCGAATCGGTGGCCAGTTCGCGCTGGATGACCTGACGGGTGATGTGATTGACCAGGGTGACCAGCGCCTTTTCCACCTGAGTGTCCTGGTCGGCGATGGGCTCGAACAACTGCTCCATCAGCTTTTCCAGGGCCGCCAGCCGCGTCGCCAGCGCCGCGTCGCTTTCCTGCTTGGCCTTCAATTGGCCCGAACGGAAACCGTCCTTCTCGCCGGTGGCGAAGCCTTCGTTGTAGGCATCCTGGCGAATCGCTTCCAGCTCATCCAACGTCAGCGGTTTGACGGCCTCCGGCGGTACGTCTTCCGCTGCCCGCTCCGCCGTCGCTTCTTCGATGGGCGATTCCAGCAGGGCGGCGGGCTCCTCTTCGGCCACCGCCTCGCCCTGCGGGTCGAAGCTCGGCAACGACCAGCGGTCGAAAGCGTTGACGTCCTTGGCGCGGATCAGTTCGCTGGGGGCTTCTTTCGCCATTTAGATCATCTCTTCGCCGCCCTTGCCGCCGAGCACGATTTCCCCGGCCTCGGCCATGCGACGGGCGATGGTGAGAATTTCCTTCTGCGCCGCTTCCACGTCGCTGACACGGACCGGCCCCTTGGCTTCGAGGTCGTCGCGCAGCAGCTCGGCAGCACGCTTGGACATGTTCTTGAACACCTTCTCCTTGATCGCCTCGTCGGCGCCTTTCAGGGCCAGCACCAGCACGTCCGAGGACACTTCGCGCAGCAGCGCCTGGATACCGCGGTCGTCGACGTCCGCCAGGTTGTCGAAGACGAACATCAGGTCTTCGATCTGGCTCGACAGGTCTTCGTCCACTTCGCGGATCGAGTCCATCAGCTGGCCTTCGACCGAGCTGTCGAGGTAGTTCATGATGTCCGCCGCGCGCTTCACGCCGCCCAGGTTGGCGCGAGTGGTGTTGGCGCTGCCGGAGAATTGCTTCTCGAGAATCTGGTTGAGCTCCTTCAGCGCGGCCGGCTGCACGGTGTTCAGCGAAGACACGCGCAGGATGATGTCCAGGCGCACCTTGTGGTCGAAGTGGCTGAGCACTTCGCCAGCCTGGTCCGGGTCCAGATAGGCGACCACGATGGCCTGGATCTGCGGGTGCTCGTAGCGGATCACATCGGCCACGGCGCGCGGCTCCATCCATTTCAGGCTGTCCAGGCCGCTGGTGCTGCCACCGAGCAGGATACGGTCGATCAGGTTGCCGGCTTTGTCTTCGCCGAGCGCCTGGGTCAGCATCTTGCGGATGTAGCTGTCCGAACCCATGCCCAGGCTGGTCTGGTCGCCGACGATCTCGACGAACTCGCCCATCACCTGTTCGATCTGCGCACGCTGGATGTTGCGCATCTGCGCCATGGCCACGCCGACCTTCTGCACCTCCTTCGGGCCGAGATGACGCAGCACTTGCGCGGCGTCGGTCTCACCGAGGGACAGCAGGAGGATGGCGGCCTTGTCGACTTTGGTCAGCTTGGCGGGGAGGCGATTCTCACTCATCGGCATTGATCCACTCTTTCACGACCTGGGCCACACGGCCCGGATCTTCGGCCACCAGACTCTTGATGGCGTTCAGTTGAGCATCATACCCCTCCGTGGGACTGGGCAGCAGGATGCTTTGCGGCCCCCCCAGGCTGACCCGGTCTTCCGACAATTCGCCTTCCAGGCCACCCATCTCACCCAGTTCGACGTCGCCGTCGCGGGTAGCGAGGTCTTTGCCCTTGCCGCCGCCGGTGATGTTGTTCAGCACCGGGCGCAGCACGCCGAAGACCAGCACCAGAATGAACAGGACTCCGAGCACCTGTTTGACGATATCCCAGAACCAAGGCTGCGAGTAGAACGGGACTTCGATGATCTCCTCGCCGCTTTCCGCCGCGAACGGCGCGTTAATCACGCTGACGCTGTCGCCACGGGTGGCGTCGTAGCCCACCGCGTCCTGCACCAGGCGGGTGAAGCGCGCCAGATCGTCGGCGGACCACGGCGCGCGGGTAAGCTCGCCGCTGGCCGGGTCGATCTTCACCTGGTCGTCCACCACCACGGCCACCGACAGACGGCGCAGGCGGCCCTGCTGCTGCTTGGTGTAGCTGATGGAGCGGTCCAGCTCGTAGTTACGGGTGGCCTGCTCGCGCTTGTCCGCCGGATAGGGCGCCAGCATCGGCTGGCCGGTCGCCGGGTCCATGATCTGCTGGCCATTGGCGTCCAGCAACGGCTGGCCAGGGGCTACCGGGCCGGCCGGGGCCGCCGCCTGGGTGGCCTGCTCCGGGGCACTGGCCGGGCCCGGCGGCTGGTTGCTCAGCGCACCCGGCACGCCCTGCGGCGGCAGGCTGCTCTGGCGCTGTTCGTTGACCGACTGCTCGCTGCGCAGCGCCGGCTGGTCCGGGTTGAACATCTCCGAGGTGGACTCCACCGCACTGAAATCGACGTCGGCGGACACCTCGGCCTTGTAGCGACCCATGCCCAGCACCGGTTGCAGAATGTTGTGCACGCGCTGGGTGAACAAGCTTTCCATGCGGCGGCTGTAGTCGAACTGCTTGCCGGCCACGGTCAGCTCGGACATTTCCTGCTGGTCGGACAGCAGGTTGCCTTTCTGGTCGACCACGGTGATCTGCGATTTATCCAATTCCGGCACGCTGGTGGCGACCAGGTTGATGATCGCCATCACCTGGCTCGCCTCCAGGGTACGCCCCGGATACAGCTCAACCAGTACCGATGCGCTGGGCTTGCGCTCGTCGCGGACGAACACCGAGCTTTTCGGAATGGCCAGGTGCACGCGGGCCGCCTTGACGTTGTTCAGGCTGGAAACGGTGCGCGCCAGTTCGCCTTCCAGGCCGCGACGGTAGCGGGTGGCTTCCATGAACTGGCTGGTGCCGAGCCCCTGCTCCTTGTCGAGAATCTCGAAGCCGACGGTGTTATCGCTGGGCGCCACACCGGCGCCGGCCAGCTTCAGGCGGGCACGGGCGAGGTCGTCGGACTTGACCAGCAGGGCGCCGGAGTTGGGTTCGATCTTGTAGGGGATGTCGGACGCGGTGAGGATTTCCACCACCTGGTTGGCATCCATCCCGTTCAGGCTGCCGTACAGCGGACGGTAGTCCGGCTGCTGCGACCAGAGCACCACGGCGAAACCGATCGCCACGCTAGCGGCCAGGCCGACCAGCAGGCCAATCTGCCGCAGCATCGACATATCGGACAGGTTTTCCAGAAAAGCCAGGCCGAACAACGGCTTCTTCGGCTCTTCGGCTCCGCCCTTGACGATCACGTTATTCGCGACTGCTTCAGCCATTGCTCAACCTCGCCTTAAACCGGCATCTGCATGATGTCTTGATACGCCTGAACCAGCTTGTTACGCACCTGGGTCATGGCCTGGAAGGAAACGCTGGCCTTCTGCGAGGCGATCATCACGTCGGCGAGGTCGACCCCGCTCTGCCCCATTTCGAAGGCGGTCGCCATCTGATTGGCGGCCTGCTGGGTGTCATTCACCTTATTCACCGCCTGACCGAGCATGTCCGAAAAGCTCGGCGCACCCGGCTCCGGCGTCGCCGTCACCGGCTTCGCACGGGCCATGGCCTCCATCTGCATGGAGCGCATTTCCAACATCAGGCGATTGAATTCGACACCCTGGCTCATTTCGTACCCTCCGTCGGCTGCGGTTTTTTGACGCTACGCAGCCTTTGCACAGGGTGATTGCAACTAGGGTGCCAATGTTGGAGCGGCAAGCTGCAAGCGGTCAGCTACAAGCGAGAGCCCGCCCGGGAATCCGGTGGGCTCTCGCTTTCTTTTGCAGCCTTCTTGCCGCTTGCTGCTTGCCGCTGAGAGCTGCCAGCTTTAGCTGGCGAAAAGGTAGGCTTCGACGTCCATGCCGGCGTCGCGCATCTGGGCGAGCTTGTAACGCAGGGTACGTGGGCTGATGCCAAGGCGTTCGGCGGCTTCCTTGCGGCGGCCGCGCTCGGAGCGCAGGGTATCGATGATCATCTGGAACTCGCGGCGGCGCAGGTCTTCACCGAGCGGACCGGCCACCTCAGCGGCCGGGGCCTCCACCAGCGGCGGCATCGCCACGGCGGCGACCGGCATTGGCGCCACCGTCGGCACGGCAGCCAGCGGGGCAAGGCCGATCGGGGCGGTCAGGCAGAGGTCCTCGGGTTGGATCACCCCGCCCTGCTGGAGGATCAGGGCGCGCTGGATGGCGTTGTCCAATTCGCGCACGTTACCCGGCCAGGCATGACTGACTAGGCAGGCCCGCGCTTCGGCGGACAGGCTCACCGGGCCCTGGTTCATTTTTTTGACGTGCTTGGCCAGCAGGCGCTCGGCCAGCGGCAGAATGTCGGCGGGCCGCTCGCGTAAGGCGCGCCAGGCCAGCGGGAATACCGACAGGCGATAGTAGAGGTCTTCGCGGAAACGTCCGGCCGCCACTTCGCCGGCTAGGTCGCGGTTGGTGGTGGCCAACACGCGAATGTCCAAGGTGATCGGCCTACGCGCACCGACCCGCTCCACCTCGCGCTCCTGCAGTACCCGCAGCAGCTTGGCTTGCAGACCCAGAGGCATTTCGGAGATTTCGTCGAGCAGGATGGTGCCGCCGTCGGCCAGCTCGAACTTGCCCGGCTGGGCGGCGATAGCACCGGTGAAGGCGCCCTTTTCGTGACCGAACAGCGTGGCCTCCAGCATGTTGTCCGGGATCGCCGCGCAGTTGATCGCGATGAACGGTTTGCCGGCACGCGGGGACTGCTGGTGGATGTAGCGTGCCAGCACTTCCTTACCGGTGCCGGACTCGCCCGAGATCAGCACGGTGGAGTCGCTGCGCGCCACCCGCGCGGCCAGTTGCAGCAAATGTTGACTGGCCGGTTCGACGGCCACCGGCCCTTCGCTCTCGGACGCACCGAGGCGCCCCAAGGCATGGCGAGCGACCAGTTCGAGCAGGGTCTTCGGCTCGAACGGCTTGACCAGGTAATCCGCCGCCCCCTGGCGCATCGCTTCCACCGCGCGCTCGACGGCGCCGAAGGCGGTCATCAGCAGCACAGGCAACTGCGGATAGCGGTTGCGGATCAGCGCCAGCAACTGATGGCCATCCATGCCCGGCATGTTCACGTCGCTGACCACCAGGCCGAACGGCTCTTGGGCCAGCACCGCCAGCGCCTCTTCGGCGCTTTCGACGGCGCGGAACGCGTGTCCGCCGAGCGACAGGGTATCGCCCAGCGCTTCGCGCAGGGCACGGTCGTCTTCGACCAGCAGGACTTTGGCTGTCATGGGCAAGATCACTCCCGATTGACCGGTTGGGCCGCCGGAATCAGCGGCAACTGAAGGATGGCGCAGGTCCCGCGACCGACGCGCGAAAGCAGGCGCAGCTCGCCCTGGTGGGCACGGGCCACGGCCTTGACCACCGCCAGGCCGAGGCCGGTGCCGGTGGTCTTGGTGGTGAAGAAGGGTTCGCCCAGGCGCGCCAGGGTTGCGGCGTCGATGCCGGGACCGTTGTCGCTGACGCACAGGCGCAGGGTGTCGCCCCGGGCGTAGAGGTGGACCTTCAAACCGGTGTCGCTGCCACCGGCCTGGATAGCGTTTTCGATCAGATTGACCACGGTGCCGACCAGGGTGTCGCGGTTGCACAGCAGCTCGCCCTCGCGGGCGTCGCATTGCCAGCGAACCTGCATGCCCTGCACGTGAGACTCCGCGGCGGAACGCAGCGCCGCGAACAGCTCGGTAGGCGCCAGGCGATCCGGCAGCGGCAGGTCGCCGCGGGCGAAGATCAGCATGTCGCGCACCTGATGCTCCAGCTCGTGCAGACGCTCCTTCAGGCGTCCGGCGAAACGCTGCTGCTGTTCGGTCGGCAACACCTGCTCGGCCAAGTGGCTGGCATACAGCAGGGCAGCGGTCAGCGGTGTGCGAATCTGATGAGCCAGGGATGCCACCATGCGTCCCAGGGAGGACAGGCGCTCGTGGCGGGCCAGTTGGTCCTGCAGACGACGGGTTTCCGTCAGGTCGGTGAGCAGCACCAATTGCCCCGGCTCGCCCTGCAGCGAGCGGGTGGCGATGGACAGACGGCGCCCGTCCTTCAGGGAAATCTCATGGCCATCGTCCTTGCGTGGAGCGAAGCAGCGGGCGATGACGTGGCGCCAGAGCAGGCCCACCAGGGGCTGGCCGAGCAGATTGCGCGCCACCGGGTTGGCCTCGCGGACCACGCCCTGGCCGTCGATCACGATGACCCCGCCGGGCAGCAGATCGAGCAGACTTTGCAGACGCATGGCCAGGCGTTCTTTTTCCGCCAGTTCCTGCATGCGCTGGGCACTGACCAATGCCAGTTGCCCCTTCAATTCATTGACGCGCGCCTCCAGCAAACCGTAGGACTCGTTGAGCTGGGAAGACATCTGATTGAACAGCGCCAGGGTCTGTTCCAAGCCGGCACGGCCAGCATCCTCAAGGGCGATGGCCTGTTCCGTTGCGGCGGGGTTTTGCGGGCGGGCGGCTGGGTTCATGAGTCTCTCTCGCACGTCGGACCGTCAGTGGACGGTCAGGTCGAAAGAGACTTAGCAATACCCGTGCCTAAAAATTAGCGCTTTATTTTCAAAGACTTACACATACGCGCCGGAAATACGCGTCAATCCTCCGGCTGATCATCGTCGTCGCGACGGCTCATGCCGTACTTGCGCATCTTTTCCACCAGGGTGGTGCGACGGATGCGCAAGCGTTCGGCGGCACGGGCGACGATGCCGCCGGCATCGTCCAAGGCCTGCTGGATCAGCCCCTGTTCCAGGTTGCCGAGGTAATCCTTGAGGTCCAGTCCCTCGGGCGGCAGCATCGCCGGCGACGACATGCCCGGCAGGCCGGCGTTGATCGCCGCACGCTCTTCCAGCTCCTCACGGAGGCTGGCCGCCAATTGTTCGTCCTCGTCATCCACGTGACGGAATTTCTTCGGCAGCTCGGACACGCCGATCACCCCGTAGGGATGCATGATCGCCATGCGCTCCACCAGGTTCGCCAGCTCACGCACGTTGCCCGGCCAGTCGTGACGGCAGAGCGACATGATGGCGGCCGAGTTGAAGCGGATGGAGCCACGCTTCTCATGCTCCATGCGCGAGATCAGCTCGTTCATCAGCAGGGGGATATCCTCCACCCGCTCGCGCAACGGCGCCATCTCGATGGGGAAGACATTGAGACGGTAGTAGAGGTCTTCGCGGAAGGTCCCCTGCTCGATCATCTTCTCCAGGTTCTTGTGGGTGGCCGCGATGATGCGCACGTCCACCGTCTGCGTCTTGTTGCTGCCGACCCGTTCGAAGGTCCGCTCCTGCAGCACGCGCAGCAGCTTCACCTGCATCGGCAACGGCATATCGCCGATCTCGTCGAGGAACAGCGTACCGCCGTTGGCCAGTTCGAAACGCCCGGCGCGACTGGTGATAGCACCGGTAAAGGCGCCCTTCTCGTGGCCGAACAGTTCGCTTTCCAGCAACTCGGCCGGAATCGCACCGCAGTTCACCGGCACGAAGGGCGCCTCGCGGCGCTTGGAGTGGTAATGCAGGTTGCGCGCCACCACTTCCTTGCCGGTCCCGGACTCACCGAGGATCAGCACGCTGGCCTCGGTATCGGCGACCTGCTGCATCATCTGCCGCACGTGTTGGATAGCGCGGCTGGTACCCACCAGGCTGCGGAACAGGTTCGGTTCGCGTTGACGGCCGCGTTCGCGGGCTTGGTCGTACATCTCGCGGTAAACCTGGGCCCGGTGCAGGGAATCGAGCAGCTTGTTGTAGCTGGGTGGCATTTCCAGGCTGGCGAGTACGCGACGGCGCACGTCTTCCGGCCACTCCGGCGACGCCGATTCGCCGATCAGCACCAGTGGCAGGTATTCGTCCCAGCTGCCCAGTTGTTTGATCAGCTCCAGCGCACCTCCCTTCGACTCGACAGAACCGAGCAGGACGCTCAGCACGTCGCGGCTGGCATCCAGCGATTCGACCGCAGCCCGCCAGTCGGCGCTGCCGCAGGCCAGATGCTCCTCGCCCAGGAAGTTCAGGATGACCGCCAGATCGCGGCGGCGCTCGTTGTTATCGTCGACCAGCAGGATTCGGGTTTCACGCCACATCTGTCAGGTTCTTTTTCCGGAGGAGGCAGAGGGGTGACTACACTCGCGTCAAAAGCACGAAAGCGCCATCATTTAGCCACTAATTTAAGTCAAAAATTTGAAGCGTGTCAATTTTATGGCGTGAAATTAATGGTTTTTCTGCCGGATTGCACCCCCTGGCTGGGGTGCAATTCATGAGGCATGAGACACGAAGAGGGAGCCGATGGGCTCTGGGGGAGGGTCAACCGAAGAGTTGGTAGACCTTGGCGCGCTGGGCCGACTGGTTGAGCTGGATCAGCTCGCCGGCCAGACGCTGCTGCTCGCGACTGCATACGGCGATCAGTTCACGGTAGAGCGACAGCAACTCCTGCATGCGGCTGCGCAACAGATTCTCGTCGCTGGTTTCGGCGTCCATCGCCTCTTCCACGGCCAGGCGGCACTGCTGATCGAGTTCGCCGATGGCTGTCCAGTCCTGCCGCGACAGCGCGTCGCGCAGAGCCGAACCGGTTGTTTCGAGGCGCTGAAAAGCTGGATTCATGGTGTTCTCCTCGTCGTCGATCCGGTACTCAGGGCGCAATGCCGTCCCAGCCCGTCTTGACTTCCCGCAGCAGGCCCGCCACTTCGTCGACCAGCGCCACGTCGTTGTTCACGTTGGCCTCGACCAGTCGGGAGACCATGTATTCGTAAAGGCTGTCCAGATTGGCCGCGATCTCGCCGCCCTTCTGGTGATCCAGACCTTCCCGCAGGCCGCCGATGATGGCGATGGCCTTGCCGAGCAGTTCGCCCTTGAGCGAGGTCTGCCCGCGCTCCAGAGCCCCCTTGGCTTGCGCCAGGCGGGCAAGGCCGCCTTCGAAGAGCATCTGGATGAGGCGATGCGGGCTGGCATCCAACACCTGGACCTGGGTATTCACCGTCTGGTATTGCCTGAGGGCTGCCATTGCATTCATGGGTCGATCCACCTGTTCAGTTGATACCTAAGGTATCGGTGAACGGCGGAAAAACTTTATGCCCCCGAAGGCAAATTCGTCGCCTTGACCTCTTCATGCTCGCCGATGGCATCCCATGCCTCCTTGATTTCCAACAACAGCGCTTCCACCTCGTCGAGACTGCGTGGCGTGTCCTCAAGGGCGACGCCGGCCAGGCGCCGGGTCATGTAGTCGTACAGTGCGTCGAGGTTCTCGGCGATCTGGCCGCCGAGCTGCTTGTCCAGGCTCGCCTGGAGCACGCCGAGGATGCTGATGGTGGAACCGACCGCCACGCCGCGCGTCTCGCGATTGCCTTGCGCCTGAGCGAGGCGTGCCAGGGAGATGCGCTCCAAGGCGCCGGCCAGGAGCATCTGCACCGCCTGGTAAGGAGACACTTCGAGGCTGGTCTTGACCTGCTTGTAGGTATCGATAGAACTCATGGTCAGCTGCTCTTCTTGACGACGCCGGGGAGATTGGAGAACGCACCGGACATCCAGTCGCTGGTCCGCTTCAACTGGCCGACCAGGGAATCCATCGCGTTGTATTGCGTGTAGAGGCGCTCCTGAATCTTGGCGATGCGGAGCTCCAGGTCAGCCTTCTGGTCGTCGACGCTATTCAGCGTCTGCTGCAGCCCACTGACCCGCTGCTCCAGCACGCCGCCGGTCTTGGTATAACCATCGACCTTTTTGTTCAGACGGGCCATCAGGCCATTGTCGCCGGTAAGGAAGCTGCCGACCGCGTCATAGTTGCTGTCCAGCACTTCGCCGAGCTTGGTGTCGTCGATCTTCAGCGTGCCGTCCTTCTGCGTGGTGATGCCGAGATCGGCCAGCACACGCAGGTCGCCGCTCCCCATGGGATTGGTCAACTCGCTGCGCACGCCGCTGACCAGGCTGCGCACCGTGGCGTCGCCGACCAGGTTGCCGGTGACCGGCTCCTTGCCTTCGCCCACCGACACCACGCTGGTCAGCGTCTTGGTGGTGGACATCAGCTTGTTGTAGGCGTCGACGAATTTCTTCAGGTTTTCCTTCACCGCCGAAGTATTTTCGCCGACGGTCAGGGTGACGGTCTTGCCGGTCTCCGCTTGCAGCAGATCGAGGGTCACGCCCTCGATGACACCGCTGACGGAGTTCTTCTCGCTTTCGATCTCCAGGCCGTCGATCTTGAACTTGGCGTTGGCTGCGGTGCTCAACGCCGCCGGCATGTTGGTGACCAGGGACTGGAGATCGCTACCCGCGTCGGCAACGCTCATGGTCAGGTCGTTGCCGGCACCGGTCTTGTTCGACGACAGCACCAGCCGGGAGGTGTTGGCCACCGGATCGGTGACGATGTTGGCGCTGATGCCCTGGTCCTTGAGCTGCGTGTTGATCGCGTCGCGAACGTCCTTGAGGCTGGCGCCATCGGCGATGTTCACGTCGAAACTGGAGCTGCCGCGGCCGATGGTCAGGGTACCGCCAGCGGCGAACGTAGAGGTGGAGTCGCCGCTCACTGCGCCGGATGCGATCTTGCTCGCCGACGCCAGTTGGGTGACTTCGATGCTGTATTTACCGGCAAGGGCGGTCTTGCCGACCGTCGCGGTGAGTCGCGCGGTATCGGAAGAGGTTGCCTTGCGGGTATCGAACAGGCTGAGATCGTTCAGCCCCTTGATGGCGCTCTGGAAGTCGCTGACCGCACTCTTGAGCGTCCCCAGGGCGGAGATCTTGGCGGTCGTCTGAGATTCGAGACGCTTGAGCTGCGCTTCCTTCGGCGCCTTCTCGGCCGCCGTCAGCGCAGAAACGATGGAGTCGATATCGATTCCAGAACCCAAACCCGTGATGCCAGCCATATCCTGTGCCTCGTCAAAGAGTCGACGGTTACCCGTCGCAATAGGCCAAACCAATCAAGAAGCGTGCCGATTCAGACCTGGGTCTTGAACAACAGGCTGCGCATTTCCGAAAGGCTTTCCGCGAGCTTGAGCGCCTCTTCGGAAGGAATCTGTCGGATCACGTCGCCGGATGCGGCGTCGGTGACCTTGACGACGATACGGCCGCTGCCATCGTCGAGGGAGAAATTGATATCGCGTCGGACCGACTGCACGAACTCCTGGATGCTGCTCACCGCTTCTTCCAGTTGGTCGCGGCTCACACCGGCGGCGACGTTGCTGGAGCGCTCGGCCTCGGAGGCCTCGGCGCTGGCGGCGGCGGTCGGCTCGGCTGGCTTGGAGGCCGCTTCCCGAGCGCTGCTGGAGACGGTGGGCTGGGTGCTGCGCGGCACAGACCAATCGTTTATCGAGCTGATGTCCATCTTTTTCCCCTCACAACGAGGCAATGGGAGGAAGGGTTACCCCCTTCCTCCCATCGGTTGGCGCCGTTTTGCCGATTAGCCCAGCAGGCTGAGCACTGCTTGCGGCAGCTGGTTGGCCTGGGCCAGGATCGAGGTACCGGCCTGCTGCAGAATCTGGTTCTTGGTCAGATTAGCAGTTTCGGCAGCGAAGTCGGTGTCCTGAATCCGGCTGCGTGCGGCCGACACGTTCTCACCGATGTTCTGCAGGTTGCCGATGGTGTTCTCGAAGCGGTTCTGGACCGCACCGAGGTCGGCGCGCTGCGCATCGATCTTCTGGATCGCCTGGTCGATGATGATCACCGCCTTCTGCGAACCGATGACGTCGGTGATGTCCACGTCGGCAACCAGGTTGTCGTCGGTGACGTCGGCCAGGCTGACAGCGGTGGTGGTCGCAGCGGTCTCGGCATCGGCCACGGAAGCACCGGAACCGAAGGAGAAGCTCTCGATCTCACCGGCAGAGCTGCCCGAACCCAGAGCGGTCACCAGATCGATGTCGCCGGAGTCGTTGACGAAGGCACCGATGCCGATGTTGGCGTCGTTGATCACGGTGGCCAGGGCCTGGACCTGCTCGGCCTGGGTGGCGCCGCTGGCGAAGGTGGCGCTGAAGGTCTTGGCAGTGCCGTTGGCCATGGTCACGGAGATGGCGATGGCACCCGATGCGTTGGCCGCACCCGCAGCAACGTCGCTCGCGGCGATGCTGCCGGAGGAGAAGGTAGCCTCCATCGATTCGGTGCTCATCTCGTCGATCTTGACGCTGATGGTTTCGTTCGCGGCGCTACCGACCTGGAAGGTGGTGGTGCCGAAGGTACCGTCGAGCAGTTTCTTGCCACCGAAGGAGGTGGTGTTGGCGATACGGTCCAGTTCCTTCTTCAGCTCGGTCACTTCGGAGTTCAGTGCCTTGCGTTCTTCGGAGCTGTTGGAGCCGTTGGCCGATTGCAGGGCCAGATCGCGCATACGCTGCAGGATGGAGGTGGACTGCTGCAGGGCACCTTCAGCGGTCTGGGCCATGGAGATGCCGTCGTTGGAGTTCTTGACGGCGATGTTCAGGCCGTTGACCTGGCTGGTCAGGCGGTTGGCGATTTGCAGGCCGGCGGCGTCGTCCTTGGCGCTGTTGATGCGCGAACCGGTGGACAGGCGCTGCAGGGACACATCCAGAGCCTTGGAAGAGGTGTTCAGGTTGCGCTGGGTGTTCAGCGATGCAACGTTAGTGTTGACGGTCAAAGCCATGATGGTTGTCCTCCGTAGGACCTTACTTCGTTTGCCTGGGCTTGCGACTCTGGCCTGCAATGCTCAGGCAACCGTTGAGTTCGCATTCGTTCTTTGTATCGGCCCTTGCGGAAATTCCTTTAGGGCCCTTCCCTCAATTTTTTTCCAACTACCGCCAGAGGCCGTGTTTGACGCGGGACTTGGCGGGTTCGTATGGCTTATCGGCATCACCCGGAAAGACTTGAGGGCGAAAAAAGGCCCCACCGACAATCATCGGTGGGGCTTCCTCATATAAAGGCAGCCGTCGAGGACGTCGGGCTCTGCAAAGGCACACGAACACTGCCCTACCGTTCGGCGCCTCGCCGTCGTGGCGTTTTGACTTTCACCGGGACGCTTCCATACTTTTCCACGCCATGCGCATTGAGCATGACATCAACCGAAAGGGATCCCTCAACCCAGGGGGGCCGTACCGGTTCATGCAGTTCGCTCGCGTCGTGGTGGTTGGCATTACGGGCAGGTAGGCCCTCTTGTTGAATAGGAGTGTTCAACGATGTCCAGCCATTCCCGAACCACGACGTTCCCGCCCCTCCCCGATCTGCTGACCTCGCCGACCCGCGCCGATGCGCCCACCGCGGCGCTGGACCCATCGATCGCGACCGCGTCGCTGGGATCGATCGTGTTTCCCCCGATCCATTCCCTGCGCGCCGGCTGCTGGTTGCTGAACTACAAGCCCACGGGTGCGCCGCTGGTGTCCTACGACGGTACCCTGCGGGTGGAAAGCCATAGCGGCGGCCGTACCGTCAGCGGCGACCTCTACCAACGGCCCGTGATCTACCTGCCGCTCAACCTCAGCGCGCCCCTGCCCGCCCAACCGGGCAAGCCGACGCTAGTGCCCGAACTGTCGTGGAAGCCCATCCTCCTGGGCGGTCCTAACCCGGCCAACGGCATCCCGATCCTGGCACGCTCGCGCTACCGCTATTACGTGCGGGTGACCGCCCTGCCGGAGTACTTCTACTTCGGCAATACCTTCACCCTCGGCTTCGAGCTGTGGCGCTTCACGGCGCCGAACACTTGGGTGAACGAAACCACGCTGACCGCGCAGATGGTGCGCATGAGCGGTCCGGCGGGCTACCCGTCCCCTGCCGACTACGCCGAAGGCGATGTCAGGAATGCGTCCAACACGGTCGTCGGCCGCCTGACCATGGGCTGGCTGTCCACCTACTACCGCCGCTGCACGGTCGAGATCGACACCGTGAGCGGCTCGGAGCGGCCGCTCGCCAGCGGCGTCGGCCACACCTGGCAGACGGTGATGGACGAAGTCGGCTGGCAAGTGAACCTGCACCTCAGCGACGTCGATGTCGCCGAAGCCAGCGGCGCCTCCTGGTCCAATACCGAGATGCACGCCTCCATGCTTGCCCGCCGCGCGGCCGCCAACCTCGATGCGGAATGGCGCTACCACGTGCTGGCGGTGAAGAACATCGACTCGACCCCGCGCGGGATCATGTACGACAACGGCGGCACCGACTCCAACAACGTGCCGCGCGAAGGCATCGGCATCGCCTCGCACTGGATCATCGATGCCGGCTGGGGCACGGTCAGCGGCCAACGCTTCGGCACCGCCGACGCGCCCTACTTCCGCACCGCCGTGCATGAGATCGGCCATGCCATGGGCCTGTACCACAACTTCGCCGACCTCGGCTTCATGTGCACCAGTGACGTGATCGCCGCCGCCGGCACTCCCGGTACGCCATTTCCCAGCAACATCCAGTGGTCGTTCCACCCGGACAACCTCAAGCAATTGCGCCACTACCCCGATCCCTTCGTGCGTCCCGGCTCGGTGGCTTTCAGCGGCGCCTCGATGAACACGCCGCTGATCACCCCCACCGACCTGGAAATCGACGTGGAAGGCCTGGCACTGGAAGTGAAACCGCTGCTCGCCGAGCTGCCGCTGGGCGCGCCGGTGCGGGTGGATATCGCCCTGGTGAACCGTGGCGACCGGGCGATCCGCGTCCCGGCCAACCTCAGCCTGAAAGGCGAGTTCGTCAGCGGCAGCGTGATCGATCCGGCCGGTACGGCCCGCTCGTTCCGCACCGTGGTGCATTGCCTGGAGGATCACGCCTTCAACCTGTTGCAGCCGGGCGAGCGGATCGAAGACTCCATGACCCTGCTGCGCGGCGCCGAGGGCGCCCTGTTCGGCACTTCGGGCGTGCATGAAATCCAGGTCGAGGTGCACTGGGACGTGGAAGGCATGGTCGCCCGCGTGGCCGGCAGCGCCACCGTGATGGTGACCGCCGCGGTCGATGCCCGGCATGCGGAGGCGGCGCACCAGATCCTGGCGACGCCCGATGCGCATCTGGTGCTGGCCATCGGCGGCGATCACCTCACCGAGGGCATCAAGGCGATCCAGTGTGCCCTCGACTCGCCGGTGCTGCGGCCGCATTACGCAGTCATCGAAGCCAAGCGGGTCGCGCGCCGCTTCAGAAACCGCAAGGCCGACCTGAAGGCCGCCGCGGCGCTGCTGGAAGACGGCTGCGTGATGAGCCCCCGTGAGCTGGGCAAGCTGGCGAAAGCCGCCAGCCAGGCCGATGCGGGCGGCGCACCGCTGAAAGAACTGTCCAAGCAACTCAAGGCGAGGGCGAAGAAAATGGCCCTGCCGGTCGCCGACCGGCGGGCGCTGGATGCCCTCGACGAGCGCGACAGCGGCAAACCCGATACGCCCCGTCTGCGCGCTTGAGCGACCACCGGGCGAAACGCGGAGAGGAACAGGACGATGACAGCGCACGATCCACGGCTGGTGGGAAGCTGGCAGAAGATCGACGACGCGGCCTGCGCGGCGAAGTACGCTGCGCACCTGCGCTTCGAGCCCACCGGCCTCTACTTCGGCAGCACCGAACCCGCCGGCGGCTTCACCTGGTGGGACGGAGGGACCTGGGCGACGGATGTACCCGGACGCCTCGCGCTGTCCCTCGCCAACGACGAAGTGGTCACCTACGCCTATTCGCTCGACGACGACACCCTGATCGTGGATGACCCTTCGGGGTGTCGCTTCCGCTATCGCCGCGCCCTTTGATCGGTGTCCTACCGAACGACCTCGGCGGAGAACGCTCGCCGAGGTCGCATTTCCAGCTCAGGCAGGTAACTCGAAGCAGGTGGCACACCCCGAGTGAGGTCATCCACGCTTTGACAATTTCCTGCCCTGGTGACGCTGCGATCCCGGTTTCGCCTTGCTAGGTTCCGTTTCGGGCATTTCCCCGCCGGTAACCGAGACAGCACTCCATGCCACTACACCACAAGGCGGCGCTCGCCTGCGCCGCCATACTCTGCACGGTCGCGTCCATCGGCTGGCTACTGGCCTCCGGCACCCAGGCCACCAATCACCAGGCTGCCTCGGTGAAAGCCGACGCCCCTACCGCTTCGACCCAACCGGGCAAACCCGCACCGGGCCCGGCCGACACTGCCGCGGCGCAAACCGGTAAACCGAAGCAGGACGACGAAAAAACGCTGCAACTGCTCATGCAGCCCGACCCCAACCCCTACTACGCCACCTTCGGCGACCGCCTGCAGGAAGTGTTGGCACGGCGCGACGGCCAGGCCGTGGACCCGAAAAAACTCTGGACGGCCCTGCAGGAAAAAGCCGCCTGGAAACCCCTGGAGGGCTCGCCCGACCAACTGCCGCTCACGGCGGAACAACGCAGTGACGGCCGCGAATTCATCAGCATCGACCCGCTCAAGATCGAGTCCCTGGTTCCCGGCGATCACCTGGAAGTGCCAATCGCCCAGGCCAACCAGACCTACGACGTCGTCATCGACCACGTGCGGTCGACGGATGGCCAGAGCATGACCTGGTCCGGCCACATCGAGGAACTGTCCCAGGACAACCAAGTGACGATCACCCGAGGCAACGGGCTGATCGTCGGCGGCATCACCACCCCCCAGGGGCTCTATGCCCTGCAGGCCCACGGCAACCAGGGCTGGATCGCGACCAGCGCCACCCTGTTCAAGGGAGGAGACAAACACATCGAGGTTCCGTCCGGCCAGGGCGGCGCGGCCACCGATGACCATCCCGCCGGGCACTGAGCCCGGCCTCCACAAACACTCAGGAACATAACCACGATGCGAACGATGCGCTCATTCGTATGCCAGGCAGGCATGACGACTGCGTTGGCCCTTCTGCCGCTGGCCATGGCCCAGGCCGCCCAGGTCGACCTGCTGGTGACCTACGACGACTACAGCAACACCTATTTCAATGGCGACGTCCAGGCCGCCATGCAGAACTGGGTCGAGCAGATCAACACCATCTACGCCAACAGCCAGGTCGACGTGCAACTGCGTCTGGTCGGCGTCATGAACCACAACGATCCCGGCACGGAGATGGGCGATGTGCTGGGCAGAGTGCGGACGGACAGCGCCGTGGCGCAGAAGCGCGCCGAACTGGGCGCGGACTACGTCAGCCAGTTGCACAAGAGCGGCTACTGCGGCATCGGCTACCTGGCGATCCATCCGGACTGGGCGTTCAGTGTGGTAGGCCCGGATTGCGGCGCCCAGGCCATGGCCCACGAACTCGGCCACACCATGGGCCTGCACCACTCCCGGCGCCAGGGCAACACCAGTGGGGTACGTTACGATTACGCTCTGGGATACGGTGTCGACGGCGTGTTCGCCACCGTGATGGCTTACGGGAGCGCCTTCGGTGCCCCCTCGGTACCCAAGTTTTCCAACCCTCGGATTACCTGCAACGGCTTGCCCTGCGGCGTGGAGGCCGGTCAGCCCGAACAGGCGGATGCCGCGCTGGCCATCAACAACGTGCGCGACGAAATCGCCGGTTTCCTGCCGACCAAGGTCACCCAGGCAACGCCGGCAACCGGCGCCCTCGCCAACGGCACCTACAGCATCAAGGCCAAGCACAGCGGCAAATGCCTCGATGTGAGCGGCGCCTCGACGGCGGACGGCGCGGCGCTGATCCAATGGACCTGCCACCAGGCCAACAACCAGCGCTGGGTCCTCACCGCACTGGGCGACGGCTACTACGAGGTGAAATCCAAGCACAGCGGCAAGTGCATGGACGTTACCGGCGCCAGCACTGCAAACGGCGCACGCCTGCAGCAATTGGCGTGCTCGCGCGGCAACCAGCAGCAGTGGCTCATCGAGGCCGAAAGCGACGGCAACTACCGCATGACCGCCCGCCACAGCGGCAAGGTCGCCGATGTACTCGGGGTATCGCTGAACAATGGCGCGGCCTTTACCCAGTGGAACTGGCTGAACGGCAACAACCAGCAGTTCACCTTCACGCGCCTGGAATGATCCATGTCCCACGGGTGCCGCCTCACGAAGGCAGCACCCGTGCCGTTCACCGTACCCTCACTCGCTTCCCACTGTCGCCGCCGTAACGGCCATGGCTCCGGTATTTCTTCTGTAACAGCCTTCACAAATCGACGCTGCGCACGTCCCACTGACTGATCCTTGAGAGCCGCCGTACCGCCTCATCGGAGCTACCGATCAATCAGGCCAAGGCGAACGCATGCATTCGAACGAGTCAGCGGAAGACAGCCTTCTGCGTCGCGAAACCCTGTCAGGACAATCCCATCTGTTGCGCGGCCTGCCGGCGGAGCTGATCCGGCACGTCGCCCTCCATTCGACCGAACGGACCCTGCGTGACAAGGACGTGCTGTTTCTCAAGCACGACCCCGACGACTTCATCGCGCTGGTGACCACCGGACAGATCTACACCGTTCTCTACGGTCCGGACGGCCGCGAGCTGATCATCAACGACATCGGCCCCGGCGAGGTGGTCGGGGAAACCGCACTGATCCAGCCGAGCCGGCGCGAGACCTCGGCCTATGCCTCAGGCCCCACGCGGGTGCTGATCCTGGGCCGGCGCCACTTCGCCCCGCTGATCGCCAACCCGACCTTCCTCGAGCGCGCCCTCGCCCTGCTCTGCTCGCGGCTGCGGGAGGCCTCCAGCTTCGTCGAGATGGTCTGCTTGCATCGCCTGGAATCCCGCCTGGCTCGCTACCTGCTGGCCAGCCTGGCGCAGGATGCGTCCGCCTCCGACGCGGCCAGCGCCGCGTTGCCGGCCAACCAGAGCATCCTCGCGGCGATGCTCAATGCCAGCCGGCCGAAGCTCAACGCCCAGTTGCAGAGCTGGAAGCGCCAAGGCCTGATCAGTTGCCGCAGCGACCGCATCCTGATCAACGACATCGGCCAGTTGCGGCGCATGGCGGAACTGCCCTCCGGCGCAGTGTCACCCAGGTAACAGCGTCACCGGGCATGCCCCACTCAGACTGCCTCCCAGGCATGAGCACACAGGGAGGTGGCAACGATGGAGTGTCTTACCCGGCTGAATGGCGGCTTCCTCGGCATCGACCGGCTCTTCGAGCAGAGCTGGCGCGCCGTCCAACCGAACCTGCGCAAGCGCGCGCAACGCCTGGCCCGGGGCGACCGCGAGCGCGCCGAAGAGTGGCTCAGCAACACCGCGCTCAAGGCCTTGCTGTTTCTCCGCCGCGCCCCCGAGCGCGTCCGCGATCCTGAGGGTTTCATGTTCCTTGTCCTGGAACACGTCTACCTGGACAGCGCCCGCCACCACCAGCGCGAGAGCCGGCTGTTCGACCATGGCGTGGACCTGCACAGCGAGCAGATCGACCGCTTCGCCTCGCCTGCCAACCTCCTCGAACGCCTCGAACAACTGGAGCGGCTCGCCCAGATCGGCGCCGCGGTCGCCCGCCTGCCGCTGCCCCAGCAACGCCTGTTCGAACTGCGCTTCATCGAGGAGCGCCCCTACGCCGACATCGCCGATGAACTGGGCATCACCCAACCCTTGGTGCGCAAGCGCGTGCAATTGCTGCGCAACCGGTTGGGCGACCAGATTTTTTCGCAGGGGCGTTCACAACACGGCGGCAGCCGCGTTCCTTCCTGACGAGCGATTCGGACACGCGGTGAGCAAAGGCCCCTCTCCCGATCCGGGAGCGGCGGCACGACGAAGCCAGCCGTTTTCATCCCAAGGAGAGTTCCATGGCAGACAACACAGAGGTCAATCCGCAGATCACCGACGCCGTCACCCAGACCAACGTCAAGGTGGTGGCCGAAGCCCCGGCCCAGGCCATCGCCTCGCTCTACCAGGTCGCCAGCCACTCGGCCGGGCTTTCGCTGCAGAACGCCGTGTACAGCCAGCAAGCCCTCAACCAGATCTCCACCGCCGTGGTCTCCAAGGCCGTGTCGATGATCATGGCAATCGGCGAAAAGACTTCGTGATCGGCTAGCCCAGGACAGGAGCACAGCCTATGTTCGGCTTCGGCAAGAAACCCGCTTCCCCAGAAGGCACCGGCGACGGGACGACATCACCCGCATCCGATGAAACGACGAACACACCCGCACAGGACGATCCCCCGGCCGCGCCCAGCCCCGGCGTTACGCTACCGAAGCGCCCCTCGACCCTGTCGGCGATGACCGACCGCCTGCTCAATCAGTCCGGCAAGGCCACGCCACCCGACACCAGCGCGCTGAACAGCCAGATCGTACAGGCCGTGCAGTTGAGCAACGCGGAAACCGCCAGCTATGCGTCGTCGCAGATCGCCACCGCGCCGGACATGATGATCAGCCAGGCCTCCGCACTGGTGGCGCAATCCGCCGCCAACTACTTCGACGGCGTGAGCAAGATCGCCCTGGCGAGCCAGGCCGTCCTGCTCAAGCAAATGACCGAGAACATCGCCGAGAACAAGCTCGCCCAGGCCGCCGAGGACGCCCTCGGCGCGCTCGCCACCGACCTGCTGATGGGAGCCGCCGCCGCGGTCGCCGCCGCTGCCGGCGCGCTCGAAGCCGAATCGGCCAGTTTCGCCATCGACAAGATCGACCAGAGCATCGCGAAGTACGCCGACACCCTGGCCAACCGCAACGGCAAGACGACGCCGCCCTCCGGCGGCGACGCGTCCTGATAGCAGGAGAGCACGCCCATGGCCTACTTCACACTGGATAAGCCGACCCTGTTCATGGGGTATCCCTTCGACTTCCACAGCCACTTCGCCGGCATCCTGCCGGTGGAAAGCCGCATGCACTGGTCCGCCGCCGACTGGCCCGCGCAGCCCATTCCGCTGCCGAAGGGACGGAGCACCGCCTTCCAGGTCGCCAAGGGCCAGGAGCTATCGTTGATCGGCCTGCTGATGGCGAAGAACGGCGTCCACCCGGACGCCCCGCACGAGGCGAGGGAGAAGGCCCGGGAAGCGGCGCACTACGAACTCTTCGAACTGGCCCTGCAACGCACCATCGCCCGCAACCCTTTCCTGGCCTTCGACAAAGAAGCCTACCTGCGCGGCGAATGCGCTGCGGAAAGCACCTACCTGGCCTGCGCCATCCTGCTCCAGCGCTTCGGCAACCTCGGTGTCGCCCCGGCCATCGACCAACCCGACCTCTACCGCACCGTCGTCGAGCTGCTGCGCTCCGAGGCGGTCCGCGACGCGGAAACCTTCGAGCTGGTGCGCTATTTCAACCGCAAAATCTGGACGGCCAACAAATACACGCCGTTCGACGATGCCTACTGGACCCGCGGCATCATCCGCGAACGCCACACCGAGCTGTTCGCCGGATTCACCCTCTGCTTCCTGCGCGAAGAGGGCATCGCCTACACCCAGACGGCCACCGGCGAAGACGAGATCGACGACCTGAACGCGCTGTTCGCTGCCTTCAACCAGGCCCACGGGACCGCCTACCGGCTGCTCGCCCACACCGCCCACGGTTACACGGCGCTGACTCCGTTCAACAAGGACCTGGCGGCCATCCGCACGCACTTCGAGCTGGACGGCGACACCCCGAAAAGCCCCACGCTGGTCGGCATCGACCTGCTCGGCGCGGAAACCCGCACGGGCTTCTACCGCGACTTCTTCACCTTCGTCCTGGGCTCGCTTCCGCTATTCAAGAGCTACGCGGACAAGAACCCGGACACCCGCAAGGTGGTGCTGCACATCCATTGCGGCGAAGGCACCGGCATCTCCGACAACAACCGCTCGCTGTGCGGCTACTTCCTGCGCAACGCCACCCATGTCGAGCCCGCCGCGTTCTATCGCAACCTCTGCGCCTACGCCTACAAGTGCTACGCCAACACCCTGCTGCAAGGCCCGGTGAAGCAGCGCGACAAGCGCAACCGCGGCCTTTCCACCGACGACCACAGCGCCCTGGCCGGGCTGTTCGACGAACTGTTCCAGGACAACAGCCTGACCGTCGCCGGACTGCGCTTGCGTCGCTTCGACATCACCAGCGCCACCACCCAGAGCCTGGTCGCCTACTACGCCCGGACCAACATCATGAACCTGAGCCGCGCACTCGACGCCCAGGACGGGCAAGGTCCGACCAACTATGAGCGGCTGACGGAGCCGGACTCGCCGTTCACCTTGCGCATCGGCCACGCCTACCACTACCGCAACTACATCGCCAGCAAGTACCCCGCCCTGCTGTTCGACACCAACCTCGGCAGCAACTTCATCACCGGCGCCGCCGGCCTGTTCGACTCCGCCCAGGCCTACCGCCTCAACCGCGGCCTGCGCCACCTGAATGGCTTCATCGGCACCGACGTGCTGCGCGAGCTGATCGATGCCGTGGCCTATCAGGGCGAAGAGCGCCTCGACCAGTCCCAGATCGACTACGTCTACGGCCTTACCGCGGGCGAAGCGGCGTTCCACCAGGGCATGCAGCACTTCCCCCAGCACCTGCCACCCGGCACGCCGGCAGCGATAGGCGACCGGCTGCGCTTCTACTTCCAGCAGCAATGCGATCTGCATCGACCGCTCTGCGAGGGCAAGGGATACCCGCTGTTGCAGCTCTACCTGAAGCTGTTCGCCCAAGTGCTGAACTGGCGCTCCTACCTGCTCGGCGCCGACGGCCAGGGCGTGGAGCATTCCAACGTCCAGGACGAGGCCATGCGCATGAGCATCCTGCTCAATTACGGCCTGGCCAGCCGCGAAGGCCGGATTCTCGAAGCGTCGCTGGAAAACACCCACCGGTTGTTCGTCGCCCTGGGCAAGGCGTACTGGGACGCCACCATCGGCACGCCCGGGGAGCCGGCCATCGCCCTCGAGTGGCGCCGGCTGAGCCGGTTGGAAGGCTTCGAATCGCCCGACTCGGTCGTGCTGATCGAGTCCCGGCGAATCTGAGGAGACCCACCATGCCCTCCCTCGTCCAGTACCTGATTCGCAGCGAGTCGAACGGCCCGGCAACCGGGGTAGCCGAACCGCCGGCACCGCCCGTCGAAGCCCCGGCGCGACCCCGTACGGGCAAGCGCCTGATCGAAGTGCAGGACAGCGACGTGGCCAAGCTGTTGAGCCTGCTGAAACTGCTGAAGTGAGCCCACCCCACCAGGAGAACCGCCATGCAAGACGAACTGGAAAACCTCAAGGAACAGGTCAAGTCCCTGCTCTCCGATTGCCTCAACCAGTGGTTGCAGTCGCTGTCCCAAGACCACCCGAACGACATCCTGGCACGCCTCAGCCAGATGGCCCTGCAACTGAGCACCGCCCATACGGCCCTGCACACCGCCTCGGCCCTGTGTACCCCCCCAACCGGCGACGGCAGCAGTTGAAGGCGGAGCCGCACATCCCACGGGCGTGCCTGCCCGGCACGCCCAACGCCACACATCGCCTCACGGGAGGGAGCACCCATGGCCACTTCGGACGAACTGAACCAAAGCCTCAACCGGCTGGCGGAAAGCTGGCTGAAGCGCCCACTGACCGCCACCGAACGGCAGCAGTTGCAGCAATTCCAGCTCGGCCTGGCCGCCAAGGCCGGCAACGACCCCGCCGCCCTGGCGCGACAGCAGGTCGAACAGGCCATCGAGGCCGGCAAGCAGCAGACCCAGGACTCGATCCGGCAAATCCTGCAGAACGTGCAGAATGCATCGACCCAGGCCCTCCAGGCCCAGGAGGACGGCGAACAGGCGATCCTCAAGGCGGTGACGGCGGCCCACTCCCTGGCCGACCTGCACCCGACAATACCCGGCGCCGCCCAGGCCGGTACCGACCCGGCGGCAACCGCACAGATCGCCAGCCGCCTGGAGGAACTGGTGAAGAACGAGGTACAGAAGTGCTTCGAACAGAACTTCGGCGCGCTCAGGACCCAGCTCGAAAACGCCATCGCCGCCCTCAACGAAACCCGCAAGACCACGCCATCCGGCACACCGCCCCGGTCATAGCCTGCTGAGAAGGCAGAAGGTCCTGTAGAGGCGAATTCATTCGCCTAGGGGCGGTTACGTCGGGTGAATGAATTCGCCCCTTTTTGTGCTGCCGCGTGAGTGAATGAGCCCGCTCACACGGCCTACATGCCCAACTCTTCCTCACTCCGAGCCCGCCGTGCTCTCCAGCCGGCGAGCATGGATGGGCCGATGGCGGTGAGTGCCGAGCCCAGCACCACCAGCAAGGCTCCGCCATAAGCGAGGGTGTTGATCTGCTCCGGCTGTACGTGGTCCGGCCAGAGGCTGGCGGCCAGGGCGACGGAGCCGAAGGTCACCAGCGGGGTGATGGCCAGGGTCGCGCTGACCCGCGAAGCTTCCCAATGGGCCAGGGCTTCGGCGAAGGCGCCATAGGCCACCAGGGTGTTCAGGCAACAGGCCAGCAGCAGCCAGCCTTGCAGCGGGCTCAGCTCCAGAACCTGAAGCGGCAGGGCCCAGGGGGTGATGAGCAAGGCGCAGCCGAGGTAGATCACCATCATCACCTGCAGCGAGTTCCACACGGTAAGCAGTTGCTTCTGCGCCAGCCCGTAGAAGGTCCAGACGAAGGCCGCCAGCAATACCGTGAGCACCCCGGCGGTATAGGCAGTCAGCGAGGTCAGCAGCTCGCCCAGGCGCTGATTGAAGAACAGACCGAAGCCCACCAGCAGGATCGCCAGGCCAATGCCCTGCCCCAGGCTGAAACGCTCGCGGAAGATGAACAGGCTGCTGATCAGCAGGAGGATGGGTGCCACCTGGATCACCAGTTGGGTGGTGCCGGGGCTGAGCAGCTTCAGGCCGATCAGATAGAGCACGTAGTTGGCCGTCAGCCCGGCGATGGCCGCGGCCACCAGCCAGGCGCCCTTGCGCCCCAGCGGCCGGAAGCGCGGCAGGCGGCGGGTCGCGGCGAGGTAGGCCAGCAACAGGGAGCCGGACACCAGCAGGCGGTACCAGGTCACGGTGATCGGGTCCATGACCTGCAGGACCTCTTTCAGCTTGATTGGCAGGATGCCCCAGAGCACGGCGGTGAGCAGGGCGAGCGACAGGCCGTACAGCCAACGGCCGGATGAGATGTGCATGGCAGCCTCGGAGCGACCCCGAATGCGGGGGAATGACGGGCGGGCCGCGACCGACCATTCTAGGGAGTGTGCCAGCAGCGGCACAGCCACAGTTCCTGTCCATTGCGTCAGGCAACTGTACCGATCGAGCAGCGGGATTCGTCAGGCGTTTGGCGCCCAAAACAGCGATTCTCGTCGATCAGGAAGAGTTTCCGACCACTGGTCGCCCAATCAGGCAGGCCTGCCAGGCCGAATTAGACTGAAATTAGCCAGTCTGTCTCGGGAGATTCGACCATGTATGGAAAACGCGCAGTCGATGCACTGCCTGGTACGCATTACCGGAGTGATCGCATCAGTTCGGTGAACGGCCAATATTTCTTCGCCACCCGCGAAGGTACGCTCGAAGGCCCCTTCTTCACCCGGGTGGACGCCGAACACGAAATCAGCCGTTACATCCAGCGCATGCAGCAATCCAGTGCCCTCTACGGCCGCGCGGTCCCCAGCCGCAACTGACGGGCACCGCACCCTCTTTCGAGGAGGCAGGCTCCGTTCGACACAGAGCCTGCCCACCCATTTTTGCCTCAGCGCACCGCTTCGAACAGCCCGGTCGCGCCCATCCCGCCGCCCACGCACATGGTCACCACGCCGTAGCGCAGCTTGCGCCGCTGCAGTTCGCGCACCAGATGGCCGACCTGGCGCGAGCCGGTCATGCCGAAGGGATGGCCGATCGAGATGGAACCGCCGTTGACGTTGTACTTCTCGTTGTCGATTTCCAGCCGGTCGCGGCAATACAGGCACTGCGAGGCGAAAGCTTCGTTCAGCTCCCAGAGATCGATGTCGGCGACGCTCAAGCCCTTGGCCTTGAGCAGCTTGGGCACCGAGAACACCGGGCCGATGCCCATCTCGTCCGGCTCGCAGCCGGCGGCGACGAAGCCGCGGAAGAATGCCTTGGGCTTGAGGCCGAGTTCCAGGGCCTTGTCCAGGCTCATCACCAGGGTCATGGAGGCGCCATCGGAGAGCTGCGAGGCGTTGCCGGCGGTCACCGAACCGTCCTCGGCGAAGGCCGGCTTCAGACCGGCGAGGCTTTCCAGGGTGGTGTCGGGGCGGTTGCAGTCGTCGCGGTCGACCACACCGTCGAGAATCTTCTTCTCGCCGGTGGCCTTGTCCTCCACCAGATACTTCACGCTCATCGGCACGATTTCGTCGGCGAACAGACCCTCGGCCTGGGCTCGGGCGGTGCGCTGCTGGCTTTGCAGGGCGTAGAAATCCTGCTGCTCGCGGGTCACGCCATAGCGGCGAGCGACGATCTCGGCGGTCTGCCCCATGGGGAAATAGATACCTGGGAAGCGCTCCTGGATGAGCGGGTTGTAGAGGTGATCGGTATTGACGCTCTTCAGGGTCAGGCTGATGGACTCCACCCCGCCGGCGACGATGATGTCGCTGCAGCCGGACGCCACCTGGTTGGCGGCGATGGCGATGGCCTGCAGGCCGGAGGAACAGTAACGGTTGAGGGTCATGCCGGCGACCTGGATGCCCAGGCCGGAAAGCACCGCCACATTGCGGCCGATGTTGTAGCCCTGGGCGCCTTCGTTGGAACCGGCGCCGACGATGCAGTCGTCCACCAGCGCCGGATCGAGATCGTTGCGCGCCAGCAGCGCGTTGACGCAGTGGGCCGCCATGTCGTCCGGCCGGGTCTGGTTGAACTTGCCGCGGAAGGACTTGGCCATGCCAGTCCGCACGCTGTCGACGATCACCACTTCACGCATGGCACACCTCTTGTTGTTCTCAGGTTGACGATCAGCCGAGCATAGAACCGCCACGTCGCCCGCGGCGACGATCATTCATCGGCCGTATGCGGCGCCATGGCGAGCGATTCAATCCCGCGCGAAGGCCGCCTCCAGCGCATCGTTAAGGGTGCGCAGCACCTTGACCCGGGCGAAGCGCTTGTCGTTGGCCTCGACCAGCGTCCAGGGCGCGATCTCGCTACTGGTGCGGTCGACCATATCGCCCACCGCATCGCTGTACCTGTCCCACTTCTCGCGGTTGCGCCAATCGTCCTCGGTGATCTTGAAGCGCTTGAAGGCGGTCTGCTCGCGCTCCTTGAAGCGCTGCAACTGGGTGTCCTTGTCAATGGCCAGCCAGAACTTCACCAGCACCACGCCGGCACGGGTGAGCTGTTCTTCGAAGTCGTTGATCTCGCCATAGGCGCGCAGCCAATCCGCCTCGCTGCAAAAACCCTCGACCCGCTCCACCAGCACGCGGCCATACCAGGAACGGTCGAACAGGGTGAACATGCCGCGCCCAGGGATGTGCCGCCAGAAACGCCAGAGGTAGGGCTGAGCACGCTCCTCCTCGGTGGGCGCGGCAATCGGCACGATGCGATACTGCCGCGGGTCCAGCGCCCCCGCGACACGGCGGATGGCACCGCCCTTGCCGGCCGCGTCGTTACCCTCGAACACCGCCACCAGCGCGTGCTTGCGCATGCGCTTGTCGCGCATCAGTCCGGCCAGGCGCGCCTGCTCGGTGGCCAATTGTTCCTTGTAGCGCTCCTTGTCCAGGCTCTGGCTCATGTCCAGGCTGTCCAGCAGGCCGAGGTTGTCCAGGCTGGAAACCAGCGGCGCGGCGTGCGGCTGGCGGGCCGGCCGGTGCTTGTTGGCCAAGGCCGCCTGCATGCCCTCCAGCAGGATGCGGCCGACGGTCAGGCTTCGGTAGTGCTCGTCGAAGCCTTCCACCACGTACCAGGGCGCGTAGTCGCGGCTGGTGCGGCGCAAGACCCGCTCGCCGTAGCGCACGAACTTGTCGTAGGTCTTCGACTGCTGCCAGTCCAGTGGGCTGAGCCGCCAACTGTGCAGCGGGTCGTCCTTGAGCGTCTTCAGGCGCGCTTTCATCTGCTGCTTGGACAGGTGGAACCAGAACTTGAAGATCAACGCACCCTCGTCGCAGAGCATGCGCTCCAACCGCTCCGCCCCCTCGATGGCCTGGTCCAGCACCGGGTCCTTGAAGTTGCCGTGGATCCGCCCCTGGAGCATCTGGCTGTACCAGTTGCCGAAGAAGATGCCCATCCGCCCCTTCGGCGGCAGCCGCCGCCAATAGCGCCAGGCCGGAGGGCGGGCCAGCTCCTCGTCGGTCTGCTGGTCGAAGGTTTCCACCTGGATCAGCCGGGGGTCCATCCATTCGTTGAGCAGCTTTACCGTCTCGCCCTTGCCGGCGCCCTCGATGCCGTTGATCAGCACGATCACCGGGAAACGCGCCTGCTGCTGCAACTCATACTGGGCCTCCAACAATGCCTCGCGCAGCACCGGCACGTCGGCGTCGTAGGTGTCCTTGTCGATGGCGTGACCGATCTCGGCAGATTCGAACATGCAGGCTCTCCCTCCTGAATAGCTTTCAACTCAATGGGCTCACCGCCCCGATTCGCACAGCCTAGCGGATTGATACAGACCGTGTGGGCGCCGGAATGCCGCACGCCGCTCCCCTGCGTGCGCGCTACAATGCGCGCCTCCGCGCATGGTGTCCTTGCGATGTCCGACACTTCCCACGCCCAGCTCGACTGGGACGAACAAGGCCAACCGCTGTCCAGCGTGTTTGGCGATATTTACTTCTCCCGCGCCTCGGGCCTGGAGGAAAGCCGCTACGTGTTTCTCGGTCACAACGACCTGCCGCAGCGCTTCGCCGCCCTGCCGGCCGGCGGACGGCTGACGATCGGCGAAACCGGTTTCGGCACTGGGCTGAACTTCCTCTGCGCCTGGCAACTGTTCGAGCAGACGGCGCCGGCCGATGCGCGGCTGCATTTCGTCAGCGTGGAGAAATTCCCGCTGCACCGCGACGACCTGCAGCGCGCCCTGGCGCTGTGGCCGGAATTGGCCGGCTACGCCGGGCAATTGCTGGCGCAATACGTGGCCATTCATCCGGGCTTCCAGCGCCTGGTGTTCGCTGGCGGGCGGGTGGTGCTCACCCTGCTGGTCGGCGATGTGCTGGAGTGCCTGCCGGAACTGGATGCGTGCGTGGACGCCTGGTTCCTCGATGGTTTCGCGCCCTCGAAGAACCCGGAGATGTGGACGCCGGAGCTGTTCGCCCAGATGGCCCGGCTGTCCGCCGCCGGCACAACCCTGGCCACCTTCACCTGTGCCGGTTTCGTTCGTCGCGGGCTGAACGAGGCCGGCTTCGAGATGAACAAGGTCAAGGGCTTCGGCCAGAAATGGCAGATGCTGCGCGGCCACTTCGTCGGCACCCCACGGGCAGCCGCCAAACCCTGGTTCGCCCGCCCCGGCTGGTGTCCCCCGGAGCGCAGCGCCCTGGTGATCGGCGCCGGCATGGCCGGTTGCGCCACGGCTGCCAGCCTGGCCGCGCGCGGTTGGCAGGTGGCGGTCCTGGAGCGCCACGCCGAGCCGGCGCAGGAAGCCTCCGGCAATCCGCAGGGCGTGCTTTATCTCAAGCTGTCCGCCCACGGCACGCCGCTGTCGCGTCTGATCGTCAGCGGCTTCGGCCATAGCCGCCGCCTGCTGGAACGGCTGGAGCGCGGTGCCGAGTGGGACGCCTGCGGCGTGCTGCAACTGGCATTCGACGAGAAAGAGGCCGAGCGCCAGACGCAACTGGCCGACGCCTTTACGGATGGTCTGTTGCGTCGACTGGATCGCCAGCAGGCCGAAGACCTGGCCGGCGTGGCGCTGCCGGCAGGCGGGCTGTTCTTCCCGGAAGCCGGCTGGGCGCATCCGCCGGCACTGTGCCGCAGGCTGTTGGAGCATCCGAATATCCGTCTGCTGACGCATCGCGAGGCGCTGTCGCTGGAGCGGGTCGGTGAGCGCTGGCAGGCCCGTGCCGGCGATACGGTATTGGCCGAGGCACCGGTCGCAGTGCTGGCCGGTGCCGCCGATATCCAGCGCTTCCCCTACTCCGCCGACCTGCCGCTCAAGCGCATCCGCGGGCAGATCACCCGTCTGCCAGCCACTCCGGAAAGCCGGGCGCTGCGTACCGTGGTCTGCGCCGAGGGTTACGTCGCACCGGCCCGTGGCGACGAGCACACCTTGGGCGCCAGCTTCGATTTCCACAGCCAGGACTGCACGCCGACGACGGCCGAGCACGCCAGCAACCTGGATTTGCTGCGGGAGATTTCCACGGACCTCGGCAATCGCCTGCAGGCCGACCGCCTCGACCCGGCTATCCTGCAAGGGCGCGCCGCGTTCCGTTGCACCAGCCCTGACTACTTGCCGGTCGTCGGTCCGCTGGCGGACAGCCAAGCCCTGGCCGAGGCTTACGCCGTGCTGGCCAAGGACGCCCGCCAAGTGCCGGACACACCCTGCCCCTGGTACGAAGGGCTGTACGTCAATAGCGGCCACGGCTCACGCGGGCTGGTCACCGCGCCGCTATCCGGCGAGCTGCTGGCCGCCTGGCTCGACGACGAACCCCTGCCCCTGCCGCGCAGCGTGGCCGAAGCCTGCCACCCGAACCGCTTCGCCCTGCGCCGGTTGATTCGCGGGAAGTGAGGGTGCCGGTGGGCAAATGAATTCGCCCCACAGGAGGCATATGGATTATCCGGTGGAAGCGAATTCATTCGCGATGGGGGGACGACGGCGCTTCGCCAATCGCGAACGAATTCGCTCCCACGGAGAGGGTCGGTACAGGACGCGCGATGGTCCCGCTGAAGCGCGGCGCCAAGGGCTCCGGCCACGCTACCGACGACGACCCTTTCGGGCCCGGCAGACGTGGCCGCAGCCACAACCCTGTCAGCCGCCGCAACAGCCGCAGACGGACATCACACCCGGCTCGGTGGTTTTCCAGTTGCCGTTCCAGCCTCCCTTGTTCTGGCAGGTCTGCACGCATTTCTGCTGGGCGTCCTGGTTGTTCCAGATCGGCCCGGCCTGGACGTCGTTGGCCTTGCACTGGCCCTGCATCACATCGTCGAAGATGTGGCTGAGGCTGGAGGACGGCAGCGTGTTGCTGTTGCCCGAACCGGCGAATTGGTGACAACCGAAGCAGTTAGAGACGAACGTCGCATTGAGATCGATGTTCTGTACCGTGGTCTCCATCACCGTGTTGGCCAGGCGCATCGAGCCGCGCTGGTTGGAGACGGTGGACGACGGCTGGGTGACGTCGTTTTCCCAGAGCGCGCCGACCATCATGTAATTCTGCCAGACAGACATAGGGCTACTGCTCGGCAGCGCGGCCAGCATGGCCTGGATCTGGGTATTCATGCTGTCGATGATCGCGATATTGTCCGTGCCTTCGTGGTCGCTCGGATCGGTGCCGTCATGGAATACCCGGCAGATTTCCGTCGGTGTCCCGGTCAGGCTCTGGCTCTCCACGGCCTGGTTGAAGGCACAGTCCGACGACGGGTTGGGCAGCTCGCCGGCGCATTTAGCGCTGGTGAACGACCAGCCGGAAGCCGGCGCCGTGCCCGGGTTGGCGCATTCGGGCGCGTTGGCGCGGTGCTCGAAGGTGGCCCAGATGAACTCCGGGTGCAGCGCCGTGGCCATGACAATATGGAAACCCACCATGCCCAGCAGCTCATCGCCGGGCACACCATCCACGTTCGCTTCGATCCAGAAGTACTGCGGCTTCTCCGCGTCGGTGATGATGCGCCAAGCGATCTTCATCTCGGTGGTGCCAGCCGGGAATTGCGGCTGCGACTGGATCTGCCCGACGTTGCACAGGTTGCGGCTGAAGCGCACCTCGTAGAACACCACATTGCCGTCCTGGTCATAGATGGTCGCCCCCTTCGCCGCCTGGCCGGTGCGGTCGGGCAGGTTGAACGGCGTGTCGGCGGCAACCGGCTTGACGGTGCGGACGAACATCACTTCCTTCGGCGCATTCGGCGAACAGGAGTCCGTCCCAGTGGCCTGGAGCACGGGGAAGCTGGTGGGCACCTGGAAGTTGCGCAGGCTGGCATCGCTTGACGACGGGCTGGTCAGTTGCAGGAACCACTGCCAACTGAATTGGTAAAAATCGCAGAAATCGGCATTGCTGCCCTCGGGGATTTCACTGGGCGGATTGGGACTGGTGATCCAGCTCTGGCTGGCGGGGCAGCTATCGTCGGCAACGACGGCCTTGCCGCCGAGCAACGAAAATGCCAGTAGCAAGAGGAACAGGCACCGCCCCGAAAGGGACTCGAACACGCGTGGCATGGTTATCTCCTTGTAATGCGGATCTTCCGATGGCTGATACGGCGAAGCGCTTCGGGGCCAACGAGACAGAGGCCGAGCGGTCTCCCTGCGGGAATGGACAGGTATGGGATTGCCCCGATCTGGCCGGAGCGGAAAAACAACGAAGGGAATGGCCATCGAGGCCAGGAAGCGAAACGATGGACCGCCAGCGGACATCCTTTCCATCCCGGCCTCCTTGCGCCTGCGCGCCAGTCGGTTGCTACGGGGATAGCTACATCCGCCCGTTATGGCGGAGCCTGGACGCGAGGAACGAACCGGATGCGGCGAGGATGAAGAACAGCGGAGGCTCCTGCCAACGGGTGCGTCCTGCGGTGCAGTTCACGCTAGAAGAGCCTCACGGACTTTGCAAGGCAAGCCCTGGGCACCCCGCCCTCTTCGACCCAAGCCCGATCAGGCCGCCACCTCCTCGAACACGCCGTCGCCAATGCGCGCCCCTACCACCATTTCCGTTGCCCAGTTGAGCAGGATGGAGGTGTACGCCTGCCGGCAGGCTTCGCTCGTGAGGCCATGGTCGGCGCCGTCGATGATGCGGTGGGTCAGCGAATGGGCACGGGAGAACGCCGACAGGTAGTTGGTGATGGTGGTGTGGGGGATCAGGTGGTCCTGTTCGGACTCGACGATCAGCACGTCGCCTTCGAATGCCGCGCAGGCCGCCAGTGCCCGATTGGCCGTGGAAGGCAGCGGGGTGTTGCGGTATTCCACCAAATCCTTGCGGTCGAGTTCGCGCTTCGGCGTCAGCCAGCCTTCGTCGCGGTACAGCGCCGGCACGCGCAGCGCGAGCCAGCGCACCGGGCGCAGGCTGGTGAGGATGGTGGACAGGTAGCCGCCGTAGCTGCTGCCGACCACGGCGATGGCCGAGGGGTCGATGGACGGGTGGCGAGCCAGGCGATCGTAGGCGGACAGCAGGTCGCGCAGGTTGTCTTCGCGGGTGACGCGCTGCTGCCGCTCCAGCGTTCGTTCATGACCGCGCATATCGAAGGTCAGGCATACGCAGCCGAGCCCGGCCAAGCCCTTGGCCCGCGCGATGTCGCGCTTCTGGCTGCCGCCCCAGCCGTGCACGAACAGCACGCCGGGCATTTTCGCGCTTGGCGCCAGCAGGGTCGCGTCGATCTGTTCGTCGTCGACGGCGATTTCCAGCGCCTCACTCCGGGTGTTCATAAGCCTCCACCGTGATGTACTTGGTGATTCGCCCGACCTCCTCGTCGAGGCCATCGAATAGCACGTCCGCCTGTGGGGGTGGAGTCTCCCGACCGCCATAGAGTTCCACCGTCGAGGCCCGCACCGCGCATTGCCCGCCGCCGTGGAACGCCTGGAGCGCAGCCACTTCCGCCCCGCTGGCGCCACCGATGCGCCAGGATTGTTCGAGCACGCCGGAGCGGACCCGCCCCCGGGCGTCCACCCCCTGGCCGATATCGTAGTTGCGCCGCGAGGCCAGCAAGCCGGCGAAGCATGCGCTGGCGGCGCCGTCGTAGAGCTGGGCCTGGGTGACGGCGAGACGTGCCGCCTCCGGCAGGTCGAGCTGCAGCAGCGCGTCGAAGTCGCCCCGCACCACCAGTAGGTCGGAGCCGCCATAGACGGTCTCGCCCTGGTTGTCGACGGTTAGCCGCTGGGTGCCGCAATAGCTGGCCAGCAGCTCGCCGACCCGCACCCGGCCGACGCTGAAGGTGGTCATGCGTTCCAGGTGTTCTTCCAGCACCAGTCCGCAATTCGCCAGCTCGTCGACGCATTGGGCGTCCAGCGCGGCCTCCAGTTCGGCGATGTCGTTGACCACCACTTGTCCTCGCCCGGCGGTGGCCCGCACCGGCTTGATGCGGATCGGCCCGTCGGCGAACAGGCGCCGCGCCGCCGTCCACGCATCGTCGAGGCTGAACACGGTGAAACCCCGGAATACCGCGCGGTCGACATGCTGGCCGAAAGCCGCCGACCAGCCGGCCGGCGCCGCCGCCTTCGGCCGCACCAGCGGATGGGTGATGGCCTTGGTGGCCATGAAGGGATGCGGTACCACGCCGCCGAACAGGTCCCGCTCGCTGGCGATACCCAGTCGGCGGGCTTCGTCGAGACCGACGATGCTGTCGCTCGGCACGAAGTAGACCGGTTCCGGCGGGCGGGCCGTGGGGTCGAAATCGCCGCGGAAGACCATCCCCAACAGCGCCGCGAGACGCTGCGCCAGCGCCGCGTGCACCACCCGCTCGTGCTGTGGCTCCGAACGCCGGTTGGGATAGAGCACGACACTGCCGCGCGCCTTCGGCGCCGTCCGCTTCAACCGTGCAGCCCCCATGGCCACGCCCTGCGAACGGTCTGAAGAAAAGCCTCGTTCACCATGCCACACCCCGTCCGCTGCACTTGCACTGTTGAGTCGCAAAGACCCGACGAGGTTCAGCCCGGGGCGACGGAACGGCCAGCGCGTCAGTCGGCGACCCGTTGCTCCAACCGTGCCAGACGTTCCTCCAGTTCGGCCAGGCGGGCTTCCAGCGCATCGACTCGCTCATCCGTCTGCCCTGCTCCGCTGCCTTGGCGGGCATCCTGGGCCTGGCGGGCGGCGAGCAGTTGTTCGAGGTCGGCCGGATCGCCCAGCAGGTGCATGTAGCGGTCTTCGCGCTGCCCCGGCTGGCGCGGCAGCTTGCAGGCCAGGCCGCGGGCGATCAGACGCTCCAACGGGTGCTGGAGATCGTCCAGGTCGTCGAACTCGAACATCCGGTTGCTGCGGGTAAGCAGCTCGTTGAGGGTCTGCGGGCCGCGCAGGAACAACAGGCCGATCAGCACCACCTGCGCCGGGGTCAGCTCCAGGCCCTTCTCCGCACGGTGTTCCCAGCGGTCGGCGCGGCTGCCCATCACCAGCCGCACCAGGCCGCGATCCTCCAGGCGGCGCAGGCTCTGGCCGACTTGGCCGGCGGTGAGGTTCATCACCGGCTCGCGACTGGTCTTCTGGTTACAGGCGAGCAGGAGTGCGTTGAGCGTCAGCGGATAGGCTTCCGGAGTGGTGGCCTGCTTCTCGATCAGGCTGCCGACGATGCGGACTTCGATAGCGTTGAGCGGTTCGACCGGCTGGGATTGGGCATCCGTCTCGGTGGTCATGTCGATATCCCTGGCAGTGAGAAAGCCTCTAGCCTACCCGACTGCCATGGCTTTGACATGCTACGCCGCCCGCCAGTCTTCCAGCGATGCGAGGCTGCCGGCGAAGCTGTGCAGGTCCACCAGGCTGGCGGATCGGTCGTGGAGAATGTCGGCGAATACCTGCACCACAGGCATGTCGAGGTAGGTGGTCATGGCCTCCTCCGAAGCCCAGAGGCCATGGATTCGCCAGAGATCGGGATCGTCCGGCGCACGTTGCAGTTCATAGCGCAGGCAGCCGGGCGTGCTCAGGGCGGGCTCGATCAACACGCCGAGACGGCAGCCGAGTTCGTCCGAGCGGCCGGCGCGGGCGCGAACCAGAGCCAGAGTGGTGACGGGCATCGTTTCGCTCATGGCGGTGCTCCTTGAAAAAGCGGCAGGAAACGACCAGCGGTCGAGACTCTTCCAGAGTAAGGGCTGATTGGCGTGGGTCGATAACCGATTCCTGCCGGGTTCTTGCCCAAAACTGTCGCGCCGGCCGGCGCGCGGAAAAAGTCCGCGAAAGCCCGTCACAAGGCTGTCATGCGCGGGCTGCCGGACGTTGCACGTTCCTGCCGATTGCTTGCACGATCCTGCACGGGATTGGGGAGGCCCGCAGATTTGTTCATCGCGCCCCGCTAAGCTGGTGAAAAGTCCAAGGAGGCCCATCATGCCGGATACCGCCGCGCTTCCCCTCGATATCGAACAGCGCCAGAACGAACTGGCGGCGCTGATCTCGCGCTTCACCACTGCCGAAGGCATTCATCAGACCGCTATTGCCCCCCTCGACCTGATCCGCGGCGACAAGACCACCTCCTTCACTCCGGGGGTCTACCAGCCCAGCCTGTGCATCATTGCCCAGGGTCGCAAGGAAGTGATGCTGAACGACGAGCGCTATGTCTACGACCCGCTGAACTACCTGGTCGCCTCGGTGACCCTGCCGGTGACCGGCTCGGTGATCGAGGCTTCGCCGGAACAGCCCTATCTCTGTGTCAAGCTGGCCATCGACCCGGCGGAGATCGGCAGCTTGATCGCCGATGCCGGCCCGCTCGGCCTGACCACCCAGGATCGTCGCGGCCTGTATCTTGGGCGTGTCGATGCGCCGCTGCTGGATGCCGTGCTGCGTTTGATCCGTCTGCTCGACACACCGAAGGACATCCCCATGCTGGCGCCGCTGGCCCTGCGCGAAATCTTCTACCGCCTGCTGCGCAGCCCCCAGGGCCAGCGCCTGGTGGAGATCGCCATCGCCGACAGCCAGACGCACCGGGTGACGCGCGCCATCGAGTGGCTGAACCGCTACTACCACAAGCCATTGCGTATCGAGGAACTGGCGCGGACGGTCAATCTCAGCCCGTCGACGCTGCACCACCGTTTCAAGGAAGTCACCGCCATGAGCCCGCTGCAATACCAGAAGCAGTTGCGCCTGCAGGAAGCCCGCCGGCTGATGCTGGCGGAAGGGTTGGAAGCCTCGGCGGCCGGCTACCGGGTGGGCTACGAGAGCCCGTCGCAGTTCAGCCGCGAGTACAGCCGCCAGTTCGGCGCACCGCCGCTGCGCGACCTCGCCCGGCTGCGCAGCTCCGCCTGATTCCGGAGCGCGTCAGCCCTCGACCGGCGGCGGATGATGCAGCGCATCGTTGGCCATGCTCACCTGGTTGCGACCGGACGACTTGGCGACGTAGAGCGCCTGGTCGGCGTCCTTGAGCCAGTCGGAGGCATCCCGCTGGTAAGGGCTGTAGCCGGCGAGGCCGATACTCAGGGTGATGCGCAGCTCGGGTGCCAGCTCGGTGCGCACGTCGCTCAGGCTTTCCCGCAGCCGCTCCATGATCTCCTTGGCCAGCACCGGCGGGGTGTTCGGCAGGATCACGCAGAACTCGTCGCCACCGTAGCGCCCGGCCAGGTCCTCGCTACGCAGGTTCTGCACCAGACGCTCGCTGAGCAGGCGCAGCACGCTGTCGCCGACGATGTGCCCGTGGGTGTCGTTGATCGCCTTGAAATGATCGATGTCGATCAGCGCCACCGTGGCACGCTGATGGTGGCCGCGACACTTGAGGAATTCGACCTGGAGCAAGTCTTTCCAATAGCCATGGTTGTACAGGCTGGTCAGGCTGTCGGTACGGCTGACCGCCCGCAGGGCGCGCTTGTGGTCGGCCAGCTGAATGGTCAGGCGGTAGCACACCAGGCCCAGCGACAGCGGATAGAGCACTAGCATCGGCAGGCAGGCGTAGAGCTGTTCGAGACGGGTCTCCGGGGAAAACGCCGGACCGAAGACCAGCAGGGCGATCGCCACGCCCGCCAATTGCGCCAGGCTGCCAACCAGGAAGAAACGCGCCCCGCCGGCGGCGACGTTGTTCATCGCCATCATCGAGAGAATGGTCACGCTGGGCAGCGCGTTGAACTGCATCGCGCCGGTCCAGAACCCGCCGAATACCGAGTCGATCAGCAGGTTGCGATGCTCCGCGCGGTAGGGGGTCTGGGAATGCTTCGCCAATTGAAAGGCCAAGTGCGGCCAGAGATAGCCGTTGAAAACCAGCAGCGCCCAGACCCAGGCCGGTTTATCGAGGTACCAGAGCCCGGCGGCGACGCAGAAGAAGCCGACCCCCAGACCGAACAGGCGCGGCGCGTAAAGACGTCTGGCGAACGAAAGCCCCTGACCGGCATTCCTTTGCATAAGCGACTCGGTACCTCGATGGCGGAAAGCGACGACTATATACGTAGACGATAGACCGTGCTCGCAAGCTTGCGTTTACCGGAGTACTCAGGGTCGGCGAAAGTCATCTGCCTCATCGGGATACTCGGCAATGGGATCTGCGTATTTCACCAGCATCGGGAAGTTCTTCTTCGGAGCTTTCCAAATATCCATGTATCAGCAACTTCCCACACCAAGCCAGCAATCCCCTACGAAGAATAAGAAAATCCTTAAAATAAAGCAGAAAAGCCCAAGTCCCAAAGGCCCAGATACAGTCGATTTTTTGTGAATCGAGATGCATAACAAACCAAGACAGAATTGCCATACTTCCACCTGCGCAGGTAATTTGGCGGCCCGCGTGACTGGATTTCCCTGAAGCAACATCGTTTACCAAGAAATCTAACAACTCCTCCTTTCGCCTTTCCTTCAGGAAGCACATCTACATGAAAAAACCATTTACTGGGTTCTGTTTCAGCCTTTTGGCATGTGTTGCCATGCCTATACATGCCATTCAATTAACTGGAATCACAGAAATCCACGATCCTGCCACAATACAAAAAGAAGAAAATACTTACTGGACCTTCAGTACCAGCAACGGAATAGATAGTCGCTACTCAACAGACCTAATCGACTGGAAATTCAACGGCCCGACATTCCCAGAAGGCACATGGCCGAACTGGATAAATAAATATGTCAAGAACTTCAAAGGACACTTCTGGGCTCCAGACGTAGTAAAGATGAATGGCAAGTACTATCTCTACTATTCTGCCTTTGCCACAACGGATTCTAGCTTCGAATCAGCGATAGGCGTTGCCGTTTCTGATTCTCTGAACACTCCGAAGTGGCGCGACCTAGGAATGGTCGTATCATCGAAAACCGAACCTTACTCCCCATATAAGCTCCCTACGAATACAATTGACCCTGGCGTATTCAAGGACGCGAACGATAACGTCTGGATGATATATGGCTCCCACTATTCTGGCTTGTTCGTTGCACAAATCGACCCCACCACTGGCAAAAGGATGAATAATATCCGCTATCCTGTCGCAGGGAATAATGGTAAGTGGCATGAACTCGAGGCGGGCCAGATTCAATATATCAACGGCTATTATTATCTCTTCGCCAACCTTGGCGATTGCTGCGCAGGAACGAAAAGCACTTATTACGTCGTGGCAGGAAAATCCGACAAACCGACAGGCCCGTTTCTCGATAAAAACGGGGTCGATCTTTATAATGGTGGCGGCACTACCGTATTGAAGACAAAGGGCCGTTACATTGGACCTGGCCATTTTGGTTATTTCAATAATAACGGCCAGCACCTTGTCAGCATTCACTACTATGACGGCACCACCGACAAAGGAATCCCAAGGCTTGATCTTCTCCAGATGAGCTTCACTAACGACTGGCCTAAATTCACACGCAATTTCACTTTACAGAAGAGTTCGAACACAGTAATGACGAGCATCGAGGGACGTGTCGCAATCGTTTCCCGGCTCAGTGGAAAGGTCTTGGATGTGGAGGGAGGCAGCAAGGCAGATAATGCCGATATCATACAGTGGACATACGACAATCGTGCCAACCAGCATTTCGATCTCAAATCGCTGGGGAATGGTTATTACTCGATCCGAGCTTCCCATAGCGGCAAAGCCGTTGAAGTCGAACAACAAAGCACAGTGGCGGGAGCGGATATCCGCCAGGGCACCTGGACGGGTGGTACTCATCAACAATGGAAATTGATCGATGTCGGTGCCGGGTTTTACAATATCGTTTCACGGCACAGCAACTTGGCCCTCGATGTTTTCAACTTCAGCACCGAGAACGGCGGCGATATTCGCCAATGGACCCATTTGAACGGAATAAACCAACAGTTCCAGTTGAAATATGTTCCCTGACAAAAAGAAGAGCCGAAGCGGCTATACCAGCCAGTTAAGCTGACTGGCATTCCATTTCTGATCGGCTGTTTGGGATGGTCTGAAAAAGCCAGTCCTTGAAAAATACGCTCTAGCAACCATGCGGGTTACAGAGCGGCTGCTTCGCAAATTCAGGGCTTTTTCAGAGTTTCCTTTGGGAAGATTGGGGATTAACTGATCGGCCTTAGGGGTGGCCTGAAGTAGTCATGTCTTTCTGGCTGACTTCAGCGCCTACCGATTTTGAAAGCGGCCATGCGATCCAAAACGCTCAGATCAGGTGCGCTTTTCTATCGGGCCACCACGACCTTCCGTCCCCCGGCGCTCCCCATGGGTTTCGCACCGGACGCATCCGGGTTAACCTGCAGGCTCCCCTTCCGGCCCAGGGACCCGCATGGAAATCTCCAGCCTCACCAGCGCCTTCACCGCCGCCACCGCCGCGCAGCTCGCGATGGAAACGTCCGTGCAGGTCCTGGAAAAGGCGCTGGACCTCCAGGCCCTGAGCGCCCTAGCCCTGGTCGAGGCCCTGCCACCCCTGCCCTCCGGCGCCAATCCGCCGAATCTCGGCAACTTCATCGACACCACCGCCTGACAAGCGCCGATACATACGCACCGGGAACACCACCTCGCCGGAACAGTCCGATGCACACGCCTGCCCCTGGCGGGTATGGTTGTGCTTCACGACACCCAAGGAGAGAGCATGCATTCCAAACAATTAATCATCGGCTGCGCCCTGGTCTTCGCCACTCTCGCCGGCTGCAGCAGTACGACGGATAAACCCGTCCAGGCACCGGAAGAGCCGGCCGGCGATCACTTCAGCGGCCGATGCGACGCCGCGCCGGTGCAGAGCCTGATCGGCAAGACCGCCAGTTTCGAGATCCTCGAAGAAGCCCGCCGCAAGGCCGGCGCCCAGACCGCGCGTGTGCTGGGACCGAACGACGCAGTGACCATGGAATACAACGCCCAGCGCCTCAACCTGGAAACCGACGCCGCCCAGGTGATCAAGCGGGTTACCTGCGGCTGACCAGTGTCCGGAGCCGCTCTCAAGCGAAGCGAGAGAAATCCGGCTTCCGCCTTTGCAAAAATGCGCTCAGTGCCTCGACCGCCTCCGGCGAACGCAGGCGCTGGCCGAACAGCTCGCCTTCTTCGGTGATCACCCGGCGCAGCTCCTCGCGCCCCGGCGCACGCATCAGACGCTTGCTGTCGGCCACCGCGGCCGGTGGCAGTTCGAGGAAGCGCAAGGCCCGCTCCCGTGCCCTGGCCAGGGTGGCAGGGCCGTCGTCCAACGCTTCCAGGGCAATGCCCCAGGCCGCTGCCTGTTCGCCGCTGAACCCTTCGCCCAGCAGCAACAATTCAGCCGCCCGTGCCTGACCGAGCAGACGCGGCAGGATCAGGCTGGAACCGAACTCGGGGCACAGGCCGAGGTTGACGAACGGCATCTTCAGACGGGCATCCCGGCTCACGTAGACCAGGTCGCAATGCAGCAACAGCGTGGTGCCGATACCCACCGCCGGCCCGGCCACCGCCGCCGCCACCGGTTTGCTCAGCTCGAACAGCGCGCGCATGAAATGGAACACCGGGCTGTCCAGGCCGCTCGGCGGCGCCTTGAGGAAATCTTCCACATCGTTGCCGCTGGTGAAGCAGGTGTCGCTGCCGGCGATCAGCACCGCCCGCACCGTCGGATCCTGGTCGGCCTCGGTCAGTGCATCGGCCAGGCGGCCGTACATGGCGCGGGTCAGTGCGTTGAGCTTGTCCGGGCGATTGAGACGCAGGGTCAGCAGCCCCTGCTCGCGCTCGACGAGGATGTGATCGGTCATGGCGATTCCCTGGCGGCGAAGTCAGCCGACGCGCGGGAGAAAAACGTCGGCCAGCATCTGGTTGCGCGGCAAGCCGGCGAGATAGAGGCGGCGGGCGAAGGTCTCGACACGGTCGGGATGGCCGCAGAGTAAGGCGACGGTTTGCCGCGAAACAAGGCGGAATCCGGCCAAAACAGCCGGCAACTCGGCCGGCACGATCAGCTCCGCCTGCACCGCAGGATGCTGCCGGGCCAGCGCCGCCAGGGGCTCGGCGAGGTAATGCTCGGCGGCATCATGGGCGAGGTGAATGAGGCGGATGGGGCCTCGGTGATCCTGCCGCAGCGCCTCGCGCAGCACACCCCAGAGCGGCGCCAGACCGGTGCCGGCAGCCATCAGGCAGAGCGGCCGCTCCTGCCAGTCGGGGTCGTAGTGCAGAGCTCCGCCGCGCAGCTCGCCGAGACGCAACGCATCGCCCGGACGCAAGGCCCGGGCTGCATCGCTGAAGGCCCCGGGCTGACGGCAGTCCAAGTGAAATTCGAGCCAAGGGTCCTCGCCCGGCAGGCTGGCCAGGGAATACGGTCGAGCCACTCCCGTCGCCGTCCACAGCACCAGATGCTGCCCGGCGCGGTAGGCCAGCGGCTTCTGCGGATGCACGCGCAACCGCAGGACGGTCGGGCTCATCCAGCCGACTTCCGCCACGTCGGCGGGAAGCCCGTCGCGCAGCGGGTCGAAGACTTCCACCTCGAGGTCATCCACTACCCGGCACTGACAGGCCAGCCGCCAGCCGCTCTCGCGGCGCGCGGCGTCGAGCGCATCGGGCTGGGCATCGTTCGGTTCGCCGCGCCGGCAACGCACCAGGCAGGCATGACAACTGCCGGCCCGGCAACTGTAGGGAACGGCCACCCCGCCGTCACGCAAGGCGTCCAGCAGGTTGGCGCCAGGGGCGACGACCCAGTGGCGGCCGCCGGCGTACAGCTCAGGCATCGACGCCCTCCCAGGTGGCGTCGCAACGGTTGCGCCCGCCACGCTTGGCCCGGTAGAGCGCCTGGTCGGCGCGCTGCAAGGCCTCGTCCAGATCGTCGCCGCAGTTCAGCAGGGTCATGCCCACCGATAGGCTGAGGTTGTCCACCTGCACACCCACCGGCTCGGCCTGGCTGAAGGCTTCGCGCAGGCGCTCGCAGCAGGCGGTGCACTGGTCGGCATCGGTGTTCGGCAGCAGCAGGACGAACTCTTCGCCGCCATAACGCGCCAGCACGTCGCCGTCGCGCAGGCAGGCCCGCGCCACCGCGGCAAAGGTTTGCAGCACGCGGTCGCCAGCAGCATGGCCGTGGACGTCGTTGATCCGCTTGAAGTAATCCAGGTCGATCAGTGCCAGGCCGAGCTGGCGGCCGTGGGCAAGCTGCCCCAGTTCACGGGCGGCGAGGCGGAGGAAATGGCGGCGATTGAACAACCCGGTCAACTCGTCGGTGGCAACCAGGTCTTCGAGCTGGCGCATCATGCCGCGCAGCGTATCCTGATGCGCCTGCAAGGCAAAGCGCCTTTGCCGCATGCGCTGGCGCAGCGCGTGCACGTAACTGGCGAACAGGCTGAGCCAGACCAGCACCACGAACAGCACGCTGAGCTGCAGCACCGCCAGGCCGGGATCGTCCAGGGTCATCCGCCAGGCTTCCCACAGGTTCAGCCCGGCGAATCCGAAGAAGGCCGCAGCGGCGCAGCGCACGAAGACTTTCGGCTGCAACTGGAAGACGCCGAATAGCAGGATCAACACGTAGAGCACCAGCAAGGTGCCGCGCCCGACGCTCATTTGCGAAAGGAACCAGGTGTGCCAGGCCAGCGCCACCAGCACCTGGGGCTCGGTCAGGCTGGGATCGCGCAGGCGCAGGTTGCGCCCGCTGCGGAAGATCAGGAAGAAGGCCAGTTGGCTGAGCACGACCAGCCCGGTGGTCAGCAGCGCACCGGCCACCGACGCCTGGTAGAGGTCGCTGAACACCGCGACCCAATTCAGCAGCAATCCCAGGCCGTACGTCGCCGCCGCCATGTAGAAGCGCTTCATCAGCAGGCTCTGCAAGGCTCGGCGCTTGCCCCGGTGACTCGATGTGCTCATGGGCTCCGTCCCGTGCTGGCACCTGGCCGCCACTCTACCCCTGTGATCACAAAATGCCTAGATTCCAGAGGAAAAGTCGCCGGCCGAATCTGGCGATCACCTACCAAGGTCGACCGTGGCGGGTGTCCCCGTTACGACGTGCGCGGTATACTGCCGCGCCTTTTTTACCTTGCAAGCGCGCCGGGTCGTGGTCCGGCGCTTCCAGATGTTCCCGTATTCCAGAGGAGCGCGCCCCCGTGACCGTGATCAAGCAAGACGACCTGATTCAGAGCGTCGCCGACGCCCTGCAGTTCATCTCCTATTACCACCCGGTTGATTTCATCCAGGCCATGCACGAGGCCTACCTGAAGGAAGAATCGCCGGCCGCGCGCGATTCCATGGCGCAGATCCTGATCAACTCGCGCATGTGCGCCACCGGCCACCGCCCGATCTGCCAGGACACCGGCATCGTCACCGTGTTCATCCGCGTCGGCATGGACGTGCGTTGGGACGGCGCCACCATGAGCGTCGACGATATGATCAACGAAGGCGTTCGCCGTGCCTACAACCTGCCGGAGAACGTCCTGCGCGCCTCGATCCTGGCCGACCCGGCCGGGGCCCGTAAGAACACCAAGGACAACACCCCGGCGGTGATCCACTACTCCATCGTCCCCGGCGACAAGGTCGAGGTGGACGTCGCGGCCAAGGGCGGCGGCTCGGAGAACAAGTCGAAGATGGCCATGCTCAACCCGTCCGACTCCATCGTCGACTGGGTGCTGAAGACCGTTCCGACCATGGGTGCCGGCTGGTGCCCGCCGGGCATGCTCGGCATCGGCATCGGCGGCACCGCCGAGAAGGCTGCGGTGATGGCGAAGGAAGTCCTGATGGAGCCCATCGACATCCACGAACTGAAAGCCCGCGGCCCGCAGAACCGCATCGAGGAACTGCGCCTGGAGCTGTTCGAGAAGGTCAACCAGCTGGGCATCGGCGCCCAGGGCCTGGGCGGTCTGACCACCGTGCTCGACGTCAAGATCATGGATTACCCGACCCACGCCGCCTCGCTGCCGGTGTGCATGATCCCCAACTGCGCCGCCACCCGTCACGCCCACTTCGTGCTCGATGGCTCCGGCCCGGCCAGCCTGGAGGCGCCGCCGCTGGACGCCTACCCGGAAATCGTCTGGGAAGCCGGCCCGAGTGCGCGTCGCGTGAACCTCGACACCGTTACCCCGGAAGACGTGCAGAGCTGGAAGCCGGGCGAGACCCTGCTGCTCAACGGCAAGATGCTCACCGGCCGCGACGCCGCGCACAAGCGCATGGTCGACATGCTGAACAAGGGCGAGCCGCTGCCGGTGGACCTGAAAGGCCGCTTCATCTATTACGTCGGCCCGGTCGATCCGGTCGGCGACGAAGTGGTCGGCCCGGCCGGTCCCACCACCGCCACCCGCATGGACAAGTTCACCCGCCAGATTCTCGAGCAGACCGGTCTGCTCGGCATGATCGGCAAGTCCGAGCGCGGCCCCATCGCCATCGAGGCGATCAAGGACAACAAGGCCGTCTACCTGATGGCCGTCGGCGGCGCCGCATACCTCGTGGCCCAGGCGATCAAGAAGTCCAAGGTGCTGGCCTTCGAGGAACTCGGGATGGAAGCCATCTACGAGTTCGAAGTGAAGGACATGCCGGTGACCGTGGCGGTCGACACCCAGGGCGAATCGGTACACATCACCGGCCCGGCGATCTGGCAGAAGAAGATCGCCGAGAACCTGGCGGTGGAAGTGAAGTAAAAAAACCGCCTCGCGACACGACAAACGCCCCGACCCGTTCGGGGCGTTCGTTTTTCCGCAGCCGGAAAGAACGCTTGACCCTCACGCAACGTGAGGCCCGAGGATGGCAACGCTCGAAGGGAGGACACATCGATGAACCTGCGCGTGGGCGAACTCGCCCGACGCAGCGGCCTGACCGTCAGGACCCTGCACCATTACGACAGCATCGGCCTGCTCCGTCCTTCGGCACGCTCCGACGCCGGCTACCGGCTCTATGGACGCAAGGACATCGCGCGCCTGCATCAAATCCAGGCGCTGCGAGGTCTGGGCGTCTCGCTGGCGGACATCGGAGCGATCCTGGACCGGCCGGATCTGTCCCTTCCCCGTCTCGTCGAGCAGCAGATCCGTCTGCTGGATCGACAGATCGCCCAACAACGCCTGCTGCGCGAACGACTGGCGCAGTTGCACGGGCAGTTTCTCGATGGGGAAGAGCCGGAGCTGGCCGACTGGCTGACCACCTTGGAAATGATGACCATGTACGACCGCTACTTTTCCCCGGAAGAACTCGCCGCACTGCCCTTCTACCAGGACGGCGCCACCAAGCGCGAGGAATGGACCGCCCTGGCCCGCGAGGCGGAGACTCTCATGCGCCAGTCCGCATCGCCACGCAGCGAAGCCGCCCAGGCCCTGGCCCGGCGCTGGATGTGCGCCTTGGAACGCGACACGGCGGCGAACCCGGCCTGGCTGGTGAAGCTCAACGACATGCATGCCCACGAAGCCTCGCTGCAGGCGCAACTGGGCATCACGCCGGCGATCGGCGCGTTCATCATGACGGCCTTCGCGGAGAGCCGGCTGGCACTGTACGAGCGCTACCTGTCGGCCGACGAGATGACCTTCATGCGAGGGCACTATGCGCAGCGGATGCAGGCATGGCCGGCGCTGCTGGCGGACTTGCGCCAAGTAATGGACGACGGCATGGCAGCGGACAGCCCGCAAGCGCGCCAACTGGCCGGCCGCTGGCTGGAGCTGTTGCGCGGCTACGCTGGCGACGATCCCGAGACGCACCGGAAGATTCGCCTCGCCCATGAGCGCGAACCGACCCTGAACGAAGGCACCTGGACGACTCCGGCGCTCCTCGCCTATCTGGCACAGGCCGTCGCCGCCCTCCAGGCCAACGCCGGACGCTAAGGGAAGAATCGCCGGGCGCCCGCCGCCCGGCTCCTCAGCGCAATCGCAACATCCCGTCCGCGAACTGCTCCGGCCAGTCGCGGCGGGTGAACACTTGCCCTTGCTCGCGTACCCGGCGTACCTCGTCGAGATCGAGATCGGCGATCAGCCACTGGCTGCCGGACGGACAGAGCCCGGCACTCGACGCCACCACACCATCCGCAGGCATGCCGTAGTCCGGCGGGACATAGAGCCCGGCGCGGCCGATGTTCTCGTCCAGTGCCGGCGACCAGGGCGCCAGCCCCACGGTGGGCGACTGCAGCACGGCGATCTGGTTTTCCAGCGCCCGCGCCTGGCAACCGATGCGCACCCGGTGGAAGCCAGCCTCGGTATCGGTGCAACTGGGTGCCAGGATCAGATCGGCACCGCCCTCGGCCAGGCGGCGGGCGAGCAGCGGGAATTCGTTGTCGTAGCAGATCAGGATGCCCAATCGACCGAGGTCGGTATCGAACACCCTGAGTCCTTCCCCCGCCTCAATGCCCCATTGCTCGCGCTCGAAGCGGGTCATCATCAGCTTGTCCTGATGCCCCAGGCAGCCATCCGGGCCGAACAGCCAGGCGCGGTTGCGGTAGCGGCCATCCGGGTCGCGGACCGGCGCCGAGCCCGGTTGCAGATAAATTCCCAACTCACGGGCGATGTCCGCACAGAGCTGCAACCAGCCGTCCAGCAACGTCTGGATACCGGCGATAGAACCCGACAGGTCGCTGCGTTGCGCTGGCGGCAGTTGGCCGCTGAGGACCAGCCCGGCGTATTCCGGCAGGAGCAATAGCCGGGCGCCCTGCCCGGTCGCCTGGCGACAGAGGGCGCGCAGGTGCCCGGCATAGGACTCGGCCGTCTCGAACAATTCGATGGCGTACTGGCAGGCGGCGACCCGGATCATGTGTTCAACTCTTTCAGCCAGAAGGACATGGGCTTGGCGCTTTCCTCGGCATCGCCCAGGTCCCGCCAACGGTATTCGGTGCGCAGCTCGGGGTGATGGCGATAGCCGCGCTTCTCCCAGAAGGCGTTCAGCGGCTGGTAGCCGGGAGGCCGGCGCGGATGATCGGCAGGACGCTCGACGGCGCAGAACGCGCACCAGTCGAAACCACCGAGGCGACGGGCATACCCCTCGCGTTCGACGAAAAAACGCACGCCCAGGCCGGAGCCACGGTATGCCGGCAACAGCACCGACTCGCCGAAATAGAAAATCCGCTGCGGGTCCCAGCCCTGTTCGAGGAACGGCCGCTTGAACTCGTCCGTCTCGTCGGCCATCGGCAAACCGGTGGATGCACCGACCACCTGCCCGCGGTCCAATGCCAGGACGAACAGGCTCCGCGCCGAACGGGCATAGGTATTCAGGTAGTTCGCCTCGTATTCCGCGGTACCGTCGTAGAGGTACGGGAACTCGCGGAATACTTCGATGCGCAGCCGCGCCAGGTCGGTTATGAACGGTTCGATGGCCGAACCGTGAAGCAGGTGGATATCCATGAAAAAAACGTCGTTTTGTTGGCGTAAATGACGTGGATGGCAATGCCCCATCTAAGTGAAAAACCTATCATGGCCGTCATCGTCCGGTTTAACCCTTTGCGACAGGAACCATCGCATGACCACCACCGAGCTGATCCACGCTTACTACGCCGCCTTCAATGCCCATGACATGCCGGCCTTCCTCGCCCTGCTTTGCGACGACGTCGTCCATGACATCAACCAGGGCATGCGGGAGACCGGGAAGCCGGCGTTCAGCGCCTTCATGGACAAAATGAACCACTGCTACAAGGAGCGCCTCAGCGACATCGTGGTAATGACCAACGGCGACGGCAGCCGCGCCGCGGCGGAGTTCGTGGTGCATGGCCAGTATCTGGTGGACGACGAAGGCCTGCCGCCCGCCACCGGCCAGACCTACGAACTGCCGGCCGGCGCCTTCTTCGAGATCCGCGACGGCAAGATCGCCCGCGTGACCAACTACTACAACCTGATGGACTGGATCGCCCAGGTCGATTGAGGGGAACTTCGCCCCCACCCATGACCCACTCCCGTGGAAGGCGTGGAAACTTGTGGGAGCGAGCTTGCTCGCGAAATGGGCAGCACAAGTGCATCACCAGCGGAGCTAGCTCCTACAAAAGCGGACCGATGGTACACGCAACCGGGGCGAATTCATTCGCTCAGCGGAGCTTCGCCGACATTACCTCACCGCTACGCCAATGCCCGCGGTTTCGGCAACTCATGCACGCTGGCGCGGCGCTGGGCGAGGTAGCGGGTGCAGCTCACCCGCAGGAAGGACGCAAAATTGACCACTTCGCCACGATAGTCCATCACCTCGTCGTACAGCTTGGTGATCAACTGGTTGGTGGTCATGCCGTCCACTTCGGCGATTTCCCGCAGGATGTCCCAGAACTGGTTCTCCAGGCGCAGGGTGGTGACCACTCCACGGATGCGCAGCGAGCGCGAGCGGGACTCGTAGAGAATCGGGTCGGCTTTTACATAGAGTTCACACATTTCGATCTCCGAAGCCGGCTGCCCGGCGCATATCGGTCGCGCCGGGAGCCGCGACGACTACAGGTCGATGCGGGTACCGAGCAGTTCGAGGAACTTCGCCAACCACGCCGGATGCGCCGGCCAGGCCGGCGCGGTGACCAGATTACCCTCGACGTGTGCCTGGTCCACCGGGATAGCCACGTAGTCGCCACCCGCCAGCCGCACCTCCGGGGCACAAGCCGGGTAGGCGCTGCAGGCACGGCCCTTGAGCACGCCGGCAGCGGCGAGCAGTTGGGCGCCGTGGCAGACCGCCGCGATGGGTTTCTTCGCCGCATCGAACGCCTTCACCAGCTCGATCACCGTGGCGTTCAGCCGCAAGTATTCCGGCGCCCGTCCACCCGGGATCAACAGCGCATCGTAATCCTCGGCACGCACGCCGGCGAAGTCCGCATTCAGGGCGAAGTTGTGTCCGGGCTTCTCGCTGTAGGTCTGGTCGCCTTCGAAGTCATGCACCGCCGTGCGAACGCTCTGCCCGGCCTTTTTGTCCGGACACACGGCATGCACGGTATGCCCCACCATCTGCAGTGCCTGGAACGGCACCATGGTCTCGTAGTCTTCGGCGTAGTCGCCGACCAGCATCAGAATCTTCTTCGCAGCCATGATCTGTCTCCTTGATGGATGGGGAACGCACGGATCATCGCGCGCCTCCCCGGGCAGCGGGTAATAGCGTAGTACTACAACGGCGGATGGCCGATTGGCTGCGACGGGTGGAACAGGGTTGGGTTGGGCGAATGAGTTCGCCCAGAGGCGGCCGCTATTGTCGGAGCGGATTCATCCGCGAATGGCGAAGCAGCGGTGTATCTGGGTTCGCGAATGAATTCACTCCCACACTTCTCCGCCCGTAGCCCTCAGATACCGATCTTGTCCAACGCCCGCCCTACGCCGCGCCAGAAGCCACGCTGCGGTCGCGGTTTCTTGTCGCCGTTGGCGGCGATCTGCTCGAAGGGCTGCACCTGTCGAGTCGCGGCGAGTTCGCTCAGCGCGAGGCTTTCCGATACCAGTTGCAACGGGCCGTCGCCCTGGTTCGGCTTGCAGTTGGCCGGGGGCGGGTTGAGTTCGTCGTAGCGCAGGTAGTAGGCACTGCCCGCCTCGGTTTCCAGGCTGAAGCTGGCGATGCGGGTGAAATCCAGCGGGCCGTCGGCGAACAGGGTCCAGAAGCTGCCGAACAAGGGACGACGCATTTCCAGCTGATAGCCGGCGGCCTCGAACTCCAGCACCAGGTAGCCATTGCTCGGCAGGCTGCCGATCAGGTTGTTGTTGATGAACAGCCCGGGGGCCTCCAGCTCCTGGTCGGCCCAGTCGCTGCGCGGCCGGTACAGGTAGACCAGCGCATGCTGCCCGTCGCTCGGCGTGTGAGCCTGGAATGCCGGCCCGTCGGTTTCGCCGAAGAAGGCACCGGAGGTGGAACAACCGGCCAGGACGGCCAGCAACGGAAGGACGAACAACAGGCGACTGCGCATACGCTTCCCTCTTAAGAGCGTGTTCAAAGTCTCGCGAGCTAGAGCCATGCAAGGCCTCGGCGGCCCCGCAAAAACAGGCGAGGACGCGGAGTTTACGAACTGTAAATGAGCAGTCCGACCGGGCTGGCGATCCAGCCTGTTTTCAACGCAGCAGGGCCGACGCGCAGCAGACTTTGAACAGGCTCTATGGTTATGCGCCGAGCATAGCCATCACCATCAGCCACGGCACCCGACAAAAGTGCGGTCAGCCGCGCCGGTCGAGCAGGTTCACCACCAGCCGGTCCAGCCAGCCCCACAGACGCTGTTGCAGACGCCGCCACCACGGCCGCGCCCGCCACAGCTCCAGACTGATTTCACGGCTCTGACCGAAGTCCTCGATGAAGCTTTCCGTCACGGACCGGGTCAGTTGCGGGTCCATGGCTTCCAGGTTGGCTTCCAGATTGAAGCGCAGGTTCCAATGATCGAAGTTGCATGAGCCAATGCTGACCCAGTCGTCCACCAGCACGATCTTCTGGTGCATGAAGCGCGGCTGGTATTCGAAGATGCGTACCCCGGCCTTGAGCAGCCGTGGGTAATAGCGCTGGCCGGCGTAGCGTATCGGCGGATGATCGGTATGCTGGCCGGTGAGCAGCAGACGCACGTCGATACCCTGCGACGCGGCCTTGCGCAGGGCGCGACGGACCTTCCAGGTTGGCAGGAAATAGGGCGTGGCCAGCCAGATGCGCGCCTTGCTGCCGCGCAGGGAGCGGATCAGCGATTGCAGGATGTCGCGATGCTGGCGGGCATCGGCATAGGCCACCCGGCCCAGCCCCACGCCCGCTGGTGGGTACGGCGGCAGACGCGGCAACCCAAGCGGGTACTGCGGTTTCCACGCCAAGCGCGCCAGGCAGGCCAGCCACTGGCGCTCGAACAGTTGTTGCCAGTCGGCCACCAGCGGGCCGGCGATTTCCACCATCATCTCGTGCCAGGCGCTTTGCTCCGCGCCCGGCGTCCAGAAGTCGTCGGTCACGCCGGTGCCGCCGATGAAGGCACGAGTACCGTCCACCACCAGCAACTTGCGATGGTCGCGGAACAGGTTGCGCAAGCCTCGTCGCCAGCGCAGCGGGTTGTAGAAGCGCAGTTGCACCCCGACGTCCAGCAGGCGCTGACGCTCCGCCGGAGTGAAGGCAAGGCTGCCGAAATCGTCGAACAGGCAGCGCACCTGCACGCCACGCCGGCCAACCCGGCAGAGCACGTCCAGCAAGGCGTCGAGACAGGCCCCCGCCTCGACCAGATACAGCTCCAGCTCGACCTGGCGCTCGGCGGCCTCGATGGCCTCCAGCATACGCGGGAAGAATGCAGGCCCATCCACCAGCAATTCGAAACGATTGCCGCCCCGCCAGGGAAAGATTGCGCCTCGACGCATGTCAGCGGGCGGTGAAAATCAGCACCGCGCCCACCGGCACGGACAGGCTGATGGCCGGGAGCGCGGCCGCCTTGCGCAATGCCTCGACGCCCGGCGCCAAACCGAAGTCGTCGGCATGCAGCACCAGTGGCGCCAGGGTCACGACCTGGAAACGGCGGTCGTCCAGGCGAGTCGCCAGCAGTTCGGCGTCCAGGCGTTTTTCCTTCCCATGCAGACGCAAGGTCAGTGGCAGGCGCAGTTCCAGTTGCGCGCCGGGTGCCAAGTCGGTGATCGGCCCAAGGGCGAGCTGGGCCTCCACCTCCGCCTCGGCGAAGTGCCGGGTATCGAACAGCAGGTTGCGCATCCGCTCATCGCGCAGCGGAATGCCGGTGCTCACCGACTCCAGCTCGACGCGCAAACGCGCACGACCCTGGTCGTCGACCTTGCCGTGCAGCGTGAGAAACCGGTGCACCTCGGAGAAATTCACGGCCTTGGTGGAGATGAACGACAGCCGTGACGATTCGTTATCCAGATACCAACTGGCATGGGCGGTTGCACTGGCCGAGGCAGCCAGCGCAAGAGCTAACAGCTTTCGCATGAACGCTCCCTGTGGAAAGGAATCTGCGCACCATAGCGGTTCAGGGCTGCCGCTGGAAGTTCAGCACCGCGAAGACCGGCACCTCCGGCGTGATCGACGGAACGCTGGCGATGGCCTTGAGCTTTTCCAACCCGTCGATCAGGGCGAAATCGTCGGCCTTGATTACCAAGGGTTCGAGCAGGGTCACCTGGAGGCGCTCCTCGCCCAGGCGACTGACCAGCACCTCGGCCTTCAGGCGCCGCTGCTGGCCGTGCAGGTCGAGCTGGAACTCTAGGTTCTCGATCTGCGACGCGCCGACGTCCAGTTGCTCCCAGATTGCCAGATCGATCTGGCTGGACACCTCCGCCTGGGGAAAGCGCTCGGTTTCGAACAGCGTCTCGCGGGTGCGTTCGTCACGCAGGGCAAGCCCGGTGTCGAGACCGCTGAAGGGAATGACGACACGCGCCAACCCTTGGCCGTCGACCGTCCCGGAGAGTTCGGTGAAGCGCTGCACGTCGGCCATATCGCCGCGCTTGACCGAGACGAAGCTGATCCGCGACAACTTGGGGTCCAGTTGCCAGTCGGCCAGCGCCCAGGAAGCCGGAAGGACTGCCAGGAGAAAAACCAATGCGCGCATGACTACTCCGCGAGGCGGGCAACACGGCGCCGCCTGCGAAGACGCCGCGCCCGTCAGGATTCGGGCAAATCGTCCGCCTCCGGCAGCAGGCGGCAACCCTGACGCGGGCCGAGCCAGGCGGCGGTATGCGTACGGCCGAGGCCACGGGCAGTCACCCGCTTGCCGGCCTGGTCGTCGTGAAACGCGCTGATCGGCACGTACTGTTGGGTATAGGCCCGGCAATAGTCCGCCGAGTTCCCGCTGACGTAGCGACAGGAACAATATTCCTTCGCCGTGTAGGCGCCGATGATGTCCGGGAAGGCCGCCAGGTGGGTGCGGTTCTGCCAGCCGAGCAGGCTGAGCACCGCCACCAGCAGGACCAACAGGCTGAGGAACGGATGGCGACGGATCATTGCCCGGTCTCCCTGGCGAAGGCGGCGACGGCACGCTTGAGGAATTCGTCATGGCGATAGCTGGCGTCGCGGTCGTCGGCGTAGCGCACGATCACCAGTCGCGCGGCGGGCAACACGTACAGCGCCTGCCCCCAATGGCCGAGGGCGGCGAAGGTGTCTTCCGGCGCGTTCGGCCAGGGTTTCTCGGCACCGCCCAGCCGCACATTGAGCCACCAATGGCCACCGGGCACCGCCTCGTCTTCCAGCGGTCGGTAGCTCGGCGCTGGGGTGCGGTTGAAGGCAACCCAGTCGCGCGGCAGCAGTTGCCGGTCGTACCAGCGTCCGTCGCGCTGCATGAGCAGACCGACCCGCGCCAGATCGCGCGCCGTGAGGTAGGTGTAGGACGAGCCGACGAAGGTGCCGGCGGCATCGGCCTCCCACACTGCGGAACGAATGCCCAACGGTTCGAACAGCGCGGTCCAGGGGTAGTCCGGGTAGGCTGCGGCACCGACCACGCCTTTCAGCGCGGCGGCCAGGACGTTGCTGTCGCCGCTGGAGTAGCGGAAATGCTGGCCCGGTGGCATCTCCTGAGCATGGGCGGCGGTGAATGCGGCCATGTCCGTGCGCCCTTGTGTGTAAAGCATCGCCACCACCGACGATTTTACCGGCGCGTACTCGTAGTCTTCCTGCCAGGCCAGCCCGGAGGACCAGTTGAGCAGGTGCCGCAGACTGACCTGCGGGTGTGCGGTGAGCGCCGGGTAGTAGCGGGCCGCCGGGTCGTCGAGGCGGAAACGCCCCTCGCCGTAGGCCACGCCGAGGACGCTGGCGAGCACGCTCTTGCTCACCGACCAGGTCAGGTGCGGGGTGTCGGCGCGGGTCTCGCCGGCATAGCGTTCGTAGATCAACTCACCGTCGCGGATCACCACCACCGCATCGCTGCGCACGCCCAGCCGGGATACCTCGTCACGCTCAGGGAAGGCATAGGACTCGAAGGCGGCAAGGGCCTCGCCCGTCGGCGTCGCGCCGCGGGGCCAGTCGTCATCGGGCCAGGCTTCGGCGACAGCCTGGGCGGCGCCAATGACGAAGCAGCCGGCAATACCAAGGAGAAAAGAAAACGGTCGGGGCATCGAAGGACCTCCTGTCGGAGGCGAAACCCTAGCATGCCCTCATGACGGAAAAGCGAAAGCGATGCCCGTTTCAGGGCGCCCGGTAATCGTCGGCACTCATCAGGTCAATGCCGCATTCCAGACCTTCGATCCAGTACAGGAAGGCGCTGATCATTTCCTTGCCGACGAAGGGCCGGCCGTGCTGCGGCACGATCATTTCCACGTCCATGCCGCGTACCATCTGCGCCCACAGCCGGGCGACCTTGTTGCTGGCCATGTAGCGACGATGGAAGCCTTCCATACTCGGCACATGGCTGGCGAAATCGCGCACCGGGTCGGCGTCGTCCACCATGGACGCGCCCATGTCACCGGAAAAGAGAATCTTGCTCACGGGATCGTAGAGCTGGAAGTTGCCCACCGAATGAAGGAAGTGCGCCGGTATTGCCTTCAACTGGCACTTGCCGAGAGGGAACTTCTGCCCACGGTCCGGCAGGGCGATGATCCGGTCGTAGGTGGAGATGCCATGGCTGATGGCCAGATAGTTGGCCGTCAGGTGCGGCAGGAAACGCGCCCACAGCTTGGAACAGATCACTCGGGCGCGCGTATGCAGCAGCCACTTGTCCAGCGAGGCGATGATGTCCGGGTCCTGGTGCGAGGCGAAGATGTAAGTCAGGTCCTGCACCGGGATGTGCTTGGACAGCTCCAGCGACAGGGGTGTGTAGGTGAGATCGCCGCCCGGATCGAGCAGCAGGTACTCGTCATGGTCGATGATCAGGAACTGGTTGGACTGCACACCGTCGCCACTGACCAGGTCATCGAACATCAGGCATTGGTGGCTGCCGTTATCGAACAGCATGATGGGTTCGCGTCGCATGGAAACCTCTCGGAAAAGAGCGACGCTAGGTATATGCGCTCCGCGCCAGGCCCTCACTGACCTGGATCAACGAGATATGTCTTTAGAGGTATATGCGCAGGTCGTCAGGCAGCTTTCGTGACCGAAACGACACTCCGATTACCAACCGGTCATGCCATGCCCAGGCTCGCCAAGGCTATCTCCAACCGCCGTGCACGCTGGCCACTGGCAATCGACAGCAGGTCGCGATCCCGTATCCACAGCGCAGCCCAACTCTGCTCTCCACTGGCAAAGGCTGCGTCGAGCGCCGGCCTGAGCGATTCGAACTGGGCGAACAGGCCGGCCAGCAGGATATGAGTGGCCGGCGCCCCGGCGCTCTGCCGGGCCACCTCGGCACAACCGGCGAGCAGTGCGCCGAGGCGCAGCAACAGGTCGCGCGGCCAGGTGCTCTCCAGCCCCACGCCGTACAGCCAGGCGCAGAACGCGGCCAGCACGTGGGTATCTTCCAGCGTGCGGAACGGCTTGACGTAGGCATCCCAGCCGTCGCCCGCCAGCCGCTCACAGAGGGCGTTGTCGAGATGCAGGCGGGCATGGCCGACGTCCGGCATCAGCGGCAGTGCCGGCAAGGGCTCGATACGTACGCCCGGCGCGCCGCCGTAGAGCACGCACAGCGCCAGCCGCGGCGGCTCCCCGGACGCCTCTTCCCGTGCCGCCACCAGCAGCCAGTCGGCCGCCTCGGCGGCGGTGACGAAATCCTTGCGCCCCGTCAGCTTCAGGTCCTCCAGGCGAGTCGCCAGGTCCGCCGGCCGGGTGCTGCGCTGCTCGGTGACGCAGAGCGCCCCCAGGCTCGCCGGAGCCGAAGGCCAGAGCGCGCGCAACGCACCCTGGTAACCGGCGAGAAAGGCTAATCCCGGCGTGGCCGCCAGACGCCCTCCCAGCAACGCCATCTCCAGCGGCCCGACGTTGCCGGTGCGCTCCAGCAAGGCGGCGAACCAGTCGTCCAGGGCAGTCATCGCGGGTAGGCGTTCGGCGGGGCCGAGCACGGATTGCCAGGGCATGGCGGTCTCCTGAAAAGGTCGTCACATAAGCATCACCGAACCGTCACGGGGGTGACACCGGGTCTGCCTAGCCTGAGCTTGCACAACAAAGTCGACCGGCTGCAACCACCAGAAAGGCCGGCTCACGGAGGCTCACATGACCCAGATCGCCCTCACCCGCCAGCCCACCCCGGAACGCCGCCTGCAAGCCGAACGCCTGCTCGGCACCGCCGCGCTGCGAGAAGCCCAGGCCCTGCGCTACCAAGTGTTCAGCGCGGAATTCGACGCCAAGCTCAAGGGCGCCGAGCAGGGGCTGGACCTCGACGACTTCGACGAGCACTGCGCCCACATCGGCGTACGCGACCAGAACAACGGACGCCTGGTCGCCACCACCCGCCTGCTCGACCATCGCGCCGCCGCCGGCCTGGGCCGCTTCTACAGCGAAGAGGAATTCAACCTGCATGGCCTGTTGCAACTGCAAGGGCCGGTGCTGGAAATCGGCCGCACATGCGTCGACCCGGCCTACCGCAATGGCGCCACCATCGCCGTGCTCTGGGGCGAACTCGCGGAAGTGCTCAACGAAGGCGGCTACCGCTATCTGATGGGCTGCGCCAGCATCCCCATGCAGGACGGCGGTATCCAGGCCCAAGCGATCATGCAGCGCCTGCGCGAACGCTACCTGTGCACCGAACACCTGCGCGCCGAGCCGAAGAACCCGCTGCCGCCGCTGGAGCTGCCGGGCAACGTCATCGCCGAGATGCCGCCGCTGCTCAAGGCCTACATGCGCCTGGGTGCGAAGGTCTGCGGCGAACCCTGCTGGGACCCGGACTTCCAGGTCGCCGACGTGTTCATCCTGCTCAAGCGCGACGAGCTGTGCCCGCGCTACGCCCGTCACTTCAGGGCCGCGGTCTGATCCGCGCCGGGAGCCCCGATGAAGCGACTCCGCCTCTACCTCCGCATCGCCAGCCTGCTCGCCGTGATCGGCCTCGGCCTGGTCCTGGCGGGATGGGTGAGCCTGCTCGAACGCCTGCGCCGCCACGACCTGATGCCGCTGCGCCAGCGCCTGACCCGCTGGTACCTCGCCCGCCTCGCCGCCGCCCTGCCGTTCCGCGTGACCGTGCACGGCCAACTGCCGGACCGGCCGATGCTATGGGTGGGCAACCACGTGTCCTGGACCGATATCCCGCTGCTCGGCGCCCTGGCACCGTTGTCGTTCCTCTCGAAAGCCGAAGTCCGTGCCTGGCCGCTGGCCGGCTGGCTGGCGCATAAGGCCGGTACCCTGTTCATCCGCCGCGGCTCGGGCGACAGCAATCTGGTCAACCGCCAGCTCGCCCGCCACCTGCACCAGCAGCGGCATTTGGCGATCTTTCCGGAAGGCACCACCACCGACGGCAGCCGCGTGCGCACCTTCCACGGTCGCCTGCTGGCCAGCGCCATCGAGGCCGGCGTAGCGCTACAGCCGGTGGCGATCGGTTATCGGCGCGGGGCCGAGCGGGATATCGAAGTCGCCCCCTTCATCGGCGACGATGACCTGCCATCCCATCTGCTGCGCCTGCTGAAGGCCGACCCCATCGAGGTGGATATCCACCTGCTGGCGCCCATCGAAAGCCACGGCCTGGAGCGCGGCGCCCTGGCCCAGCGTGCCCAGCAGGCGGTGCATGACGCCTTGTTCGGCACCCCGGAAGACAGGCTGCGCGACGTCGCCTGATACGTCTCCCCGTATCCCGGATTTGTCCTGAGCCAATCCGGGACACCGCTCAGCGCAACGCCTGCCCTTGTGCATCGACGAAGCGCTGCAGCTCCGGATAGAAGCGCTGGAAATCCTCGCTCAGCGGCTCGTACAGCCGCTCCAGCAGCTCCATCCCACCAGCCAACAGATGCGGCCGTGACAAACGCCGCCCCATGCCGGCGATGACCTGCTCCAGCACAGCGAATTCCCGGTAGCTGCCCAGCCAGTCCTGGGCGGCCATGCGCGGTGCGATCAGGGCCAACCGCTCCGGCAGCCGTGCCTCATCGGCGAGCAACCGGTAGACCCGCGCGGTGAACCGGTCCAGCGGCTCATCGGAGAACAGGTTCCAATCCCGCGCCAGACAATGATCGAAGAACACATCGAGCAGGATGCCGGCCAGGCGCCGCCGCTCCTGTGGAAAGCGCGCCTTGGCCCGCTCGATGAGCGGATGCGCATCGGTAAACGCATCGATGCGCCGGTGCAGACGGATTCCCGCCTCGATATCCGTCGGCCAGCGTCCGTCCAGCGGACCTTTTACGAAGTCGCCGTAGAGACTGCCGAGCAACGCGGCCGGAGCATCGCCGCCGAGGTGAAGATGGGCCAGGTAATTCATGGAGCGAGCTTACTCCATTCCTTCTATCGAAGCCGTCGATGACGACTATCGCTCTCTTTGATCGGCATATCGCGATAGACCGATATACAGTTCGTTCCATCGCGATTCATGAACCGCCACGTCATGCCCATCGACATCGATGAAATCATCAAGGCCCTCGCCCACCCGGTGCGCCGCGACATGCTGCATTGGCTGAAGGACCCGGAGAAATACTTCATCGAGCAGGAACACCCGTTCGAGATCGGCGTCTGCGCCGGCAAGTTCGACCAGCGTACCGGGCTTTCCCAGTCCACCGTCTCGGCGCACTTGGCGACCTTGCAACGGGCGGGACTGGTGACCAGCCAGCGGGTTGGCCAGTGGAATTTCTTCAAACGCAACGAGGACACCATCCAGGCATTCCTGCGCCAGATCGGCGACGAGTTGTAGCACTTCCCCGTTCTTCCCTTTTCAACAGGAGCAGGCCCACTCCGACTTCGCTTCTCGCCCCGCTTTGCCCGAAAAACCGAGCCCGAACAGGCTCTCGACCGACCGTTAACGGAGATATTCCAATGACCACGCTCTTCGACCCGATCAAGATCGGCGACCTGGAACTGAACAACCGTATCGTCATGGCCCCGCTGACTCGTTGCCGCGCGGACGAAGGCCGCGTGCCCAACGCGCTGATGGCCGAGTACTACGCCCAGCGCGCCTCCGCCGGCCTGATTCTCAGCGAGGCCACGTCGGTGTCGCCGATGGGCGTCGGCTACCCCGACACCCCCGGCATCTGGTCCGACGCCCAGGTGCGCGGCTGGAGCAATATCACCAAGGCGGTGCATGCCAATGGCGGCAAGATCATGCTGCAGCTCTGGCACGTCGGGCGCATTTCCGATCCCAGCTACCTGAACGGCGAACTGCCGGTCGCCCCCAGCGCCATCGCCGCCAAGGGCCATGTCAGCCTGCTGCGGCCGCTGCGTGACTTCGTCACCCCGCGCGCCTTGGAAACCGAGGAAATCGCCGACATCGTCGAGGCCTACCGTACCGGCGCCGAAAACGCCAAGGCTGCCGGCTTCGACGGTGTGGAAATCCATGCGGCCAACGGTTATCTGCTCGACCAGTTCCTGCAGGACAGCACCAACCAGCGCACCGACCGCTACGGCGGCTCGCTGGAAAACCGCGCTCGTCTGCTGCTGGAAGTCACCGATGCGGCCATCGAGGTCTGGGGCGCCGGTCGTGTCGGCGTCCACCTGGCGCCCCGTGCCGACCTGCATGACATGGGCGATTCGAATCGGGCCGAGACCTTCACCTACGTCGCCCACGAGCTGGGCAAGCGCGGTATCGCCTTCATCTGCGCCCGCGAGAAGGAAGCCGACGACAGCCTCGCTCCGCGCCTGAAGGAAGCCTTCGGCGGCGTGTTCATCGCCAACGAGCGCTTCACCAGGGAGCAGGCCGACGCCTGGCTGGCAGCCGGCAAAGCCGATGCGGTGGCCTTCGGCGTGCCCTACATCGCCAACCCGGACCTGGTGGAACGGTTCAAACAGAACGCCCCGCTCAACGAAGCCGACCCGGCGACCTTCTATAGCTCGGGACCGGTGGGCTACCTGGACTATCCGCGGCTGTAAGGCCTGCTCGCTCCCACAGATACGCGGCCATCGCCGGGCGAATAAATTCGCCCCCACAGAGGTGGTGTGGACTTTCGGATCGTAGCCCGGATAAGCCTGGGCGCAATCCGGGTTACGGCTCTGTGTAGGAGCGAGCTCCGCTCGCGATTGGAGGCCACGCAGGAGCTTCGCCGGCAGAGCTGACTCTACGGAAAGCGGGTCAGGGATGGCACCATCCGGGGTGACCCGGATGGCGTTTGGCATCAGCGTGCGTTGATCTGCTGTTGCAGACTTTGCAGTTGGCTTTGCAGGCTAGTGATGTTGCGGGTCATCTGGGCGCGGAAAGCGTCGAATTCGGCGGCGCTGCCCTGGCCGGAGCCAGCGCGGGTTTCCATTTCGCTGCGCAGGACCAGCAGGTCCTGCTCCAGGCGGCCAATGGCCTGGTTGGGATTGCCCTGCTTCTTCAGGGTTTCGAGATCCGCCGCCAACCCTTTGAGACGGGTATCCAGGCGAGCCAGTTCCTGTTTGGCCGACTGGGTGTCGCCCTGGGCGGCCTTCAGGTCGGCCTGTGCGGCCTGCAGCTTTTCCTGTTCCCCGGCCAAGCCTTTCAGACGGGTATCGAGCTGGGCAGCGTCGCTCTTCTGTGCCTTGAGATCGGCGGCCAGTTGGTCGAGGCGCTTGGCCTGTTCGCCCTGCTGCCCGGCAACGCCCTGCTGCTGGCGGCTTAGCTCAGCGAGTTTGCTTTCCAGTTGCTTGACCTGCAGTTTCAGGGCTTCGCTACCGGTGGTGACGCTGGACTCGGTGGCCACCACCTTGCCGGTGATGTCCTGGATGCGCCCGGCAGCCTCTTCGCTGATGCGGGCGAAGCTCTCCTGGGTCGCCACCAACTGCTGCTCCATCAGCGAAATCTGCTGGAAGCTCCACCATCCCAGGCCGCCCAGGGCAATGGTCAGGGCGCCGACCAACGCCCACAGCGGGCCGGTGCTGGCTCCTTTCGCGGCTTTCGCCGGCCTTGCCGCACGTACCGCCCCACGGCCGTAACCGCGTTCCAGCGGATCGGCCGCATCCGGGTCGAAGTCGTCGTCATCGCGGATATCGGGCCTCAGGCTGGGCACGTGATCCAGTTCGTCGTGGGCATCGTTACGCATGGATAAACCTTCAGGGAGCGCGGGAAGACTCGGTAGCCGCGAGTATACCGGTTCGTGTCCGGCGCTTCAGCGTAGCGCCATGCCGGTGCACGACGCACCGGACGGGAGCGGCGATGAACCATCGACTGCCTGGACGCCGCGCAGTTCCTCCTTCTGTGAACTGGCACAAGGCTTGCCTCAGCACTAATCGGGGGATCAAGGCGATTCTCCGGTCAGGAAGACGACGGGTCGGGTCTGTACCAGCCCGCGGCTCCGGGTCACTCAGGAAGAGTGTCCCCCGGAGCGTTCTCACTGAAGGAGAAATGCATGGAGCTGAACAAAGCCGTTCTGGATTGCATGCAGGCACTGCGTCGGCGCCTGCGCGACGAGTTGGCGGTGAATATCCGCCTCAGCCAGCCGGATGCCATCCCGGCGATGCTCGCCGCCTGCCTGAACTCCAACGACTTGGAAACCCGCACCCTCGGCCAGCGTCTGGCGGAGTTCAGCGATCTGATCCCTGCACCCGTCCGCGCCACCCCGAAGGGCCAGCCGCTGGCCGACGTACCGGCTCCCGCCAGCCTGACAGGAAAGCCCTCCGGCTCGGTACGGATCTATCGCGGCCAGCGGATCTACGTCTGACGGAGGGTGCCCCTCCCGCCTTCACTCGCCGTAGATGTCGAAGCTGAAGTATTTGCTCTGGATTGCCTGGTAGCGGCCGTTGGCGCGGATCGCCGCGATGGCTGCATTGAGTTTGTCCAGCAGCTCCGCATCGCCCTTGCGTACGGCGATGCCGGCCCCCTCGCCGAAATAATGCGGATCGCTGAAGTCCGGCCCGACGAAGGCGAAGCCCTTGCCGCTCTCGGTCTTGAGGAAGCCTTCGTCCAGCGGGATGGCATCGGCCAGCACCCCGTCCAGGCGGCCGGCGAGCAGGTCCAGGTAAATCTCGTTCTGGGTGCTGTAACGCACCACCTCGACCCCCTTGGGCTGCAGCACCCCGGTGGCGAAACGATCGGTGGTGGTGGAACGCTGGACGGCGATGCGCTTGCCCTTCAGGTTGGCGAAATCGGCGTCCACGGTGGTGCCTTCCTTCATCACCAGACGCGCAGGGCTGTAGTAGTACTTGCCGGTGAAATCCACCGACCGGCGCCGTTCTTCGGTAATGGTCATGGACGAGAGAATCGCATCCACCTTGCGCACCTTTAGCGAGGGGATCAGCCCGTCGAACTCCTGCTCGACCCATTCGCAGCGGGTCTGCATCTGTTCGCACAGGGCGTTTCCGATGTCGTAGTCGAAGCCGGCGATCGCCCCCTCGGGCGTCTTGTAGGCGAACGGCGGATAAGCTGCCTCGATGCCCAGGCGCAGGGGCTTATCGGCGGCGAACAGGCTGGAGGCCAACAGGCCCAGGGCAAGGCTGCCCAACAGGACGATTTTCTTCATGGTGCGACTCCCGGATGCGAATGCGTGCCGCCTGAGGCGGACGGTTTTGGGGGTTGGCAGGAACGGAAGCAGGACGCCGTGGCGAGAACGGGCGGAAGCGATAAGCGAAGCGAACAGGTTTCGGTGCCCATGGGCGAGCCGCCATCTTGTACTTTTAGTCCAATATGGACTTATAAGTACAAATGGTCAACGCCCAGCGTTGTGAACGGACGAACGCAGCCGTCGGGCTCGAAAGCCCGGCAACTGGAGAGAAAAACGAGCGGAGGCGGCGGTCGCCGAAGGAAATCAGTCGTTGCGCCAGCGGTCGGCCGCAGCTTTGTCGCTGTCGCGGCCTTCGACCCAGCGTGGGCCATCCTGGGTATCTTCCTTCTTCCAGAACGGTGCGCGGGTCTTCAGGTAATCCATGACGAAATTGCAGGCGTCGAACGCTGCCTGGCGATGAGCACTGGCCGTGCCGACGAAGACGATGGGTTCGCCCGGCTCCAGGCGGCCGATGCGGTGCAGAATCTCGAGGCGGAGCAATGGCCAGCGTTGCTCCGCTTCGCGGGCGATCTTCTCCAGCGCCTTCTCGGTCATGCCGGGATAGTGTTCGAGGAACATGCCGCCGACTTCCTGGCCATCGTTGAAGTCGCGCACATAGCCGACGAAACCGACCACCGCGCCGACGCCGACATTGGCTGCGTGCAGGGCATTGAGCTCGACCCCCGGGTCGAACGCCGCCGCCTGGACCCGAATGGCCATGCTCAACCTCCGGTGACCGTGGGGAAGAATGCCACTTCGTCGCCGTCTTCCAGAGGCTCGTCGAGACTGCACAGTTCCTGGTTGCGGGCACACATCAGGTTACGCTCGGCGAGCACCTCCCAGGCGCCGCCACGGCCCAGCAGGTGCTGGCGCAGGTCGTCGATGCGGGTCCAGTCGGAGGCCATGTCGAGCGCCTCGCCATCGAGGCCCAGGGTCTCGCGGTAACGAGCGAAGTACTGCACACGGATCATTGCGCGCCGTCCTCTGCCCGGTAATGGCCGCTCTTGCCGCCAAGCTTCTCCAGCAGACGCACCTGTTCGATGGTCATGCCGCGATCCACCGCCTTGCACATGTCGTAGAGGGTCAGCGCGGCGACGCTGGCGGCGGTCAGGGCTTCCATTTCCACCCCGGTCTGCCCGGCCAGCTTGCAGCGGGCAACGATGTGCACGGTGTCATCGCCCTCGGGAGCCAGCTCGACCTTCACGCCCGTGAGCAGGAGCGGATGGCACAGCGGAATCAATTCATGGGTCTTCTTCGCCGCCTGGATGCCGGCGATGCGTGCCACGGCGAACACGTCGCCCTTGGGATGGCCGCCGTCCTGGATCAGGCGCAGGGTTTCCGGGCGCATGCGCACCCGTGCTTCGGCCACGGCCTCACGGGACGTCACCGCCTTATCGGTGACGTCGACCATGTTGGCATGACCTTGGGAATCGAGATGGGTCAACATTGTGGAGTCGATCTGTGAAGGGAATGACGCATTGTATACACGACACCCCCTTCACAGGCCACAGGCCGCAGGCGGACGGCACCGTCCAGCCACAGCCCCGGAACGTCCCCGGCCCGTTACATATGGGCCTCGGCGTACTCCGCCAGCACCGAACGAGGTACCCCTTGAAGGGTGATATGTACCCCGTGCGGGAAGTCCTTGAAGCGCTCCGTCAGGTAGGTCAAGCCCGAACTGGTGGCGGACAGGTAGGGCGTGTCGATCTGCGCCAGGTTGCCCAGGCAGACCACCTTCGAACCGCTGCCGGCACGGGTGATGATGGTTTTCATCTGGTGCGGCGTGAGGTTCTGGCACTCGTCGATCAGGATCAGGCTCTGCTGGAAGCTGCGCCCGCGGATGTAGTTCAGCGATTTGAACTGCAACGGCACTTTTTGCAGGATGTAGTCCACGCTGCCGTGGGTGTTCTCGTCATCCATGTGCAGCGCTTCCAGGTTATCGGTGATGGCGCCCAGCCAGGGCTCCATCTTCTCGGCCTCGGTACCGGGCAGGAAGCCGATGTCCTCGTCCAGCCCCTGCACGCTGCGGGTGGCGATGATGCGCCGGTAACGCTTGCTGACCATGGTCTGCTCGATGGCGGCGGCCAGGGCCAGGATGGTCTTGCCGGAACCGGCGGCACCGGACAGGTTGACCAGATGGATGTCCGGGTCGAGCAACGCGTACAGCGCCAGCGCCTGGTAGATGTCCCGCGGCCTCAGGCCCCAGGCCTCCTGATGCAGCAGAGGTTCCTGGTGCAGGTCGAGGATCAGCAATTCGTCCTGCTTGATGCCCTTGATCCAGCCGACGAAGCCCTGCTCGTCGACGATGAACTCGTTGACGTGCACCGCCGGCAGGTTGTCGGTGAGCTGCACGCGGTGCCAGGTGCGTCCATGGTCCTGGCGGGTCTCCACCTTGCTCACGCGGTCCCAGAAGGTCCCGCTCAGACTGTGGTAGCCGCGGGACAGCAGGTTGACGTCATCGATCAGTTGGTCGGTATGGTAGTCCTCCGCGGCGATACCGCAGGCGCGCGCCTTCAAGCGCATGTTGATGTCCTTGGTCACCAGCACCACGGGGACGCCGGTGCGACGGCTCTTCAACTCCACCAGCTGATTGATGATGCGGTTGTCGTTGTGGTTCTCCGGCAGTACCGTCTCGGCCCGCTTGCTCATGAGGATCGACAGCCAGCCACAGGGGCCGCTCTTACCACGCTGGATCGGTACGCCCTGCTCCACTTCCTCCGGCGAGGCTTCGCCCAGTACCTGGTCGATCAGGCGGATCGCCTGACGGCATTCGGCAGCGACGGTGTGCTTGCCAGTCTTCAACTTGTCCAGCTCTTCCAGCACCGTCATCGGAATCGCGACGTGATGTTCCTGGAAATTCAGCAAGGCGTTCGGATCGTGGATCAGGACATTGGTGTCGAGGACATACAGGGTGGGCTGGGTGGAGCGGGCACGTCCGTGGTCATCCATACTCGGTCACCTTTCTTGGAGGGGCCAAGCGACGGAATGCCGGGTCGGCGCTCCGCCGCAGGGGGCCGCCGGCCTCCCGAGCGAACTCGGGATTTGCAGGCAAGGTGCGGGGCCTGGAGGGACGCCACCTGACTGCAGGATTCGGCGGTCTTGTTCTGGTAATACCGCAAAAGGAATGACAGAAAAACTGTTTTTCACACCCGTTACGGTTTTTTTATCGGTTCGACGAATAACCCTTGGCGCCCCTTCCCCACGCCGCTACAGTCATATGGCTGAGCCTCTCGCTTTACTCCCCTTCATCCCTTCGCCCGACAGACCGGATCGTCCTGGTCCGTTCCATGTCCTATGCCGCACCGGTTGACCTCCACGGTCACGTGCACCAGCTCGTTGAAGCCCGTCAGGCGCGATTTGTAGCGATCCGCCGAAACGTCGTCGTGGGTCACCAGGGAAAGGATGCAGGCATATTGCGCGCGCCCGACACGCCACAGGTGCAGATCGGCGATCTCAGTGTCCGGCTCGTCCTCCAGAACCCTGCGAACCCGATCCACCAGCGGGTGATCCATCTCGCGATCGAGCAGCACCTTGCCGGTCTCTACCAGCAGGCCCTTGGCCCATATACCGATCACCACGGCACCGACCACACCCATGGCCGGGTCCAGCCAATCCCAGCCGAACAGCTTGCCGCCCAGCAGGGCGAGGATGGCGGCCACCGATGTCAGCGCATCGGCCAGCACATGGAGGAAGGCCGCATGCCGGTTGAGGTCGCGTCCACCGTGAGCATGTCCATGTCCGTGATCGTGATCGTGATCGTGATCGTGATCGTGATCGTGATCGTGATCGTGATCGTGATCGTGATCGTGATCGGCGCCAGTGTGGCTGTGAGAATGCGGCTGGTCACGCAGCAACCAGGCCGACAACAGATTCACCACCAGGCCGATGGATGCCACCCAGAGCGCCTGGTCGAAGCTGATCCGCACCGGCTCCCACAACCGCCAGAACGACTCGAACAGCATCAGCACCGCGACCACCACCAACAGCAAGGCGCTGGCGAAGCCGGCCAGGATCTCGATCTTCCAGGTGCCGAAGGCGAAGCGGCGGTCCCGTGCGTAGCGACGGGCGAGCAGATAGGCGAGCGCGGTGAGACCGATAGCGACCATGTGCGAGGCCATGTGCCAACCGTCGGCGAGCAGCGCCATGGAGTTGAACCAGTGGCCGGCGGCGATTTCCACCAGCATGGTCACGCCGGTCAGTGCCATGACACGCCAGGCCTGCCGCTCGCTACCGTGCTCCAGGGGGCGGTAATCGTGAGAGGGCTCCCAGCGCGAATGATCACAGGAATTCATGTTACGTCCTTCTTCCAAAGTGCAGACCTGAGCAGACTAAAACCCCGGGGCGGCCCCAGGGTCAACCGCTTCCTCGCCTGCCCATCTCGATGCAAGGCTGCACTCATCCGATCACCCGGCACCTTCAAAGGGAAAATCGATTGCCTCGATAGCTGGAGCCTGGACCGCTGGGGCCCTAGAATCGCCGCACGCTGACAGGAGACCATACATGCTGATGGTGATTTCTCCGGCCAAGACCCTCGATTACGAGACCCCGCCGGTCACTTCCCGCTTCACCCAACCCCAACACCTGGATCACGCCCAGGAACTGATCGCCCAGTTGCGCCGGATGGCTCCGGCCGAAATCGGCGAACTCATGCATCTGTCCGACAAGCTCGCCGGGCTCAACGCCGCCCGCTATGGCAGCTGGACGCCCGACTTCACGCCGGAGAACGCCAAGCAGGCGCTGCTTGCCTTCAAGGGAGACGTCTATACCGGGCTGAATGCCGAGGATTTCAGCGAGGCCGACTTCGACTTCGCCCAGGATCACCTGCGCATGCTCTCCGGCCTGTATGGCGTGCTGCGCCCGCTGGACCTGATGCAGCCTTACCGGCTGGAAATGGGCACCAAGCTGGCCAACCGTCGTGGCCAGGACCTCTACGCCTTCTGGGGCGAACGCATCAGCGGCTGGCTGAACGAGGCCCTCGCGGCGCAAGGCGACGACGTCCTTCTGAACCTGGCCTCCAACGAGTATTTCGGCGCGGTCAAACGCAAGGCGCTGAACGCTCGGATCATCGACACCGAATTTCGGGACCTGAAGAACGGCCAGTACAAAATCATCAGCTTCTACGCCAAGAAAGCGCGCGGCCTGATGGCTCGCTTCGTGATCAAGGAACGTCTGCGCGACCCTGAGGCCCTCAAGGGCTTCGACTCCCAGGGCTACTCCTACTCCGCCGAACATTCCGCACCGGACAAGCTGGTTTTCCTGCGCGACACACCGAACGACTGAGCCCGCCTTCAGCCTGCGGTGGTGCAATGCCACCGCGCCTCCCCTGGATTTCCGATCGTCCTGACCTCACCGAAACGCCTATTCGTCCATTCCTGACAAGAGCGCCGCTCCGCATGTCGGAAAAATCCTACACGCAATAGTGGCCCAACAATCACCAATTAGTGGCATATCGCCCAAATGCCACTATTTCGGAATGTCCAGCCCTTTCTTTCATGGCCAAATGATATTTTTCGATATCGCGAGAAAGCAAAACGCCAAACCCCTTATATATAAAGGCGGTGGTTGCAGGAGCTGAGTGCAACAGGGTTATTGAATTGAAGCGGGAGCATCATGCTGCATAGCCATAGCTTTCTGCATCACCTCACTCATGACTTCG